>NZ_CP065410.1:5547500-6221060 GCF_020544405.1 Pseudomonas sp. IAC-BECa141 | reverse complement strand
GGATATCCCCTAAGTTGAAAGCCGGTGAGGCAAAAACAAGCGGCCATTGTAGCGGCCAGTCGTCCACTTATCCACATGCAGGTTGCCCGGTGCACATGATTTATCAATGCGTTAAACGAGAAAAAGGCGACCAACGGTGTGTGCATAAGCTTTGTGGATAACCCTATCTGAGCACACTGGACAACTGGGGGCGAAAGTCGGTGGATAACCGGCCTGTGGATAACCGCCCTTTCCACACACAGGTTATCCGACAGTGCAGCACAGGCTTAACACGGTTTTCCACT
Source organism: Pseudomonas sp. IAC-BECa141 (assembly GCF_020544405.1). Lineage (NCBI taxonomy): Bacteria > Pseudomonadati > Pseudomonadota > Gammaproteobacteria > Pseudomonadales > Pseudomonadaceae > Pseudomonas > Pseudomonas sp. IAC-BECa141. Next base: position 6,220,776 of record NZ_CP065410.1, on the reverse strand, counting down.
GTAGTTGTCATTCTCTGTACATCGCTTGAAACAAGGCCTTGAGCCAGTTATCCACAGACGAGGACGTGCCTAGCTTTTACAAGCTTTACAGAAAAGCTTTAAATAATTCCCTTCTTTATTTTTATCTCTGGCAAACGGTTAATCAGGTCCCCCACGCTCCGAAGATCTATTTATAAGGAAACGTTGGTTGGAAATTGACCTATGGACTTGCTTTCTCTAGAATCCCCGGTCTCTTAAAACGGGGGCCATTCCGGCCCGTTGTGGACGAACCAGGTAACACGACATGAAACGTACTTTCCAACCAAGCACTATCAAACGCGCTCGTACCCACGGTTTCCGTGCTCGCATGGCTACCAAGAACGGTCGTGCCGTACTGTCGCGTCGTCGCGCCAAAGGCCGCGCACGTCTGGCAGTTTGATAATCCGGCACTGGAGGTGAGTCAGGACTTCAGTCGGGAAAAGCGTCTGCTTACTCCCCGGCACTTCAAGGCGGTCTTTGACTCCCCTACCGGCAAGGTTCCGGGGAAAAATCTCCTGCTCCTTGCGCGCAACAACGATCTCGATCACCCCCGTCTCGGACTGGTTATCGGGAAAAAGAGTGTAAAACTCTCCGTCGAGCGCAATCGCCTCAAACGTCTGATGCGCGAATCGTTTCGCCTGCACCAGGATTCACTGGTCGGCTGGGACATCGTTATCGTCGCGCGCAAAGGTTTGGGTGACGTAGAAAACCCCGAATTGATTCAGCATTTCGGCAAACTCTGGAAGCGTCTGGCACGCAACAAGCCGGTACCAGCAGTCAAAACCGAAACTGTAGGGGTAGACAGTCCCGATGCGTAAACTGGCACTCGTTCCGATCCAGTTTTATCGCTACGCCATTAGTCCCTTGATGGCCAGTCACTGTCGTTTCTACCCCAGCTGTTCCTGCTACGCGTATGAAGCCATCGAAAATCATGGCCTTCTGCGCGGTGGCTGGCTGACCTTTCGTCGTTTAGGTCGCTGTCATCCGTGGAATCCCGGTGGTTATGACCCGGTTCCACCTATCCCTACCTCCCGTTCTTCTTCGATGGCCGAGTAATCATGGATATCAAACGCACGATCCTGATCGTCGCCCTGGCAATCGTGTCCTACGTCATGGTCCTTAAATGGAACCAGGACTATGGCCAGGCTGCCCTGCCGACTCAGAATGTTGCTTCCAGTACGACTACATCCGGTTTGCCGGACACCGCCACTGGCAATAATGCTGCCGCCAGTGACGATATTCCGCGCGCCGCAAGTGATACCAGCGCACCTGCCGAAACGCCGGTCGCCGTCAGCAAGGATCTGATCCAGATCAAGACCGACGTGCTCGATCTCGCGATCGATCCACAAGGTGGCGATGTTGCCCAGCTGACCTTGCCGCTGTATCCACGCCGTCAGGATCGTCCGGACGTACCGTTCCAGCTGTTCGACAACGGCGGCGAACGTACTTATCTGGCACAGAGCGGTCTGATCGGCACCAACGGTCCGGATGCAAATCCGGCCGGTCGTCCGATCTACTCCTCGGAGAAGAAGACTTATCAACTGGCTGACGGTCAGGACCAACTGGTCGTTGACCTGAAGTTCAGCAAGGACGGCGTCAATTACATCAAGCGTTTCACTCTGAAACGTGGCCTGTATGACGTGACCGTGACTTATCTGATCGACAACCAGAGCGCTCAGCCTTGGTCCGGTTCGATGTTTGCCCAGCTGAAACGTGATGCAAGCGCCGATCCTTCATCGACTACTGCTACCGGTACCGCGACTTACCTGGGCGCTGCCCTGTGGACAAGTTCCGAGCCGTACAAGAAAGTGTCCATGAAGGACATGGACAAAGGTCAGCTCAAGGAAACCGTCACCGGTGGCTGGGTAGCCTGGCTGCAACACTACTTCGTGACGGCATGGGTTGCTCCGAAGGGCGAAAACAACATCGTCCAGACCCGTAAAGACAGCAAAGGCAATTACATCATCGGTTACACCGGTCCTTCGCTGACCGCTGCACCGGGTGCGAAAGTCGAAACCAGCGCTGTTCTGTACGCCGGTCCGAAAAGCCAGGCTGTGCTGAAAGAGTTGTCCCCAGGTCTGGAACTGACCGTCGACTACGGCATTCTGTGGTTCATTGCCCAGCCAATCTTCTGGCTCCTGCAACATATCCACAGCATCGTCGGCAACTGGGGCTGGTCGATCATCTTCCTGACCATGCTGATCAAAGGGATTTTCTTCCCTCTGTCGGCCGCCAGCTACAAGTCGATGGCCCGCATGCGCGCCGTGGCTCCGAAACTGGCTGCACTGAAAGAGCAACATGGCGATGACCGGCAGAAAATGTCGCAAGCCATGATGGAGCTGTACAAGAAAGAGAAGATCAATCCGCTGGGCGGCTGCTTGCCGATCCTGGTGCAGATGCCGGTTTTCCTTTCTCTGTACTGGGTTCTGCTGGAAAGCGTGGAAATGCGCCAGGCGCCGTTCATGCTGTGGATTACCGACCTGTCGATCAAGGATCCGTTCTTCATCCTGCCGATCATCATGGGCGCGACCATGTTCATCCAGCAGCGTCTGAACCCTACACCTCCGGATCCGATGCAGGCCAAGGTGATGAAAATGATGCCAATCATCTTCACCTTCTTCTTCCTGTGGTTCCCGGCAGGTCTGGTGCTGTACTGGGTTGTGAACAACTGCCTGTCGATTGCCCAACAGTGGTACATCACGCGTAAGATCGAAGCGGCGACGAAAAAAGCCGAGGCGTAACTTACTCTGTGGATAACACCACTCAAAACGCCCCCTAGTGGGGCGTTTTGCTATCTGCCATTTTTGTCTGGATACCGGTTTATGAGCGCACCTCGTGAAACCATCGCAGCCGTCGCTACCGCCCAGGGCCGTGGCGGCGTGGGCATCGTTCGAATTTCCGGGCCGCTGGCCAGCGTTGCAGCCAAAGCCATCAGCGGCCGTGAACTGAAACCACGGTTTGCCCACTACGGCCCGTTCTTCAGTGAAGATCAGCAGGTGCTGGATGAAGGTCTGGCGTTATATTTCCCGGGGCCGAACTCGTTCACTGGCGAAGACGTACTGGAACTGCAGGGACACGGTGGCCCGATCGTCCTCGACATGTTGCTCAAGCGTTGTCTGGAACTGGGTTGCCGTCTGGCGCGGCCCGGTGAGTTCAGCGAAAGAGCATTCCTCAATGACAAACTCGACCTGGCCCAGGCCGAGGCCATTGCCGACCTGATCGAAGCCAGTTCTGCACAGGCCGCACGAAACGCTCTGCGTTCGTTGCAGGGTGCATTTTCCCAACGTGTGCATAACCTCACCGAACAGCTGATCGGTTTGCGGATTTATGTCGAAGCCGCGATCGACTTCCCGGAAGAAGAAATCGACTTCCTCGCCGATGGCCATGTCCTGAGCATGCTCGACAAGGTTCGTAACGAGTTATCCACCGTATTGCGCGAAGCCGGGCAGGGCGCATTGCTACGTGACGGCATGACCGTGGTGATTGCCGGTCGTCCGAATGCCGGCAAATCCAGTCTGCTGAATGCATTGGCCGGACGAGAAGCCGCCATCGTGACGGAGATCGCCGGCACGACTCGGGATATCCTGCGCGAACATATCCACATCGACGGCATGCCGCTGCACGTAGTGGACACCGCCGGTCTGCGCGACACCGATGATCATGTGGAAAAGATCGGCGTTGAACGAGCATTGAAAGCCATCGGCGAAGCTGATCGAGTGCTGCTGGTTGTCGATGCCATGGCGCCCGAGGCCGCCGATCCGTTTGCGCTGTGGCCGGAATTCCTTGAAACCCGGCCGGATCCGGCGAAGGTCACGCTGATTCGCAACAAGGCTGATCTCACCGGTGAACCCATTGCTCTGGAAGTCAGCGACGACGGCCATGTAACGATCAGTCTGAGCGCAAAATCCGCCGGTGAAGGGCTGGATCTGCTACGTGATCACCTCAAGGCCTGCATGGGCTACGAACAGACGTCGGAAAGCAGCTTCAGCGCACGCCGCCGGCACCTGGAAGCCCTGCGTCATGCCAGTGATGCCCTGGAACATGGACGTGCCCAACTGACGTTGGCGGGAGCGGGTGAGTTGCTGGCCGAAGACCTGCGTCAGGCCCAGCAGTCCCTTGGGGAAATCACCGGCGCCTTCAGCTCCGATGATCTGCTGGGACGGATCTTTTCCAGCTTCTGCATCGGTAAATAATCCATCCGCTGTCCACAGACAGGTCCATACGCGACCTGTCTGTTCCCTCTTCCTCGTATTTCCTTCCCCCAGTGCCGGACAGGTTTTCTGATCCTGGGCGGATTTTCTGCGTCCGCGATCCCTTCATTCATCAGATTTCTGTGAATTAAGCCCTGTGAATAACCGCCGCTGAGGGCAGTTGATAACAGGGCCTGAAAAGTGAACATAACTGCCTCTGTGGATAACCACCGCATTAATCCACAGGCTTAAACCGGTTATCCAAGGGCCTCATGGCGACATGGCCACAGGGTTTTGAATCTCTGTACACATTGAAAATAAAGGCCTGTAGAAATCTATCCACAGAAATCATGGGCAGTAAGAATAAGCTTTAAAACAAAGGTTTTATAAATTTCTCTCTTTTTTATTCTTTTAACCGCGAGTTCTCCACAGCTGGTTAAATTTTGTGCAAAGGGTTCTTTAGGAAGGGCGAAGTCCCTATACTTGCCGACCAGGTCCAGAAACCTGATCTCAAACTATTCCTGAATTACCTACTTAAGCAGGCACGAGGTGCGTGGTGGATTTCCCTTCCCGTTTTGAAGTGATCGTCATCGGCGGCGGTCATGCCGGTACCGAGGCAGCACTGGCCTCAGCACGCATGGGTGCAAAAACCCTTCTGCTGACGCACAACGTGGAAACCCTCGGTGCCATGAGTTGCAACCCGGCCATCGGAGGCATTGGCAAAAGCCATCTGGTCAAGGAAATCGACGCCCTCGGCGGCGCGATGGCCATGGCCACCGATCTGGGCGGTATCCAGTTTCGCGTGTTGAACAGCCGCAAAGGCCCGGCCGTACGTGCAACCCGTGCGCAAGCCGACCGTATTCTTTACAAGGCCGCTGTCCGCGAAATTCTGGAAAACCAGCCGAACCTGTGGATATTTCAACAAGCCGCTGACGACCTGATCGTCGAGCAGGAACAAGTACGCGGTGTTGTCACGCAAATGGGTCTGCGTTTCTTCGCCGATTCCGTGGTGTTGACCACCGGCACGTTCCTCGGCGGACTTATCCACATCGGTTTGCAGAATTTTTCCGGCGGTCGTGCCGGTGATCCCCCGTCGATCGCCCTTGCGCATCGCCTGCGTGAATTGCCGCTGCGCGTTGGACGCCTGAAAACCGGCACGCCACCGCGTATCGACGGCAAGTCTGTGGATTTCTCGGTGATGACCGAGCAGCCAGGTGATACGCCGATTCCGGTGATGTCGTTCATGGGCAACAAAGAACAACATCCACGGCAGGTCAGTTGCTGGATTACTCACACCAACGCCCGTACCCACGAAATCATTGCCGCGAACCTCGACCGTTCGCCGATGTATTCCGCTGCCGGCGAGATCGAAGGCATTGGCCCGCGTTATTGCCCGTCGATCGAAGACAAGATTCATCGCTTCGCCGACAAGGAAAGCCATCAGGTTTTCATCGAGCCGGAAGGCCTGACCACCCATGAGCTGTATCCGAACGGGATATCCACAAGCCTGCCGTTCGACGTGCAATTGCAGATCGTGCAATCGATTCGCGGCATGGAAAACGCGCACATCGTGCGTCCGGGTTATGCGATCGAGTACGACTACTTCGATCCGCGCGACCTGAAGTACAGCCTGGAAACCAAAGTCATCGGCGGTCTGTTTTTCGCTGGCCAGATCAACGGCACCACCGGTTACGAAGAAGCCGGCGCCCAGGGTTTGCTCGCAGGAGCCAACGCCGCGCTGCGTGCGAAAGGCAAAGAAGCCTGGTGTCCGCGTCGCGATGAAGCGTACATCGGGGTATTGGTCGACGACCTGATCACCCTCGGTACTCAAGAGCCGTACCGCATGTTCACTTCCCGTGCCGAGTACCGCCTCATCCTGCGTGAGGACAACGCGGACTTGCGTCTGACCGAAAAAGGTCGCGAACTGGGTCTGGTCGATGACGCGCGCTGGGCGGCTTTCTGCAAGAAGCGCGAAAACATCGAGCTGGAAGAGCAGCGTCTGAAAAGCACTTGGGTTCGCCCGGGCACCCAGCAGGGCGATGCAATTGCAGAAAAATTCGGCACTCCGCTGACTCACGAATACAACCTGCTCAATCTCTTGAGCCGTCCGGAAATCGACTACGCTGGTCTGGTCGAAGTGACCGGGCAGGGCGCTGAAGATCCACAGGTCGCCGAACAGGTCGAGATCAAGACCAAGTACGCCGGTTACATCGATCGCCAACAGGACGAAATCGCCCGTCTGCGCGCCAGTGAAGACACGAAACTGCCTGTGGATATCGATTACACCAACATTTCCGGTCTTTCCAAGGAGATCCAGAGCAAGTTGGGCGCCACGCGTCCCGAGACGCTGGGCCAGGCTTCGCGGATCCCGGGTGTGACCCCGGCAGCAATTTCGCTGTTGATGATTCATTTGAAAAAACGCGGCGCGGGCCGTCAGTTGGAGCAAAGCGCTTGAGTTCTAAGGTCACTTCGCAACACGCCGAAGAGTTATCCACAGGAGCCCGCGAGCTCGGTGTCAATCTCACTGAAACCCAGCACGAATTGCTGCTGGGTTATCTGGCCCTGTTGATCAAATGGAACCAGGCCTACAACCTGACCGCCGTTCGCGACCCGGACGAAATGGTGTCCCGTCACTTGCTCGATAGCCTCAGCGTGATGTCGTTCATCGAAAACGGTCGCTGGCTGGATGTCGGCAGCGGCGGCGGCATGCCGGGGATCCCTCTGGCGATCCTGTATCCGGACTCGCAAGTGACGTGCCTGGACAGCAACGGCAAGAAAACCCGTTTTCTGACCCAGGTCAAACTCGAACTCAAACTGGATAACCTGCAAGTTATCCACAGTCGCGTCGAAGCGTTCCAGCCTGCACAGCCATTCAACGGGATTATTTCCCGGGCATTCAGCAGCATGGAGAACTTCACCAACTGGACTCGCCACCTCGGCGACGCCGATACGCGCTGGCTGGCAATGAAGGGCGTCCATCCGGCCGATGAGCTGGTAGCATTGCCGGCAGACTTCAAACTCGATAGCGAACACGCCCTGGCCGTACCCGGTTGCCAAGGCCAACGCCATCTGCTGATACTGCGCCGCACGGCATGATTGGGAACACAAGCAAGAATGGCTAAGGTATTCGCGATAGCGAACCAGAAGGGTGGTGTGGGCAAGACCACCACCTGCATCAACCTCGCAGCATCCCTGGTCGCGACCAAGCGCCGGGTGCTGTTGATCGATCTCGATCCACAGGGCAACGCCACCATGGGCAGCGGTGTGGATAAACATGGCCTGGAAAATTCGGTCTACGACCTGCTGATCGGTGAATGCGATCTGGCCCAGGCCATGCACTATTCGGAACACGGCGGTTATCAACTGCTACCGGCCAACCGCGACCTGACGGCGGCCGAGGTGGTGCTGCTGGAAATGCAGATGAAGGAAAGCCGTCTGCGCAGCGCGTTGGCGCCGATCCGTGAAAACTACGATTACATTCTGATCGACTGCCCGCCGTCGCTGTCGATGCTCACGCTGAACGCACTGGTTGCCGCCGACGGGGTCATTATCCCCATGCAGTGCGAGTATTTTGCGCTCGAAGGTCTGAGCGACCTTGTGGATAACATCAAACGCATCGCCGAACTGCTGAACCCGAACCTGAAAGTCGAAGGCCTGCTGCGGACCATGTATGACCCGCGCCTGAGCCTGATGAACGATGTATCGGCCCAGCTCAAGGAACACTTCGGCGATCAGCTTTACGACACGGTGATCCCGCGCAACATCCGTCTCGCCGAAGCCCCGAGCTACGGCATGCCGGCGCTGGCGTACGACAAGCAATCGCGTGGCGCGCTGGCCTATCTGGCCCTGGCGGGCGAGATGGTTCGCCGTCAGCGCAAAAATTCACGCACCGCCGCTGCCCAGCCAACTTAAGGAATTCCCATGGCCGTCAAGAAACGAGGTCTCGGACGAGGACTGGATGCACTGCTGAGCGGTCCGACTGTCAGCGCGCTGGAAGAACAGGCAGCGCAGGCGGACAGCCGTGAGTTGCAGCACCTGCCGTTGGACCTGCTGCAGCGCGGCAAGTATCAGCCACGCCGGGACATGGATCCGCAGGCGCTGGAAGAGCTGGCGCAGTCGATCAAGGCCCAGGGCGTGATGCAGCCGATCGTGGTTCGCCCGATTGGCGGTGGTCGTTTCGAAATCATCGCCGGCGAACGTCGCTGGCGCGCAAGTCAGCAAGCCGGGCAGGAAACCATTCCTGCGATGGTTCGCGACGTGCCGGATGAAACCGCGATCGCCATCGCGCTGATCGAGAACATCCAGCGCGAAGACCTGAATCCGATCGAGGAAGCGGTGGCCCTGCAGCGCTTGCAGCAGGAATTCCAGCTCACTCAGCAACAGGTCGCCGAGGCTGTGGGTAAGTCCCGCGTCACGGTAGCCAACCTGTTGCGCCTGATTGCGCTGCCGGAAGTCATCAAGACCATGCTGTCCCATGGCGACCTGGAAATGGGTCATGCCCGTGCATTGCTCGGTCTGCCGGACAATCAGCAGGTGGAAGGGGCGCGACATGTTGTCGCACGCGGCCTCACTGTGCGCCAAACTGAGGCACTGGTTCGTCAGTGGCTGAGCGGGAAACCGGAGCCGGTCGAGCCTGCCAAACCCGACCCGGATATCGCCCGGCTTGAACAGCGTCTGGCCGAGCGGCTGGGCTCTGCGGTGCAGATCCGCCACGGCAAGAAGGGCAAAGGCCAGTTGGTGATTGGTTACAACTCCCTCGATGAGCTTCAAGGTGTGCTCGCACACATCCGCTGAAACAATTCCCCTTGTAGCGCGCAGTCGGAAATCACTACCTGACAGTTGAATAGGGGCAGAACCGCCCCTATACTCTGCGCGCATTTTGTCGGCACAAATTATGCCAAGTTATTGAATTTTGGCAGCCGACCATTGGAGAGCAATAGTGATGGAAACCCGCAAGCCAAACCGCCTGCCGTTCCATCGCCTGGCGGTTTTTCCGGTGTTGATGGCTCAATTTGTCATTTTGCTCATTGCCGCTTTGGCGCTCTGGCAATGGCACGGAGTCGTTGCCGGATACTCGGGACTTTGCGGAGGCCTGATAGCCTTGCTGCCCAATGTTTATTTCGCTCATAAGGCTTTTCGGTTTTCCGGCGCCCGAGCAGCCCAGTCCATCGTCCGGTCTTTCTATGCCGGCGAGGCAGGCAAACTGATTTTGACGGCAGTGCTGTTTGCACTGGTGTTTGCAGGTGTGAAGCCACTGGCGCCGATTGCTGTATTCGGCGCGTTCGTGCTGACTCAGTCGGTCAGCTGGTTCGCTCCCCTGCTGATGAGAACAAGACTTTCGAGACCTTAGGGCGTTTGAGGCAACCATGGCAGAAACAACCGCTTCGGGCTATATCCAGCACCACTTGCAGAACCTGACCTTCGGTCAGCTACCCAACGGCGGCTGGGGCTTTGCCCACACCGCAGCAGAAGCCAAGGAAATGGGCTTCTGGGCTTTCCACGTCGATACCCTCGGCTGGTCGGTCGCGCTGGGTCTGATCTTCGTCATTCTTTTCCGCATGGCGGCCAAGAAGGCGACTTCCGGTCAGCCGGGTGCGCTGCAGAACTTCGTTGAAGTCCTGGTCGAATTCGTCGATGGCAGCGTGAAAGACAGCTTCCATGGCCGTAGCCCGGTGATCGCACCGCTGGCACTGACCATCTTCGTCTGGGTGTTCCTGATGAACGCCGTCGACCTGGTACCGGTCGACTGGATTCCTCAGCTGGCCGTCCTGATCTCCGGCGACCACCACATCCCGTTCCGCGCCGTGTCGACTACTGACCCGAACGCGACCCTGGGCATGGCGTTCTCGGTTTTCGCACTGATCATTTTCTACAGCATCAAGGTCAAGGGCCTCGGCGGCTTCATCGGCGAGCTGACCCTGCATCCGTTCGGCAGCAAGAACATCTTCGTTCAGGCCCTGCTGATTCCGGTGAACTTCCTGCTGGAATTCGTGACCCTGATCGCCAAACCGATCTCTCTCGCTCTGCGTCTGTTCGGCAACATGTATGCCGGCGAGCTGGTGTTCATCCTGATCGCTGTGATGTTCGGCAGCGGCCTGCTCTGGCTGAGCGGCCTGGGCGTTGTCCTGCAGTGGGCGTGGGCTGTGTTCCACATCCTGATCATCACCCTGCAGGCGTTCATCTTCATGATGCTGACCATCGTCTACCTGTCGATGGCGCACGAAGAAAACCATTAAGACCAGTCTCGACTAGTCTGATGTCCTTCCCGGTCAAACGGGAAGGGGCTCCTCACGGGGCACCATGAAACGATTTGTTTTACCGCTTTAATCTAAAAAACCTAAACCATACGACGTAAAAGTCGGGAGGAAAGATGGAAACTGTAGTTGGTCTAACCGCTATCGCTGTTGCACTGTTGATCGGCCTGGGCGCACTGGGTACCGCAATTGGTTTCGGCCTGCTGGGCGGCAAGTTCCTGGAAGGCGCAGCGCGTCAGCCAGAAATGGTTCCAATGCTGCAAGTTAAAATGTTCATCGTTGCCGGTCTGCTCGACGCCGTAACCATGATCGGTGTTGGTATCGCTCTGTTCTTCACCTTTGCGAACCCGTTCGTTGGTCAGATCGCTGGCTAATCATTCGGATTTTCCGAGTGATTTGGTGTGATGGACAACGTAACTGCGAGGTGTTGGCGTGAACATTAATGCGACCCTGATTGGCCAGTCCGTTGCGTTCCTGATTTTTGTACTGTTCTGCATGAAGTTCGTATGGCCTCCGGTCATCGCAGCTCTGCACGAACGTCAAAAGAAGATCGCTGATGGTCTGGACGCTGCCAGCCGTGCAGCTCGCGACCTGGAGTTGGCCCAAGAAAAAGCGGGTCAGCAACTGCGCGAAGCGAAAGCTCAGGCAGCTGAAATCATCGAGCAAGCCAAGAAACGCGGTAACCAGATTGTCGAAGAGGCCGTTGAAAAGGCCCGCGTCGATGCTGACCGTGTGAAGGTTCAGGCTCAAGCCGAGATCGAACAGGAACTGAACAGTGTCAAAGACAAGCTGCGCGCCCAAGTGGGCTTGCTGGCTGTCGGCGGCGCCGAGAAGATCCTGGGTGCCACAATCGATCAAAACGCGCACGCAGAGCTGGTTAACCAACTGGCTGCTGAAATCTAAGCGAGGGCGATCATGGCAGAACTGACCACGTTGGCCCGACCTTACGCTAAGGCGGCCTTCGAGCACGCTCAGGCCCACCAGCAACTGGCCAATTGGTCAGCCATGCTCGGCCTGGCAGCAGCGGTGTCGCAAGACGACACCATGCAGCGCGTGCTCAAGGCCCCGCGACTGACGAGCGCAGAAAAGGCCGCCACGTTCATTGACGTGTGCGGCGACAAGTTTGATGCCAAGGCACAGAACTTCATCAATGTCGTTGCCGAGAACGACCGTCTCCCGCTTCTGCCGGAGATTGCCGCTCTTTTCGACCTGTACAAGGCCGAACAAGAGAAATCGGTAGACGTTGAAGTGACCAGTGCTTTTGCATTGAACCAAGAACAGCAAGACAAACTCGCCAAGGTTCTCAGTGCACGACTCAGCCGGGTAGTGCGCCTGCAAGTTGCGGAGGATGCTTCCCTTATAGGGGGTGTCGTCATCCGCACCGGCGACCTGGTTATCGATGGCTCGATTCGCGGCAAAATCGCGAAACTTGCCGAAGCATTGAAATCTTGAGTTTGAAGGGGCAGCAGAGCAATGCAGCAACTCAATCCTTCCGAAATAAGTGAAATTATCAAGGGCCGCATCGAAAAGCTCGATGTGACCTCCCAAGCCCGTAACGAAGGCACTGTCGTCAGCGTATCTGACGGTATCGTGCGGATTCACGGTCTGGCCGACGTCATGTACGGCGAGATGATCGAGTTTCCGGGCGGCGTCTACGGTATGGCCCTCAACCTGGAGCAAGACTCCGTAGGTGCCGTTGTACTGGGCGCATACACGACTCTGGCTGAAGGCATGAGCGCCAAGTGCACCGGCCGCATCCTCGAAGTTCCGGTTGGTAAGGAACTGCTGGGTCGCGTTGTCGACGCACTGGGTAACCCTGTTGACGGCAAAGGTCCACTGGGCAACACCGAGACCGACGCGGTCGAGAAAGTTGCTCCGGGCGTGATCTGGCGTAAGTCGGTAGACCAGCCTGTACAGACTGGCTACAAGGCTGTCGATGCCATGATCCCTGTCGGCCGTGGCCAGCGTGAGCTGATCATCGGTGACCGTCAGATCGGTAAAACCGCTCTGGCGATCGACGCGATCATCAACCAGAAAGACAGCGGCATTTTCTGCGTCTACGTGGCAATCGGTCAGAAGCAATCGACCATCGCCAACGTGGTTCGCAAGCTGGAAGAAAACGGTGCACTGGCCAACACCATCATCGTTGCAGCGAGCGCTTCGGAATCTGCAGCACTGCAATTCCTGGCTCCGTACTCCGGTTGCACCATGGGTGAATTCTTCCGCGACCGCGGTGAAGACGCGCTGATCGTTTATGACGATCTGTCCAAGCAAGCAGTGGCTTACCGCCAGATTTCCCTGCTGCTGCGCCGTCCACCAGGACGTGAAGCCTACCCAGGCGACGTGTTCTATCTCCACTCCCGTCTGCTGGAGCGCGCATCCCGCGTTTCGGAAGAGTACGTAGAGAAGTTCACCAACGGCGCAGTCACCGGCAAAACCGGTTCCCTGACCGCACTGCCGATCATCGAAACCCAGGCTGGCGACGTTTCCGCGTTCGTTCCGACCAACGTGATTTCCATCACCGACGGTCAGATCTTCCTGGAATCGGCCATGTTCAACTCGGGCATCCGTCCTGCAGTGAACGCCGGTGTTTCGGTATCCCGTGTGGGTGGTGCCGCTCAGACCAAGATCATCAAGAAGCTGTCCGGTGGTATCCGTACCGCTCTGGCTCAGTACCGTGAACTGGCGGCATTCGCCCAGTTCGCTTCTGATCTGGACGAAGCGACCCGCAAGCAACTTGAGCATGGTCAGCGCGTTACCGAGCTGATGAAGCAGAAGCAATACGCGCCAATGTCGATCGCCGACATGTCGCTGTCGCTGTATGCCGCTGAGCGTGGGTTCCTGACTGACATTGAAATCGCCAAAGTCGGCAGCTTCGAGCAAGCGCTGATTGCTTACTTCAACCGCGATCACGCCGATTTGATGGCCAAGATCAACGTTAAAGGTGACTTCAATGACGAAATCGACGCTGGCCTGAAGGCTGGTATCGAGAAGTTCAAGGCCACCCAAACCTGGTAAGCCGCAGCGGGAGCCGCAAGGCTCCCGCTTGCTAACCTGATAGGTGTTACATGGCAGGCGCAAAAGAGATTCGCAGTAAGATTGCGAGCATCAAAAGCACGCAAAAAATTACCAGCGCCATGGAAAAAGTGGCGGTCAGCAAAATGCGCAAGGCACAAATGCGCATGGCTGCTAGCCGCCCTTATGCGGAGCGTATCCGCCAGGTAATTGGGCATCTGGCCAACGCCAACCCGGAATACCGCCATCCGTTCATGATCGACCGCGCCGTCAAGCGCGTCGGCTATGTCGTGGTGAGCAGTGACCGTGGTCTGTGCGGCGGCTTGAACACCAACCTGTTCAAGGCTCTGGTCAAGGACATGGCGGTAAACCGCGAAAACGGCGTCGAGATTGATCTGTGTGTCGTTGGTAGCAAGGGTGCGGCCTTTTTCCGCAACTTCGGCGGTAACGTCGTTGCAGCTATCAGCCACCTGGGTGAAGAACCGTCGATCAACGATCTGATCGGCAGCGTCAAGGTGATGCTGGATGCTTATCTGGACGGCCGTATCGACCGCCTGTCCGTGGTATCCAACAAGTTCATCAACACCATGACGCAACAGCCTACCGTGGAGCAGTTGATTCCACTGGTGGCGACCCCGGATCAAGAACTCAAGCACCACTGGGACTATCTCTACGAACCAGACGCCAAAGAGCTGCTTGACGGCTTGATGGTGCGTTACGTGGAGTCGCAGGTGTACCAGGCGGTGGTCGAGAACAACGCGGCTGAACAGGCTGCGCGGATGATCGCGATGAAGAACGCTACCGACAACGCCGGTGATTTGATCAGCGATTTGCAGCTGATCTACAACAAGGCGCGTCAGGCTGCGATCACCCAAGAGATCTCGGAAATCGTCGGCGGCGCTGCCGCGGTTTAACGGTTCAAATATTCAGAGGATCCAGCTATGAGTAGCGGACGTATCGTTCAAATCATCGGCGCCGTTATCGACGTGGAATTTCCACGCGACAGCGTACCGAGCATCTACGACGCCTTGAAGGTTCAAGGCGCCGAAACCACTCTGGAAGTTCAGCAGCAGCTGGGCGACGGCGTGGTTCGTACCATTGCGATGGGCTCCACCGAAGGCTTGAAGCGCGGTCTGGACGTCAACAACACTGGCGCAGCCATCTCCGTACCGGTCGGTAAAGCGACCCTGGGCCGGATCATGGACGTACTGGGCAACCCGATCGACGAAGCCGGCCCGATCGGCGAAGAAGAGCGCTGGGGTATCCACCGCGCCGCTCCTTCCTTCGCTGAACAGGCAGGTGGCAACGACCTGCTCGAAACCGGTATCAAGGTTATCGACCTGGTCTGCCCGTTCGCCAAGGGCGGTAAAGTCGGTCTGTTCGGTGGTGCCGGTGTAGGCAAGACCGTAAACATGATGGAACTGATCCGCAACATCGCCATCGAGCACAGCGGTTATTCCGTGTTCGCCGGTGTGGGTGAGCGTACTCGTGAGGGTAACGACTTCTACCACGAGATGAAGGACTCCAACGTTCTCGACAAGGTAGCCCTGGTCTACGGTCAAATGAACGAGCCACCGGGAAACCGTCTGCGTGTAGCGCTGACCGGTCTGACCATGGCCGAGAAGTTCCGTGACGAAGGTAACGACGTTCTGCTGTTCGTCGACAACATCTACCGTTACACCCTGGCCGGTACCGAAGTATCCGCACTGCTGGGCCGTATGCCTTCGGCAGTGGGTTACC
Organism: Pseudomonas sp. IAC-BECa141; assembly: GCF_020544405.1. Taxonomy (NCBI): domain Bacteria; kingdom Pseudomonadati; phylum Pseudomonadota; class Gammaproteobacteria; order Pseudomonadales; family Pseudomonadaceae; genus Pseudomonas; species Pseudomonas sp. IAC-BECa141. The sequence goes on along the minus strand of NZ_CP065410.1, from coordinate 6,205,559 downwards.
AGCCGACCCTGGCTGAAGAGATGGGCGTGCTGCAAGAGCGCATCACTTCGACCAAGCAAGGTTCGATTACTTCGATCCAGGCCGTATACGTACCTGCGGACGACCTGACCGACCCGTCGCCAGCAACCACGTTTGCTCACCTGGACGCCACCGTCGTTCTGTCCCGTGACATCGCTTCCCTGGGTATCTACCCGGCGGTAGACCCACTGGACTCGACTTCGCGTCAGCTGGACCCGAACGTGATCGGCAACGAGCACTACGAGACCGCTCGTGGCGTTCAGTACGTGCTGCAGCGTTACAAAGAGCTGAAGGACATCATCGCGATCCTGGGTATGGACGAGCTGTCGGAAACCGACAAGCAGTTGGTAGCCCGTGCTCGTAAGATCCAGCGCTTCTTGTCGCAGCCGTTCTTCGTGGCTGAAGTCTTCACCGGTGCTTCGGGTAAATACGTTTCCCTGAAAGACACCATTGCTGGCTTCAAAGGCATCCTCAACGGTGACTACGACCACCTGCCAGAACAAGCGTTCTACATGGTCGGCGGCATCGAAGAAGCGATCGAGAAAGCCAAGAAACTGTAATCCAGGCGCCCGGCAACGGGCGCTAATTTAGGTTGAGGCAATCAGATGGCTATGACAGTCCATTGCGACATCGTCAGCGCGGAAGGAGAGATCTTTTCCGGCCTGGTCGAGATGGTGATTGCGCACGGTGCTCTGGGTGATCTTGGTATCGCTCTGGGCCACGCGCCGCTGATCACTAATCTGAAGCCAGGTCCGATCCGCCTGATCAAGCAAGGCGGGGAAGCCGAGGTGTTCTACATCTCCGGTGGTTTCCTCGAGGTTCAGCCGAACATGGTCAAGGTGCTTGCCGATACCGTGCAACGTGCCGCCGACCTGGATGAAGCTCAGGCTCAAGCAGCTCTCAAGGCTGCCGAAGCTGCTCTGCATGAGAAGAGCGCAGATTTCGACTACGGAGCTGCATCCGCACGTCTGGCCGAGGCTGCAGCTCAGCTGCGCACCGTCCAGCAGATCCGCAAGAAGTTTGGCGGTTAATCCGTCAGCCACTTGTTGTGCGATTGATAAAAAAGGGTAGCCTCGGCTACCCTTTTTTCTTTTCCGACTTTCAAAACCCCCGGTCGCAGTTGCTGACCACCCAGGATTGGTAGCCAGTCATGTCTCTTGAAATCGTTATCCTCGCGGCCGGCCAAGGCACTCGCATGCGTTCCGCGCTGCCCAAAGTGCTGCACCCGATTGCCGGCGACTCCATGCTTGGGCATGTTATCCACAGCGCTCGTCAACTTGATCCACAACGGATTCATGTGGTGATTGGCCACGGCGCGGATGTGGTACGCGAACGTCTGGCCGCCGATGACCTGAATTTCGTGCTGCAGGACAAGCAACTGGGCACTGGTCACGCCACGGCTCAGGCTGTTCCGTTCATCACTGCCGATACCGTACTGATTCTCTACGGTGATGTGCCGTTGATCGAAGTCGAAACCCTGCAGCGCCTGCTCAAGCACGTTGTGCCCGGGCAGATGGGTTTGCTCACCGTCGAACTGGCTGACCCGACCGGTTATGGCCGCATCGTGCGCGACGCCGACGGCAAGGTTACCGCGATCGTTGAGCACAAGGACGCCAGCGAAGCACAGCGGGCGATTACCGAAGGCAATACCGGCATTCTCGCTGTGCCGGCAAATCGTCTGGCGGACTGGATGAGTCGCCTGTCGAACAACAACGCTCAGGGCGAGTACTACCTGACCGATGTGATCGAGATGGCAGTCAGCGATGGCCTGACCGTCGCCACTGAACAACCGCACGACCCGATGGAAGTGCAGGGCGCCAATGATCGCAAACAACTCTCCGAACTGGAGCGTCACTATCAGTTGCGCGCCGGTCGCCGTCTGATGGCCCAGGGTGTCACTCTGCGTGATCCGGCCCGGTTTGATGTGCGTGGCGAAGTGACCGTGGGTCGCGACGTGCTGATCGACATCAACGTGATTCTCGAAGGCAAGGTCGTCATCGAGGATGACGTGGTCATCGGCCCGAACTGCGTGATCAAGGACAGCACTCTGCGTAAGGGCGTGGTGGTCAAGGCCAACAGCCATATCGAAGGCGCGGTGTTGGGCGAAGGCAGCGATGCCGGCCCGTTTGCCCGTCTGCGACCGGGCACCGTGCTGGAGGCCCGCGCCCATGTGGGTAACTTCGTCGAGCTGAAAAACGCCCGCATGGGTGAAGGCGCCAAGGCCGGGCACCTGACTTATCTGGGCGACGCCGAGATTGGTGCGCGCACCAACATCGGCGCCGGCACCATCACCTGCAACTACGACGGCGCCAACAAGTGGAAAACCGTGTTGGGTGAGGATGTGTTCATCGGTTCCAACAACTCGCTGGTGGCGCCTGTGGATATCTCCGCCGGTGCAACCACTGCGGCCGGTTCGACCATCACCCAGAATGTGGATAACGCGCAATTGGCGGTTGGCCGGGCGCGGCAGAGAAATATCGATGGCTGGAAGCGGCCTGAGAAAATCAAAAAGAACTGAGTTATCCACAACGCTTGAAATCTCAAAAGACCGCCGCCGGCGGTCTTTTTTTATGGGCGTCGGCTTGACGACTTGCAACTGATAGGTTTTGATTGCTTCCGTTATCTTTCGAATCGAAACTTAATCAGCCATGTCGAAACGCAATACACCTCAGCGCCGTCACAACATTCTTGCCTTGCTCAATGAACAGGGCGAAGTGAGTGTCGACGAACTCGCGAAGCGCTTCGAAACTTCGGAAGTTACGATTCGCAAGGATCTCGCCGCGCTGGAAAGTCATGGCCTGCTGCTGCGTCGCTACGGTGGAGCCATCACCATGCCGCATGAGCTGGTGGCGGACGCCAGCCTCAGTGTTTCCAAATACAAACAGGCGATCGCCCGGGCTGCGGTTACACGCATCCGCGAGCATGCGCGCATCATCATCGACAGCGGCAGCACCACCGCCGCGATGATTCCCGAACTCGGCCAGCAGCCGGGTCTTGTGGTGATGACCAACTCCCTGCATGTGGCCAACGCCCTGAGCGAACTCGAACACGAGCCTGTGCTGTTGATGACCGGCGGCACCTGGGATCCGCACTCGGAGTCCTTTCAGGGCCAGGTCGCGGAGCAGGTACTACGCTCTTACGACTTCGACCAGTTGTTTATCGGTGCCGATGGCATCGACCTGGTGCGCGGTACCACCACGTTCAATGAATTGCTCGGCCTCAGCCGGGTGATGGCGGAAGTGGCGCGGGAAGTGATCGTGATGGTCGAGGCCGACAAGATCGGCCGCAAGATTCCCAACCTGGAGCTGCCATGGAGCAGCGTCCATACCCTAATTACCGATGATCGCCTGCCTTCAGACGCACGGGATCAGATTCAGGCTCGCGGTATCAACTTGATTTGCGCGACTGTCAGTCAGGAGAAATAAGCATGTGTGGAATTGTCGGCGCCGTTGCTGAACGTAATATCACCGCCATTCTGGTCGAAGGCCTCAAGCGTCTGGAGTACCGGGGCTATGACAGCGCAGGCGTGGCTGTCTTTACCAATGACGCAACCCTCGAACGCACCCGCCGTGTGGGCAAGGTCAGCGAACTCGACGCCGCTCTGGCCGAACATCCGCTGGTCGGCCGTCTCGGTATCGCCCACACCCGCTGGGCGACCCACGGTGCACCGAGCGAACGCAATGCCCACCCGCATTTCTCCGGTGACATCGCTGTCGTGCACAACGGCATCATCGAAAACCATGAGGCGCTGCGTGAACAACTCAAGGCGCAAGGCTATGTGTTCAGTTCCGATACTGACACTGAAGTCATCGCCCACCTGCTGACTGAGAAACTCAAGACGCTGCCGGACCTGACCGACGCCCTCAAGGCTGCGGTCAAGGAGCTGCATGGCGCTTACGGTCTGGCGGTCATCCACGCGCAGCAACCGGATCGTCTGGTTGCTGCCCGCAGCGGCAGCCCATTGGTCATCGGTCTGGGTCTGGGCGAGAACTTCCTCGCTTCCGACCAACTGGCCCTGCGTCAGGTCACCGACCGTTTCATGTACCTGGAAGAGGGCGATATCGCCGAGATCCAGCGTGACAAGGTGCAGATCTGGGACGTGACCGGTAAAGCCGTCGAGCGCCAGACCGTCCAGTACACCGATGGCGCCGAAGCCGCCGACAAAGGCGAGTTCCGTCACTACATGCTCAAGGAAATCCACGAGCAGCCATCCGTGGTGCAGCGCACCCTGGAAGGTCGATTGAGTTCGGATCAGGTGCTCGTTCAGGCGTTTGGCCCACAAGCCGCTGAACTGTTCGCCAAAGTGCGCAACGTGCAGATCGTGGCGTGCGGCACCAGTTATCACGCCGGGATGGTTGCCCGTTACTGGCTCGAAGAGCTGGCCGGCATTCCTTGTCAGGTCGAGGTCGCCAGCGAGTTCCGCTACCGCAAGGTGGTGGTGCAGCCCGACACTCTGTTCGTCACCATCTCCCAGTCCGGCGAAACCGCCGACACCCTGGCCGCCCTGCGCAACGCCAAGGAACTGGGTTTCCTGGGAAGCCTGGCGATCTGCAACGTCGGCATCAGCTCGCTGGTGCGCGAGTCCGACCTGACTCTGCTGACCCAGGCCGGTCGCGAAATCGGTGTGGCCTCGACCAAGGCGTTCACCACGCAACTGGTTGGTCTGCTGTTGCTGACCCTGTCTCTGGGCCAAGTGCGCGGCACATTGGGCAAAGGCGTTGAAGCCACGCTGGTCGAAGAACTGCGTCGTCTGCCAACCCGTCTGGGCGAAGCGCTGGCGATGGACAGCACGGTGGAAAAGATCGCAGAGTTGTTTGCCGAGAAGAACCACACGCTGTTCCTGGGCCGTGGCGCGCAATTCCCGGTAGCGATGGAGGGGGCCTTGAAGCTCAAGGAAATCTCTTACATTCACGCCGAAGCCTACCCGGCCGGCGAATTGAAGCACGGTCCGCTGGCGCTTGTGGATAACGACATGCCGGTGGTGACCGTCGCGCCTAACAACGAGCTGCTGGAGAAACTCAAATCCAACCTGCAGGAAGTCCGCGCCCGCGGCGGCGAACTGATCGTGTTCGCCGACGAGAAGGCCGGGATGACCAACGGCGAAGGCACTCATGTGGTGCAGATGCCGCACATCCACGACATTCTGTCGCCGATCCTCTATACCATTCCGCTGCAACTGCTGTCGTATTACGTCGCGGTGCTCAAGGGAACTGACGTGGATCAGCCGCGTAACCTGGCGAAGTCGGTGACGGTGGAATAAGTTATCCACAGTGGATCACCCAATAAAATCGCAGCTTCGGCTGCGATTTTTTTATCCGGATCGAGGACACCATGGATCGCTTCCAGGAAATGCAGGTTTTCGCCATCGTCGCCCAGGAGCAGGGTTTTTCTGCTGCTGCGCGGCGCTTGGGTCTGTCGGCAGCCAGCGTGACCCGGGCGGTGGCGGCGCTGGAGCAGCGGATCGGTACGCAGTTGCTGATTCGTACCACCCGCAGCGTGCATCTGAGCGAAGCGGGTCTGCGTTATCTGGAAGACTGTCGGAGAATTCTCGCCGAGGTGCAGGAAGCGGAGGATTCCGCTGCCGGCAGTCATACCCAGCCCCGTGGGCAGTTGATGGTGACGGCGCCCGTTTTGTTCGGCGAGTTGTTTGTCACACCGGTGATGGCGCGTTATCTGACGCAATACCCGGACGTTGCCATCAACGCCCTGTTGCTCGACCGGGTGGTGAGCATGGTCGAGGAGGGTGTCGACGTCGCGATACGTATCGGCGAGCTACCGGACAGCAATCAGCATGCGATCCGGGTCGGTGAGGTGCGGCGGGTGATTTGTGGCTCGCCGGAGTACTTTGCGGTCCATGGCCGGCCGACCCATCCACAGGCCCTGGCAGGGGCGCCGGTGGTGGCGACGTCGGCCATCGGCCAGCAGCGCAGCTGGCCATTCATGGAAAACGGTGAACTCATTGGCGTAAGACCGGAGCCGCGTCTGGTGGTCACCGCCAATCAGGCTGCGATCACGGCAGCGTCGCTGGGCCTGGGGCTGACCCGTGTGCTGTCTTATCAGGTGGCCAGCAAGGTGGCTTCCGGCGAACTGGAAATCGTCCTCGCCGAGTTTGAATTGCCTGCGCTGCCGATCCATGTGGTGTATCAGGGCGGGCGCAAGGCGCCGGCGAGGGTGCGCAGTTTTGTCGACTTCATGGTGAACGCATTGCGTGAGCATCCCGCCTTGAAAAATGCCGCTTTATTTCATCCAGAGAAATAATGGATTGCGTTTGCTGGTGATTCTGTTGTTTTCACGATAGGTGGAAGATGGCTCCCACGGCCGCCGTCCACCCTGAACGGCGCCATCATTCAACGGAGTCGACCATGCAAGCGATCAAACTCTACAACTTCCCGCGTTCCGGCCACGCCCATCGCGTCGAGCTGATGTTGTCCCTGCTGCAATTGCCGACCGAGCTGATCTTTGTCGATCTGGCCAAAGGCGAGCACAAACAGCCCGGCTACCTGGCGATCAACAGCTTCGGGCAAGTACCGGCCATTGATGACAACGGCGTGGTGCTGGCCGACTCCAACGCGATCCTCGTCTACCTGGCACAGAAATACGGTAATGGTCGCTGGCTGCCAAGCGATCCGGTCGGCGCCGCGCACGTACAGCGCTGGTTGTCCGCAGCCGCCGGGCCAATTGCTTTCGGTCCCGCCGCCGCCCGCCTGATCACGGTATTCGGAGCGAAGTTCAACGCCGAGGAAGTGATCACCCGTGCGCATAACTTTCTCAAGGTGATGGATCAGGAACTGGGCAAAACCCCGTACCTGGTGGGTAGCGAGCCGACCATTGCCGATGTCTCGGCCTACAGTTACATCGCCCATGCGCCGGAAGGCAATGTGTCGCTGGACGACTACGCTAACGTTCGCGCCTGGCTCTCGCGCATCGAAGCGCTGCCCGGTTTTGTCGGCATGCCGCGCACTGTCGCCGGCCTGCAAACCACCGCCTGACATTGATCATCCACACTGCGCCGAGGGTGCAGGGGAGAGGCCGAGATGGAACGTTCACCGTGGCACGCTGGCGAGCAACAATTGCAGGCCCATGTCGGCGTTGCCGAACGCATGGAGGAATTCGGTCGTAAGGTGATTCGCACCTGGATGCCGGATCAGCACCGCCAGTTCTATCAGCAATTGCCCTTCATGCTGTACGGCGCGGTGGATGCCGAAGGTCGCCCCTGGGCCAGTGTGCTGGAGGGGGAGCCGGGTTTTGCTCACTCTCCCGAGCCGACGCAACTGCAGTTCGCCAGTCTGCCGGCTGCCGATGATCCGGCGCAGTTGCAGGCCGGCGCCGCGATCGGATTGCTCGGCATCGAGCTGCACACCCGCCGGCGCAATCGGCTCAATGGCCATATTGGCAGCCTGGGGGCGGACGGTTTTGCGCTGACGGTAGATCAGTCGTTCGGCAACTGTCCGCAGTACATCCAATTGCGCCAGTTTCAGCGGGTGCCACTGACGGATCCGCAGACTCGCAAGGCCGAACACCGTGACAGCCTCGATGACGCCGCCATTGCGCTGATTGAAAGCGCCGACACGTTCTTTGTCGCCAGTTACGTTGATGTCGACGGTGAGCGTTCGGTGGATGTTTCTCACCGTGGCGGCCAGCCGGGTTTTGTGCGGATCGAAGGCAATCGCCTGACGATCCCGGATTTTGCCGGCAATCTGCACTTCAACACCCTCGGCAATCTGCTGCTGAATCCCTTGGCCGGTTTGCTGTTTATCGACTTTTCCACAGGCGATGTGTTGCAGCTCAGCGGTCGTACCGAGGTGATTCTCGAAGGGCCGCAGATCGAAGCCTTCCAGGGCGCCGAGCGGTTGTGGACATTTGAAGTGGAAAAGCTGGTTCGACGTCCGGCGGCCCTGGCTCTGCGCTGGCGCTTCGAGGGTATGTCGCCAACCAGTCTGCTGACCGGTAACTGGGCCCAGGCCGATGCACGGTTGCAGGCCAAGGCATTGGGTGACAGCTGGCGGCCATTGCGGGTGTCCAGGATCGAAATGGAAAGCCGCCACATCCGCTCGATCTATCTGGAGCCGGACGACGGCGCGGGTCTGCCGGTGTTTCTGGCAGGGCAACACCTGCCGCTGCGGTTCAACCTCGATGGCGAGGTGCACATCCGCACCTACAGCCTGTCGGGCGCGCCGTCAGACGATTTCTTTCGGATCAGCGTCAAACGTGAAGGTCGTGTGTCGACGCACCTGCACGAGCAGATTCGCGTGGGCGATGTACTGGAGGCGCGCTTGCCTCAAGGACATTTCACCGTCGCGGCGTTGGAACGCCGTCCATTGGTGTTGCTCGCCGCCGGAGTCGGCATCACGCCGTTGCTGTCGATGCTGCGTGAGGTGGTGTATCAGGGCCTGCGGACTCGGCGGATTCGTCCGACCCTGTTTGTTCAGAGCTCCCGCAGCCTCGCCGACCAGCCGTTTCGCGCGGAGCTGGATCGCTTGCTGGAAGACGCCGGTGACGCCGTGAAGGTGTTGCGAGTGCTCAGCCAGCCAGAGGACGATCTGGTGCAAGGCGAGGATTTCGATATTCGTGGCCGTATCGATGGCGATCTATTGCGCAATCTGCTGACCGACGAGGACTTTGATCAGGTCGACTTTGTGCTCTGTGGTCCCGGCGGTTTTACCCAGGGGATCTACGACACTTTGCGTGAACTGGATGTGCGGGACGGGCAGATCCACGCCGAAACCTTCGGCCCTTCGACCCTCAAGCGCCAAGCCGATCCGGATGCGATCGTGATCGAGCAATTGCCCGCCGCGACCACGTCGGTGCCGGTGGTGTTCGAGCGTTCGGCCAAGGAAGCACGCTGGCAGCCTGACGGCGGCAGTTTGCTGGAGCTGGCTGAAAGCCGCGGTCTGCGTCCGGAATTCAGTTGCCGCGGTGGTTCGTGCGGCACCTGCAAGACACGGCTGATCAGCGGCGCGGTGAATTATCCACAGCCTCCGGCGGACGTGCCGGAGGAGGGGCAGGTGCTGATTTGCTGCGCGGTACCGGCACAAAGTGCCCAGCCGCTGGTGCTGGATCTGTAACGGATCAGGCGAAGGACAATGCCTTTTCTTCCAGCAGCTCCTGATACAACTCGGTCCACTTGCGGCCCATCTCATCGGCTGTGAATAACTGCCGATAACGGGCCTCAGCCTTGAGGCCCATTTCGGCGGCGCGGGCCGGGTTTTCCCACAGGGTGCGCATCGCTTCACGAAACGCCTGTGGATGACTCGGTGGCACCACCAGTCCGGTTTCGTTGTGGATATTGATATAGCTGGTGCCGGTGCCGATCTCGCTGGAGATCATCGGTTTGCCGTACATCGCGCCTTCGAGCAGCGAAATGCCGAACGCTTCCGAGCGCAGGTGCGACGGGAATACGATGGCGTAGCTCAGTTGCAGCAGGGCGACCTTGTCTTCATCGCTCAGACGGCCGAGGAAATGAATGTTGCGCAGGCCCAGCGCGGCGGCCTGGGCGTGCAGTTCCTGCTCCAGCGGGCCGGCGCCGACGATCACCACCGGATAGTCCACGTCTTTCAAGGCGTCGAGCAGGATGTGCAGGCCCTTGTAATAGCGCATTACCCCGACGAACAGGAAAAACTTATCCCCAAGCTGCTGACGCCAGCGGTTCATGCGCTCGACGTCGGGCTGTGGATAACCTGCCTTGTTCAATCCATACGGGATGACGCGGGTCTTGTCCCGAAACTGCTGCAACACATCGCTGGTGTGCAGGTAGTTCGGCGAAGCCGCGACAATCCGGTCGGCGCTGGCGAGAAAGCGGTTCATCAGGGGGCGATAAAGTTTGAGCAGGTGCTTCTGGCGAATGATGTCCGAGTGGTACGTCACCACCGTCGGTTTGTTCACGCCGCTGGCGAAGTGCACCAGATCCATGAACGGCCACGGGAAGTGGTAGTTGATCACGTCGGCTTCGGCGGCCAGTTCGCGAAACTGCTTGAACACGCTCCAGGAAAACCCGGTGGAGGCGAACTGCACGTCCAGTCTGGCCCGATGCACTTCGTGCTGGCCAAGGCGTACCACGGCTGGCTCGGGATTGGCGCTGAGCGTCAGTACCTGACCTTCGATGCCGTGCTGGGCGCCACTTTCGCAGAGTTGAAAGATGACTTGTTCGATACCGCCGACCGAGTCAGGCAGGTATGTCTTGAAAAAATGGAGAACCCGCATTCAACCTCCCATGGCCTGGTGGTAGGCGCCGGCCGTGGCCTGCGCGCAACGCTTCCAGGAAAAAAGCCGTGCCTGCTGCAATCCGGCTTCCCGGCATGCCTGCCAGTGCGCTTGATCATCGATCAGTCGGCTCATCGCATCGCGCAAGCCGTCTGCATCGTCAGCTTCAATATAGTTGCCGGCATCGCCCGCCACTTCCGGCATGGCCGAAGAGCGGGTGAGCACCACCGGCGTGCCGCTGGCCATCGCTTCCAGCACCGGCAGGCCGAACCCCTCATACAGCGACGGAAAAACCAGCGCCCGGGCGCCGGCCAGCAATTGCGCGACTTGCTCATCGGGCAAATAGCCGAGCAGGCACACGTGCCCGCAAGCCAGCGCCTGATTCAATTCTTCACTGAACTGATCGCGCTGCCAGCCGGCCATGCCGACGATCAACAGCGGGAAACGCTGGCGCACCCGTTCCGGCAGCCGCCCGTGGGCGCGCAGGGCCAGGTTAAGGTTCTTGCGCGGCTCCAGAGTCCCGACACACAGGAAATACTCCCGGCACTCGACCGCATGGGCCTTGAGCACCGCATCGATGTCGTGCGGCTCGCGCGGATGGAAGCGCTCGGCGACACCCAGCGGCGCGACCACGAAGCGCTCGGCAGGCAGTCCGAAATAATCCCGGGCCTCGTCAGCGATGGCTTGTGAGTCGGTCAGAATGATCCGCGCCTGGCGTACGCCGTCGGCGAGCCGCCGTTCGATTTCCCGCAGCCGTGCCGGCGGCTGGGTCTCGGGGAAATGCAGGTGCGTGAGATCGTGCAGGGTGATCACGGTCGGGCCGTCGAAGGCCAGCGGCCACAGGCTTGGTTCGTGATACAGATCGACCGGTTGCGCAGGGCCCTGATCGAAGCGTTTCTGCTCCAGCCAGCGGCGCGCCTGATAGGCGCCAGGGATCTGTCGCAGCAGCGGCGTCAGGCGCGAATAACCGGGCATCGTCGCTTCCGGCAGTTGCGAGCTCCAGCCCCAGCCATGGAACAGCGCCACTTCGATATCGGTTTCCGCGTGCAAGGCATTCACCAGCTCGGCCACGTAATGGCCGATGCCGGTGCGCGGTGCCTGGAGAATCCGGGCGTTAAGGGCTATGCGCATGTTGCCTCGCTGACACCTCAGGTGCCTCCAGCACATGGCGCGCGGTACGCTCGGCCAGTTGCGCGCTGGCTTCGCGCCAGCCGATCCATTGCCAGTCGCTCACATCGCGGGCCGCGGGGAATCGACCGCTGCGTTCAAAGGTCTGCACCAGATCGGCGAGGCTGTGCGGCGATTGCAGATCGAAATACGCCATGAATTCACCGCCGATCTCGCGGAACACCGGTATGTCACTGCCCATCGCCGGCAGCCCGCGCTGCATCGCTTCCACCAGCGGCAGGCCGAAACCTTCGATGAACGACGGAAACACCAGTGCGCTGGCATGAGCGTAAGCGTGTTCCAGGCTGGTGTCGCTCAAGTCGTTGAACATGAACAGACGCCGGTTCAGTTCGGGATGATTGCGGATCCGCGCAAGCAGCGCGTCGCACTTCCAGCCAATGCGCCCGGCAATGCACAAGCGAGCTTTCGAGCCGTTCGCCCAGGCATGGTCGAAGGCATCCAGCAGATAGTCGTGGTTCTTGCGCGGCTCGATGGTGCTGACCATCAGAAACACCGGCTCCGGTGTGGCGAACAGCTGTTGCAAACGTGGTTCGACGCCGGCTTCGACGCTCTGCAGATCCAGCTCCGAACCGAGGTGAAAGTAGTCGAACCAGCGTTTGCCGACTTGCGCCGATCCCAGGCGACGTTGCAGTTCTGCCCGCACCTGATCGCGCACCGTGGCGGAAATCGCCATGAAGCCGTCGGCGTTGCGGGCGATCCAGTCGAACCACTCGCTGTACACCTCGACCAGCCGCGTGTCGTAGAACTGCGGATGGGACAGCGGAATCAGGTCGTAGATCACCGCAACGAGGCCCAGGCCTTCCTGTTTGAGGCGCTCGGCATGCAGGAAAAAGTCCGAATGCCATGACGAATCCAGCAGCACCAGTTGATCGCCTGGCTGGTGTTGCAGTGGCTCACAGCGTTGAGGCATTTGATAGCGATTGACCTGCTCGACCAGCCGCAGCGGTAGCCCGAATGCACCGAACGAGGTCAGGCGATAGCCGACGTACAACACGCGTCGTGCCAGTTTTGTGCGGCAACGGGTGTCCAGCCGTTGATGCAGCTGCCAGAAACGATGAGCCAGCCGTTCCAGGCGTTCGCCAAATGTGACGATGGCATTGAACAGCGGCGAATCCAGCGGCGCCAGACGCTTCACACGGTATAACTGGCCCTTGAGCAGAACCACCGGCACGCATTCGACGCCTTCGGCACTCGGCGGCAGCTGTTTGATGACGTTGCGCACCACCCGCTGAATCCCCGAATTGACCTTCGGGTGTTTGAAGACGTGGGTGCATTCGACCAGCAGGCGGGTCATGGCGCACGCTCCGCGAGGTTGTCCGCATGGCGGGTGATCGACGTGTGGGCGCCCAGCCAGGAACAGCCGACGAAATCTTCCTTGCGGTTGTTGATTACGTGAAATACCAGACCGTAGTCGCGCCATTCGAAGTTGCGGTCCAGGTGCGAGTCCAGTCGCGACAGGCTCAGGGCGACTGAATAGTTGCCCTTGCCCAAGCCCATGACGAAGGCGAAGCGATAGGTGATGCGCTCACCCGCCCGCAGGTCTTCCAGCGCCTGGTTCTGGCGGTGGGTATTGATGCCGTACATGGCCTGGCCCAGGCGATCCTTGATCAGGAAGCCGAGCACCAGCCGTTCGATGTCCTGACGAATCTCCACCTCGACTTCCAGTGTCACCGGCTGACCGACTTCGGCGGCGTCGATAGAGCGTTCGCGTTCATCGAGCAGACGCACGCTGAGGATCCCGGCCTCGCCGGTGCCGGACACGGTGCGTACCTGGCCGCCGTCGAGCAGTTCCTGGCGCACGGTCTGGCCTTCGCGCTCGGCGAGCAGGGCATTGTAGTAATCCATCACCGCTTCGGGCTTGTCGTGCATGACCATGTGGCCGCCCTCGAGCAGGATCGCCGAGTCGCAGATCGACTGGATCGCCGAACGGTCGTGGGACACGATCAACAGCGTGGTGCCGGCCTTGCGGAAGCTGCGGATGCGGTCGAAGCTTTTGTGCTGAAAGTAGGCGTCGCCCACCGACAGTGCTTCGTCGACGATCAGAATGTCGGGGCGGCGCGCGGTGGCGACGCTGAAGGCCAGACGCATCTGCATGCCGCTGGAGTAGGTGCGCACCGGGTGATCGATGGCCTCGCCGATTTCCGCGAAGCGTTCGATGTCCGGCATCAGTGCTTCGATGTCTTCGACCTGCATGCCCAGCAGTTGCCCGGCCATGATTGCGTTCTGTCGGCCGGTGAAGTCCGGATGAAAGCCCATGCCCAGTTCCAGCAGCGCGGCGACCCGGCCCTCGAGTTGGATCTGGCCGCAGGTCGGCTGAGTGGTGCCGGTGATCATTTTCAGCAGGGTGCTTTTGCCGGCGCCGTTGACCCCGACAATGCCCACCGCTTCGCCGGGGGCGATCTCGAAATTCACGTCTTGCAGCACCCAGTGCTGGCGATGGCGCATTGGCGAAAACGGTATCAGCCATTCGGCCAGGCGACTCCAGCGAGTGGGGTACTGCTTGTAGGCCTTGCCCAGGCCGGTAACGCGTATGTACCCCATCAGAGTTCATCCACCATTTCGCCGACCCGCCGGCGAAACAGGCGCAGGCCGACCGCACACAACAGCAGGCCGATCACGAAGATCGGCAGCAGCGAATTCCACACCGGCCACTGACCGTAGAGAAACAGGTTCTGATAACTGCCGATCAGATTGGTCAGCGGATTGAGCTGCAACAGGTGCTGCACCCACTCGGGCAGGATGCTCAGCGGGTACACGATCGGGGTCAGCCAGAACCAGAATTGCAGGCAGATGGCGAATAGCTGTCCGACATCGCGAAAGAACACGTTGAGCACGCCGAGGATCATGCCCAGCCCGGCGCAGAACAGCACTTGCAGCGCCAGCAGCGGCACCAGTGCCAACAGGGCCATGCCCGGCCAGCGTCCGGTGATCAACAGAAAGCCGAGGAACAGGCCGATGATGATCGCGAAGTTGATCCCGGCATTGAGCAGCACGATCACCGGCAGGCAAAGGCGCGGGAAGCTGATTTTCTTCAGCAGGTTGGCGTTCTCCAGAAACATGTTCTGGCTGCGCAGGGTGATTTCCGAGAACAGGCCCCAGGTCAGCAGCCCGGCGCACAGGTAGACGCTGTAGGCCGTGCCGTCGTCCACGCCGGGCAGACGGGCGCGCATGATGTGGGAAAAGATCACCGTGTACACGATGATCATCGACAGCGGGTTGAGTACCGTCCACAGCGCGCCGAACAGCGAATTGCGATACCGCGCTTGAAACTCCCGCTTGACGCTACCGAGGATGAAACCCCGGTAGTCATGCAGCGAGCGGTACAGGGAAAGCAGCATTCACACCGTCCTGCCGTATTGGTCTTCGAAGCGGACGATGTCGTCCTCTCCCAGGTATTCGCCACTTTGCACTTCGATGATCACCAGGTCGATGACGCCGGGGTTCTCCAGGCGATGCTTGTGACCGGCGGCGATAAACGTTGATTCGTTCTTTGCCACCAGGGTCGTGCCGCTGCCGTTGTTGGTGACCTTGGCCATGCCTTCGACCACCACCCAGTGTTCATTGCGGTGATGGTGCATCTGCAACGACAGCTTGCCGCCGGGTTTGACCACGATGCGCTTGATCTTGAAGCGCGGGCCTTCCTCAAGCACGGTGTAGGTGCCCCACGGACGGCTGACCGTGCGATGCAGACGATAGGCTTCGTGAGATTTGTCCTTGAGCTGTTTGGCCACCCGCCGCACATCCTGCGCACGGTCGGCGTGGGCCACCAGCACGGCGTCGGCGGTGTCGATGACGATCAGGTCTTCAACACCTACTGCGGCCACCAGCCGGCCTTCGCTTTGAACGAAGTTGTTGCGGCTGTCGATGAAGATCGCCTCGCCGCTGGCGCGATTGTTATCGGCGTCGGCCGGCACCAGCGCGGCGACTGCGCCCCACGAACCGATATCGCTCCAGTCGAAACCGGCGGGCACCACCACGACTTTCTCGGAGCGTTCCATTAACGCGTAGTCGATGGAAATGTCGGTGATCTCGGCGAACAGTTGCGGCGACAGTTCCTGTTGCAGGTAACCCGTGGTTTCCAGCGGTTCGCTGGCGGCCATGCAGGCGCGGGTCTGTTCCAGCAGCTCGGGGGCGTGCAGCTCCAGCTCGGCGATCAGGGTGGCGGTGGTGAAGCAGAACATTCCCGAGTTCCACAGGAAGTTGCCGCTTTCCAGGTAATGGGTGGCGGTTTGCAGGTCGGGCTTTTCCACGAAACGCTGGACCTTGGCTGCGCCTTTTGCATCCAGCGGGGCGCCGGTCTCGATGTAGCCGAAGCCGGTTTCCGGGGCGGTCGGCACCACACCGAAGGTCACCAGATAACCGTCTTTCGCCAGATTGACCGCGTGCTCGACTGCGCTTTTGAGCGCATCTTCGTTGACGATCAAATGGTCGGCGGGCATCACCACCATGATCGCTGCATCACCGTGCAAGGCTTGCAGCGACAGTGCCGCCGCCGCGATGGCCGGTGCAGTGTTGCGCCCGGTGGGTTCAAGCAGGAAGTGCCCGCGATGGCGTGAAAGGCGCGCGGCCTGATAGTGATCCTTGCTCTGGAAGTAGTATTCGCGATTGGTCACCGTGACGATGTCGCCCCAGCCGTCCAGCAGCGCGGCGGCGCGGCGGTAGGTCTTGCCCAGCAGCGACTGGCCGTCGGGCAGGGTCATGAATGGCTTGGGATGGCCCTCGCGGGACACCGGCCACAAACGGGTGCCGGCACCGCCGGACAGAATCACGGGGATCAGCATGGCCTACTCCTTGGCGACGCGTTTCATGTCCGCATCCATCATCATGCGGATCAGGGTGTCGAGGTCGGTCTTGGGTTTCCAGCCGAGCACGCGCTGGGCCTTGGCCGGGTTGCCGAGCAGCACTTCGACTTCGGCCGGGCGGAAGAACGCCGGGTCGATCTTCACGTAGTCGCGGTAGTTGAGGCCGACGTGATCGAAAGCGATGCGGCACATCTCGCGCACGGTGGTGGTCACCCCGGTGGCGACCACGAAGTCGTCAGGCTTGTCCTGTTGCAGCATCAGCCACATGGCCTCGACGTAGTCACCGGCAAACCCCCAGTCTCGCTTGGCGTCGATGTTGCCCAGGGCCAGCTCCTGCTGTTTGCCCTGCTTGATGCGGGCGGCCGCGTCGGTGACCTTGCGGGTCACGAATTCGATGCCACGCAGTGGCGATTCATGGTTGAACAGGATGCCGCTGCTGGCGTGCAGATTGAAACTTTCGCGGTAGTTGACGGTGATCCAGTGGCCGTAGAGTTTGGCCACGCCGTAAGGGCTGCGCGGGTAGAACGGGGTGTTTTCGTCCTGCTGCTCGGCCTGGATCAGGCCAAACATCTCGCTGGTGGACGCCTGATAAAAACGCGTGTGCGGACTGAACTGACGGATCGCTTCGAGCAAGTGAGTCACGCCCAGGCCATCGACGATGCCGGTGGTCACCGGTTGATCCCAGGAGGCAGCGACGAAGCTCTGGGCCGCCAGGTTGTACACCTCGTCCGGTGCCGATTTGATCACCGCACGCTGCACCGAGCAGGCGTCGGCCATGTCGCCGTCCAGGTAAACGATATCGGCTTCAACGCCCATCTCGCGCAGGCGCCAGCGTGAGTCGCTGCTGCGCCGTGCCACCAGGCCGTGAACCTTGTAGCCCTTGTCGAGCAGCAGTCTGGCCAGATAGGCGCCGTCCTGGCCGGTGATCCCTGTGATCAATGCACTTTTTGTCATTCTTGTCGTACTCGCGTCTCCCAGTCGGACAGGATCGCCCGCAGGGATTGTTGTGTAGTGATTTGCGGCGTCCATCCTGTGGTCCGGGCCAGCCGTTGATGGCTGCCGCAGACGCGACGCTGATCGGCGCGGCGCATGCGTGCCGGATCCTGAACCAGTTGCAACTCGACCTCGGCCAGATCGCCCAGCTGTTCGATGAGGCTGCGGATGCTTTGCTCATGTCCGGAGCAAATGTTGTAGACCTGCCCCGGCGTGCCTTTTTCCAGCAGCGCGAAATAGGCCGAGACCACGTCGCCGACATCAAGGAAGTCGCGGGTGACATCGATGTCACCGACTTCCAGCTGCGGTGCCAGCAGCCCTTGCTTGATGCGATTGATCTGCCGTGCGGCGCTGGCGATGACGAAGCTGTCCTTCTGCCCGGTGCCGATGTGGTTGAACGGACGCGCCACCAGCACCGGCCAGCCTTCGCTCAATCCCCATTGCAGGCTGAGGAATTCGGCCGACAGCTTGCTCACGGCATAAGGATTGCGCGGGCAGGGCGGTTGTTGTTCGGTGATCGGCAGTGCGGCTTCTTCAACCTGGCCGTAGACGTCGCCCGAGCTGACATACAGGAACGTGCCCTTGAAGCCACGGGTCTTGAGTGCCTGCAACAGGTTCAGGGTGCCGAGCAGGTTGATGTCGATCGTACGTGCCGGGTCGCGGAAGGCTTCGGGGACAAAGGTCTGGCCAGCCAGGTGAATGACCGCATCGGGCAGCTGCGGCCACAGATCGATGAGGCTGTCCGGTTTTGTCAGGTCATAGGCAGCGGCGGCAGGCAGCAGTTGCCACGACGCGTCTTCCCCATGCAGACGTGACTGGATGTGTTGTCCTACGAACCCGCTGAGGCCCGTGATGAACAGACTCTTTTTCAAACAGCGACCCCTCGGTCTTTAACTTTCACCTCTTCCCACAGGCTTTAAGGGGATGTCTGTCAGACCAAGAGAAAAACCATGTCAGAAGACGGGTGAAGTCGTTGTTGTATTTGTTTGGTTGCCAATCTGTGCCAATTGCGCAGCAATTTCAACCGGGCAAATCGTGACCGGTCAGTTCTCGTCAGAGTAGTCGGGTTTTTCTCGCCGGGCGGTTCCCGAATCCTTGGGGGATGTGTTTAGAATGCCCCTCGGCGCGATCTCCTGCGGCATTTCGCAAGGATCGTGCGACAGGGTAAAACCGAACATTAAAACAAGAACAGAGACGTGCCCGATGACGCAGGACGAACACCGCTGATACCGGTTCGATCCGACGCCTGGCCGTCATAGCGTGAAGCGGCCGGGATGGTGGTTTCACCGTGGGATGCCATGAATTTCATTCTCTACTCGGATGTCAACGACCGCTCCATCAGCCAGAGTCTCGGGCGTCCCGAATACAGCTACTACTTTGTGCTCAAGGCCTATCGCCCGGTGCTGGAAAGCCTGGGGCGGGTGCATGTGGTGTCCAGCCGCGCCGAGGTCGATCCACTCTATCGAACACTGCTCGGCGCCGGGGAAAGCAGCGTTTTCCTGTCCTTCACGCCGCCACAAAATACGCCGACCGACCTTGAATGTCCGACGATCTGCGTGATCGCATGGGAGTTCGATTCAATCCCCGATGAGTCGTGGGATGACGATCCGCGCCACGACTGGACGCAGATGCTCGCACGACAGGGACGGGTGATTACGCTGTCGAGCCATACCGCCCGCGCGATCCGCCGCGCCATGGGCGAAGACTTTCCGGTACTCGTGCTGCCGACACCCTTGTGGGAAAACTTCGCCGCCATTCGTGAGCAGCCTGCCAGTGCGCCGATCAATACCGGCGCGACCCTGGCAATCAAGGGCTGCATTTTCGACAGCCGCACGCTGGGACTGTCTGCCGATGACTTGCTGCCAAAACCGCTGACTGCCGAGCAACTGGCTGAAATCGAGGCTCTGCGCCCGCCACCGCTGACGGTCAAACGGCGCCTGGTCATTGCCCGTCATTATCTGCGCCTGTGGATGCTGGACGCGGGTGAAGAACGGGTGAAATACCTGCACAACTGGTACTGGGAAGGTGTGCAGGATCTGCTGTCGGACAGCGCACACGCCTGGCTTGAAAAACGTTTCCCGGCCATCGCCGCGCCGCATGCGGTGGCTGTGGCCGAGCCACCTCCGCTGGATTTGCCGGATACCTCTTCGGTAGTCGAGGCTGCGGTGGAAGGCGTGGTCTATGTCACTGTGTTCAACCCCAAAGACGGCCGCAAGAACTGGCACCATCTGATCACCGCGTTCTGCTGGGCCTTTCGCGAAACGCCTGACGCGACCCTGGTGCTGAAGATTACCCAGAACGATCTGGCGTCCTACTACAGCGAACTGATGACCTTGCTCGCGCAATTGACACCGTTCGCCTGCCGGGTGCTGGTGATGCACGGTTATCTCGACGACGAGCAATACGCGCGGCTTTACCGGGCTGCCAGTTTTTACGTCAACGCCTCACGTTGTGAGGGCTTGTGCCTGCCGCTGATGGAGTTCATGTCCAGCGGCAAACCGGTGATCGCCCCGGACCATACGGCGATGGAAGACTACATCGACGACACGGTGGCCTTCGTCGTGCAGTCCAGCGAAGAGCTGACGATCTGGCCCCAGGACACCCGAATCATCTACCGCACCCTGCGCTATCGGCCCGACTGGGCTTCGCTCAAACGCGCCTATGAGAACAGTTACCGGATGGCCAAGTCGCAGCCGCAGGATTACGCGCGCATGTCCGCCGCTGCTGTCGAACGCATGCACGACTACTGCGCGTTCGCTCCGGTGCAACGGCGCATGGCGGACTTTTTCGGTCTCGTGCCGCTGGCTGCCGATGCCGCCCCCGTGACGGATAACGCCTCATGCTGATCATCATTCACTCGGAAACCAACCAGCACACCATCGCGCAGAACCTGGGGCGGTCGGAGTACAGCTATTACTTCGTGCTCAAGGAATACCGACCGGTGCTCGAACGCCTTGGGCGTGTGGTGGAAGTCGTCGACCCGGTGCGCGAAGTCGATGCGCTGTATCTGGAATGCCTGTCCCGTGGCGAGCCGTGCGTGTTTCTGTCGTTCTCGCCGCCGCACCGCACGCCGATTCATCTGGCATGCCCGACGCTGCCGGTGTTCGCCTGGGAATTCAGCACCATTCCCAACGAACCCTTCGACAACGAGCCGCGCAATGACTGGCGCATGGTGCTCCAGGCCTGTGGTGCGGCGCTCACTCATTCCAGCTACACGGTCAATGCGGTGCGCGAAGCCATGGGTGCCGATTACCCGATTGTCGCGGTGCCGGCGCCGGTGTGGGATCGCTTCGCGGCCCGCGGCACGCAGCCTCAGGGGCAGCCCTCGACAGGACCGGTTCGACTGACGATCAAGGGTTTGGTCGCCGACAGTCGTCAGCTCAATCTCGACGCGTTCGGCCCGAAACACTTGCGCCGTGGCGAGGGCATCGATTTCCAGGCGCCGGTGCGCGAGCAGGAGCTGCTGCTGGACGGTGTCGTCTACACATCGGTGTTCAATCCCGGTGACGGACGCAAGAACTGGGAAGACATGCTCAGTGCATTCTGCGTGACGTTCCGCGACATCGAAGACGCGACGCTGGTGCTCAAGCTCACGCATCACGATGCCGAAGAGGCGCTCGGCGACATTCTTCATCACCTGTACAAAAACCAGTCCTACCGCTGCCGCATCGTGCTGATTTATGGCTACCTCGCGGACGCGGACTACGAGCGTCTGGTGCAGGCCACCCGTTACGTGGTGAATACTTCCTACGGCGAGGGCCAGTGCCTGCCGCTGATGGAATTCATGTCCTGCGGCAAACCAGCGGTGGCGCCGCGCACCACGGCAATGATCGATTACCTGAGCACCGACAACGCGTTTCTGGTCGAGTCCACCGATGAACTCACCGCCTGGCCTCACGATCCGCGCAAGGCGTTCCGCACATTGCGCTACATGATCAACTGGGCGTCGGTCTGTGTGGCCTATCGCAACAGCTATGAGGTGGCGAAGAACGATCCCGGGCGTTATGCGCAAATGTCGGCGCAGGCCGTTTCCAGTCTCCAGGCGTTCTGCAGTCAGGCGGTGGCCGAGCAGCGTTTGCGTGATTTCCTTGCTCAAGTGCAGGAATCTCGCGCTGTCGCTGCAACGGAAGCCACAGGCACATGATCCGCGCATTGCTGAGGCGTTTGCGTCCGGTTGCGCGATCGGTGCCGGACTCTTCGCCGGTTGCTGCGCCTGAACCGCTGGCCGCCAGTGTTTCGCCGCGAGACGTCGGCCTGCGCGATGCCATGCTCGACGGCTGGTTTCACGGCGACAGTGGCGAGCTGCTCAAGGGCTTTGTCATCGATGCCGGCGACACTTTGCTCGATGTGGGTTGTGGCGAGGGCGTGGCGACATTGTTCGCCGTGCGCCAAGGCGCCTCGGTGATCTTCACCGACAGCGAGCACGACAAGGTGCGCGACCTCGCCCGGCAAGTCGAAGCGCAGAGCCGCAAGGCCAGCCTCGGTCTGGTCAGCAACAGTCTGCCACTGCCGTTGAGCGACGGCTGTGCGAGCAAGGTCGTGTGCATGGAAGTGCTGGAGCACATCGACCAGCCCGAGCCGTTCATGGCCGAACTGGTGCGCATGGGCCGTCCCGGCGCGTTGTATCTGCTCAGTGTGCCGGCACCGGTAGGCGAGCATTTGCAGCAAGGCATCGCTCCGGCGGGTTATTACCAGTCACCCAATCATGTGCAGATCTTCACCCCGGAGCGCTTCGCGGCCCTGGTGGAGGATGCCGGTCTGGTGATCGAGCATCGTCAGGCCACGGGTTTTTTCTGGGTGATGGGCATGATCTTTTTCTGGGCCAGCGAACGGGCTGCCGGACGTGACCTCGACGGTGCCGTGCGCGACCGGATCCAGGCACCGTATCCACCGTTGATGGAGAGTTGGGCCAGGACCTGGCAGGACTTGCTGGCGCAGCCCGATGGATTGGCGATCAAACAGATGCTCGACCGGTTCATGCCCAAGAGTCAGGTGATCATCGCCCGCAAACCGATTGATACAGGACGTGTGTCATGAGCGGCAAACGGATCATGGACATCGAAGTCTTGCGAGCTGTCGCGGTACTCGGCGTGTTGTTTCATCACTTGCAGGGCAGCCTGTTCACCGACCCGGTACCGCTGCTTGAAAGGATCCATGCCGTAGCGCAACCGTGGTGGGGCGTCGACCTGTTTTTTGCCATCTCCGGGTTTGTTATCGCCCGCAGCCTGATCCCGGCGCTGCGCGGTTGCAGCAATCGCCAGGAATACTGGGAGCAGACGCGCAATTTCTGGCTGCGCCGGGTCTTTCGCCTCTTGCCGTCGGCCTGGCTGTGGCTGGCGCTGATGCTGCTGGCGTGTGTGTTTCTCAACCGTTCGGGGGCATTCGGCACATGGTCGGCCAACGTTCAGGCCACCCTGGCAGGCGTGCTTCAGTACGCCAACTTCCGCTTTGCCGATGCGTTCTTTCATTACGAATACGGCAGCAGTTTCGTCTACTGGAGTCTGGCGCTGGAGGAGCAGTTCTACCTGTTGTTTCCGCTATTGATCCTGCTGTGCCGCAAGCGTCTGGTGTGGGCATTGCTGGCACTTGTAGCGGTGCAATTGTTCACCGTGCGTACGCCACTGCTGATGGTGATCCGTACCGACGCGCTGGCGCTGGGTGTGCTGTTGGCGATAGGGAGCGTGCAGCCGGGTTACCGCCGTTGGGAGCCCGTATTCCTGCGTCGGCCATGGGCCGGATTGTCCGCGCTGATCGGTCTCGGAGCGCTGCTGAGCTTCATGGCTACCGACCGTTTCACCTTTGCCGGTTACCGCATCGGGTCTATCGCCGTGCTCAGCGCCGTGCTGGTGTGGATCGCCTCGTACGATCGCAATTACCTGTTGCCGGCCGGTGGCCTGCAACGGCTGATGGCATGGATCGGCAGCCGCTCCTACGGCATTTACCTGATCCACATCCCGGCCTATCAACTGGTGCGGGAAATGACCTTCCGTTTGCAGAGCGCCGGTCTGCCGAGCCCGGCAGGGCATCCGATTGTGACGCTGCTGATCGCCGGTGGCCTGATCGTTCTGCTCAGCGAACTCAACTACCGCTTTATCGAAATGCCCATGCGCAATCGAGGCGCCACGCTGGTGAAACGCCTCGGCACTTCGCGAACCGTCGTCTCGTCCTCTGGAGCCACCTCATGCTGAGCCTTTTGAAAAAACTCACGGCGGCTCCGGCCCCCGTACAAGCTGTCGCACCGGTCGCCGACAAGGTAGACCCATATATGCTCGGCCTGCACGATGCGATGCTCAGCGGCTGGTTCAATCAGGAAACCGGTGAGCTGTTCAAAGACTTTCCGGTGACCGCCGACGACACCTTGCTGGACGTTGGCTGCGGAGACGGTGGCAACGTGCATTTCTGCGGCATGCGCGGGGCGAAGATCATCATTGCCGACATCGACGGCGCCAAGGTCGAAGCGACCCGTAAGCGCCTGAGCGATACGCCGGCGCGTGGCGTCGAATGCCATGTGACCGATTGCAATCCGCTGCCGATCGCCGATGGCACCGCCACTCGCGTGGTGTCCACTGAAGTCATCGAGCACGTCGACGACCCGGCGCAGTTCCTTGCCGAACTGGTGCGGGTCGGCCAGTCGGGCGCGCTGTATTTGCTCAGCGTGCCGCACCCCAGCTCCGAGGACCTGCAAAAGGACATCGCCGCACCGGAGTATTTCCAGAAGCCCAACCACATTCGCATCATCAGTGAGGAACAGTTCAAGGCGATGGTCAGCGAGGCGGGGCTCGAGATCATCAGTCACAGCCAGTACGGCTTTTACTGGTCGATGTGGATGTTGCTGTTCTGGGAAGCCAAGGTCGAATTCAGCAATCCGGATCATCCGCTGCTCAATCACTGGGCCGAGACCTGGCAAGCGGTGCTGGACTCGCCGCGCGGCGCGCAGATCAAGCAGGCGCTGGATGCGGTGGTGGCCAAGAGTCAGGTCATCATCGCCCGCAAGCCCTGAGCGCTTTTGTGTAACCTTGCAGCCTGATGTCTCAGGGATCTGCAAGGTATGCGCTTTATCATCGGGTGTTCAGCCGTGGTGGCTGTGTTGTTGCTGTGTGCTTGTGAACGGCAGGACGCAGCGCCGCTCGATCAGCAGCTTTATGTCTGGCAACGGCAATGGACGCCGGCCCATGAACCTGCCCTGAACGACAGTCGCAGTGACTTTTCGACGTTGCGGGTATTGGCGCTGCAGGCTTTCCCGAATGCGGGATGGAGTCGGGCACGAATCGATACCGCACTGCTGAAACGCGATGCCCGGCCGTTGATCGCAGTAATTCGCCTCGACGGCCAGCTCAAGGCGCTCGACCCGCAAGCGGTCACTGCGCAAATCCTTCAAGTACTTGCCGACTGGCAAGGGCAGGGGCTGAACCTGAGCGGCGTCGAGATCGACCATGACGCCGGCAGTGCCCGACTGCCCGCTTACATCGAATTCCTCACTCACTTGCGCGGCGCATTGCCGGCCAGCCTGCCCCTGAGCATCACCGCATTGCCCGCCTGGCTCGACAGCCCGCAATTGCCGGCGCTGTTGACGACCGTCGACAGCAGCGTGTTGCAGGTGCACGCCGTCAGCGATCCGCGTCACGGTCTGTTCGATCCCGAGCAGGCGCAGCGCTGGGCCAAGGCCTGGGCGCGGGTGACCAACAAGCCGTTTTATCTGGCGCTGCCGGCCTACGGCGTGGCGTTGCTGGCGAATACCGATGGCGCCCCGGTGGTGGAAAGTGAAGTGCCGCTCGAACGTGGCGGCCAGCGACGCGAATTGCTGGCCGATCCACAACAGTTGGGCCGGTTGGCCAAAGCATTACGCGAGGATCGCCCGGCGCATCTGGCCGGTCTGATCTGGTTTCGGCTGCCGTTGGCCAACGACCGCAGAGCCTGGAGCCTGAGCACGTTGCGTGCGGTCGCCCGAGGCGATGCGTTGAACAGCCAGCTCGGCTTGGTGTTCACCGAACAGAACGATGTGAATGACATCACCTTGCGTAACGTCGGTAACCTCGACAGCACCTGGCCCGCCCGCATCACCATCAAGGCCCGGGGCTGTGAAGGGGCTGATGCGCTCGCCGGTTACACGTTGCAACAGACGGCGGATCTGCTTACCTTCACCCGCCTGCGCGACGGCCGATTGCCGGCGGGCGGGCAGCGGGCGATCGGTTGGGCACGCTGCGCAAATATTGATCAAGGAGGTTCGCATGTTGACCCGTAACTGGCCCCGCCATCTGCTTTGTCTGAGTCTCAGCCTGCCGCTGGGATCGGCCCTGGCCTGCGGCCCTGATTTCCCGATGCGTCTGCTCGACGATCGCGGGCAATCGCTGGCGGAACTGCCGGAGGGCAACTTCAGGTTCGAGATCAGTCGTCTCGGCAAAACCATTGCCGGGCTGAAGAACGTCACCGCCGCCACCCATAATCCGGATGACATCTACGCCGAGGCGCCAGAACCCGCCGAGGTGCGCGACAAGGCCGAGCAGATCGGTCTGACACCTGAACAGCAGGCACTGGTCAAACGACTGCGCAGCCTGACCGATGCGCGTCAGGTCGACGTGCAGGGCGCGAGCCTGCCGGCGGAACTGCGTCTATATGTGGCGGGCGCCGTGGCGTTCGGCGCCGGTGACCATCAACTGGCTGTCGAGTATTTCCGTCAGTTGCTGGCGCTGCCGGCCGATCAGCGCGCGTTGCGCAGCACCTGGGCGGCTTATTCACTGGGCCGGGCATTCTTTGCCATGAGCAGCGAAGCCGGGGATGCGCTACAAGCTTTGGAAAACGCCATCGAAGCCTTCCGCCAGACCCGGCAATTGAGCATCGACGGTTTCAGCGATCCGCTGGAACTCGGCGTGGCCAGCCTCGGCGAAGAGGCGCGAGCGCTGCGCACGGCAGGTGACTGGAACAATGCCATCAAGCTCTATGCCGCGCAGAACCTGCACGGCTCGAACGTCGGTTACACCTCGCTCAAACAATTGATGAACGAGCTGGCCGAGGAGCCCGAAGACCGGCTGGCGAAATTGCTGCGCGGCGAAGCGGTGCAGCAACTGGTGACCGCCTCGCTCATCAGCCGGATGGGCTGGTCGTTTGGCGATGAGCCGCCGAACGAGAAGAAGCTGGTCAAGGCCCTGCAAGCGAGCACGCGCGGCAGCCTCGACAACGCTGATCGATTGGCGGCGATGAATTACCAACAGGGCGATTACGCCAGCGCCAAGGCGTTCCTCGAACACGCTGGCGACAGTGGCCTGGCGTGGTGGTTGCGGGCAAAACTGGCGGTGCGCGACGGCGACAAGAACGCAGCAGCTGCGGCCTACGCAAAAGCCGCGCAAGCGTTCCCGCAGGACGAATCCTGGGGTGAGCGGCGCACCGCCGACTGGAATCTCGAAAGCGTGCAGCCCAAGTGCCGGGTCGAGGGTGAAAGCGCGATTCTCGCGCTGCAACGTGGCGAGTATCTGCAGGCTTTTGACCAGTTGTATCGCAGCCGGAATATTTACTGGTTCGACGCCGCGACCGTGGCCGAGCGGGTGCTGACGGTCGAAGAACTGAAAAACTACGTCGATACCAATGTCCCGGCACCGCCCGCGCTGAGCCAGCAGGATCGCGACAATTACGTGCCGCTGCCGGTGGCCGCAAGCCTGCGCAATCTGCTGGGGCGGCGGTTGCTGCGTGAGGGGCGTTATGAAGAGGCGGTCGGCTATTTCGACAGCGCCGATCTGCAGAACAAGGCCCGGCTCTATGGTGAGCAACGCCTGAAGGCGGATTCGGCATGGTGGCCAACCAAGCGTGCCAGCGCGCTGTTCAATGCCGCGTGGACGGCCCGTGAGTGGGGCATGGACATTCTGGGCTACGAAATGGCCCCGGATTACGCGACCTTCGGCGGCAACTACAGCCTGGAAAATGCCGGGCTCAAAGTCGGGCCGCTGGTGAGCGAAGCCGAAGTGCAACGTCAGAAAGCCAGTGAGGCGCAGCCGGATGAGCGTTATCACTATCGGTTCGTCGCGACGGCGCTGGCCAGTCGGGCGGCGGATAATCTGCCGCACACCAGTCAGGCATTCGCCGCCGTATTGTGCTCGGCGGCGGGCTGGAACAGCAGCCTGGAAGAGCAGAGCGCCTTGTACAAACGCTATGTCGACGAAGGGCCGTACGTACCGTGGGCCGTGGATTTCGGCCATCAATGCCCTTATCCGGACTTCGAAAACGCCGACAAGCGCTACGTCACTCAGGTGACCGATTCGGTGCGTTCGACACTGCGGCCGTACAAGTGGCCGGTCCAGATCGGCGCGATTGTGGCCTTCACTGCCGTGGCGTTGTTGCTGATTGCTCGCCGCCAACGCAAGGCCCGCAAACCTTAAGCCTGCTGGACAAACGTCAGGCGAACGGCGAAGCCGATCAACAGGCTGCCGAACAGCCACTGTTGCACTCGTTGGGCTGTCGGGCTGTGTTTCAGCCAGCGGCCCAGCGCGGCGCCGGTCAGGGCGTAGGCGCTGTCGAACAGCAGACCTGCGCCCACCAACATCGCGCCGAGCAGCGCAAACTGCGTCAGCACCGGTGCGCCATTCGCCACGATGAATTGCGGCAGCAGCACCGAACAGAACAGCAACGCTTTCGGGTTGAGCAGATTGGTCAGCAGGCCGCGACGGATGGCTGCGTACCACTGCGCATGACTGTCCGTTACGGTGTCGGCGTTCAGATCCGGCAACAGCGTGGTGCGCAGACATTGAACGCCGATCCACAGCAAGTACGCCGCCCCGGCGATCCGCACGGCATCGAACGTCCACGGCGCCGCCTTGAACAGCGCCGCCAAACCCAACGCCGCCAACGCGACGTGGCAACCTCGGGCAATCGCCAGGCCCATCGCCGTGGCCAGCGCTGCGCCGCGTCCCTGGCGGGCGCCGGTCTGCAACAGCAGGATCATGTCCGGGCCGGGCAGCAGATAGACCACCCCCAACGCCAGGAAAAACAGCCAGAGACTCGCCATGTCGCACCCCTCTCGTTGTCGATTCGGTCGCCTCAGTCTAGGGCCGAAGGGCAGGGCAGGTGGTTGCGTAATCAGCTTCTAAGGGCGGATGAATTGGCATAATCTGCACACTTTCACCGCCTAAACCATCAGGATCTGCCAATCATGAAACTGGATGCCTTCGACCGCAAGATTCTCGCCGCGCTGCAACGGGACGGGCGCCTTAGCAATGTGCAGCTGGCTGATGAAATCGGTCTGTCGGCATCGCCGTGCCTGCGCCGGGTGCGCATGCTCGAAGAGGCCGGAGTCATTCGCGGTTATCAGGCCAATCTGGATCGTGATGAAGTGGGGTTGGGGCTGACGGTGTTTGTCGGGGTCAAGGTCGAGCGCCACAACGATGAACAGGCTGAGGCGTTCCACCGGGCGGTGACGGCGTTGCCGGAGGTGATTTCGGCGTTCCTGGTGTCCGGAGAATCAGACTTTCTGCTGCAAGTGGTGGTGCCGGACCTGCGCGCTTATGACCGCTTCCTCACCGGATGTCTGTTGAAGCTGCCGGGGGTGAGCGATATCCGCAGCAATTTTGCGATCCACACAGTGAAGACGCCCGGCGCGTTACCGCTGGGGCATCTGCCGTCCTGATACTTCCCGCATTGCGCGGGAAGTATTCGCACAGTGCTTACATCTGCGTCGCCATCCCCTCGACATTCATTGCCGCCTGACGCAACGCTTCGGAGCGGGTTGGATGCGGGTGACAGGTCAGCGCGATGTCTTCGGCCGAGGCGCTGAATTCCATGGCCACGCAGAACTCACCGATCATTTCACTGACGCTCGGCCCGACCAGATGCACGCCGAGGACTTCGTCGGTGCGCTCATCGGCGATGACCTTGGCAAAGCCCTCGGTCTCGTGATTGATCTTCGCCCGGCTATTGGCGGTGAACGGGAATTTGCCGACCTTGTACGCCCGGCCTTCGGCCTTCAGTTGCTCTTCGGTCTTGCCGACGCTGGCCAGTTCCGGGCGGGTGTAGATCACGTTGGGAATCAGGTCGTAATTGACCTCGCCGGCCTTGCCGACGATCTGCTCGATGCAGGCCATGGCTTCGTCTTCGGCCTTGTGCGCGAGCATCGGCCCGGACGTCACGTCGCCAATCACCCACACGCCGGGTGCTTCGGTGCGATGCTGTTTATTGGCGAGCATGCCGCGTTTGTCGGTGCTCAGGCCGACATTTTCCAGGCCCAGGCCCTGGGTGTACGGACGCCGACCGATGGCCACCAGCACGTAATCGGCTTCGAGGATTTCCGCGCTGCCGCCAGCGGCGGGTTCGACGCTGAGCTGTACGCCAGTGGCCGAGGAGGTGGCGCTGGTCACTTTCGAGCTCAACTTGAAGCTGATGCCCTGTTTGCTCAGCGAGCGTTGCAGGGTTTTGCCGGCTTCGCCGTCGACGCCGGGGCAGATGCGGTCTAAGTATTCCACCACGGTTACCTGCGCGCCGAGCCGGCGCCAGACCGAGCCAAGTTCGAGGCCGATCACGCCCGCGCCGATCACTACCAGATGTTTGGGTACTTCATTCAGGGACAGCGCGCCGGTTGAGTCGAGGATGCGCTTATTGTCGATCTCCACACCGGGCAGGGGAGTGGGCTCGGAGCCGGTGGCGATGACGATGTCCTTGGCGGTGAGCTCGATCCGGCTGCCCTGATCGCCGGTCACGCTGACTTTTCCGGGGCCGTCGATATGGCCCCAGCCCTTGATCCAGTCGACTTTGTTTTTGCGGAACAGAAATTCGATGCCTTTGGTCAGGCCGCTCACGCTTTCGTCTTTCTGCTTCATCATTTGCGCAAGGTTGAGCGTGGGTTTGACCTCGATGCCGAGGTTGGCGAACTCCGCACCCAGCGCCGCTTCGTACAGCTCGGACGCGTGCAAAAGCGTCTTTGACGGCATGCAGCCGACGTTCAGGCAGGTGCCGCCCAGCGTGGCGCGGCCCTCGACACACGCGGCCTTGAGGCCCAGCTGGCCGGCGCGGATCGCTGCGTTATAACCGCCGGGGCCGCCGCCCAGAATCACCACGTCATAGTTGCTCATGCTCTCACTCCTGGCTTAAGGATGCGGATCGGTAAAAGTAGTTCGCACTGAAAATTACGAACGTAATATGTGCGTTTCCAGACATTTCGGTCAAGGCTTCAGGCAAGCGACAGGTTGCGCATCTTTGAATGGCGCAAATGAGTACAAATATTTCACGACTTTCGTTATATCGTAACGATATGTGTGGAAAACCAAGGGTTTTGGGGGATATGCAAGTCGATCTGGATGAAGGCACGCCGGTGACCGCGATGCCGCGCTTTCAGCAAGCGGCGACGCAGGGCCGGCGTTTGCGTCGCCTGGCGATCGGTCTGGGCGTGTTGGCCGGGGCGGGATGGGGGCTGGCGTTTTTCGTCGGCCTGTTTGCGCCGCAATCGCTGTGGCCCGCATTGCTGGTCAATCAGAGCGCGGCGTTGCTGGTGCTGGTGGCCGGGTTGCAATCGGCGTGGTGGGTGACGCGCTGGCGGGCGCGGGTGATCAATCCCGTCGTGCCGGTGACGGCTGCTGAGGAACCAGCGCCGGAAGGCTGGTACGAGCGCCTGCTGGATCGCATGAGCCAGCGCAGTCTGCACCTGCTCAGGCAGATTGGCGCGGCCACATTGTGGTTGGGCGGGTGGTCGGTGCTGGTGCTGTTGAGCATCGAGCAAATATGGAATCTGGCGTTGCCGGCGGCGGGTGTGGGCTTGTCTGCCACGGTTGGCGCGGCCATCGCTTTGCTGCTGGCATTCGCTCTGCTGGTGCTGGAGCGGCAACTGGCTCAGGAAAACCCGGCGCAATGGCCCGAGGCTGGAGCGCTGGCGCAACTGACGCGAGTGGCGATCATCAGTCTGGTGTTGGGCGCGTTGTGCCTGCTTTTCGCCAGTGAGAGTGCAATCTGGCCGGTGCGTCTGGCAGTGTTGATCGGCATTCTGCCGGGACTGGTTGCCCTGGAATTACTGCTGCGTGCGCTGCTGTCGCTGTTCAGCCCGCGCCGCGAACAACTCGAGCCGGCATTGCTGGCGCGCAGTTTCGTCGCCGATTTGCTGCGCTGGCCGCCACAACCGTTGCTCGCATTGCAGCACGAATTGCACAACCGTTTCGGCATCGATCTGCGTCAGATCTGGGCCTTCAGTTACATGCGTCGCGCCTTCTTGCCGGTGTTGCTGCTGGTGGCAGCGGTGGGCTGGCTGCTCACCGGCCTTCACGAAATTCCGCTGCAAAGCCGTGGCATCTACGAGCGCTTCGGCAAACCGGTGCAGGTTTTCGGTCCGGGTTTGCACGCCGGTTTACCCTGGCCGCTGGGGCGCGTGCTGAATGTTGAAAATGGTGTTGTGCACGAACTGGCGACCAGCGTCGGCGAGAACCCGACGCCCGCGCAGTTGGATCCGGCAGAAGGGCCGGCGCCTCTGACCGCGAATCGTTTGTGGGACGCCAGCCATGTCAACGACAAGTCTCAGGTTATCGCCAGCAGCCGTGGCGATCAGCAGAGCTTTCAGATCGTCAACATGGATGTGCGCTTCGTCTACCGCATCGGCCTGAGCGATCAAGCCGCGCTGGCCGCCACCTACAACAGCGCCGATGTGCCGATGCTGATCCGCAGCACCGCCAGCCGGATTCTGGTGCATGACTTTGCCTCGCGTACTCTCGACGGATTGCTTGGCGAGGACAGGACCGGGCTCGCCGAAGAAATCGGCCGCGCCGTGCAAAGCGATCTGCAGAAACTCGACAGCGGCGTGGAAATTCTCGCCACGGTGGTCGAAGCGATCCACCCGCCGGCAGGGGCGGCCAATGCCTATCACAGTGTGCAAGCGGCACAGATCGGCGCTCAGGCATTGATCTCCCGCGAGCGCGGCGCTGCTGCCGAAGCGAGTAACCAGGCGCAGTTGCAGGCCAGTCTCGCTCGGGATCAGGCCAGTGCCAACGCCCACGAAATCAATGCCACGGCCCAGGCGGCGGACCTGAAATTCAGCGCCGAACAAAAGGCCTACGCCAGCGCCGGCCAAGCCTTCGTGCTGGAGCAATACCTCAGCCAACTCAGCCAGGGTTTGAGCAAAGCCAAACTGTTGGTACTCGACCATCGCTTGGGCGGCAGCAGTAATGCGCCGACCATCGATCTGCGTACGTTCACGCTGCCGGCAGACCCGGCGCGCACCACCGCTCAGCCAGGAGCCACCCATTGAGCCAGTCGCACACTCACGATCACCATGACCACAGCGGCCACGATCATGCTCATGGCGGCGGTCATCACCATCACGGGCATCATCACCATCACCACGGCGCGCCGGAAGAGGCGGGGCCTTTTCCCTGGAAACGCATGGGTTGGGCAGCGTTGCTGGTGGCCTTTGCCATCGCGGCGGCAAGCCTGGTGCAAGTACGCTCCGGTGAAGCCACGGTCATCACGCGGTTTGGCAACCCGTCCCGCGTGTTGCTGGAACCGGGTCTGAGCTGGCGCTGGCCGGCACCGTTCGAAGCGGCGATTCCGGTAGACCTGCGTTTGCGCACGACCTCCAGCGGCTTGCAGGACGTCGGCACCCGCGATGGTTTGCGCATCATCGTTCAGGCTTACGTCGCCTGGCAGGTACAAGGCGACCCCGACAATGTGCAGCGCTTCATGCGCGCCGTGCAGAACCAGCCGGACGAAGCGGCGCGGCAGATTCGGACGTTTGTCGGCTCGGCGCTGGAAACCACGGCCAGCAGTTTCGATCTGGCCAATCTGGTGAACACCGATGCCAGTCAGGTTCGCATCGCCGATTTTGAAGCGCAGCTGCGTCAGCAAATCGATCAGCAACTGCTCGCCACTTACGGGGTGCGCGTGGTGCAGGTGGGCATCGAACGGCTGACATTGCCATCGGTGACCTTGACTGCAACGGTTGACCGGATGCGTGCCGAGCGCGAAACCATCGCCACCGAACGCACCGCTGTCGGCAAGCGTGAAGCGGCGCAAATCCGCTCCGCCGCTGAACGCGATGCGCGAATCGTGCAAGCCGATGCCACGGTGAAAGCCGCCGATATCGAAGCCCAATCGCGGGTGGAAGCGGCGCAGATTTACGGACGTGCTTACGCCGGTTCGCCGCAGCTGTACAACTTGCTGCGTTCGCTGGACACCCTGGGCACCATCGTTTCGCCAGACACCAAGCTGATCCTGCGCACCGACGCCGCGCCATTCCGGGTGTTGGTCGACGGTCCGCCCAATCTCGACAGCAAAAGCGGAACGCAGCCATGAATGAAGTTCCACGTGGAACACATTCGCTGAACAGTCCCTGGATTCAAGCGGGACGTCTGGCGTTTTTCGCCCTGTACGCGGTAACGGTGCTCGCGGCGTTGGCCTGGGCATTTTCCAATGTGCGGCAGATTGACCCACAAAATCGCGCGATGGTTTTGCATTTCGGAGCGTTGGATCGCATTCAGAATGCCGGGTTGCTATTGGCGTGGCCGCAGCCGTTTGAACAGGTGGTTTTGTTGCCGGCGGCGGATCGGGTCATTGAGCGACGGGTGGAAAATCTGCTGCGCAGTGATCAGGCCGTGCGGGCGGATCGCGTCGCCACCTTCGCCACACCGCTGAGTGACGCGCTGGCCGGTTCCGGTTATCTGCTCACCGGTGATGCCGGCGTTGTGCAGCTGGATGTGCGGGTGTTCTACAAGGTCACCGATCCCTATGACTTTGTGCTGCAAGGCGAACATGTTTTGCCGGCACTGGATCGAGTGGTGACGCGAAGCGCGGTTGCGCTGACGGCTGCGCGGGATCTGGACACGATTCTGGTGGCGCGGCCCGAGTTGATCGGTGCTGATAATCAGGCCGCCGAACGTCGCGAACGGTTGCGCGGTGATCTGGTGCAAGGCATCAACCGACGTCTCGCCGAGTTGAAGGCGAGCGGTCAGGGCATCGGCATCGAAGTGGCGCGGGTCGATGTGCAATCGAGCCTGCCGGAGCCGGCGGTGAGTGCTTTCAACGCCGTCCTCACCGCTAGCCAGCAAGCCGACAAGGCGGTCGCCAATGCCCGCACGGACGCTGAAAAGCTGACCCAGTCCGCCAACGAACAGGCCGACCGCACGCTGCAAGTCGCCCACGCCCAGGCCGGTGAGCGCCTGGCCAAAGCCTCCGCCGACACGGCGACGGTGCTGAGTCTGGCCAAGGCGCAACAGCAGGGCACTGACCCACAAATGCTGTTGCGTTTGTACCGCGAGCGGATGCCGAAGATTCTCGGCCAGGCCGGTTCGGTGACCACGGTCGATCCGAAAGACGATTCACGCCTGATCATTCAGGGAGCCAGCCAATGACTGCCACCACCTCCGCTCCGAGCCTGTTGTCCTCGGCCGAACAACGCCGCGCCGCGCGCCAGTTGACCCTGGCGATGCTCGCCCTCGGCTTGCTTGGTCTTGGACTGATCTGGCGCTGGTTGATGCCGGAACAGACCGGCGTCAGTCAGTTGTTGCTCGGATTTGCTTCTTTATTGGTCGCGGTGCCGGTGATGCGTTCGGCGTGGTTCAGCCTGCGTTATCCGAGCCTGCACGGCATCACTGATCAATTGATCGCCCTGGCGATGATCGGGGCCTGGGCCACGGGCGATCTGCTCACCGCTGCGCTGTTGCCGATCATCATGATCTTCGGCCATGTGCTGGAAGAGCGCAGTGTGATCGGCTCCCAGGAAGCGATTCATGCCCTCGGCCAACTGACGCGCAGCCATGCGCGCAAGGTGCAGGCGGACGGCTCGGTCATCGAAGTCGACAATGGTGCGCTCAAGGCCGGCGACAAAGTCGAAGTGCGCGCCGGCGATCGCGTGCCGGCGGACGGTCGGGTGGTGTCCGGTCAGGCCAGCCTCGATACGGCGTCGATCACCGGTGAGTCGGTGCCGGTGGAGGCGGTTGTCGGCATGGCAGTGTTCGGCGGCGCGATCAACCTCGACGGGTTGCTGCGAATTGAAGTGACCCGTACCGGGGATGAGTCGACCCTCGGCAAGGTCATCGCGCTGATGCAAAACGCCGAACGCTCCAAGCCGCCGATCACCCGTTTGCTCGAACGCTATGCCGGCAGTTACATGGTGCTGGTGTTGTTGCTTGCGGCAGTCACCTGGTTCATCACCAACGATGCACAGGCGATGCTCGCGGTGCTGGTGGCGGCATGCCCATGCGCGCTGGTGTTGTCGGCGCCGGCCACGGCGATTGCCGGAGTGGCGGTGGCCGCTCGGCACGGGATTCTGATCCGCAGTTCGGCGTTCCTGGAGGAATTGGCTGATCTCACTTCGCTGGTCGTCGACAAGACCGGCACCCTGACTTACGGCACGCTGCGCTTGCAGTCGATCAGCAGCCCGCGAGCGGATCACGGATCGGTAATGGCACTGGCCGCGAGCCTGGGCGCGGCGAGCAGCCATCCTGTCAGCCGCGCGCTGGCCGGACTGGTCAGCGCGGAAGAGGTGTTGGTGCTGACCGATATTCATGAGCGGCAGGGGTTGGGCGTAGTGGCCCAAACCGCGCAAGGCGAGGCCGCACTCGGGCGCCCGGAGCTGTTTGCGCAGTTGGGCATCCCGACCACCGCGATCCCCGAACACGATGGCCCGATTGCCGGATTGGCATTGAATGGCGAATTTCTCGCCTGGCTGTTGCTGGCCGACACCGTCAAACCGGAAGCGCGATTTGCGTTGAGCGAGCTGCGTGACCTCGGGCTGGGGAGGCAACTGTTGTTAACCGGTGACCGGCAGAGCGTTGCGCAAACCCTGGCCAAGGACGTCGGCCTGCACGAAGTAGAAGCCCAGGCGTTGCCCGAAGACAAACTCAACCGAGTGCTCAAGGAAATCGATAACGGCTTCCGGCCGATGGTGGTCGGCGACGGGATCAACGATTCGCTGGCGCTCAAGGCAGGTGTCGTCGGGGTGGCGATGGGCGCGGGCGGCGCGGACATTGCGTTGGCGTCAGCCGACATCGTGCTGATCGGCAGTGACCTGCGTCGGCTTGGCACCTGTGTGCGCCTGAGTCGTCAGTGCCGGAAAACCTTGCAGGTGAACGTGATCATCGGCCTGGGCTGGACGCTGGCCATCGTGGTATTCGCGGCCTTCGGCTGGCTCGGTGCGGCGGGCGCGATGATCGCTGCATTGCTGCACAACCTGAGCACGCTGCTGGTGCTGGGCAATGCTGGCCGGCTGCTGCGTTTTCAGGAGCCGCTGCTGAAACTGAAGGCGTCGGACTGATCATTTTTCGAACTGTGCGCCGCTCTCGCAGTCATTTGAGAAGGCGCACTGAAACACGGATGACCGCGCGGTGACAGCCGCTGTGGCTGATAGTCGGCGACTATCAGATCGATAGCCTGCTAATTTTCAAGGATGGTCTACCCTCAGATCAGACGTCTGAAACCAGGGGGATATTCCATGCTCGCGCAACTTCCACCGGCCTTACAGAATCTGCAGCTTCCGCTTCGCCTGCGACTCTGGGACGGCCATGAATTCAATCTGGGCCCGACGCCCAGCGTCACCATCGTGGTCAAGGACCCGTTGATGGTGTCCCAGTTGACCCATCCAAGCCTCGACGCGCTGGGGGCGGCGTTCGTCGAGGGCAAACTCGAACTGGAAGGGTCGATCAGCGAGGTCATCCGGGTGTGCGATGAGTTGAGCTCCGCGCTGCTTGATGAAGACGAAGACAGTCACCCGGTGCGCACGCTCCACGACAAGGAAACCGACGCCAAGGCCATCTCCTATCACTACGATCTGTCCAACGCGTTCTACCAGCTGTGGCTGGACAGCGACATGGCGTATTCCTGTGCGTATTTCGAAACCGGCAGCGAAACCCTTGAGCAGGCGCAACAGGCCAAGTTCCGGCACCTGTGTCGCAAGCTGCGTTTGCAGCCAGGTGATTACCTGCTGGACGTCGGTTGCGGCTGGGGCGGTCTGGCGCGTTACGCCGCCCGTGAGTTCGGCGCCAAGGTCTTCGGTATCACCCTGAGCAAGGAACAACTGGCGCTGGCTCGTGAGCGGGTCAAGGCTGAAGGCCTGGAAGACCAGATCGAACTGCAGCTGCTTGACTACCGCGATCTGCCTCAGGACGGGCGTTTCGACAAGGTGGTCAGCGTCGGCATGTTCGAACACGTCGGCCACGCCAACCTCGCCGAATACTGCAAAACCCTGTTCGGCGCGGTGAAAGAGGGCGGTCTGGTGATGAACCACGGCATCACCGCCAAGCACACCGATGGCCGTCCGGTGGGGCGCGGTGCCGGGGATTTCATCGAGAAGTACGTGTTCCCCAACGGCGAGCTGCCGCACCTGGCGATGATCTCGGCCGAGATCAGCGAAGCGGGTCTGGAGATTGTCGACGTCGAAAGTCTGCGTCTGCATTACGCGCGCACCCTGGACCACTGGAGCGAACGGCTGGAGGACAATCTTGAAGCCGCCGCGAAACTGGTGCCGGAGCAGGCGCTGCGTATCTGGCGTCTGTACCTGGCGGGCTGCGCTTACGCATTCGCTCGCGGCTGGATCAACCTGCACCAGATTCTCGCCGTGAAAGCCCATGCCGACGGCAGCCATGAACTGCCGTGGACCAGGGACGACATCTACAACCCTTGAACCTAGAGAATCGGTGAAATCAGCCGGGCGATCCGCATGCCGACCTGTTGCAGGCGATGGATCTCCCGGCTTTCTTCTTTGGCGACCTCGTAGGCTTGGGCAAAGTCGTCATTGAGCATCTGTTCCACGCTGGCGGCGAATTCGCTGTCGACGGTCAGCAGCATCACTTCGAAATTCAGCCGGAACGAGCGGTTGTCCAGATTGGCGCTGCCGATGGCGCTGATTTCGCTGTCGATCAACACCACTTTTTGATGCAGGAATCCCGGTTCATAGCGGAATACCCGCACGCCGGCGCGCACCGCTTCGAACGCGTACAGGCTGGATGCGGCGTAGACGATGCGGTGGTCGGGACGCGAAGGCAGCAGCAGACGCACGTCGACCCCGCGCAATACCGCGAGGCGTAATGCGGCGAACACGGCTTCGTCGGGAATGAAGTAGGGGCTGGTGATCCACACGCGCTCGGTGGCGGCGTGGATGGCTTCGACGAAGAACAGCGAGCAGGTTTCGTAGGCATCCGCCGGGCCACTGGCGAGTAATTGGCAAAGTACGCCGTCCTCCGGGTAGGCGTCCGGCAGGATCAGCGGCGGCAATGACCGCGCGGCCCAGAACCAGTCTTCGGCAAATGACTCCTGCATGCACGCGACCACCGGGCCGCGCACCTGGACGTGGGTATCGCGCCACGGTGCCAGCGGTGGTTTTTCACCCATGTACTCGTCGCCGACGTTGTGGCCGCCGACAAACCCGATCAGCCCGTCGACCACCACGATCTTTCGGTGGTTGCGGAAATTCACCTGGAAACGATTGAGCCAGCCGCCGCGGGTGGCAAATGCTTTGACCTCGACGCCGCCATCGCGCAGCGCCTGCACGTAGCTGTGGGGCAGGGCGTGGCTGCCGATGCGGTCATAGAGCAAATGGATCACCACGCCTTCGGCCGCTTTTTTCAGCAACAGGTCACGCAGGCGCTGACCGAGTCGATCGTCGTGAATGATAAAAAACTGGATCAGCACGGCTTCCCGCGCCTGGTCGATTGCGTGGAAAATCGCCTCGAAGGTGGCGGCACCGTTGATCAGCAATCGCACTTCATTGTTGGCCAGGCACGGCATGCGCCCCAGTTTCGGCATCGCCCGCAACGAGTCATACGCATTCGAGGCGCGGGCGGTCAAGGCTTCTTCCACCCACGGCCGCCAGTTGAGTTCGGAAATCGCCTGGCGCATCTGTTCGTTGGCCTGGCGGCGGGCCTTGATGTAGCCATCGAAGGTGCTGCGGCCGAACACCAGATACGGGATGAGGGTGAGGTAGGGAATGAAGATCAGCGACAGCGCCCAGGCAATCGAGCCTTGTGCCGTGCGTACGGTCAATACGGCATGGATCGCAGCGATCGAGCCGAGGGTGTGTATCAGGGCGATCAGGTAACCGAAGATGTGCGGTCCGAAATAATCCATGGGGCAACCTTGCTCCTGAAGATTCAATGCTTAACAGACCATGTTCCAGGGCGATTGTCGCTATTTGTTTTCAAGTCGCCAGCGTCCGCCATGAACCGAAACAGGCGGCCGGCGTCTAACGGCCACTACTGATCAGGAGTTTTTCAATGAACGTTCGTCTGCTGGGTTTGGCGCTGGGCCTGGGTTTGGCCTTGCCGGTGGTTGCTCAGGCGCAAATGCTGCAGCCGGGGTTGTGGGAAATGACGTCGAGCAATGTGAAGGTCGATGATCAGGTGATGGATGTGCAGTCGATCCTCGGCCAGATTCAGGGCCAGATCACTCCGCAACAACGGGCTGAACTGGAGAAGCAGGGGATCAACATCGGCGGCAAGGGCATTCGCGCCTGTCTGACGCCGCAGCAGGTGGCGACCAACGATATTCCATTGGCGGATCCGCAGTCGGGCTGCAAGCAGCAGATCACCGAGCGTGTCGGCAACCAGTGGAAATTCCGCTTCAGTTGCCCGAAAGCCCAAGGCACCGGTGTCGCGACGTTCCTCAGTGACCGCGAGTTCACCACCGTCGCCAACGGTACTTTCAACGCCATCGGGATCAACCAGAAGGGCAGTCTGGAAACCCGGGCAGTCTGGCTGGGTCAGGATTGCGGTACGGTCAAACCGAGAGCGTAACGTCACTGTCGAAACCGCCTCCACATCGAGTGGAGGCGGTTTTTTTCAGCGCATGAACCGCAGCGGCAATCCCTGACAGTTGTCATGGATCCGATGGTCATGCCACGCAATTTGCCCCGAAACCACCGTCGTGCTGACCCGATGCCGAAAGCTGCGCTGAGCGAACGGCGTCCAGCCGCATTGCGACAGAACCGGCTGGCGTGACACCGCGACACCCTTGGGCTCCGGTTGCACCAACACCAGATCCGCCCAATACCCCTCACGCAAA
The DNA here is from genome assembly GCF_020544405.1 of Pseudomonas sp. IAC-BECa141. Classification (NCBI taxonomy): domain Bacteria; kingdom Pseudomonadati; phylum Pseudomonadota; class Gammaproteobacteria; order Pseudomonadales; family Pseudomonadaceae; genus Pseudomonas; species Pseudomonas sp. IAC-BECa141. Next base: position 6,165,411 of record NZ_CP065410.1, on the reverse strand, counting down.
TAGCCGCGATCCGGAATGGCAAACAGATCCGCCACCCGGTGACTGGTCTTGGCCACCAGTGTGGTGATCGGCAGCACGCCATCCGCCACCAGTTCCAACAACGCCGGCAGCGCGTGTTGCACCAGTGGCAGCCCGGACGGCGCCTGTTCATACGCTTGCTGTTTTTCCGCCCAGGTGTGCGGCGCATGATCGCTGCCGATCACGTCCAGCCGATTGCTTAGCAGTGCCTGGCGCAGGGCGTCGCGATCGCTTTGGGACTTGATCGCCGGATTGCATTTGATCAGGTTGCCGAGGTTCGGATAGTCACGGTCATCGAACAGTAGATGGTGCAGGCAGACTTCGGCGGTGATGCGTTTTTGCGACAGCGGCTTGTCTTCGAACAACGCCAGTTCGCGGGCCGTGGTCAGGTGCAGGACGTGCAGACGAGTGCCGTGACGTTTCGCCAGATCCACTGCCAGAGACGACGAACGAAAGCAGGTATCCGCATTGCGGATCAGCGCGTGGGCATCGGCTGGCAAATGATTGCCGTAGCGCTCACGCAGATTCCCGGCATTCACTTCGATGCTCGGCGTGTGTTCACAGTGGGCCAGCAGAATCGTCGGCACTTGCGCGAACAGGCGCTCGAGGGTGTTCGGGTCGTCCACCAGCATGTTGCCGGTGGACGCGCCCATGAACACTTTCACACCGGCCACTTCACAGGGATTGAGCGCCGCGACGGTGTCCAGATTGTCGTGACTGACACCGAAGTGAAAACCGTAGTTGGCCACCGAGGTGATCGCTGCCCGGCGCTTTTTGTCGGCCAGCGCTTCAAGGGTCAGCGTGGCAGGGTTGGTGTTGGGCATGTCCATGAAACTGGTGATGCCCCCAACCACGGCAGCACGGGATTCGGTGTGGATGCTGCCCTTGGCCGGTGCACCCGGCTCGCGAAAATGCACCTGGTCGTCAATCATGCCCGGCAGCAACCATTGGCCGTTGGCGTCGATTTCACGGGTCGCGTTTTCACCTTCGATGCTGCCGGCGATCTTGACGATGCGCCCGTTGCTGACCAACAGATCGGCGTCGAACTGACGACCTTCGTTCACCAGCCGCGCATTGCGAATCAACACACTGCTCATGATTCAGAACTCGTTCTGCAGGGCTTTGTAGCCGCGCACCAGGTCGACGTTGGTACGCGCCACGTCTTCGGAAAACTCGGAGGCGCTGACGCTCACCGGCGGGAATTGCGAGAGGTCGGTACCCGGACCGATGCGGGTGGTGGAGGGCACATAGAACGCGTCCGGCAGGTCCCGGCCGTCGACCACCGAGTTGTGCCGCACCACGCAACCGTTACCGACCACGCAGTTGAACAGCACGCTGTTGAAGCCGATGAAAACGCGGTCGCCGACCGTGCACGGGCCATGCACGATCGAACGGTGGGCGATGGAGCTGAATTCGCCGATGGTCACCGCTGCGCCGGATTTGGAGTGGATCACCACGCCGTCCTGGATGTTCGAATTGGCGCCGATGGTGATCGGTTCCATCTCGCCGGTGGCGTCCACTTCATCAGCGCGGATCACCGCGTACGGGCCGACGAAAACGTTTTCGCCGATCACCACTTTGCCGCAAATGATCGCGGTTTTATCGACGTAGGCAGACTCGGCAATCTGCGGCAAATCACCGGAAGGATTTTTTCGGATCATGGCTGGCTCAGGGCTTGGTAGAGAGTGTTGAGGTTGTATTCGAACAGCCCGGTGAAAGTACTGGCCGGACCGTTTGCGGCGAGGGCGTCGGAGTACAGCGTGCCGCCGATGTGTGCGCCGCTTTCGTCGGCGATCTGTTTCAGCAGGCGCGCGTCCTTGATGTTTTCCATGAACACCGCTTTGACCTTGGCCTGGCGGATCTGGGTGATCAGCGCGGCGACTTCGGCAGCAGAAGGTTCGCGTTCGGTGGACAGTCCTTGTGGCGCCATGAAGTCGATGCCGTAGGCCTGACCGAGATAACCGAAGGCGTCATGGCTGGTGACGATCTTGCGGTTGCCCGGCGGCAGTGAACCGAGCTTGGTTTTCGCTTGGGCGAGGAGGGCGTAGATCTGTTTCAGGTAGGCCTGGCTGTTGCGCTCGTAGTCGGCTTTGTTGGCCGGATCAGCAGCGATCAGCGCCTTGGTAATGTTGGCAACGTACAGCTCGGCGTTTGCCAGGTTGTGCCAGGCGTGAGGGTCGGGGACGGTTTCGCCGTCCTCATCCAGCGAGCGCGGAATCACGCCGCGACTGGCACTGATCACTGGGGCTCTTGTGTTGGTGCTGGCGACCAGCCGATCCAGCCAAGGCTCGAAACCCAGCCCGTTCTTGACGATCAGTTTCGCCTTGAGCAGGGCCTTGGCGTCATCCGGAGTGGGTTCGTAAGTGTGGGCATCAGCGTCAGGGCCGACCATGTTGATGATCTGGATATGCTCACCGCCGACCTGATGCACCATGTCGGCAAGGATGCTGAAACTGGTGACCACCGGCAGTTTTTCCGCCGCCGATAACGACATCGACAGCATCAGGCTGAACAGCACGAGTAGAGCGCGCATCGGGAAACTCCTCATTGGGATGTGAGCAAAGGCGGGCGGCGCAACAGACCGTGAACCGGTCCGAACACCACGGAAAACACATAGCCGCCACCGGCGACCAGCACGATGGCCGGGCCGCTGGGCAGCGAGTAGTAGAACGACAGCAACAGACCGAGCCATACCGATGCGCAGCCAATGAGCGCGGCGATGGCGATCAGGATCGGCAGGCGTCGACTCCAGAAGCGTGAGGCGGCGGCTGGCAGCATCATCAGACCGACCACCATCAGGGCGCCGATGGCCTGGAAACCGATCACCAGGTTGAGCACCACCAGCGTCAGGAACACGCCATGGGCGACGGGGCCGAGTCGGCTGACCGTGCGCAGGAAAAACGGATCGAGCGTGTCGAGGAGCAAGGGTTTGTAGATTAATGCCATGGCCATCAGGCTAAGCGCTGATACCCACAACATGCCGTTAAGGGTTGGCCCGTCGACCGCCAGTGCAGAGCCGAACAGCAGGTGCAGCAAATCCAGTCGCTTGCCGGCGATGCCGAGAATCAGCACGCCGCTCGCCAGCGAGATGGGATAGATGGCCGCGAGGCTGGCGTCTTCGCGCAGGCCGGTGCGTCGAGTGATCCACGCGGCGAGTCCGGCCATGCTCAGGCCGGCACCGAGCCCGCCGAGGGTCAGCGCGGGAAGACTCAGCCCGGCGAACCAGAACCCCAATGCGGCGCCGGGGAGAATGCCGTGGGCGACGGCATCACCGATCAGGCTCATCCGCCGCAGGATCAGGAAAACGCCCAGTGGTGCGGTGCTGCACGCCAATACCAGACCGCCCAGCAAGGCCCGACGCATGAAGACGAACTCGTGGAACGGCTGCCATAAATGACTGAGCGTGAGCATCAGGCCACCTGCGTGTGAGGCGTTTGCTGGATGAGGTCGACGCTGCTGCCGAATGCGCAGCCGCTCGGTTTGATCAGCAAGGTTTGTGGAATGTGTTGGCGCACGGCGGCAAGGTCATGGCAAACCACGACCAGGGTTCGTCCCTGCTCATGCCAGGCGTGCAGGTGTTGCCACAGCAATGTCTGACCCAGTTCGTCGAGTGCGGCATGGGGTTCGTCGAGCAGCAGCAACGGTGTGTCGGCCAGGCTCAATCGGGCGAGCAGGGCGCGTTGCAGTTCTCCGCCGGAGAGGGCCATCAGGGGACGATGTTCCAGCCCGCCGAGGTGCCAATCTTCGAGTGCGGATTCAAGACGTTGAGCCCTGAGTTGCGATGACAGTCGGCGTCCCCAAAAACCTGCAGCCACCAATTCCTGGAGGCTGATCGGGAACTGTCGATCCAGATGCTGCTGTTGAGGCAGGAAGGACAAACCGCTTTGGCGTGGAACACTCAGTTCGACCTTGCCGGCCAATGGTCGCTGTAACCCGGCGATGACTTTGAGCAGGCTGCTTTTGCCGCTGCCGTTGACGCCGATGATTGCCGTCAGGCTGCCGCTTTCCAGCTTTAGGTCAAGCGGCGCGGTAAGTGGTTGGCCGGGTGCTCCCCAGCTCAGATTCTGGCAACGAATCATGGCTGCTCCCGGCGCCAATGACTCTCGGCGACGGCGTCGTGAGCGTGAAGGCTTTCGGCGTGGATAACTCGAACATGGAATTCGCTGACACCCGGTGAGCGGCGCAGTGTCTGGTTCAGGCGGCGGGCAGCATCTTCGCAGAACATCAGGTTCTGGCCGTTTGCGAGGGCGAAGGCTTGTTCGTCGGCGCGTTTTACAGCGGTTTGTACAGCGGTGCCGAGGGCTGCTTCGGCGTCGTTGATGATGGATGTCAGCGGCAGTTCATCAATGAATTCATCCAGATGTAGATGCAACTGCGCAGTACTGCGTTGACTGTGAGGTGTGGCGACAATGCCTTGGGTCGAGCCCAACCACGCCAACACATCGGCGTGTTGCAGCGGTTTGTTGGCGAAATCGTCGACGAATTGTTGCTGGATCAACTGCCTCGCCAATGCCGCGGAACAGGGGCAAGTTGAGGAGTACGCGACGTTAATTTTCAGTTCCACGTGGAACACTTTGTTTTTTAGCTGGGCTGAAACAGTGACCGGATAGGTTTTCCATCCTGCCAACGGGCTGACCAATGCCGGCCTTCTGAGCAGTAAATCAGCGTGGATATTGAGATAGGCGGCGTCGGAGAGCTCTTCGTGGCTGTCGAGGAAGCGTTGCAGAACTTGTCGCAGAAGGGCCGGCGAAAGATTCTGCTGCTCCAGCGTTTCCAGCCCCAGATACAGTCGCGACATGTGAATGCCGCGTGCGTCTCCATCATCAAGACTGACGCCTGCATCCGCTTTTGCGGCCAGGCGCTGGCCTTCGATAAACACAGGTAAAGCGATGCCGCACATCCCCACCCATTCGAGAGGCAGGGCCTGGCGAGCGGCTTGAGCCGCGACATCCGGCAAAGTCAGCGCGTTCATGAGCAGTTCCATGATGGTTATTGGATTTGATGTTACATTATAACAATTCAAACCACGATGCCTTTTTCATGAACAGGCTTTCATATGCACAGACGCCACTTGCTCAACTTGATGCTGGCCAGCGCGGCCTTTGTTTTGCCTTTTTCAGTGCCCGCCGCGCAGATACGGAATGCTCGGCTTTGGCGTTCGGATGAAAAGCTTCGGCTGGTATTCGATCTAAGCGGGCCTGTGAGCTACAAGACATTCACTTTGAGTACGCCTGAGCGGTTGATTATCGATTTGAGCGGGGCGAGCCTGGACGGCGATTTCAGCCAATTAGCGTTATCCGGCACCCCGATTCGCTCGATTCGCTCCGGCCATTTTGGCCAAGGAAACGCCCGGATCGTGCTGGATTTAAGCAGTCCGGTTCAGCTTAATTCTTTCTTGCTGGCGCCTCAGGATGGACAAGGTCACCGCTTGGTTTTGGACTTGATGGGAGCTCCGGCAGAGCTTCCGGCAAGCGTTCCACGTGAAACACCACAAGAAAAATCCCATCCCAAGCGCGACATCATGGTGGTAGTCGACCCGGGTCATGGCGGGAAAGATCCAGGTGCAATCGGCACCAAAGGCGAGCGGGAAAAGGATGTAGTTCTGTCCATTGCGCGACTGCTCGCACGAAGACTCAAGCGAGAGAAAGGCTTTGATGTGAAGCTGGTCCGTAACGACGATTTCTTTGTCCCGTTGCGCAAACGTGTAGAGATAGCCCGTCAGCACAAGGCCGACATGTTCATTTCGGTACACGCCGATGCTGCGCCACGTCTGACGGCTTCCGGGGCGTCGGTGTATTGCTTGTCCGAAGGCGGTGCTACGTCCGCCACCGCACGGTTCATGGCGCAGCGTGAGAACGGCGTGGATCTGCTCGGTGCAACCAGCCTGCTCAATCTCAAGGACAAGGATCCGATGCTTGCTGGCGTGATTCTCGACATGTCGATGAACGCGACCCTCGCTGCCAGTTTGCAACTCGGAAGCACAGTGCTGAGCAGTCTGGCCGGCATCACCACGCTGCACCAAAAGCGCGTGGAACAGGCTGGATTTGCTGTTCTGAAATCACCGGACGTGCCGTCAATTCTTGTGGAAACCGGGTTCATTTCCAACGCGCGGGACAGTCAGCGCCTGGTGACGGCGCGTCATCAACAGGCCGTGGCTGATGGTTTGTTTGACGGCTTGCAGCGCTATTTCCAGAAAAATCCACCCATCGACAGCTACATGGCCTGGCAACAAGAGCAGAAAGGATCACGGGTTTAACACCCGATGATCCGGCTGCAGGTGAACTTCGCACTGCTGCCGCCGGAGCTGGAGAACCGATTGATCGTCGTCCAGCCTACGCGCCGGTTGTAGCCAACCCAGGCTTCTCCATCAGAAGCGATGCCGGTGAAGAACGTGAGTTGCCCATAACGGCTATTGGTTTGTGCCCAGTAGCGGTTGCCCGCTTTCTCGAATCCGCGCACGTAAATTGTGCTGCCGACGGTGTTGACGCTATAGGCGTTGCCGTTGGCATCAATGCAAGCCAACAGGTTTGCGCTGCGTGTGCAGTTGGCGAGCCCCGGCACTTGTGCTTCGGCACTCAGCGTCAGCATTGCCAGGCAGATAAGCGAGTACTTCAGCACGGTTTCCATGACGTCACTCGGCGACAAACTGATTGCAGCTTCCGGCCCTTTGTCACTTTGGGCAAGAAGAGAGTAGATTGAATTTGTTGTTATACTATAACATTATTCAGACAAGGCTTTTCGTGGCTTCTTTTTCAAGCGTCCGCTTCCCAGGTGATCTTATCGAAGCCCAAGAACGCTAGCCCCGAGAGCTTCCAGCGCTGTTTAGCGAACGTCTGATGAGGTTTATCCAATGTCTTCCCGACTTCCCGTGACCGTTTTGTCCGGCTTTCTCGGCGCCGGAAAAAGTACACTTTTGAATTACGTACTACGTAACAGAGACGATCTGCGCGTTGCCGTTATTGTCAACGATATGAGCGAGATCAATATCGATGGCAGCGAAGTCCAGCGTGATGTCAGCCTGAATCGTGCCGAAGAGAAGCTCGTGGAAATGAGCAACGGCTGTATCTGCTGTACGTTACGCGAAGACCTGCTTGAAGAGGTCAGCCAGCTGGCTCGTGAAGGCCGTTTCGATTACCTGCTGATCGAATCCACTGGAATCTCCGAGCCATTGCCAGTGGCCGAGACGTTCACCTTCCGCGATGAGCAGGGGCAAAGCCTTGCCGACATCGCTCGCCTCGACACTATGGTCACTGTAGTCGACGGCATGAATTTCCTGCCGGACTACCAGGCTGCTGAAAATCTCGCTTCCCGTGGCGAATTTCTCGGTGAAGAGGATGAGCGTTCGATCACCGATCTGCTGATCGAACAGATCGAGTTCGCCGACGTTCTGTTGATCAGCAAGATCGACCTGATCAGCAGTCGCGAGCGGGAGGAGCTGATGGCCATTCTCAGACGTCTCAACGCTCAGGCCGAGATCATCCCGATGGTCATGGGTGAAGTACCGCTGGAGAAAATTCTCAACACCGGTCGTTTCGACTTCGAAAAAGCTGCCCAGGCCCCAGGCTGGTTGCAGGAACTGCGTGGGAACCATGTGCCGGAAACCGAGGAGTACGGCATCGCATCCACAGCCTATCGGGCGCGTCGGCCCTTTCATCCACAGCGCTTTTTTGACTTCATCGATCGCCCTTGGGTAAACGGCAAACTGCTGCGCTCCAAAGGCTTCTTCTGGCTGGCCAGCAAACCCACCGACGCTGGCAGCTGGTCCCAGGCCGGAGGCCTGATGCGCCACGGTTTCGCCGGGCGCTGGTGGCGCTTTGTGCCGAAAGAACAGTGGCCGCAGGATCAGGAAAGTACAGCTGCAATCATGGAAAACTGGATCGCCAGCGTAGGCGATTGTCGCCAGGAGCTGGTGTTTATCGGGCAGAACATCGATTTCGCACAGCTGTCGTCGGAACTGGATGATTGCCTGCTGACCGATGCCGAAATGGCGCTCGGTACTCAAGGCTGGCGACAACTGCACGATCCCTTTGGCTCCTGGCACGACGAGGTGGCCTGATGCTCGCCCTGAAACCGCTGCCCGGCTGCACGCGTCATCAATCGTTCGGCCAGACCCCGCAGACGCTGGCGGACATTCTTGACGACGAGACCAACCTCGCGGTCTGGCAACGCCAGCTTCCGCTGCATATTTCCGAATTTGCGGACCTGTTACTTTCTCTGAACGAACCTTACGCAGAGGCGCTGTGCCTGGAATTGCCGGACGATGACGCAGAGCCGGATCTCACGGGACTGGCCAGCGGTTTTCGTGATCTGCAGGGTTACGAAGGGTTTATCGCCGACCTGAAATGGTTGATCAGTGCCTTCGCCTGCCTGTTGGGTGCACGGCGGATCGGTTTGCGTCTGCGGGTATTGGACAAGGCCATGTGTCCGCGTTTTCACGTCGATCATGTGCCGGTGCGATTGATTACGACGTATGCAGGTGTCGGCAGCGAATGGCTAAGGGAAGGGCAGATGGACCGTCGGCAACTTGGCCAACCGCAAGCCGAGCCGCAGGAAACGTCACGGATTCAGCAAATGAATCGGGGCGAGGTGGCATTGCTCAAAGGCGAAAAATGGCACGGCAACGAAGGTTTCGGGCTGATCCATCGCTCGCCGCAGCCGGCGCCGGGTGAGCGGCGGCTGATGCTGACCCTCGACTGGCTCGGCTAGCACCTCAGGGCTTGAGCCATTCCCCTTGGCTCTGAGCCTCGCAATAGGGCTGCAAATACGCCGCATCGGTGGCAACGCCGTAATAGTGGATATCCTGGCGATAAGGCATATTGGCGACTTGCGCGTTGCTGCACACGCCGAATGCGCCGGCGGGGCAATGGTCGACGTATTGAACTTCGACTTTCTGCCCGGCCAGGGTCGGCTGGCAGAAGCCGTCGTTGAAGAGTTTTTCCGGGATGTTGCGATTTTGCTGGCAGACTTTCACGTCAAGCCGCTCCGCCTGGCTGTGCACCACGCAGGCCTGTGCCAAAGCCTCGCCGGACATCAGCATCAACAGCAACGACCACCCCATCCACCGCATCTTCGACCTCCAGAAAACCTTGATCATGTTGCAGAACATTCCCACCCATGTCATCGCCGGCCCCTTGGGCGCGGGCAAGACCAGCCTGATCCGCCAGCTCATGGCTCAGCGACCGGCGGGCGAGCGCTGGGCGGTGCTGATCAATGAGTTCGGCCAGATCGGGCTCGACGCTGCGCTGTTGACCCGCGACGCCGATGGTATCGCACTGGGTGAAGTGGCCGGGGCTGTTTGTGTTGCGTGAACGGGGCGCCGTTCCAGATTGGTCTGGGGCGTTTGTTGCGCAAGGCGCGGCCGGATCGGTTGTTCATCGAGCCCTCGGGGCTCGGGCATCCGGCGCAGTTGCTGAACCAGCTGAACGAGGCGCCGTGGCAAGGCGTACTCGCCGTACAGCCTTGCGTGCTGGTACTGGACGCCAAGGCTCTCGCCGCAGGCAAACCGTTGCCGGACGCGCAGCAAGAGGCTTTGGCCAGTGCAGGCCTGCTGCTGTTGAACAAAGCGGAAAACCTCGACGAGACCACGCGCGAGCGAATCAGCCGACAGTTGCCGCCTGCCCGACTGATCTGGACGCAGCAGGCAATGTTGCCGCTCAGCGAATTGCCGGGTCTGGCGGTACAGGCGCAAGCAGGTGTGGATAAGTTGATCGTGCCCCAAGGGCTGGCGCAGATGCCGGCCATCTGGAGCGATCCGGCGTTGCCGATCTGTCTGAGTCAGGGGCAGGAAGGTGGCTGGAGTATCGGTTGGCGCTGGCATCCGAGCCAGGTATTCGATGTATCGGGGATTACCCAATGGCTGAAAAGTCTGAACTGGCGCCGGGCCAAACTGGTGATTCACAGCCCGGACGGCTGGCAGTCAGCCAATGTGCTGGACAATGCCGAGCTCAGCTGGCTGCCCAGTGAATGGCGCAAGGACTCCCGGATCGAGCTGATTTTCGACGAGCCACAAGCTGTCGGTGAATTACAGGCTGCGCTGGCTCAGTGCCGGCTTCAGACGAGCTGATTCAAGGCTTCCACTTGGTGTGTTCCTGACGCCATTGGCTCAGCTCGATCACTTCACCACGCGGCTTGGTCACTTCCACCACGGGCGGTGAGTCATCGAACGGCGCCGGGTAGGGCGCCAGCTCGATCTGGGCGCTGTGTGCTCCGAACTGGGTGATGGTGCCGTTGTGCCGGGTTTCGCCGGTCACGGTAAATTCGAAATTGTAGACCCGGGCCAGGCGTCGCCGGCCACTGGCGTCCTTGATCAGGCCGATCTTCTTCAGCGCCACGTTACCGTCGAGCAACTCGACGCCGACATTCACGCAATGCTGTTTGACCCGCTCCAGCGCCCGCTCGCGCAAGCCGTGGTTGTGCCAAAGCCACGCACCGGCGACGGCGAACAGCATCAGCACGAAAATGTTTTCCAGGGTGAGCATCAACACGAAACTCCAAATGATGGCGTCAGCTTAACTGCGTCGCCGGTCTGTCGTACAGGCTGCGTTTCGTCGCATACTGCGCGGCTTGAATTTCAATCGTTTTACGGAAAAACCCGAATGAAACGTACGCCTCATCTGCTCGCCATCCAGTCCCATGTGGTGTTCGGCCACGCCGGCAATAGCGCTGCGGTTTTTCCGATGCAGCGGGTCGGGGTGAATGTCTGGCCGCTCAATACCGTGCAGTTCTCCAACCACACCCAGTACGGCCAGTGGGCCGGAGAAGTGCTCGTGCCGCAGCGGATCCCCGAGCTGGTCGAAGGCATCGCCGCCATCGGTGAGTTGGGTAATTGCGACGCGGTGCTGTCCGGCTATCTCGGCAGTGCGGCGCAGGGCCGGGCGATTCTCAGTGGCATCGAGCGGATCAAAGCGGTTAACCCGAAAGCCCTTTACCTGTGCGACCCGGTGATGGGGCATCCGGAAAAGGGTTGCAGCGTTCCCGCCGAAGTCAGTGAGTTTTTGCTGGAAGAGGCCGCCGCCGTTGCGGATTTCATGTGTCCGAACCAGTTGGAGCTGGACAGCTTCGCCGGGCGCAAGCCGCAGTCGCTGTTCGATTGCCTGGCGATGGCGCGGGCGCTGCTGGCACGTGGGCCGAAAGCGGTGCTGGTCAAACATCTGGATTATCCAGGCAAGCCGGCGGATGGCTTTGAGATGCTGCTGGTGACGGCCGAGGGCAGCTGGCATCTGCGGCGTCCGCTGCTGGCGTTTCCGCGTCAGCCGGTGGGAGTGGGCGATCTCACGTCCGGCCTGTTCCTGGCGCGCGTGCTGCTCGGCGACAGTCTGGTGGCGGCGTTCGAATTCACCGCAGCGGCGGTGCATGAGGTGCTTCTGGAAACTCAGGCTTGCGCCAGTTACGAGTTGCAATTGGTGCGGGCGCAGGACCGGATTGCGCATCCTCGGGTGAAATTCGAGGCTACGCCGATCAGTCTCTGATCATTGCCGCGCTCGCGGACGGGGTCCGCGAGCGCGCTTTCAATCAGGCGTCGCCCTTGATTTCCTGATAGCGCTTTTCCAGCTCCTGACGGATCTGCCGGCGTTGCTGCGCCTGCATGTAGCGACGTTTGTCTTCGCTGTTCTGAGGTTGCAGCGGCGGTACGGCGGCGGGTTTGCGCTGATCGTCCACCGCAACCATGGTGAAGAAGCAGCTGTTGGTGTGGCGCACCGAGCGCTCGCGGATGTTTTCGGTCACCACTTTGATGCCGACTTCCATCGAGGTATTGCCGGTGTAGTTCACCGACGCCAGGAAGGTCACCAGTTCGCCGACGTGGATCGGCTCGCGGAAAATCACCTGATCCACCGACAGGGTCACCACGTAGCGGCCGGCATAGCGGCTGGCGCAGGCGTAGGCCACTTCGTCGAGGTATTTGAGCAGGGTGCCGCCGTGGACATTGCCAGAGAAGTTGGCCATGTCGGGGGTCATCAGTACCGTCATCGACAGCTGGGCGTTTCCGGGTTCCATAACGTTCTCACGGGTCAAGGCAGGGTTGCTGAAAGAAACACCTCTGCGGGTGCCTGGTCGCTTTTCAAAAGCACCGTTATCGGGACGCCAGGCAACTGGCCGCCGTCACGCCCGAATCGATCTGTTTCCATATATTGCACCGCCTTTCAGCCGGAAGTCGCGGTGTTACCCTGCAAAAGCGCCTCTCCAAGGGCGATTCCTACACCCAAAGCGGATTTTTACTCAGCTCGCCCAGACATTTCCCATGCCTGCGTGAGCCTCGTCATTCAAGGAGCCCACACCATGCATGCCATCAGCTTTATTCAGGATCTGGCGGTGATCATGTTGGTCGCAGGTGTGGTGACCGTTCTGTTTCACCGCTTCAAGCAGCCAGTAGTGCTCGGCTACATCGTCGCCGGCTTCATCATCGGCCCGCACACGCCGCCGTTCGGCCTGATCCACGACGAGGAAACCATCAAGACCCTCGCCGAGCTCGGGGTGATTTTCCTGATGTTCTGCCTGGGCCTGGAGTTCAGCCTGCGCAAGCTGTTCAAGGTCGGCGCCACGGCATTCATCGCGGCGTTCCTGGAAATTGTCCTGATGATCTGGATCGGCTACGAAATCGGCCGCTGGTTCGACTGGAACACCATGGATTCGCTGTTCCTCGGCGCAATCCTGGCGATTTCCTCGACCACCATCATCGTCAAGGCACTCAATGACCTGAAGATGAAAAACGAGCGCTTCGCGCAGCTGATCTTCGGCGTGCTGATCGTCGAGGACATTCTCGGCATCGGCATCATCGCCTTGCTGTCGAGCATTGCGGTCAGCGGTACGGTGAGTTCCGGTGAAGTGTTTTCCACAGTGGGCAAGCTCTCGCTGTTCATGATCGTCGCGTTGGTCGTCGGCATCCTGTTGGTGCCACGACTGTTGGCCTACGTGGCGAAGTTCGAAAGCAACGAGATGCTGCTGATCACCGTGCTGGGCCTGTGTTTCGGCTTCTGCCTGCTGGTGGTCAAGCTCGAGTACAGCATGGTGCTCGGGGCGTTCCTGATCGGCGCAATCATGGCCGAGTCGCGGCAACTGCTGAAAATCGAGCGCCTGATCGAGCCGGTTCGCGACCTGTTCAGTGCGATCTTCTTCGTCGCCATCGGCCTGATGCTCGACCCGATGATTCTTCTGCAATATGCGTGGCCGATCGCGGTCATCACGGTAGCCGTGGTGCTGGGCAAGATGCTGTCCTGCGGCCTCGGTGCCTTTATCGCCGGTAATGACGGACGCACCTCACTGCGCGTCGGGATGGGGCTTTCGCAGATTGGCGAATTCTCCTTCATCATCGCGGCGCTGGGGATGACGCTGCAGGTCACCAGCAACTTCCTTTATCCGGTGGCCGTGGCGGTTTCGGTGATTACCACGTTGCTGACGCCGTACCTGATCCGGGCTGCCGATCCGCTGTCGATAAAGCTGTCCGCCGCCATGCCGCAGCGTCTTGGGCGGGTGTTCGGGATGTATGGCGAATGGCTGCGCAGTATTCAGCCGCAGGGTGAGGGCGCGATGCTGGCCTCGATGATCCGGCGAATCCTGCTGCAGGTCGGGGTCAATCTGGCGCTGGTGATCGCGATCTTCTTTGCCGGCGCTTTCTTTGCCGGGCGCCTCTCGATCTGGATGCAGGACTGGATCAGCGATCCGAGTTGGCAAAAGGCGTTGATCTGGGGCGGGGCATTGCTGGTGTCGTTGCCGTTCCTGATCGCGGCCTATCGCAAGCTCAAGGCGCTGTCGATGCTGCTGGCGGAGATGGGCGTGAAGCCGGAGATGGCGGGGCGTCACACACAGCGAGTACGCCGGGTAATCGCCGAAGTGATCCCGATCATCTCGCTGCTGGTGATTTTCCTGCTGCTGGCAGCCTTGTCGGCCAGTATCTTGCCGACCAACAAGTTGCTGGTCTTGGTCGCCGTGGTCGCGGCCGCCGTGGCGGCGCTGCTCTGGCGCTGGTTCATCCGGGTGCACACGCGGATGCAGGTGGCCTTGCTGGAAACCCTCGACAACCACAAGGAGTCGTCGGGGCATTGACCTCCCAGGGTGAGGGGCGTTTCAGCTTTCCAGCCAGACGTCCCGCGCCCAGTGCCAGACCGATTCCCAGGACTCTTCGGTGATCAGTTCTTCTTCGCCGGACCACAGCACCACGGTGCCGTCTTCTTCGACGCAGTAGTAGTCGTCACCGTCCTGGCAGATCGGGATCAGGTCACGCGGCACGCCGGCATCCCAGGCATTGGCGGCTACGTCCGGCAGGTAGGTATGGGATTGCGGGTCAGTGACGGTCACCGGCTCCAGGCTGCCGTAAACCACGTCGCTGACGGTCAGCAGAAACTCTTTGAAGACGAACGGGATGTTGATGAAGAGCTCTTCTTCGATTTCCACCAACTGGTCTTCGTCAGGCAACTCCAGGGGAACCGGTACGGGTTCGTTGGCTTCGCGCAGTTGTTCGATGATTTCTTCCACGTCCGGGATCCTCTTGCTTGAATGGCGCGGTTCATATGGGCCGGTTTATACAGTAGCTCGCTACAGATGCAACCGCGAAATAGAAAACCCCGGCCGAGGCCGGGGTTTTCATTACTGCGCGTAAACGTCGGAGGTGATCAGCCGTTCTGGCGGATACCGGCGACCAGCCAAGGCTGGTTGTCGCCCTGTGGACGTTCCATGTTCCAGCTTTCGCTGAACACTTCGCCCTGCTGATCGAAACGCGAGGTCTTCGACACGCCGTTGAAGGTTAGGGTAGCGATGGTCTTGTCCGCGCGGTCATCCACGCCATCCAGTTGTACCTGGAGGTTGTCGATGTAGGTGGACTGGAACGCGTCGCCCAGCTCCGCGCGCTCGCGCTTGAGGAACTCGAGCATTTGCGGGGTCACGAACTCGGCGATCTTGTCCATCTCGTTGGCGTCCCAGTGCTGCTGCAGCGCCTGGAAGTGGCTGCGGGCGGCTTCAAGGAAGCGCTGTTCGTTGAACCAGGCCGGTGCGTTGATCACCGGACGGGCGGCAGCAGGCGCGGCCGAACCACCGAAGATCGAACCCATGGCTGCTGGCTTCTGTTCGAACACTTCACGCTGCATCGGCGCGCCGGCCGGAGCGAACTGCTCCTGCTGCTTGCGGCGACGGGCGGCGATGAAGCGGAAGATCACGAACGCGATCACGGCCATGATCAGGATGTCGAAGAACTGCATGCCTTCGAAGCCGCCGCCCATGAACATGGAAGCGAGCAGGCCACCGGCCGCGATGCCCGCCAGAGGGCCGAGCCATTTCGAAGCACCGCCGGCCTTGGCCGCAGCGCCCGCGGCACCGGCAGCACCAGCGGTCGCCGCAGCGCCGCCCATGCCTGGAGAAGAAGGAGCCATCTGGCTGGTCTGGTGCGTCGGCGCAGCGCCGGCGCTTTTGCCACCACCAAAGCGCTTGGCGTTGGCGTCGAGGCTCATCGTCAGGCCGATGCACAACGCCATGGCGATGCTAAGAAAACGTTTCATAAAGGGAATTCCCGTTTGTGGAGACACGCGCGCCATGTTGCACAGCTGAAGTGTTACTGGCTAGCGAGAGAGTGTTTCGGGCTTTTGCCTGACAGGTTACGTTCAGCTCGGTCGGGGCAATAAGGCCATGTACTTTTGTCTGTAGGAAAAGGAGATAGGTTCAGCAGGAAATGGATCAACGCCGCAAGGCCAGCATCACCACTCCGGCGGTGATCAGGCCGATGCCGCTCCATTGTCGCAGGTCGAGTTTCTCACCCAGCAGGATCACACCGAGCACCGCCACGAAGACCACGCTGAGCTTGTCCACCGGCGCGACCAGCGACGCCGGGCCGACTTTCAACGCCCGGAAGTAGCACAGCCACGAAGCACCGGTGCCCAGGCCCGACAACAACAGAAACAGGTAGCTCTTGGCGGAGATCGATCCCAAGGACTGATATTGGCCCGTGACGTACAAAATCAAGGCCAGGCTGATCAATACGACGATTGTGCGCAGGAGGGTGGCAAAGTCGGAGTTGACGTTTTCGATGCCGATCTTGGCGAAGATGGCTGTCAGCGCGGCAAAAGTGGCCGAGAGCAGGGCCCAGAATGTCCAGGAGGAAAAAAATCCCGAGCCCATGGATGTTGCCTCCAGTGTCCGTTCCCGTGCTCAGCGCGGGAACGGACGTTGACTTATATGGCTTCCAGCTTCGCGTACCCGAGCATCAGCCACTTGCTGCCTTCGGCGAAGTTAACCTGCACCCGGGCCTGGGCGCCGGCGCCTTCGAAGTTGAGGATCACGCCGTCGCCGAAGATCGAGTGACGCACAGCCTGGCCAAGGCTCAGGCCGGTTTCCGGAATCTCGCTACCGCTGAACAGGTTGCTGCTGCCCATCGACGGGTTGCCGCCGAACGGTCGGCTGACGCTGTTCGAAAGGCGTACTTCCTGAATCAGGCCTTTCGGTACTTCCCGTACGAAACGCGACACCTTGTTGTAGGTTTCGCTGCCGTACAGGCGTCGGGTTTCAGCATAGGTCATCACCAGGTTTTGCATCGCCCGGGTAATGCCGACATAGGCCAGACGCCGCTCTTCCTCAAGGCGTCCAGGTTCTTCCAGGCTCATCTTGTGCGGGAACAGGCCTTCTTCCATGCCCACCAGGAATACGTAAGGGAATTCCAGGCCCTTGGCGCTGTGCAGGGTCATCAACTGAATGCTGTCTTCGTGTTCGTCGGCCTGAGTGTCGCCGGCTTCCAGCGAAGCGTGGCCGAGGAACGCGGCCAGTGGCGTCAGCTCTTCGTCTTCTTCAGTGTTCTCGAAGTTGCGCGCGGCGCTGACCAGTTCCTCAAGGTTTTCTACCCGGGCCTGGCCTTTCTCGCCTTTTTCCGCTTCGTGGTAGGCGATCAAACCGGACTGCTCGATGACGGTCTGGGTCATCAGGTGCAACGGCATCTCGGCGCACTTGGCGGCGAGGTTTTCGATCAGCTCGATAAACGCGCCCAGCGCACCGGCAGCGCGACCGGTCAGGCCTTTGTTGGCCACCAGCTGGCGCATGGCTTCCCACATCGACACATCGCTGTGGCGTGCATGGTCACGGATCGCCTCGACGGTTTTCTCGCCGATGCCACGAGCCGGGACGTTGATCACCCGCTCCAGAGCCGCATCGTTGCCACGACCTTCCAGCAAGCGCAGGTAAGCCATGGCGTTCTTGATTTCCGCCCGTTCGAAGAAGCGCTGGCCGCCATAGATGCGGTACGGAATGCGTTCACGCAGCAACGCCTCTTCCAGAACGCGCGATTGGGCGTTTGAGCGGTAGAGAATCGCGATATCGCTGCGCGCCAGGCCGGTTTTCAGCGCACTTTCGATGGTTTCGACCACGTAGCGCGCTTCATCGTGTTCGTTGAACGCGGCGTAGAGGTTGATCGCTTCGCCATCGCCGCCGTCTGTCCACAGCTCTTTGCCGAGACGTCCGGTGTTGTTGGCGATCAGGGCGTTGGCGGCCTTGAGGATGCCGGCCGTAGAGCGGTAGTTCTGCTCCAGACGGATGGTCACCGAGTCCGGGAAGTCCGAAGAGTACTGGTGGATGTTCTCGATTTTCGCGCCGCGCCAGCCGTAGATCGACTGATCGTCGTCGCCGACCACCATCAGGCTGTCGCCACCCTTGCCCAGCAGACGCAACCAGGCGTACTGCACGGCGTTGGTGTCCTGGAATTCGTCCACCAGAATGTGTCGGAAACGCTTCTGGTAGTGCGCCAGCAGGCCCGGGTGATCGCGCCACAGGTCGAGGGCGCGAAGCAGCAGTTCGGAGAAATCGATGACACCGGCACGCTGACACGCTGCCTCGTACGCTTCATAAATGCCGCGCATGGTCGCCAGGAACAGATCGCCGCTGGCCTGAATGTGTTGCGGACGCAGACCTTCGTCTTTCTGCCCGTTGATGAACCACTGGGCCTGACGGGCCGGCCAGCGTTGCTCGTCCAGCCCCAGCTCGCGGATCACCCGCTTGACCAGTCGTTGCTGGTCGTCGCTGTCGAGAATCTGGAAAGTCTGGCTCAGCCCGGCTTCCTGCCAGTGCGCCCGCAGCAAGCGGTGCGCCAGGCCGTGGAAGGTGCCGACCCACATGCCGGCCGGGTTGATGCCCAGCAATTGCTCGATGCGGTGACGCATCTCGGCAGCGGCCTTGTTGGTGAAGGTCACCGACAGAATCGAGTGCGGCGAGGCGTTTTCGACCTGGATCAACCAGGCGATACGGTGCACCAGCACTCGGGTTTTGCCGGAGCCGGCACCGGCCAGGACCAATTGACGACCAACGGGAGCCGCTACGGCCTGCCGTTGGGCATCGTTGAGGGAGTTCAGCAGAAGGGAGAGATCATCGCGCATCGGGGCATTCTAGGGTGCGCCGCAGGCCCGGGCAAACCGAGCTTTGCATTAGCCGATGAAAGTGCTGTCGATGACGACCGGTCGGTCACCGGCTACAGGCGTTGACCCGCCTGGCGTCGGGGCTTTGGAGGGGGACGAGCGGTGGAAAAGTTTCGGTGAAATTATGATCTGGGGCAGTTTGGCAAGTGGTTCGGCTTGTGTATGCTCCGTCCACGTTTCCGGGCGCATGCTCACACTTATAAGAACAAGAACGTTGCCTATGACCCTCAGCTTCGACCTGTCGGGCCCCTCCGTGGAGCCTCGGGCGATCCGCAAGCTTTACGCCACCCAGATGGCGGTCGAGCGCACGCGCCTTCTTTATCAGGGTTCGCTGTTGCCCACCCTGTTCATGTTGATCAATGGTCTGGTCTGCGCCGGTCTGCTCTGGAGTCCGCAGCGTTATTTCGTGGTCAGCGTCTGGCTGGTGTGGCTGTTGTCGCTGGTGGCCCTGCGAGTGATTCAGGTCGCCGCGTTCGACTCGGCGATCCCTGATCGTCAGGCCCAGCCGATCTGGGGGCGGATGTTCCTGCTCGGCTCGACCATGACCGGCCTGACCCTGGCCGGCGCCGGCATCGCCCTGGTGCCCGCCGACAATTTCATGCAGCAGGCCTGGGTATTCGGCCTGATCGGCGCCGCGACCCTGTCGGCCAGCGTGGCCTACGCCGTGAGCATTCCGGCGTTTCTTTCCTTTACCTTGCCGTGCCTGTTGCCGGCCATCGGCTACCTGTTCTGGGGCGGTGACGAACTGGCGCGCGGCTGGGGCTGGCTCGGGCTGATCCTGCTCGGGTCGCTGAGCGTGGTGGCGTGGCAGGTCAACCGGCTGATCGATCGTGGTTTGCTGCGGCGTTTCCAGAACCAGCGCCTGATCGAGCACCTGCAACAAGCGCAAACCCGCAGCGAACAGCTCAATCTGGAACTGGCGAAGGAAATCGAACACCGGCGTTGCGCCGAGGGCAAGCTGCGTGAAGCTCAGGTCGAGCTGGAAGACCGGGTCGCTCAGCGCAGCCGGGAGCTGGACGTCGCCAACCAGGCGCTGAGCAAGAGCGAGGCGCGCCTGGCGCTGGCGTTGAAGGCCAGTGAGCTGGGACTGTGGGACTGGAACCTGCAGACCGACGAAGTTCACCACACGCAAATCCAGGAACTGTTCGGTCTGGATCCGGAATACGTCACCGGACTGCTCAGGCATCTGCGGCCGCGCCTGCATCCGGAGGATGTGCCACCACTCAAGCGGGCGTTGATCGAGCACTTGAAGGGCCACACCGAGGATTATCAGATCGAATACCGCGTGCGCCATGGCGACGGTCACTGGGTCTGGATCGAAGACCGTGGCCGGGCAGTGGAGCGCGACGAGGACGGCCGGGTCATCCGCATGGTCGGCACCCGCCGCGACATCAGCGTCAGCAAAAGCCTGGAAGCCCAGCAGCAACTGGCGGCGACGGTGTTCGAGGCCGCCAGCGAAGGCATCGTGATCCTCGACCCGAATTATTCGCTGATCGCCGTCAATCAGGCTTTCAGCCGGGTCACCGGTTACGACATCGACGACATGCTCGGGCGCAATGTCGTTGAGTTGCCGTGCAGTCGCGATGCCCGCAGGCATTACGTCGCGATCCGCCACGCGCTGGAGCAGCACGGCAGCTGGCAGGGTGAACTGGTGGAAACCCGCAAGAACGGCGAGCTCTATCCGCAGTGGCTGCAATTGAACGCCGTGCGCGACAGTCGGGGAAGTGTGAGCCATATCGTCGGCTTCTTCGCCGATCTGTCGGCGCGCCGCGAATCCGAGGAGCGCATGCGCTACCTGACCCACTACGACGAACTCACCGGTCTGGCCAACCGCTCGCTGTTCCGCGAACGCCTGCACGAAGCCCATCAGCGCGTGCGGCAGGGCGGGCGCCGGAGTCTGGCGTTGCTGCACATCAATCTGGATCGCTTCAAGCTGCTCAACGACAGTCTCGGCCATGAGATTGCTGACCAATTGCTGCAAAAGATGTCCCGTCGTCTGGTCAGTGCTCTGCCGGAGGCCGACACCATTGCCCGGTTGTCCGGTGATGAGTTCGCGGTACTGTTCGATGCCTACGGCAACCTGTCGAGCCTGGCGCGGGTCGCCACGCGACTGTCGACCAAGCTGCGTTTGCCGTTGACTGTGGAAGGACATGAACTGGTGGTCAGCGCCTCGATGGGCATCAGCATGCTGCCGGACAATGCGCGGGAGATTTCCGCGCTGGTCAGCCAGTCGAACATGGCCATGCAGCATGCCAAGCACCTGGGCGGCAACAATTTCCAGTTCTACACCGACAGTCTGCAGGCCAGCACGCTGGAGCGTTTGCAGCTGGAAAACCAGCTGCGCAAAGCCATCGAAGACAAGCAGCTCAACGTCTTTTATCAACCGAAACTGTGCCTGGCGACCGGTCGTCTCAATGCGGCAGAGGCGCTGGTACGTTGGGACCACCCGACCTTGGGCCGGGTGCCGCCGGGGGACTTCATCGGTCTGGCCGAAGAGACAGGGCTGATCGGGCCGATCGGCGAGTTTGTACTGCGTCAGGCCTGCTGGCAGGCGTGCGAATGGCAGCGTCAGGGACTGGCGCCGATCCGGGTATCGGTAAACCTGTCGGTGCATCAGCTGCGTCAGGGCAAACTGGTCAGTCTGGTGCGTCAGGTGCTGGAGGAAACCGGCCTGGCGCCGCACTACCTCGAACTGGAGCTGACCGAAAGTCAGTTGCTCGACAGCGTCGAATACATCATCGCCGCGTTCCAGCAGTTGCGGGATCTGGGAGTGAAACTGGCCATCGACGATTTTGGCACCGGCTATTCATCGCTGAGCTATCTGAAACGGATTCCGGTGGACTACGTGAAGATCGATCAGGCCTTTATTCGCGGGTTGGGCGAGGGCAGCGAAGACGCAGCGATCACCCGGGCGATCATTGCGATGGCTCATGGGTTGTCACTGAAAGTTGTCGCCGAAGGTGTCGAGCGATCCGAGCAGTTGGCATATCTGAAAGCTGAAGGTTGCGACGAAGTGCAGGGTTATCTGATCAGCCGTCCGGTGGAGGCGGTCGGCCTTGCCGCGTTGCTGCGTGAACAGGAAAAACCGCTGTAAGGGCTACATACAGCGCATGTCGCCTGATCCGGGGGTATCGAGTTACGCATTGAGCAGGCAAAAAGCCGATTCATGTAGTATAACTACAAGCTTGCTACATCCCTGGCATCTGGCCACAGCACATCTTTCCATAACAAGAGTCCAGCCCCTTGAATCTGCTGCAACACATCGCCCAGTCACGTCACCTGTTACGCAAGTCGGAGCTCAAGGTCGCCGACCACGTGCTGCTTGACCCTGCGGCAGTGATGCACAGTTCCATGGCCGACCTGGCCCACAGCGTCGGCATCAGCGAGCCGACCATCGTGCGCTTCTGCCGGGCCATCGGCTGTTCCGGTTTCCAGGATCTGAAACTCAAGCTCGCGCAAAGCCTCGCGGCCGGCGCCAGCTTCGGTCAGTTCGCGATCCATGAAGACGACTCTGTCGCCGACTACAGCCTGAAGATTTTCGACACCACGTTGCACACGCTGATGGAGGTTCGCGAGAAGCTCGATCCTCTGGAGCTGCAACGGGCGGTGACGCTGATGTCCCAGGCCCAGCGCGTCGAGTTCTACGGCTTTGGTGCGTCAGGCGCGGTAGCGGCGGATGCGCAGCACAAGTTCTTCCGTCTGCTGCTGACGGCGGCGGCGTATTCCGACCCGCACATGCAGGCAATGTCGGCGGTGACACTGAAGCCCACCGACGTGGCGATCTGCATTTCCCAGTCCGGCCGTTCCAAAGACCTGCTGATCACCGCCAACCTCGTTCGCGAGAGTGGTGCGTCGCTGATCACCTTGTGCCCGAGCCAGACACCGCTGGCCGAGCTGTCGACCGTCAACCTGGCGATCGATGTTCACGAAGACACCGAAATCTATACCCCGCTGACCTCGCGTATCGCTCATCTGGTGGTGATCGACGTACTGGCGATGGGCGTGGCCATGGCGCGCGGGCCGAGCCTGGTCAACCACCTCAAGAGCGTCAAGCGCAGTCTGCGCAGCCTGCGGCTGTCGCCAAAGTCGGTGAAAGCACTGGATGACTGACGTCATCGCAAGGTCGTTCCGACCTTGATCGCGAGCAAGCTCGCTCCCACATTTGATTTCGATATGACACAGAATTTGTGTACGTAAAACATCCCTTGTGGGAGCGAGCTTGCTCGCGATGGCGGCCTCAAAAACGCCATCGCCATTTGCAAGTTCATCGCACTGTCATCCCCCGCAGCCAAATCGTCATCCACCGCGCCTATCGTGAAACTCCCGTACTCGCCTTGGGAGACTCGAAATGGCTCAGCCCTACGAAGAACGCAACAGCGCCGCGAAAACCCGTCGTCAGCAGGAAGACCAGCGCCGCATGGAATTTCGCCGCGCCATCGAAGATCGCTTCGAACTTCGCCAGCTTCAGAGCGAAATCAGCGATTTTCCCGAGGACATCGAACTCAACTACTGGCAGGCACCGCCAGCAGCTTCCCGTCGAAGCGCTCAACCAGCGCGCTGATTTGCACCCGTTCGCTGCGGATAAACGCCAGGAAGGCGTGGGCCACCGGTGACAGCCGTTTGGCTTTGGCTTGCACCAGGCACCAACTGCGAAACAGCGGCAATTCTTCGACCGGAAGCTCCACCAGGCCGCCGGTCGCCAGCTCCAGGTTCAGGGCGTGGCGCGTCAACAGCGCCAGGCCCAGACCCGCCACCACGCATTCACGCTGGGCTTCGGCCGACGCCACTTCCTGGGTCTGGGTGAAGTGCACGCGCTTCTCCTTGAAATACTCTTCGCAGGCCAGTCGCGTACCCGAGCCGGGTTCGCGGATCAGCAAGGTGTAAGGTTCCAGATCCTGCAAGCGCAGCGGGCCCATGTGCGCCAGCGGATGATCCGGGCGTGCCACGGCGACGATCGGGTTGTTGAGGAACGGCAGAAATTCCAGGCCCATGTCCTGCGGCACCATCGACATGATCACCAGATCGTCGCGGTTGTCGGAGAGGCGGCGGATCACCTGGCCACGGTTGACCACCGTCAGTTGCAGGTTCACTTCCGGATGCTGGCGCTTGAACGCTGCGAACAGGTGCGGCACGAAGTATTTGGCGCTCGATTCCACCGCCAGTTTCAACTGGCCCTGCAGTGAGCCCTGCATGTCCGACAGCTGCATGTCGAGGTTTTCCAGTCGGCCGAAGATGTCCCGGCTGGCACGCTGGAGTGCTTCGGCCGCTTCGGTCATGTAGAGTTTTTTGCCGACGTAATCGAACAATGGTTGGCCGATCAGCTCTTCAAGCTGACGAATCTGTAGGCTGACGGCCGGTTGTGTGAGCGACATTTCGTCGGCAGCGCGGCTGTAGGAGCGCAAATCACACACTTCGTTGAAGATCTGCAATTGACGCAATGTCATACGCATCAAGGACTTACGCATTTTCTACCGACTCTGGCCGTTGGCTGATGCGCTGACTATAAGTCTTTACTTATGCCTGACCCAATTTTTATTCATTTTTGTTAATCCCTTGGCAGCGCTAGTGTGGAGCCGAGACCAGATTGAAACATTTGGTCACGTGCCGACCTGGGTCTAGCAGGTCGTGGTGCCACCGGCTCAAGGGAACCTCCAAGTGATAACAAAGATCCTGATCGCCAACCGTGGTGAGATTGCCGTACGAATCGTGCGTGCCTGCGCCGAGATGGGCATCCGCTCGGTCGCGATCTATTCCGACGCCGACCGGCACGCCTTGCATGTGAAGCGTGCGGACGAGGCCCACAGCATTGGTGCCGAGCCGCTGGCCGGTTACCTGAATCCGCGCAAGCTGGTGAACCTGGCCGTGGAAACCGGCTGCGATGCGTTGCACCCCGGCTACGGTTTTCTCTCGGAAAACGCTGAGCTGGCAGACATCTGCGCCGAACGCGGCATCAAATTCATCGGTCCGGCGGCGGAAGTCATCCGCCGCATGGGCGACAAGACCGAAGCGCGCCGCAGCATGATCAAGGCTGGCGTGCCGGTCACGCCGGGCACCGAAGGCAACGTCTCGGGCATCGAGGAAGCGTTGAGCGAGGGCGACCGCATTGGTTACCCGGTGATGCTCAAGGCCACTTCCGGTGGTGGCGGGCGCGGTATCCGTCGCTGCAACAGCCGAGAAGAACTCGAACAGAACTTCCCTCGCGTCATTTCCGAAGCCACCAAGGCCTTCGGTTCGGCGGAAGTGTTCCTGGAAAAGTGCATCGTCAATCCCAAGCACATCGAAGCGCAGATCCTCGGCGACAGCTTCGGCAACGTCGTGCATCTGTTCGAACGTGACTGCTCGATCCAGCGCCGCAACCAGAAGCTGATCGAAATCGCCCCGAGCCCGCAGCTGACCCCGGAACAGCGCGCCTACATCGGCGACCTGTCGGTGCGCGCAGCCAAGGCCGTGGGTTACGAGAACGCCGGCACCGTGGAGTTCCTGCTCGCCGAGGGCGAGGTGTACTTCATGGAGATGAACACCCGGGTGCAGGTGGAACACACCATTACCGAAGAAATCACCGGGATCGACATCGTTCGCGAACAAATCCGCATCGCTTCCGGCCTGCCGCTGTCGGTGAAGCAGGAAGACATTCAGCATCGCGGTTTTGCCCTGCAGTTCCGGATCAACGCCGAGGACCCGAAAAACAACTTCCTGCCGAGCTTCGGCAAGATCACGCGCTACTACGCCCCCGGCGGCCCTGGCGTGCGCACCGACACGGCAATCTACACCGGCTACACCATCCCGCCGTTCTACGACTCGATGTGCCTGAAACTGGTGGTCTGGGCACTGACCTGGGAAGAGGCGATGGATCGTGGCCTGCGCGCCCTCGACGACATGCGTCTGCAAGGCGTGAAAACCACCGCCGCGTACTACCAGGAAATCCTGCGCAACCCGGAATTCCGTAGCGGCCAGTTCAATACCAGCTTCGTCGAAAGCCACCCTGAACTGACCAACTACTCGATCAAGCGCAAACCCGAAGAGCTGGCCCTGGCCATCGCCGCCGCCATCGCCGCCCACGCAGGCCTGTGAGGAATACAAGAATGAGCAAGAAAATCTTTGTCACCGATACCATCCTGCGCGACGCTCACCAATCGCTGCTCGCCACCCGCATGCGCACCGAAGACATGCTGCCGATCTGCGACAAGCTCGACAAGGTCGGCTACTGGTCGCTGGAATGCTGGGGCGGCGCGACCTTCGACGCCTGCGTGCGCTTCCTGAAAGAAGACCCGTGGGAGCGTCTGCGCCAGCTGCGTGCGGCGCTGCCCAACACTCGTCTTCAGATGCTTCTGCGCGGGCAGAACCTGCTGGGCTACCGCCACTACAGCGATGACGTGGTCAAGGCGTTCGTTGCCAAGGCCGCGGTCAACGGCATCGACGTGTTCCGCATCTTCGACGCGATGAACGACGTGCGTAACCTGCGCGTGGCGATCGAAGCGGTGAAAGCTGCCGGCAAGCACGCTCAGGGCACCATCGCCTACACCACCAGCCCGGTGCACACCATCGACGCGTTCGTCGCTCAGGCCAAGCAAATGGAAGCCATGGGTTGCGACTCGGTGGCAATCAAGGACATGGCCGGTCTGCTGACCCCGTATGCGACCGGTGAACTGGTGCGTGCACTGAAAGCCGAACAGTCGCTGCCAGTGTTCATCCACTCCCACGACACCGCCGGCCTGGCCGCGATGTGCCAACTCAAGGCCATTGAAAACGGTGCCGACCACATCGACACCGCGATCTCCAGCTTCGCTTCGGGCACCAGCCACCCTGGGACTGAATCGATGGTTGCTGCGCTCAAAGGAACCGAGTTCGATACCGGTCTGAACCTGGAGCTGCTGCAAGAGATCGGCCTGTACTTCTATGCCGTGCGCAAGAAGTACCACCAGTTCGAAAGCGAATTCACTGCCGTCGACACCCGCGTTCAAGTCAATCAGGTGCCGGGCGGGATGATTTCCAACCTGGCCAACCAGTTGAAAGAGCAGGGCGCTCTGAACCGCATGGGCGAAGTGCTGGCAGAGATTCCGCGCGTGCGTGAAGACCTCGGCTTCCCGCCGCTGGTGACCCCGACTTCGCAGATCGTCGGCACCCAGGCGTTCTTCAACGTGCTGGCCGGCGAGCGCTACAAGACCATCACCAACGAGGTGAAGCTCTACCTGCAAGGCGGCTACGGCAAGGCGCCGGGCACCGTGAACGAGAAGCTGCGTCGCCAGGCCATCGGCAGCGAAGAGGTGATCGACGTACGTCCGGCCGATCTGCTCAAGCCGGAGATGACCAAGCTGCGCGCCGATATCGGCGCTCTGGCTACATCCGAAGAAGACGTGCTGACCTTCGCCATGTTTCCGGACATCGGCCGCAAGTTCCTCGAAGAGCGTGCCGCCGGCACCCTCACCCCGGAAGTGCTGCTGCCGATCCCGGAAGCGGGCAAGGTGGCTTCGGCCGGCGGCGAAGGTGTACCGACCGAGTTCGTCATCGACGTCCACGGCGAAACCTATCGCGTGGACATCACCGGTGTCGGCGTCAAGGCTGAAGGCAAGCGTCACTTCTACCTGTCCATCGATGGCATGCCGGAAGAGGTGGTGTTCGAACCGCTCAACGAATTCGTCGGCGGCGGCAGCAGCAAGCGCAAGCAGGCTTCGGCACCGGGCCACGTCAGCACCACCATGCCGGGCAATATCGTCGATGTGCTGGTCAAGGAAGGCGACACCGTCAAGGCGGGCCAGGCCGTGCTGATCACCGAAGCGATGAAGATGGAGACCGAAGTCCAGGCCGCGATTGCCGGCAAGGTCACCGCCATCCATGTTGCCAAGGGCGACCGGGTGAATCCGGGCGAAATCCTGATCGAGATCGAAGGCTGAGATAACGGCCTCGATACAACGCTTTAAACCTCGGGGGGCATGTGCTCCCCTTTTTTTTGCTTTTCAGGCACTGCCGCAAGGTGCGGCAGCGCCTGACCGGAACTCAGAACGCCATTCGCCACTGGCCCGAAATGCCGTGGTTGCGGCTGTCGGTACCGATCTCACCCGACAAGCCAACACCGAGTGTGTGGTTGGACGAGACGGCCAGATCAAGACCGGTGTCGAGCGTCAGGCTGTTGCGATCCAGCTCTGCGCCGTAAACGGTGTAGTCATGGCCGCCGGTGACCAGACGTTGCCGGGTGCTGGTATAGGTCTCGCCGTACACGTGTTTCCACCCCGCGCTGAATCGTGGCGTGAGGCGCATGCCGTTATCCAGCGTGCTGACTTTCGCCATGCGCAGGCCGACGGTGGTGTTGAAGTTGCCTTGGGATTGAGCGTGAACCTTGAGCGCCGCCGCTCCGCCTTTCTCTGTGTAGCCGTCACGCTGGTAGCGTTGGTAGCCGAGGCCGACAAACGGTTCGATGCTGACGTTGGCCCTCCCCAGGTTGTATCCCGACTCGATGAACGCTTGTTGGGTACTGGCCTGGTAGTTGCCTTTGAGTCGGTCATGGAAGCGGCCGAACGCGACTTCGCGACGGGTGTTGCCTTCATGGTTGCTCCAGGCTGCGCCGAGTCGAAGTGATAGCGGGCCGGTCTGGCGCAAGGCGTAGGCACCGAGGTGCCAACTGTCGAGATCGCCGTCCAGCTCCTTGCTGTCGATGCGCGTGTCGGAGGTGCCGCCCATCAAGCCCAGGTGCCATGTTTCATCGAGGCGCCAGTCGGCGCCGAGCAGCAGCCCTTTGGTGGAGTGCTGCATCGGTTCAAATTCGCGATCGAGTTTCCCGCTGTGACCGATGGCTTGCAGCCACACCCTGCCGGTGTCTGCGTTGCCGGCCACATGGCGTGGTGAGTTTCCCGTCGAGTCGTGGGCATTGTCGAGTTGATGCATGGCCGACAGCAGGCTGGCGCTGACCGGCGTGACGCTGCTCAGGGTCGCATTGGCGAGTTTGGCATTGCTGCCGCCCGCCAGTTGAAAGTAGGCGAGGGTGGCCGTGTATTCGTCGGCAGCGAGCAGGGCGTCGATGGCTGCGTTGCCTGAAGTGGACACCTCTTTGGATTCGGGGGTTGCTGGCGCTTCGCTCAGAACGGGTTGTGCTGGAGGCGTTGGTTTTTCAATGCTTGCTTCAAGTGCACTGCCGCTCTTTGTAGTGGCGACTCTCTTGGCGTGGAGGTCATCGGCTGCATGAAGTGGCGCGGTTGGAGTCTCAGTGCTGGTAGGGAGGGCTTGCGGTGGTGGAGCAATCTTTTCCTCACTCACTGTTTCTGCCATGAGAAGCGGAGCAGGTTTCACCTTAGGAGGTGTGCGCGGGCTCCTGGTTTTCACCTCTTTCGCGACGGGCGCGTCCGGCTCCGGCTGCTCCGCTAGAGAAAATTCCACGCAACCGACTGCCAGCGCAACCGCCAGGACAAGATGTTGGAGCTTGTATTTGCATTGAATGGGCATTCAGTTCGTCTCATGTGAAAAGAGAACAAACTGTAAAAGTCGGTGCCAATGCGCCGATGCCGGGCAATTCCGAACCGTGTGCAGGTGATGGCGTCTGCGTTTGTAGCTCGGTCGTCGGCGGGAGGCGAGCCCGCCATGATTACCCAACCATCCAGACGCCTTTACCTACAACGCCCGCTGAAATCCGGATTGGCGAAATCTCAAAAACTCACCTGCCACTGCCCGACCAACCCGTGATTGCGACTGTTGTTGCCAATCTCGCCGCTGTAACCAAACCCCAGCGTATGCCGCGCCGAAACGCCCAGATCCAGCCCCGCTTCCAGCACCAGACTGTCCCGATCCAGCGAGCTGCCATCGACGCTGAACGCCGTGCCGCCGACGACGAATGCCTGGCGGGTCGAGCTGCTGACATCGCCGTAGGTGTGCTTCCAGCCAGCGGCCATCCGTGGGGTCAGGCTCATGCCATTGTCCAGCGAGCTGAGGTGCGCCAGGCGAACGCCGAAGGTGCTGCTGAAGTTGTCCTGGGTCTGGCTGTCGACCTGCAAGGCCGCCGCGCCGCCCTTTTCCTGATAGCGGTCGCGGTGATAGCGCTGGTATCCGAGGCTGGCGAACGGTTCGGCGCTGAGGCGGCCGCTGCCCATGGCGTAGCCGAGTTCGGCGAAGGCTTGCTGGCTGTCGGCGTCGTAATCACCTTTGGGACGATCACTGAAACCATTGAACGCGATGGTGCGTTTGCTTTCGCCCTGATGGCCGCTGTATGCGGCGCCCAGGCGCAGGGCCAGCGGGCCGTTTTGATGCAGCGCATAAAGGCCGGCGTGCCAGCTCTCGACATTGCCGTCGACACCGGTGGCGTCCAGGTCGGTCTTCGAGTAACCGCCGAGCACGCCCAGTCGCCATTGTGGATTCAATGCCCAGTCGGCACCGAGCACGCTGCCCTTGGTGCGTTGTTCCAGACCGCTGCTGCCGTGCTCGCCATCGAGCTTGCCGTAGCCGCCGATGGCCTGCAGCCAGAGCCGGCCCCGGGCGTTCGGATCATTCAGGTTGCGCGCTTCGGACGGTACGCCGTTGGCGGCGAGGATCGGGGTGTTGCGCTGATCGAGGCCGACCATCAAGCCGGGACTGCCGCCCATCTGCTGCATCGCTGAGAGCATGCTGCTGCCGATCTGGCTGCTGGCGCCGAGGGTGGCGCTGGTCAGATTGGCGTTGCTGGCGCCGGCCAGTTGCTCGATGGCCGCGCCCGCGGTGGATTGGCTGGTGTTGAGCAAGGCGTTGTACAGCGCGTTGTTCTTGCTCATTGAGGCCAGGCTGTTGGCGGCGTTGCTGGCGTTGCCGGTGGCGGCGAATTCATTGAACGCCACGTCATTGCGGGTGTAGGTCAGATCGACCTGAGTCGGCGTGTAAGCGAGGATTGGCGTGAGGAACGCGTAGTCGCTGGTGACCGCGCCGAACGTGCCGTTGACCCGCGCAGCCTGCAGCACCGTGTAGTGGCTCTGCCACGGATAGGTGCCGCTGCCGGGATTGACCGCCAGCGTCGCGCCGTTGAGGTTGGCCGTGCCGCCGACCTGGACCGGTGCGCTGCTGCCATCGGCGTTGACGCCGTAGGCGAGGGTCGAGGCGCTGCCCATGTTCAAGTCGTGCACGACGGTCGCGGTACCGAGGCGGGTGTCGGTGCGCAACGTGCCATTCACGCTGAGGTTGCCCACCGACCCGCCGCCGGCATACACGCCACCGGCGTCCACGGTCAGATTGCCGGCGATACTGCCCTGGTTGACCAGTGTGGCGCCGTTGCGCACGGCACCGCCGTCGCTGAAGTCGCCGCTGCCGGTGAGTGTCCAGGCGCCTTGTTTGACCTCCAGCCATTCAAAGTTGCGGCTGGCACCGAAGCTGCCGCCTGCCGCATCGTCCATCACTACGCGGTCATAACCGCTGCCACCATCGACCATGCCGACAAAGCGGCTGCCGCTGCGCAGGGTCAGATTGTCGTTACCGCCACCCAGGTCCAGTGCCAGGCCATTGCTGCCGCTGAAGGTGCCGCCGTTGATCACGTTGTCGGCGAACTCACCGACGAACTTCACGCCGAAACCGTCGAGGCCTTGAATGGTGCCGTAGTTTTCCAGCGTGGTGGCCGCCAGCCCTGAACCGCCGCTGCCGTCGTCCACCAGAATGGCGCTGTTGGCGCCGCTGATCAGGGCGCCCTTGGCGTTGAGGATATAACCGCCGCCCAGCGCGATGCCTTCACTGCCATTGGCAAAACCGCCCTTGTCCACACCGCCGGCGCCGACGCCCTGGATCGTGCCGTAGTTTTCGATGTGGGCGATCTTGTCGATGTCCACGCCGTCGCCGTCGCCATTGGGTTGCAACCCGGAATACGCGCCGGTGATGGTGCCGTGGTTGATCACCGTGCCGTCGCCATCGGAGCCGAAACCGGAGCCATTGCGCCCGGTGATCTGCCCGTAGTTGACCAGCGTCGCCCCCAGGTCAGTGGTGATGCCGTGCCGGCCACCGGAAATCACGCCGTAGTTGATCACGCTGACGCCGGTCGCGGTGTCGATATCGATGCCGTCGAACTTCTGGTCGGCGTTGCGCGAGTCTCCGGTCGAGATCTCGCCGTAGTTGCTGATGGTGGCATTGGCGCCGGTCTTCATGCCGTCGCTGGCGTCGCCACGAATCAGTCCGCCCGCACGGTTGATGATCGTGGTTTTCACCCCGTCACTGCGCAACGCATCAAGATCCAGGCCCTGGCCGGTGCTTGAGCGAATAGTGCCGCTGTTGTCGATCAACAGGCTGCCGCTGATGAAGTTGCTGTCGATGCGAATCGCATCATTGGAGCCGAGAATCTGCCCGCCGCTGCGGTTATGGATCGCGTAATTGCGTGCCTGGGTCAGATCGCCGCTGCTGTCGATGGCCCGGCCGCCGGTGGAGATGATCTTGCCGGCGTTATCGATGATCACGCCGACACCGCTGGTGCTGTCCTTGAGGCTTACGGCCTTGCCGCTGTTGGTGATGCTGCCCGGCGCCGAAATCGTCAGCGTGTCGCTGCCGCCCAATGTCTGCGACGCGGTGGTGGCGGTGTCGATCTGCACGGTCTTGCCGTGGGCGGCGCTGGTGGCGATCAACAGGGCGATGGCAAGCGACAGACGCTGGGGCGGGAAGGGCATGGGGAGAACGTCCTTTTTGTTATAAGCGGGGGCGTTCTGTATAGCGGAGGGTTTTTACAGAATGATGTCCGTGGCGGACTCAGCGGCATCTGCATTATTTTGCGTTTATTAGGAGGTTTAAATCCTGCATCTGCACTTTACTGCAGATCACTGAGTATCTCGATCTTCTGAGATGCACTATATTGCATTTTTAGTTAACCAAACGACCGCAGCAATGCATTTAATTGCAGATGAGAGCCGCATGCACAACCTGACATTGCAAATATTCGACGCCGGCAAATGGCACGACGCGATGGTGTTGAGTTTCGACTCGCCCGAGAAAGGCTTCGAAAGCCGTTGCAGCTTTGGTTACGAGTCGGCGTATCTGGTCGAAAACATTGAGTTTATTGGCTCTCCATTTTCCAAAGCCGTGAGTGCGTTGTATCCCCTGGATTGGGAGGGTCGGCGATCCATCACGCCTGCATTCGTGCATGACATTGCACCGGCAGGCGCCGCTAGAAGGTTTCTCCTCGCACGTATGGGGCAGGAGAAACCTGCAGACATCAGTGCTGACCTTTATCTGCTCGGACACTGCACTCCGGCTCCGATCGGCAACATGCGGATAAAAGAATCAGCCGAGACTGTCGACGAGCGCAAACCCATCGGGTTTCAACGCCAGGATGTCATCAGCCGTGACTACCGGTTTCTTGAATACGCGTATGAAATGGGGGCTGCGATTGGTGGTGCGACAGGGGCTGGAGGCGAAGCGCCCAAGATTCTTCTGGCTGAAGATCGTGCCGGACTTCTTTACCCCGATGCTGTGCTGGACGATGAAAACGTCCGTCAGCACTGGTTTGTGAAGTTTGCCCGAAATAAAGGCAGTCAAACCGATCAAGACATCCTGCGCAGCGAATACCACTACTATCAGGCGCTTCAGGCGCTTGGTATCGAAACCGTCGCTGCGGAAGGTCTGGCGTTAGAGGAATCGAACAAACCCAGCTTGTGGATGCGGCGTTTTGATCGCCAAGTGACTGAGCGAGGTGTAGAGCGTTTTGCCGTGGAGTCGATCTACTCGCTGGCCGAGGTGACGACGCCGGGGAGCGCTATGAATCATATGGATGTCATTCGCATGCTTGCCAGGCTTTGGCGGGAAGCGGGGCAAGCGCACGAGATTCCGGCACTTGTCGCAGACTATTTGCGTCGGGACCTGATCAACAAGATTCTTGGCAACTCGGATAACCACGGTCGCAACACCGCAATCATTCGTGACGCCGACTCGTACCGTTTGGCCCCCATTTATGACTTGGCCCCCATGGTCATGGATGACGAAGGTGTGACTCGCACGACCAAATGGCCAAAAGAGCTGGAGAGGGCGGGAGATGTCGATTGGCGGGGTGTTTGCCGCGCATTGGCGGATATTTCCGATCCGGATGACCCATTGGCAGCGATGTCCGATGCACCGGAATCTTTCGAGCGGTTGCGTGAAGATGCGCAGTGCCTGGCCGAGTTGCCGGACATATTGAACGCGGGTGGTTTGCCTGAGCGGACAATGAATCATCCGGGCGTCCACCTGAAAAACCTGGAGCAACGTTTGAAAGAGTGGGATTTGAAATGAGCATGACCGTTGCCGAACGCACAGTGCTCATCGAAAGCATCCAGGAAGCGCTGGCTGAAGGAACCGTAGAAATCGGTGAAGCCGTTCGCCGTTTGCGCGTTGAGGTCACCGGGCTGCATCAGACCCAGTTCGCGAAGATGTGCAAAATTTCGGTACGTACGCTGGTGCACATCGAACACGGCGAGGGCAATCAGACGCTCAAATCGCTGAACGCCGTGTTTCGACCGTTCGGGCTGAAGATGGGGGTGGTGCGGGTTCGACGCGATAACAGCTGAACCCGCAACACACTTAATCTCTATTGAGCTTTAAGCGCGGCACTCAACCAACCCCTTCACCTGCCCCTCGGCCGTCTGATTCTCATCGCTCAACCAGCGCTCGAACCCTGCCGCAATCGCCGGCCATTCCGAGTCCAGAATCGAGTACCACGCGGTGTCGCGGTTCTGGCCCTTGACCACCATGTGCTGGCGGAACACGCCTTCGAAGCTGAAGCCCAGGCGCTCGGCCGCGTATTTGGAGCGGGCGTTGCCGTTGTTGCATTTCCATTCAAGACGACGGTAGCCGAGGGCGAAGGATTCCTTGGCCAGCAGGTAGACCGCCTCGGTGCTTTTCGGCGAACGCTGCATCGGGGCGCCGAAGGTGACGTGGCCGATTTCGATGCGGCCCTGGGCCGGAACAATCGACATCAGGCTGAGGATGCCTTGCACCTGGCCGCTGGCGCGGTCGATGACGCTGAAGAAATACGGATCGCTGTGGGCGGCGTGATTATTCAGCCAGTCGTTGAAGGCGCTGCGCTCCGGAAACGGGCCGTAGGGCAAATAATCCCAGAGTTTCGGATCGGCGCCGGGGCCTTGCAGAGCGTTGAACAGGTCGTCGCCGTGGCGCGCCGGGTCGAGTTTTTCCAGGCGGATGAAGCGGCCTTCGATCAGGGTGGTGGAGGGCGGCGGCACGCCTTTCCAGTCAGCGAGAGAAATCGTCATGCACGTGGCTCCTTAAATGGCTTTGCGAAACTGGATGAAGCCCGGGCGCTCGGCGATGCGCTCGTAGAGCTGGATCGCGGTGGCGTTGGTTTCATGGGTCAGCCAGTGCACCTTGCAGCAACCGTCGGCCCTGGCGGTGGCGTAGACGTGTTCGATCAGCAGCCGGCCGACGCCGGTGCCACGGGTTTGCGGCTCCACCAGCAGGTCTTGCAGGTAGCAGGAGTTTTCGATGCTCCAGTTCGAACGATGGTAGATGAAGTGCACCATGCCCACCGCTTTGCCGTCGGCCCAGGCGAGGGCGGCGTGGGTCGGTTCGTTCGGGTCGAGAAAACGCTGCCAGGTGCTTTGGCTGACGGTGTCCGGCAGCTCGGTGTTGTAGAAGCGCAGGTAGGCCTGCCACAGCGGCAGCCAGGCCGCGTGATCGGCAGCACTGACCGGACGGATGTCGATCTGACTCATGGTGATTTCCTTAACGCATCAAGTGAGCGAGGGTTTGATCGTTGATGTCGGGGCTGGCAGCCAGGCCTTCGCGCACGCCGGCGATATCTTCGGCGCTGCGGTTCTGGCTGAGCTTGCGCTTGCCTTCGAGGCGCTCGATCGGAATGGCGAAACCGACGATGGCCTTGAGCATGCCGTCGATGTAATCGGCCGGGGCATCGTCGACCGACCACGGTTGGGCGCGGCCCGCTTCATGGCGATCGGTGAGGGTGCTGACGATGTCCAGCAGCCGACCGCCATCGCTGAAGGTTTCGGCGTGACCGTAGGCGTGCACGGCGACGTAGTTCCAGGTCGGCACGACTTTGCCGTGCTCGGCCTTGCTCGGGTAAAAGCCCGGGCTGACGTAGGCATCGGCACCGGGAAAAATCAGCATGGCCTCGGCGCCGTCACGCAGGTCTTTCCACTGCGGATTGGCCTTGGCCAGATGCCCGTACAGCGTGCCGTTCGGACCTTGCTCGCGATGCAGCAGCACCGGCACATGACTGGCCTGCAAGCCTTGTTCGCCGTGGGTCACCAGGATGGCGAGGCGGGTGGCGAGGATCAATTCGTGCAGTTGGGACAAGTCATCGATGGCAAAGGCGCGGGGCGTGTACATGGAGAAAATTTCCTTGGCGAATGCCTGCATCGTAGGCAGGCTATTGGTCTGTTGTAAGAGCCATTGATGACCAATTTCATAGGTCCATTTTCATGCCCGATTCGCCCACGCTGTCGCTGCCGTTCAACCCCGCCGGTGTCGAACTCGACCGCCGCAAAGGCCTGAGCCGTCAGCTCTACCAGGCCTTGCGCATGCGGGTGCTGGACGGGCGCCTGGCCAGCGGCACGCGCCTGCCTGCCAGCCGCGATCTGGCGACAGCGTTGGGGATTTCCCGAAACAGCGTGGTGCGCGCTTACGATCAGCTGTATGCCGAAGGTTTTATCGAAGGCCGTGTCGGGGACGGCACTTATGTGGCGCAGTTGCCGCAATCGGTGACACCGGCACGAAAATTATCCACAAAAGTATCCACAGGGTTTTCAACAACCTTACCCACAGCCTTATCCACAATTTCGCTCAATTCCACTGGTAATTTATCCAGCAAAGTTATCCACAGCTGTGCGTTGCAGCGGCTTGAGCGCAACCATTTGCCGACGCCACCCAGTGGTCCGCCACGAGCATTCCGGGTCGGTGTTCCGGCCTTCGATCTGTTTCCGTTCGACGTCTGGGCCAAGCTGAACGCGGCCTTCTGGCGCAAACCCGATTTGCAGCAACTGTGTTACGGCGACCCGGCGGGCGATGCGCGCCTGCGCGGTCTGATCGCCGCTTATTTGCGCAGTTCGCGCGGCATGCAGTGTTCCGCTGAGCAAATTGTGATCACCAGTGGCGCACAACAGGGAATCAGCCTTTGTGCACAGTTGCTGGTTGAACCGGGCGCCGGAGTGGGCATCGAGAATCCCGGCTATCGCGCAGCGGGTCATGCCTTCGCGCTGGCCGGTGGTCGGCTGCATGGCATTGCCGTGGACGAAGAGGGCATCGACTGCGCGGCACTGGCGGCTGCCGAAGATTGCCGGGTGGCGTATGTCACGCCGTCTCATCAGTACCCGACCGGGGTAGTGATGAGCCTGGCGCGACGTCTGGAACTGCTGGACTGGGCCGAGCGCACCGGGGGCTGGATCGTCGAGGACGACTACGACGGCGAATATCGCTACACCGGCGCGCCCTTGGCCCCGTTGGCTGCGCTCGACCGCCAGGGTCGTGTGTTGTACGTCGGCACCTTCGGCAAAGTCGCGTTCCCGGCGCTGCGTCTGGGTTATCTGGTGCTGCCTCCGGGGTTGGTGAAAGCGTTTGCGCAACGACGTGCGGTGGATGTCCGGCATTCTGAAGTCAGCACCCAGGCGGTGATGGCCGAGTTCATGGCGGCCGGGCACTTCCAGCGGCACATCCGGCGGATGCGTCGCGCGGCTGTGAATCGGCGCAATGCCTTGATCAACGGCTGGCCTCAAGGCCTGGCGGGCGTCGGCGAATTGCCGGCTGTGTCGGCCGGACTGCATCTCACGGTGGCAGTCGACAGCGTGGCCCGTGAGCAGCAGTTGATAGAGCAAGCCGCCAGTGTGGAGGTGGAAGTCCAGGGCCTGAGCAAGTATTGGCTGCCGGATTCGGTGACGCCGCTCGATCAGCGGGCCGGTCTGGTGCTGGGCTTTGCGGCGGTGCCGGAGCCGGCAATCGAGTCGGCTCTGGCCCGCCTGCGCTCTGTCTGGTGTGAATAGTTATCGGGTGCCCGCCGGCTGTGGCTTGAGGAACAGGTCACGCACCGTCGGGTCGACGATGCGGCGCATTGCATTGTCGACGGCATCGAAGGTGCTCAATGTCTGACGGGTCTTTTCATCGAGGGTCTGCAGATAGGCATCAGCGAATTTCAGGTGGGCGATGGTGTACTGGGCATCCGCGTCACTCTTTCGTTCGTAGTGGAAATGCGCCACCCACATCGGTCGTCCTCCTTTGGCCTTGTCGAGAATCCGGTATTCCTGAAAGTAATCACCCCGCTGTCGGGTTCGGATGCGACCGCGTTCGTCCTTGACGACGTCGACCTGACCGTTGTCGTACAGCCAGTGGAAATAGGTTTCCCGGGGCTTGCGCTGCTTGAGCATCTCCCCGTAGACGGCGTTGCCTTCGGTGCGTGTGATGGTCGCGCCGGCACGCAGATCCGGACTGAGAGCGGCAACCGGCCAGGAATCCAGTTTGGCTGCGCGCCTTTTGGCAAATACCGTGTCCACGTCATTGGCCGCCTGTTCCAGGCGTGCGGCCTGCTGGTCGAACATGTCTCTGATATCAGCGGGAATGCGCCCCGGACGCCGGGCACTTTCGCGAGTCCTCGTGATGAAGTCGTTGATGTCATAGCTCAGCTCCTGCGCTTTGTTGATCAGGTCACTGTCCTCGACTGACTGTGCCGGTTTCGGTGGTCGAGCGGAAATTTTCACGAACGGTGATTCTTCGTCCGACTGGGTCGTACCGGGCAAGCGGGCCTGTTCGGCGGTATTCTGGCGCGGACGGGTTTTGCTGACTTTGACCTTCGGTTGCGAAGTCGAGGGCTGCGGATCCTGTCTGGCGGGTGTCGCGATGGGCTCGACTTGAGGCTCGGGGACTTCGGCGATCAGGCGCTCGCGGGCCAGCTCACGGAACTCGCCGATCAGTTCGCGAATCCTGTCGATCCTGGCCTGGATGAACTGTGCAGGGTGTTTGGCGGGCAACTGTTCCATCTGATCGTCGAGACTGGAGAGAAGGTCATTCCAGTGTGAAAACTGCTCGATACGCGCGGCTTTTCCGTCCGCAGTGGCGGTTGTGCGTGAAAGTCCGAGCAGCTCGTGAGCGGCGTCTGCAGCCTTGACGGTGATGATGCCGATGTCCTGCCGGGCGGCGTCCATTTCCGGTCCGGGATGTTCGACGACGCAGCGTTCAAAGGACATGCCGATTTCGTTGGCCTTCAGATCAAGTTCGCCGTAAGCGGGCATCAACCGTTTCAAGTCTGCGGCCAGTTTTGCGCTTTTGCCGGAATGCTTGACCAGTACAAGCAGAGAGCGATTCAGCGTCTGAAGGGTGGCGATCATTTCGTCACTGAGTGCTGTGGCTCGGGTCGCGATGTCGATCTGTTCACTGCGTGACAGGGGAGAACTGTTGTCAAAGCTGTCCGCGATCCTTTTGGACGTCATCGCATACAGGCGTATCTTCACCCGCAGCCATGAACCCAGGCAGCGATGCTGCTCGGCGGTCATGCGCATCAGTTGTGCCTGGTAGAAAACACCGCCGCCACCGTTCTGGTGCCAGGTCGCGAGCTGTTCCAGCGCCTGGGTGTAGCCCGTCCCATTCGTCATGGCCAGGTCCAGGTAACGTGGCGCAGCGCGCGAATAGGTGGCTTCGCTGTTGTCATTGGGCAAGGCGAGCAATTCGGTCAGCATGTCGCGCTTGTTTGCCGGTTCACGTGAGAAGAACAGTTGCAGGGCTTGCCACGCGGCGTCCTTCTCTTGTTCCTTGGCGCGCCGTAGCGCGTCGAGGCGACCGGTCGGACCGCCCCCACGCAAGCGCAGTTTCGGGTCCCAGTGCCATTGTCCGGATTTGTCGTCATATTTCAGGGGCATGCCGGTGCGTAGCGGGTCGTGCGGATGAATGATGTACACCGGCTCGTCCTTGCGGGCACTGACTTGAAACCAGCGGCTGCCGACCTGGGCATAGGTCTTGTCCGCGACCGTATAGAGGTGGTTGGTCGATGACACCTGTTTGTCGTGCAGGTCAGGGGCCTCGACCTTGAAACTGTCGAGCATCGCAGTGAAGCGCTCGCTGGAGTCCGGTCGCGGGAGGAGCGCAGGTTCCAGCAGTGTGAGATGGCCGGCGGGGATGTCTCCGGTGAGGGTGACAGGATCGTGGGTGACAGCCTTCGGGGCAGGTGACAACTCCGTTGTCTGGTTTTCGAAAGGTTCTTCGGCTTCCCGCAAGGTTTGCGGCGTTTCCCGGGTCGCGCTCAATTGCGGATTCAGCGAGCGGTTGCGCCGTGCGACGACCCGGTGGGTCAACAGAATGCCGAGTGTCATCAGAATGTCGGCAGTCGATTGCCAGGTCATCAGGTCATCGCCGCGTTCATGGGCATCGATGGCTTGCTGAATCTGTTCGATGGTCTGCCAGACCCATACGGCGGCACCTGCCGCTCCGCTCATGAAATTGGAGGCGATACTGAAGATCGCCCAGCCGCTTTCGGCCAGCAATGCCCAGCGCCGCTCGCTGTTGGACACCGACTGGCGGTCGGCGAGTTCGATCAATGCCCGACTATTGGCCGCATGCAAGGTGCCCAGAATGTCTCCCGTCAGAGGCTGGTTCGCCAGTTTGATGGGTCCGGTCAGGTCCAGGTGCATGAAGGGTTCGAACACCAGTTGGGTCACCGTCCACGGGGAAGGAAGCCCTGTTGCAAAAACATACTGCGAGTATTCGAAACTCAGCGAAGGCGAGCCGAGCCAGGCCAATACGGAACTGCGCAATTCCCCGGGCTGGTACAGCGCATACATCAGATTTTGCAGGGATGCGAACTGCATCAGTGGCATGTCCGTCATCGGTCGATACAACAGGCAAGGCCCCTGGCGATGATCGCGGGGGGCAATGATGAACATGTTGGTCACGGTGTCTGACTGACCGCTCAGGCGGCGAACGGGGGTAAACGCCAGTGGGCGGATGGTCACCGGATGCTCCTGCGACGGTTGATTGCCTGTGATGGCGTCCATCAACTGACGGATGCAGGCGTGACCCCGTTCATCGACGCCACCCAGATGTCGGAGTTTGCATTCCAGCGCCAGCAACGGCAGGAGTATGGGCAGTTGGCGCGTGTAGCGAGTCTTCTGTTCGGCAGCACGGACCGGGTCGTCGATAAGGTTGCGTTTGATCAGTTTCGGGTAGTGGAGGCCAATGTCGACCTGCTCTGCCAGGGCACTCAGGTAATCGACCGTCAGCCACGCCGGTAAGGCCCGGCCATCGTCGAAGTCGATGCTTGCCTGATACGGCGGGGTGTTTTGCAAGGCGAATTCACCCAGCGTCTCGCGAACCCGACTCAAGGGATTGGCGAAGGTGAAGCCAGCCGTTTCCATGCTGTCGGTCACGGTGATTCGCAAGCGGTCCAGCGGCAGGTCGGCGGCCCCCTCCGCGCGGGTATCGGCCAGTATTGCCTCCTGCATTTTTTGCTCGGCATAGGGTTTGATTGCAGGAAGGTCATCGACCTTGAACGCGCCGTCCGCAGCCTCCTGACGCAACGCGCCGAGGTCGACCAGGTAGCGGCTGTAGGTTTGCAGGTCCGTCGCCGACGCCGCTTTCAACCAGTCTGGAATTGCCTTTTCCAACTGGTTGATCCGGTTTCGTTCCGGCGGGCTGAGTCGGTTGGTGTTCTGTGAGCCAGCCATGACCCGGTTGTCGAGGTGCTGACTGGCGGGATCCAGTGCCGCGATGGCGACCAATTGATTGGCCACGAGTGCCTGGGCAACAGCGTCGAAGATATTGCCGTCGGGTTCGATCAGGCGCCACTGCAGCGGTGGTTGTGGGTGTTCGGGATCGATACGTTCCGGCAGGGAGTCTCCCAGTTGTTCCAGTGAATCGAACGATTCATAGCCGTCGTCAATGGTGTGCAGCAGAATTCGCTGCCGTTTGCCGAGGGTTGCCGTGATGACCAGGGCGCCGGCGACAAGCGCATGCGTGACGGTGCTGCCATCGACCTGGTCGATGTCCATGATGCAGGCTCGCAGTCCGGTGAAATGATCGCTGGCGGTCGGGCGTTCGGCTTTGTCCGGGTACTGCGCGACGAAGCGCGCCAGCAGGCACGCGTCGCTATCCCAGCCACTGGCGGTCTGAACATCGACAGCCGAGCGCAGTTGGTCGGACAGTGCTCGCCAACGGGGCTGGTCCTGTTCGGTTTCATTCCAGTAATCCAGCTGGCGCTGCTGAAATGCGACGAACAGCAGAGGGGCATGTTCGTTCATCAATAAGGTGAGCTCATCCATGCTCACCGCCAGATGGAGCGGTGGATTGGAGAGGGGCATGCCTGTCAGGAAGTGTTCACCTTCGATGAACTCGGCGGTGGTCTTGTGCAGGCTTTGTTGTATCAGGACGTGGGTCAGCGTTTCGAAGTTGCAGGCTTCGACGGTCATCTGCGGCGCGTCCATGTTGCGTACCGGTGTGGCGAGCAGGGTGTTATCCGGATCGAGGTGTTGGTCGGGGTAGCGTTCGCTCAATACTGTACGCAACAGTGTCGAGGCGATCTGATGCAGCGAATAGCCTTGACTGGCCATTTCGACCAGTCGGCTCTGTTTCAGCAAGGGAGGGGACACGTCGTGTGTCACTGCAGGTGTATTCACGGGCCTGTTCCATGGGTGAAGAAGGTAGCGGGATTGCTACTTCGATTCCGGTCCACGGTAAGCCGGGTTTTTGCCTGTGCGGTGGTAGATAGATAAGGGCGCCGGCGACACGGTACGGTACAGGGATAGCGCAAAAAAAGACCCGCGAAGGCGGGTCTTTTTCAATGGCTGGTTTCAAGTGCCGGACTTGATCCTGGTCCACGCCCGGGTCCGCGCCCGTTCTGCATCCCGTGGTAACGGTTGCAGGGTGTAGAGCGTGTTCATCGCCGCATCGGTCGGGTACAGATTCGGGTTGTTGCGAATCGCCGGGTCGACACGTTCGGTGGCGTCCTTGTTCGGGTTCGGATAACCGACGAAGTCACTCACCGGCGCAATCACCTGTGGTTGCAGCAGGTAGTTGATGAAGGTGTAGGCGTCCTGCGGGTTCTTCGCGCCTTTGGGGATGGCGAGCATGTCGAACCAGATCGGCGCGCCTTCCTTCGGCAGGCGCATGTCCACCACCACGCCGTTCTTCGCTTCCCTGGCGCGGTTGGCGGCTTGCGAGAAGCTGCCCGAGTAACCGACCGCGACGCAGATGTCACCGTTGGCGATATCGGCCATGTACTTGGACGAATGGAAGTAGGTCACGTACGGGCGGATCTTCAACAGCAGCGCTTCAGCCTTGGCGTAGTCCGCCGGGTTCTTGCTGTTGGGATCCAGGCCGAGGTGTTGCAGGGCCAGCGGCAGGATTTCCGACGGCGAGTCGAGCAGGGCCACGCCGCACTGCTTGAGCTTGCTGATGTTCTCCTCTTTGAAGATCAGATCCCAGCTGTCCACTGGTGCGTTGTCGCCCAGCGCTGCCTTGACCTTGGCCGGGTTGAAGCCGATCAGGATGGTGCCGTACATGTAGGGCACGGCGAATTTGTTGCCCGGATCGTTGGCCTCGATCAGCTTCATCAGTTTCGGGTCGAGGTGATTCCAGTTCGGCAACTGACTACGATCCAGCGGCTGGAATACCCCGGCCTCGATCTGCTTGGCGAGGAACACGTTGGACGGCACCACCACGTCGTAGCCCGAATTGCCGGTCAGCAGTTTGGCCTCCAGTGCTTCGTTGGTGTCGAAGATGTCGTAGACCAGTTTGGTCTGGCTGTTCTGCGCCTTGAAGTCTTCCAGTGCTTTGGGGGTGATGTAGTCGAACCAGTTGTAGAC
Organism: Pseudomonas sp. IAC-BECa141; assembly: GCF_020544405.1. Taxonomy (NCBI): domain Bacteria; kingdom Pseudomonadati; phylum Pseudomonadota; class Gammaproteobacteria; order Pseudomonadales; family Pseudomonadaceae; genus Pseudomonas; species Pseudomonas sp. IAC-BECa141. The sequence goes on along the minus strand of NZ_CP065410.1, from coordinate 6,122,312 downwards.
GCGCAGGGTGCGTTCCTCCGCGTGCGCCGCGCCGCTCAGCAGCGCTGCGCACAACGCCGGCGCGATGAGGTGCTTGAGTCTGCTCATTGTTCGAAACCTTCAAGCACGTTCACCGCGTTGATGCCGATTTCTTCCACCGCGTAGCCACCTTCCATGACGAACAGGGTCGGTTTGCCGAGAGCCGCGATGCGCTTGCCCATCGCCAGGTAATCGGGGCTGTCGAGCTTGAACTGCGAGATCGGGTCGTCCTTGAAGGTGTCGACGCCCAGCGACACGACGATGATGTCGGCGCCGTAGTTGTCGATCTCCTGGCAGGCCTGATCCAGCGCCGCGCTCCAGACATCCCAGCCGGAACCGGCCGGCAGCGGATAGTTGAAGTTGAAGCCTTCACCGGCGCCTTCGCCGCGCTCGTCTTCGTAGCCGAGGAAGAACGGGAACTCCGCTTCCGGGTGGCCGTGGATCGAGGTGAACAGCACGTCGCTACGCTCATAAAAAATCGATTGGGTGCCATTGCCGTGGTGGTAGTCGACGTCGAGGATCGCGACCTTCTTGTGGCCCTGATCAAGGAAAGCCTGCGCGGCGATGGCGGCGTTGTTGAGGTAGCAATAACCGCCCATCAAATCGCCGGCGGCGTGGTGTCCCGGCGGACGGCACAGGGCGAAGGCGCCACGGGCGCCGCGCTGGATTTCCGCTTGAGCGGTCAACGCCACTTGGGCTGCGCTGTAGGCGGCTTGCCAGGTACCGGCGGTGATCGGTGCGCCGCCGTCGAAGCTGTAATAGCCGAGCTGGCCGTGCAGGCTGGTCGGTTTGACCTGGCGCAAGGTGCGCGCCGGCCAGGTGTAAGGCAGCAAGTCGCCGTCGGTGTTGAATTCGGTCCAGCGCGCCCAGGCGCCTTTGAAGAAGTCGAGGTAGTCGCGGCTGTGGATGCGCTCGATCGGCCCGAGGCCGAAATCCTTCGGCGCCTCGACCGGGCCGAGGTTTTGATGTTTTACCCGTTGCAGCACGTGGTCGGCGCGCGACGGCATCTCGAAGCAAGGCTTGAGTTGCCCGTCGATCAATTCGCAGCGGCCATGGTGCAGGTGGTGATCGTCAGAGTAGATCGTCAGCATTTGTTGTTCTCCGCAGGGGCTGATTCGGTTGATCCCAGTGTTGCGGCGCGGAGCGAATCGGAGAACGGCCAGAGAGGCCAAAAGGGGATCGATGTGGCCAAAAATGCTGACCTGATATCGCCCCTGGACGGTTTAACCGTGTGGACGGAACTGACTCGGCGCCACGCCGCTCCAGCGCACGAACGCATGGCGGAAGCTCGCGGTTTCGCTGAAACCCAGGGTTTCGGCGATGCGGTAGATCGGCAACTGGTCCTCGCACAGCATCTGTTTGGCTCGCTCGAAACGCAGTTCGTCGAGCAGTTCCTGATAACTGCAACCCATGTCCTTCAGATGCCGGCGCAAGGTACGCGGCGAGCAGTTCATCTGCTGCGCCAGACCTTCCAGCCCCGGTGCGGCGTTGAGTTGCGCGCTGAGCAACTGACGGATCCGCCCCAGCCACGCCTGACGACCGGTGAACTCGGTGTTCTGCTTGCGGCAGCGCTCGGCCATGGCCTGGTGGGTGATGATGTCGGCCAGCGGCAGCGGTTGGTCGAGCCAGCGCCGGTCGAAGGCGAAAGCATTGTCCTTGGCGCCGAAGTGCACAGGTGCCTTGAAGTGTTCGGCGTAGCTGTCGCGATAATCTGGCGCGGTGTGCTCGAAGCGGGTGGCGAGCAGCGGTAGCGGATGACCGAGCAAGTCATCGCAGATGACTTTCAGCGACACCAGACAGAACTCGGCATTGAACACCGCCATTGCCGGGCTCTCGCGGTAATCGGCGGCGACGAACCAGACGCGCTCGCCGTCGTCTTCCAGGCTCAGTTCGAAAAGTGTTCCCAGCAGCGCCGGATAACGGATCGCCAGCCGCAAAGCGTCACCGAAGGTGGCACAGGTCAGCAGCGCGTAACCGAGGATGCCGTAGCAGGAAACATGCATGCGCCGGCCCAGTTCCAGGCCAATGTCGTGCTTGAGCGCGACCGCGTTGGCGCAGACCTGCATCTCCTGATTGGTGGTGATGCGGGTGTCGGCCCGGCTCAGATCCGCCGCGCTGATACCGCTGCCGGCCAGCAGCGCTTCGCTGGACAGGCCTTGATCCTTGAAGGTGTTGAGCACCAGGGCGACGGCGTTGAGGGTGGTGAGGTGGGAGTGGAGCATCGAAGACTTCCAGCCTTGGGGATACCGGAACAATGAGCAAATTGTGTGCCGCCAGCATGCCTGCATTAATCAAGCGATGGCCCGGTTAATAACTTGTCGATGTTGATAACTGAAGTTTTATTCTTCGGTTAAGTTAAAGTTATTGCTGTTGGCACTTAAAACTTAAAATAAAAACAATCATTCGACAACTGTCAAAGTTGACAGGTTTTTCGCGAAAACGCTGCCGTTCGTCAGTTATATTGGCTGATTGAAAACATTTTTTTATTTGTCGTGTTGATATTTGACTGCCAGTGGGTCTGTTGCTAGTTTCGATTGTAAGTGCACTTGTTGTTTTGAGGTTCCAATAAATTTCGGAGAACGGCTATGGATAACAATGGTTCGCAGGTCAACAACACCCGATCTTCAGCGGCTTCCTTGCCGAAGGGCATGATCAGAGGGCTTTTGGATGGTGGGAACTTTGCGCTACCTGGATTGCGCCTCGATAAAGAAGGCGTTGCTCTAGTGTTTGCTGACTATGACGGCCAAAGTTTCAAGAACAAAATCACGCTGCTGGTAAAACAAGAATACCTGGGCACGGAAGTTAAAATTCCGGAGCACGCACATTTCGAGATTACGACGGACGATGTTTTGTATCTCGATGGGGTAGGGACAGTAAAGCTGGAGCGTGTAACGGGGTTTCCGTGGATGGCGTTCAAAGGTATCGTCAGTGTTGATTTCGACAATGGAAAAAGGAAGTTTGCGGGAAGTTTTGATTTGGCTGAAGAGTAATTGTTGGTGCAGGCTCTCCCTGGGGAGGGCCTGCTTGTTTCAGGCATCAGATCGCAGGTCTGTGTTACTCAGAGCAGCTCCCCGCACAAGTCCAGTTCCATCAACCGGCGAACCTGCGCGACATCCAGCCCTGCGCCGAGCAATGCATTCAACTTGCCGAATGCCGCCTCACGGGTCATCCCGCCGCCGGACAACACGCCAACCCCGCGCAGACGGCTGCCGGCTTCGTAGACATCCAGCTCCACACCGCCCTCATGGCACTGCGTAACCGCAACCACGACCACGCCGTTATTGCGCGCCCGATCAAGGCTGGCCAGGAACGCCGGGTTATCGCTCGGTCCGGTGCCGCTGCCGTAGCACTCCAGCACCAGACCCTGGATGCCGCTGTCGAGCAGGCCGTCGATGATCTCGGCGCCGATGCCCGGGAACAGCGGCAGCACGGCAACCCTGGCCAGTTGCTTCGGCTGGTTGTAGTTCAGCGCGGCCGGCAGGGAAGTGGCTTTCACGCCACCGCCCTGACGCTCCAGACGTTTGAACGGATGACGGCCGAAGCTGCGCACTTTTGCGCAACGGGTCGGGGCCAGCAGTTCGCCGTGGAAATACAGATGCACGCCCGGCGCCAGGCCCTGGCCGAGGGCGACCAGCGCGCCGCTGAGGTTTTCCCAGGCGTCGCTGTCGGTGACGCCGGCCGGCAGCATCGAACCGGTGAAACACACACGGGCATGCAGGCCGAGCAACTGGAAGCTCATGGCGGCGGCGCTGTAGGCCAGGGTGTCGGTGCCATGCAGGATCAGCACACTGTCGCAGCCCTGCACATCAACGGCGTCGACCACCGCTTCGCGCAGTTGCTGCCAGTAGGCCGGGGTCATGTTGGCGCTGTCGATCAGCGGCGACATCTCGCGAAAGCGCCACTGCGGCACCACCAGCTCAGGCTGGCTGCGCAGGTAGTCGCGCATCCGCGCTTCGAAACCGGAGGCCGGGGCCAGGCCATTGGCGCTGGCTTGCATGCCGATGGTGCCACCGGTGTACAGCACCATGACGTGCTGGGCGGCAGGGTAGGTCGAGGAATTCATGGGGAGTTCTCCTGAGCGAGGACAGCAGGCGGTCGAGCATGACGCCGACCGCTGCCTGTGTCACGCCGGGCGCAAGAGCTGCGCCCGGTTTTTACCCGATCAGCGTTGCGCTGCCGGGATGCCTTGCGGCTGAGTGTTGGCCTGGGTGTCGGCCGACGGATTGGCAGGCCAGGCTTTGAGGTCCAGATCCAGGTCGCTGAACTTGCTGGAGTCGAACACTGGTTGGTCGACGCCGGCGCGGCGCTGCGCATCGTAGTCGCGCATCACGCGCATGCCGACCTTGAACAGCATGGCCAGGGCCATCAGGTTGACGAAGGCCAGGCAGGTCATGGTGATGTCGGCGAAGGCGAACACGGTCGACAGATCCTGCATCGAACCCCAGACCACCAGCGCCAGCACCAGACCGCGGAACGTCATCAGCACAGCGCGGTTGCGGGTGAGGAATTGCAGGCTGTTTTCGCCCAGATAGTAGTTGTAGAGGATGCAAGTAAAGACGAACAGCGACAGCGCGACGCTGACGAACAGGCGGCCCCAGTCACCGACCACGGCGGCCAGCGAGTTCTGGGTCAGGACGATGCCGTCACCTTCGAACCCCGGGGTGTAGAAGCCCGACAGCAGGATCAGCAGCGCGGTGCAGGTGCAGATCACGAAAGTATCGAGGAACACGCTGAACGCCTGAACCACGCCTTGAGCGCCAGGGTGCTTCACGGCGGCCACGGCGGCGACGTTCGGCGCACTGCCCAGACCGGCTTCGTTGGCGAATACGCCACGCTTCACGCCCATGACGATGGCGCTGCCAAGCAGGCCGCCGAAAGCCGGGTCGAGGCCGAAGGCACTCTTGAAGATGGTTTCCAGCATGGCTGGCACGTGTTCGATCTGGGTGCCGATCACGTACAGGGTCACGCCGATGTAGGCCAGGGTCTTGATCGGTACCAGCAGGTCGGACACCGAGGCAATACGCTTGATGCCACCGATGAAGGTAATGGCCAGCAGCACAGCCAGGACGATGCCGGTGTGTTGCGGGTCAAAGGCAAAGGCGTTTTGCAGCGAGTGGGTCACGGTGTAGGACTGCAGGCCGATGAAGGCGAAGCCGTAGGTGACCAGCAGCAGAATCGAGAACACCACCGCCATGCCTTTGAGTTTCAGGCCGTGCTGGATGTAGTAAGCCGGACCGCCACGGTACAGACCGTCGCCGTCGGCGCGCTTGTAGACCTGGGCCAGGGTGCATTCGAAGAAGCTGCTGGACATGCCGACCAGAGCGGTCACCCACATCCAGAACACCGCACCCGGACCACCGAGGGTCACGGCGATGCCGACACCGGCGATGTTGCCCGCACCGACGCGGCCGGCAAGGCTGAGCATCAGGGCCTGGAACGAACTGAGCTGCCCGGCGTTGCCTTTGAGGCTGTCGCGGAACACCGCGAACATGTGGAAGAAGTGGCGCAATTGAACGAAACGCGAGCGAATCGTGAAGTAGCTACCGAGCCCGACAATGAGCACGATCAGTACTTTCCCTGAGAGGAAGTCGTTGATGACTTCGAGCATGGATTTTTCCTCGCTGTTTATTGTGTAAGCAAATGCTGGATGGTCGGAAACATCGCGTTACACCGGTGTGCGCGCGGCACAACGGGCGAGGCGAGGGTTTCGTCCCGGATCCATATCGCGGGTTTGTTATTAGTTCGGGTTTCGCATGGGTTATGGCCTCGTTACCGACGACCGCTCACGCGAAGAGGGGCGGCACTATACCGATCAGTGCGGCGCCCGTCTGCACGGTTGTGGTGCAAGCGACGAAACGAAGCTTTGAAACACCCGACGTTACCGGCGTCGGGCTTGTCTGGGAGCCGGTTTGCGGCCAGCTTCCATACATACGGTTCTCAGGTTCAAACAGTTAAAAAAAAGGGCTCGGGGAATGCTCCCCAAGCCCTCAAAAGGTGAGAGGTGTCTAGTCCCTCGACCTGGTGAGCGGTGCTACAAGTAACGCGTCGGATCAGGCCTTCAGAGGCACCAGACGCGGAGCAATCATGTTTTCCGGGCGCAGGATGTCGGCGAGCATGGCTTCGTCGAGCAGACCTTCTTCGCGCACCAGTTCCAGCACGCCGCGGCCGCTTTCAAGGGCGATACGGGCGATGCGGGTGGCGTTTTTGTAGCCGATGTACGGGTTCAGTGCGGTGACCAGACCGATCGAGTGTTCGACCAGTTCACGGCAGCGCGCTTCGTTGGCGGTGATGCCGACGATGCAGTGCTCGCGCAGCATGTCCATGGCGCGTTGCAGCAGACGGATCGAGTCGAGGATCTTGAAAGCGATCAGTGGCTCCATCACGTTCAGTTGCAGTTGGCCGCCTTCGGCTGCCATGGTCAGCGCCAGATCGTTACCGATGACCTGGAAGGCCACCTGGTTCACGGCTTCCGGGATGACCGGGTTGACCTTGCCTGGCATGATCGAGCTGCCTGGCTGACGCGCCGGCAGGTTGATTTCGTTGATGCCGGTGCGCGGGCCGCTGGACAGCAGACGCAGGTCGTTGCAGATCTTCGACAGCTTGACCGCGGTGCGCTTGAGCATGCCGGAGAACAGCACGAAGGCGCCCATGTCGGAGGTGGCTTCGATCAGGTCGGCGGCTGGAACCAGCGGCTGACCACTGATCAGCGCCAGACGCTTTACGGCCAGGGCCTGATAGCGCGGGTCGGCGTTGATGCCGGTGCCGATCGCGGTGCCGCCCAGGTTCACTTCGGTCAGGACTTCCGGAGCCAGTGTCTTCAGACGGGCCAGGTCTTCGCTCATGGTGGTGGCGAAGGCGCGGAACTCTTGACCCAAAGTCATCGGCACGGCGTCTTGCAGCTGGGTACGACCCATCTTCAGGACGTGGTTGAACTCTTCACCCTTGGCCGCGAATGCCTGAATCAGGCTGTCGAGGCTGGCCAGCAGCGCGTCGTGACCCAGCAGCAGACCCAGACGGATTGCGGTCGGGTAGGCGTCGTTGGTCGACTGCGCCATGTTCACGTCGTCGTTCGGGTGCAGGTACTGGTACTCGCCCTTCTGGTGACCCATCGCTTCCAGCGCGATGTTGGCGATCACTTCGTTGGCGTTCATGTTGGTGGAGGTACCGGCGCCACCTTGAATCATGTCGACCACGAACTCTTCGTGGAAATCACCGCGGATCAGACGTGCACAGGCTTCGCTGATGGCAGCGTGCTTGGCTTCGCTCAGGTGGCCCAGCTCACGGTTGGCGTCAGCGGCGGCCTGTTTGACCATCGCCAGACCGACAACCAGCTTCGGGTAGTGCGAAATCGGAACGCCGGAGAGGCGGAAGTTGTTCACCGCTCGCAGGGTCTGGATGCCGTAATACGCTTGAGCAGGGACTTCGAGGGCGCCAAGCAGGTCGTTTTCTGTGCGGAATGATGCAGCGGAGGACATGATAGAAATCATCTCGATATGGACCCGGTCTGTGCCGGAACGCTGCGAATGCTAGGCTTGTGGGAGTTTTTGGGCCAATGCTGTTAAACACTGCCCTATGCACATTCGGCATAATGCCCGTGTGACGCCGCGTGCGCGGCAGACGTGTGACCCGTTTTGGTGCGTGTCCGGGAGGACGTGATGAATCTGGAAAGCAAATGGCTCGAGGACTTCAGTGCTCTGGCCGCCACCCGCAGCTTCTCGCAGGCGGCCGAACGGCGCTTCGTGACCCAGCCGGCCTTCAGTCGGCGGATCCGCAGCCTGGAAGCGGCGCTCGGGCTGACGCTGGTCAACCGCTCGCGTACGCCGGTCGAGCTGACAGCGGCGGGGCAACTGTTCCTGGTGACCGCGCGCACCGTGGTCGAGCAGCTCGGTGAAGTGCTGCGCCATCTTCATCATCTGGAAGGCGGGCAGGGCGAAGTGATCCAGGTCGCGGCGGCGCACTCGCTGGCCCTCGGTTTTTTCCCGCGCTGGATCGCGCAACTGCGCAACGAAGGCCTGAACATCGCCACGCGGCTGGTGGCGACCAACGTCGGCGACGCAGTGCACGCGCTGCGTGAAGGTGGCTGCGATCTGATGCTGGCCTTCTATGACCCGGACGCGGCCATGCAGATGGACCCGGAAATCTTCCCGTCGCTGCACCTGGGCCACACCGAAATGCTTCCTGTGTGTGCGGCGGATGCCAACGGCAAACCGCTGTTCGATCTGGAAGGCGAGGGCAGTGTGCCGTTGCTGGCGTACAGCGCCGGGGCGTTTCTCGGGCGTTCGGTAAACGGTTTGCTGCGCCAGCGTCAGCTGCGCTTCACCACCATCTATGAAACCGCCATGGCTGACAGCCTTAAAAGCATGGCCCTGGAAGGCCTCGGCATTGCCTGGGTTCCGCAGTTGAGTGTGCGGAACGAACTGGCCCGGGGCGAACTGGTGATCTGCGGTGGTCCGCAATGGCATGTGCCACTGGAGATTCGCCTCTACCGCTGTGCGCTGGTGCGCAAGGCCAATGTGCGGTTGTTGTGGCGCAAGCTGGAAGGCGGTGCCGCACAATCTTCCTGAATGCGCTGGCGCTGACCTTTGAGTCAATAAAACCGGGGCTTTGGCTCATTTGACAGATGGTCGCAACGGGGGCTGTTTATTGCTTTCTTTGCGGTATACTGCGCGGCCTTCGGCCGGTTCGTCCGGCCATTTTTCCTACAACAAGCCACGCATTCTGCGTGGCTTGTTGTTTTTGACGCGCCTGCGGGCGCCCAGAGAGAAGAGGCGCGACGATGAGTGCACTGGTTGGCGTGATCATGGGCTCCAAGTCCGATTGGTCCACCCTTAGCCACACCGCCGATATGCTGGAAAAGCTCGGCATCCCTTACGAGGTCAAGGTGGTATCCGCCCATCGCACCCCGGATCTGCTGTTCCAGTACGCCGAAGAGGCTGAAGGCCGCGGCATCGAGGTGATCATCGCCGGTGCCGGTGGCGCAGCCCACCTGCCAGGCATGTGTGCGGCCAAGACCCACCTGCCGGTGCTGGGCGTGCCGGTGCAGTCGGCCATGCTCTCGGGCGTCGACTCGCTGCTGTCGATCGTGCAGATGCCGGCCGGTATTCCGGTTGCGACTCTGGCCATCGGCAAGGCGGGCGCGATTAACGCCGCGCTGTTGTCGGCGAGCATCCTGGGCGCCAAGCATCCACAATTCCACGCGGTACTGAAGACCTTCCGTGCCGAGCAGACAGACAGCGTCCTGGACAATCCAGACCCACGTATTGCCTGAGGTTGTTGAGATGAAGATCGGTGTAATCGGTGGCGGCCAGTTGGGTCGCATGTTGGCCCTGGCGGGCACCCCGCTGGGCATGAACTTCGCTTTCCTCGACCCTGCGCCGGACGCTTGCGCCGCTGCGCTGGGCGAACACCTGCGGGCCGATTACGGCGATCAGGATCATCTGCGCCAATTGGCCGATGAAGTCGATCTGGTGACCTTCGAGTTCGAAAGCGTCCCGGCCGAAACCGTGGCCTTCCTTTCGCAATTCGTACCGGTCTACCCGAGTGCCGAAGCCCTGCGCATCGCTCGCGACCGCTGGTTCGAAAAGAGCATGTTCAAGGACCTCGGGATTCCGACCCCGGCATTCGCCGACATCCAGTCGCAAGCCGACCTGGACGCCGCCGTTGCTTCGATCGGTCTGCCGGCCGTGCTGAAAACCCGTACCCTGGGTTACGACGGCAAGGGCCAGAAAGTCCTGCGCAAGCCGGAAGACGTGGTCGATACCTTCGCTGAACTGGGTAGCGTGCCTTGCCTGCTGGAAGGCTTCGTGCCATTCACCGGTGAAGTGTCGCTGATCGCCGTGCGCGCCCGCGATGGCGAGACCAGGTTCTATCCGCTGGTGCACAACACTCACGACAGCGGCATCCTCAAGCTGTCGGTCGCCAGCTCCGATCACCCGCTGCAGGCGCTGGCCGAAGACTATTCCAGCCGCGTGCTCAAGCAGCTGGATTATGTCGGCGTGATGGCGTTCGAGTTTTTTGAGGTCGACGGTGGCCTCAAGGCCAACGAAATCGCTCCGCGCGTGCACAACTCCGGGCACTGGACCACCGAAGGCGCCGAGTGCAGCCAGTTCGAAAACCATCTGCGAGCCGTTGCCGGTCTGCCGCTGGGTTCGACTGCCAAGGTCGGCGAGAGCGCGATGCTCAACTTCATCGGCGTCGTGCCGCCGGTGGAGAAAGTCATCGCCATCGATGATTGCCATCTGCATCACTACGGCAAGGCCTTCAAGGCCGGGCGCAAGGTCGGTCACGCCAATCTGCGCTGCAAGGACAAGGCGACTCTCGAGCAGCAGATCCTCAAGGTCGAAGCGCTGATCGCCGAGTAACGACAGTTTCATCTGGCAGCGGCGGAACCATTAAGGGGCCGCCGCTCTCTCATGGCAGGATGCCAAAGTCTGACTAGGCTTGGGCATATCTACTATTCAGAGGGAAATGCCATGGGAATTATCGGAACCATCTTTATCGGCCTCATCGTCGGCCTGCTGGCGCGGTTCCTGAAACCGGGCGATGACAGCATGGGCTGGATCATGACCATCCTGCTCGGTATCGGCGGTTCGCTGGCAGCCACTTACGGCGGCCAGGCCCTGGGCATCTATCAGGCGGGTCAGGGCGCAGGCTTCATCGGCGCGCTGGTCGGCGCGATCATCCTGCTGGTGATCTACGGCCTGATCAAAAAGAACTGATCCAAAGCGACAAAGCCCTCTCTGCCAATCCGGCGGGGAGGGCTAGAATGCTCGGCGATTCAGCGTTCCCTCCTTATTCGAGCATCCTTTACCGAGCACCTCCATGCGCCGTCTTCTATTGACTCTCCTTTTGCTGGGCAGCGGTCTGGCTCACGCCGGCGATCTGCCGGAAACCGACTGGCTGGAACTGATGCCCAAGTCGGATCAGAAAGCCCTTGAGGCCATGCCTGAAATCGACCACAACTCCCCGGAAGCCACCGGCACCTTCACCCAGAAGGGCGGGATGAAGCAGGCCAAGGGTTTGCCGGCGGTGATGTATTCGACCAAGACCGTGGCGTCGATGAACGACAAGCACATCCGTATCGGTGGTTACCCGGTGCCGCTGGAGTCCGACGCCAAGGGGCGCAGCACGCTGTTCTTCCTCGTGCCGTATCCGGGCGCGTGCATTCATGTGCCGCCACCGCCGCCGAATCAACTGGTGCTGGTGCGTTATCCAAAAGGCTTGAAATTGGATGACATCTACACGCCGCTGTGGGTGACCGGCACGCTGAAGATCGAAAAGGTCAGCAATGACCTGGCCGATGCGGCGTATGCGCTGGACGCGGACAAGGTGCGGGTGGTGCAGGAATCGGATCTGTAATTGCGACCCGCAAAAAAAATCGCAGCCCCAGGGCTGCGATTTTTGTTTTCAGAGGGGCTGGCTGCCGACGCTCACACCCAGGGTGTGGCTGGCATCCGGCGCCAGGTTCATCACATCGTTCATCACGTTCGCCGTCTCGATGCACAGCATGCGTTGCCAGCCGTCGTTATCCATGTCGCTGAGCGCGGCGGCGCGGTCGATCCACGGGTTCCAGATCACCGCCGTGCGTGAGCCGGTGGTGTTCAGCACGATGCGTCGTTCCCAGGCTGGGTCGATGATGCTCAATTGCGGTGGGGCGTCGAGGTAGATGCGGTCGGTTTCTGCGGCGAAACGCAGATCGCCTTGCTGGGTGTGAGTCTTCCAGTCATCCAGGGTCTCGATGTAGTCCAGGCCATCCACGCCTTCGACGCGCACGTTGCGCACATCGCTGACCGCAAAATAGCTGTGCAGCGCCTGACTGATGCTGACGGTGTCGGTGCCACGGTTGTGGCTGGTCAGGCTGATGTGCAACTGATCGTCGAGGCGCAGGGTCAGGGTCAGGTCGACCTGATGCGGCCATTCCGGAAAACCGCCCTCGGGGTAAGGCAGCTTGAATTCCACTTTCAGGCTTTCGCCTTCGGCTTCGATGCCGCCCAGTTCCCAATCCATCGCCCGGACAAATCCGTGGGCCCCGGCCGGTTCTTCGCTCGTGCGCATCGCCTGCACGCTCTGCGGGTTGCGGGCGAAGATGCCGAACCACGGCCAGCACACCGGCACGCCGGCGCGGATGCTCTTGCCGGTCTTGAACACGGCCTTGTCGTTCAGCCAGATCAGTGGCGGCTGGCCGTCTACCTGATAACTGAGGATGTGCGCGCCTTGCTGGGCCACCAGCACTTCGGCCTGACCGTGGCGGATGCGCCAGCAGTTCAGTTCATCCAGTTTCACGGCTTCAACGTTGGGCGTGTTCATGGGGCAACTCTCGATCAGCAACTTGGACGACTATCGACCGTGAAACGGCCGCGAGGTTTAACAGGCGCGCGGCGGAACCGAACGGGTGCGACCGCTGCCATCGATGGCAACGAACACGAACACGGCTTCGGTCACTTTACGCCACTCGCTGGACAGCGGGTCGTCGCTCCACACCTCGACCATCATCTGGATCGAGCTGCGGCCGATTTCCAGGGTCTGGGTATAAAAGGACAATTGCGCGCCGACAGCCACCGGCACCAGAAAAGCCATGCGGTCGATGGCGACGGTTGCGACACGGCCACCGGCGACGCGGCTGGCCATGGCAGTGCCTGCCAGGTCCATCTGCGCCACCAGCCAGCCGCCGAAAATATCGCCGAAGCCGTTGGTTTCGCGGGGAAGTGCGGTGATTTGCAGGGCCAGGTCGCCTTGCGGGATCGGATCTTCTTGTTCGAGCTCTATCATGCCTGGGGTGCCTCTGACCCGTGACTCTTCGTTGGGTATTGCTGGTGGTAGCCGTCTTCGGGAAAAACGATTCAGCACCGAACATACTACGTTCGTCACGTTTTCCATCAGGCGCCTAAGGAGAAACTCTGCGAAACCGGCTAATCCCGAGCAAGGGTCGGGCCAACGGCGTTTTCGCACAGCAACCCCTTACAAACCGGAGCAAGGTTGCGAGTATATCGGTCGGTAGACTCCGCGACGACCGTCCGGTTCTCATTTCGACCGGCAAATACGCGTCTCTATGTGCTTTTTCGAACAATTTGCTATGGTGCCGAACCTGCCCGAGCCACAGCCAGCGTTGTTGTGGCGGCAGATCCGACTATAAGAGAAGACCTTGCCATGACCACAGCGCCCTCGAGCCTCGCGCAGCCCGACCAACCCGCACGACCGTTGACCCGCAATGACTACAAGACTCTGTCGCTATCGGCCCTGGGGGGCGCGCTGGAGTTTTACGATTTCATCATCTTTGTGTTCTTTGCCACCGTGGTCGGCAAATTGTTCTTCCCGGCCGACATGCCCGAGTGGCTGCGCCTGATGCAGACCTTCGGCATCTTCGCCGCCGGTTACCTCGCGCGGCCGCTGGGCGGGATCGTGATGGCGCACTTCGGCGACCTGCTGGGGCGCAAGAAGATGTTCACCCTGAGCATTTTCATGATGGCCGTGCCGACCCTGATCATGGGCCTGCTGCCGACCTACGCGCAGATCGGCCTGTGGGCGCCGATCCTGTTGCTGTTGATGCGGGTGATCCAGGGCGCTGCGATTGGCGGTGAGGTTCCGGGGGCGTGGGTCTTCGTTTCCGAACACGTACCCGGCAAGCACATCGGCTATGCCTGCGGCACCCTGACCAGCGGCCTGACCGCTGGCATCCTGCTCGGCTCGCTGGTCGCCACTGCGATCAACAGCATCTATACGCCAACGGAAGTTTCGGATTACGCCTGGCGGATCCCGTTCCTGTTGGGTGGCGTGTTCGGCCTGTTCTCGGTCTACCTGCGTCGCTGGCTGCATGAAACTCCGGTGTTCGCCGAACTGCAACAGCGCAAGGCGCTGGCCGAAGAAGTGCCGCTGCGTGCAGTGCTGCGTGACCATCGCGGGGCCATCGCCGTGTCGATGCTGCTGACCTGGCTGCTGTCCGCCGGGATCGTCGTGGTGATCCTGATGACCCCGACCGTGCTGCAAACGGTCTATCACTTTTCGCCGACCACCGCGCTGCAATCCAACAGCCTTGCCATCGTCTTCTTGAGCTTTGGCTGCATCCTTTCCGGCGCACTGGCGGATCGCTTCGGTGCCGGACGCGTATTCGTGGTCGGTTGCACGGCGCTGCTGGCCAGCTCCTGGACCTTCTATCACAGCCTCGCCGATCACCCGGACTGGCTGTTCCCGCTGTATGCGCTGACCGGACTGCTGGTCGGCACCATCGGCGCGGTGCCGTATGTGATGGTGAAAGCATTCCCGCCGGTCGTGCGCTTCAGTGGTCTGTCCTTTTCTTATAACGTCGCTTACGCGATCTTCGGCGGCCTGACCCCGATGGTCGTCAGCCTGCTGCTGAAAGAAAGCGCGATGGGGCCTGCCTACTATGTAGCGGTGCTGTGCGGGATGGGGATCCTGGTCGGCGCGTGGTTGTGGAGCAAAGGTCGCTAAATTCCCCTCACGCTGATCGTTCCCACGCTCTGCGTGGGAATGCATCCTGTGACGCTCCGCGTCACGTCTTGAAGCGGACGCGGAGCGTCCATGGCGGCGTTCCCACGCAGAGCGTGGGAACGATCTGTCACGACATGCTGGCCTTTCATCCAATTGTCATATTTCAGCCATAGAGTGTTCACACGGCCTGCTGATACTTGGCCCCGACTTAACACACCCTATCTGCTAGGAGTAAGGCATGAAACTGAAGCGTTTGATGGCGGCAATGACTTTTGTCGCTGCTGGCGTTGCGACTGCCAACGCGGTTGCCGCTGTTGACCCTGCTATCCCGAGCTACACCAAGACCACTGGTGTGTCGGGCAACCTGTCCAGCGTCGGCTCCGATACCCTGGCCAACCTCATGACCCTCTGGGCTGAGAACTACAAAAAAGAATACCCGAACGTAAACATCCAGATTCAGGCCGCAGGCTCCGCCACTGCGCCACCTGCGCTGACTGAAGGCACCTCCAACCTGGGCCCGATGAGCCGCAAGATGAAGGACACCGAACTGGCGGCCTTCGAGCAGAAATACGGCTACAAGCCAACCGCTATCCCGGTTGCCGTGGACGCCCTGGCTGTATTCGTGCACAAGGACAACCCGATCCAGCACCTGACCATGGAACAGGTTGACGCGATCTTCTCGTCCACCCGTCTGTGCGGCGCCAAGACCGACGTGAAAACCTGGGGTGACCTGGGCGTGACCGGCGACCTGGCCAACAAGCCGGTTCAACTGTTCGGTCGCAACTCGGTATCCGGCACTTACGGCTACTTCAAGGAAGAAGCCCTGTGCAAAGGCGACTACAAGCCTAACGTCAACGAACAGCCAGGCTCGGCTTCGGTTGTGCAGTCGATCAGCTCCTCGCTGAACGGCATCGGTTACTCGGGCATCGGCTACAAGACCGCCAGCGTGAAAACCGTTGCTCTGTCGAAGAAAGGCAGCACTGACTTCATCGAAGACAGCGAAGAAAACGCCCTGAACGGCAAGTACCCGCTGTCGCGTTTCCTGTACGTATACGTCAACAAAGCCCCGAACAAGCCTCTGGCCCCGCTGGAAGCCGAGTTCGTGAAACTGGTTCTGTCGAAACAGGGTCAGGAAGTGGTCGTGAAAGACGGTTACATCCCACTGCCAGCCAAGGTTGCTGCAAAAGCACTGGCTGACCTGGGTCTGAAGGAAGGCGGCGCTGAAGTCGCAAAAAAGTAACAAACTGAGTCAGGGGTGAACCCCGCCTGACTCATGTGTGGGGCCCGGCCCGCAAGCGGCCCGGCCCCCACACTTCCCGAATTCTTCTATCCACTGCCAGTGCCCTGCTGGCGGCGGATTTGGTGCGTCACTGCATTGTCATCTTTCTGTCATACAGGATCGCTAGGGTGTGCGCATGAATGATCTGGCCAATTCCAAAATGACTACGAACCCTCCCAAGCGCATTGACTTCAATACGCCTGAGTTGCAACGCAAGCGCCGCATTCGCGCGCTCAAGGATCGCTTCACCCGCTGGTACGTCCTCGTCGGCGGCCTGGCGGTGCTGGCAGCCATCACCCTGATCTTCTTCTTCCTCGCCTATGTGGTTGCGCCGTTGTTCAAAGGTGCTGACCTGACCGCGAAAGATGCAATCACCCCGGCCTGGATGCAGGACGCCGGCAAGCCGCTGATGATTTCGCTCGAAGAGCAGAATCAGGTGGCCATGCGCGTTTCCGACAAGGGCCAGGCGCTGTTCTTCGACATCGACAGTGGCGCTGAATTGAAGCGCGTCGATCTGCCTTTGCCGGCAGGCACCAGTGTGACCTCCATCGGCGAAGACCAGCCGGGCCATCCGCTGGTGGCCGTGGGCCTGTCCAACGGTCAGGCGCTGGTGTTCCGTCACACCTATAAAGTCAGCTACCCGGAAGGCAAGAAAACCATCACCCCGGCGATCGAGTTCCCGTACGGCGAAGCGCCGATTGCGCTGAACGAGAGCGGCGGTGCACTGGAGCACGTCAGCCTCAACGCCACCGACTCGACCCTGATGCTGGTCGGCTCCACCGGTTCGCAACTCAATGTGTTGTCGCTGACCAGCGAAGAAAACATGATGACCGGCGAAGTCACCAACGAGCAGAAGCGTATCGATCTGCCGCAGATGACCGAGCCTGTGAAAAACATCTTCGTCGACCCGCGCCAGCAGTGGCTGTACGTGGTCAACGGGCGTGCCCAGGCCGACGTGTTCAGCCTGCGCGACAAGAGCCTCAACGGTCGCTACAAATTGCTGGAAAACGGCGAAGCCGAAGTCACTGCCGCCACCCAACTGGTGGGTGGCATCTCGCTGATCGTCGGCGATTCCAAGGGTGGCCTGGCCCAGTGGTTCATGGCTCGCGACACCGATGGCGAGCTGCGCCTGAAGCAGATCCGCACCTTCCAGATGGGCACCACGCCGATCGTTGAAATTACCGCTGAGGAGCGTCGCAAAGGCTTCCTGGCCCTGGACGCCAGCGGCAAGCTCGGCGTGTTCCACAGCACCGCGCATCGCACCCTGCTGGTCGATCAGGTGGTCGAAGGCCAGGGCCTGTTCGGTCTGTCGCCACGGGCCAACCGCGTGATCGTCGAAGCCGGCGGCAAGCTGCAACCGCTGCTGCTCGACAACCCGCACCCGGAAGTGTCGTGGAGCGCGCTGTGGAGCAAGGTCTGGTACGAGAACTACGACGAGCCTAAATACGTCTGGCAATCGACTGCGGCCAACACCGATTTCGAGCCGAAACTGAGCCTGTCGCCACTGACTTTCGGCACCCTGAAAGCCGCGTTCTACGCGATGCTGCTGGCTGCTCCGCTGGCCGTCGCCGCTGCGATCTACACCGCGTACTTCATGGCCCCGGGCATGCGCCGCAAGGTCAAGCCGGTGATCGAGCTGATGGAAGCGATGCCGACGGTGATCCTCGGCTTCTTCGCCGGTCTGTTCCTCGCACCGTATGTGGAAGGGCACCTGCCGGGTATCTTCAGCCTGCTGATGCTGCTGCCGATCGGCATTCTGCTCGCCGGGTTCACCTTCAGCCGCCTGCCTGAATCGATCCGCCTGAAAGTCCCGGACGGCTGGGAAAGTGCGCTGCTGATCCCGGTGATCCTGTTCGTGGGCTGGCTGTCGCTGTACATGAGCCCGTTCATGGAGAACTGGTTCTTCGGCGGTGACATGCGCCTGTGGATCTCCCACGACCTGGGCATCACCTACGACCAGCGCAACGCACTGGTGGTCGGTCTGGCCATGGGTTTCGCGGTGATCCCGAACATCTACTCGATCGCCGAAGACGCCGTGTTCAGCGTCCCGCGCGGCTTGACCCTGGGCTCGCTGGCCCTCGGTGCCACGCCGTGGCAGACCATGACTCGCGTGGTGATCCTGACCGCCAGCCCGGGCATCTTCTCGGCGCTGATGATCGGCATGGGCCGTGCGGTCGGCGAAACCATGATCGTGCTGATGGCCACCGGCAACACCCCGGTCATGGAAATGAACCTGTTTGAAGGCCTGCGCACCCTGGCCGCCAACGTCGCGGTGGAAATGCCGGAGTCGGAAGTCGGCGGCAGCCACTACCGCGTGCTGTTCCTCTCGGCGCTGGTGCTGCTGCTGTTCACCTTCATCATGAACACCCTCGCGGAACTGATTCGTCAGCGTCTGCGCAAGAAATACTCGTCGCTTTAAGAAAGGTAGAAGTCTGTGAAACAGAACTCCCTGAAAGGATGGTTCAAGAGCGGCGCCCCCGGCGTCTGGATCAGCGGTGGCGCGGTGTCCATCGCGGTCATCATGACCATTGGCCTGCTGGCGGTGATCGCCGTGCGCGGTCTGGGTCACTTCTGGCCGGCGGATCTGATCCACGCCAGCTATGACGTACCCGGCCAGGGCCAGCATCTGGTCGTGGGCGAAGTGGTGCAGAAAGAAGAAGTGCCGCGCGCCCGTCTGAAGAGCGCCGGCCTGCCGGTGCCTGACGAAGGCCCGGAATTCATGACCCGCGAGCTGATCAAGGTTGGCAACCGTGACCTGAACGGCAACGACTTCACCTGGATCGTCGGCGAGTGGCTGACCAACCAGACGAACCCGCCGGAGCTGATGGCGCTGGAGCGCCGTGAGTGGGGCAACTTCTACGGCTACCTGGTCAACGTCAAGCAGGACGGCAAGGTGATCGCCGAAGGTGAAGCGGCCTGGCCTGAGCTGCAAGCGCGGATCAACCGCGTGAATGGCCTCGCCGCGCAGCTCAAGTCGCTGGAAAAAACCGACATCGGCGCGATCAACGCCGGCCTCGAGCGCATCCGTCTGCACGGTCGCAAACTGGAACTGGAAGGTAAACTCGACGCCACCGCGCAAGCGGACATGGACGCCGAACGTGCCGAGCTGAACGCCCGCTATCAGGACGTCGAAGCCCGTCTGACCGATCTGCACGCACAGTTCAACCGCGACGCTTTGACCGCTCGCGATGCCAACGGCAAGGAAGTCGAAATCGGCCTGGGCAAAGTGGTTCATGCCTACCAGCCGAACGCCATGGGCACGATGACCAAGATCGGTTTCTACTTCAACAAGGTCTGGGAATTCCTCTCCGACGACCCCCGTGAAGCGAATACCGAAGGCGGGATCTTCCCGGCGATCTTCGGCACCGTGATGATGACTTTGATCATGGCGATGATCGTGACCCCGTTCGGCGTGCTGGCGGCGGTTTACCTGCGTGAATACGCCAAGCAGAACACCCTGACCCGGGTTATCCGGATTGCGGTGAACAACCTGGCGGGTGTTCCGGCGATTGTTTACGGCGTGTTCGGTCTGGGCTTCTTCGTCTACGTGCTGGGCGGTTCGCTCGACCGTCTGTTCTTCCCGGAAGCGCTGCCGGCACCGACCTTCGGTACGCCGGGCCTGCTCTGGGCGTCGCTGACCCTGGCACTGCTGGCGGTGCCGGTGGTGATCGTGGCCACTGAAGAAGGTCTGGCGCGGATCCCGCGGACCGTGCGCGAGGGCTCGCTGGCTCTCGGCGCGACCAAGGCTGAAACCCTGTGGAAGATCGTTCTGCCAATGGCCAGCCCGGCCATGATGACCGGCATGATCCTCGCCGTGGCCCGTGCCGCGGGTGAAGTGGCGCCGCTGATGCTGGTGGGTGTGGTGAAACTGGCGCCGTCGCTGCCGGTGGACGGCAACTACCCGTACCTGCACCTGGACCAGAAGATCATGCACCTGGGCTTCCACATCTACGACGTCGGCTTCCAGAGCCCGAACGTCGAAGCCGCACGACCGCTGGTGTACGCCACCGCGTTGCTGCTGGTGCTGGTGATTGCCGTGCTCAACCTGTCGGCAGTGTGGATTCGTAACCACCTGCGCGAGAAGTACAAGGCGCTGGACAGCTGATTTGCAGCACTGATTTCTATGTGGGAGCGAGCTTGCTCGCGAAGGCATCACCGCGGATTCACAGAGACACCGCGTTGCCTGAATCGCCAGCAGGCTGGCTCCCACAAAAAACGAACCGAATTTGTTAGCACAGGGGATCTCCCATGCAGCACGAAACACATACCCACGGCATCAACATGTCTGCCCTGGGCCGCGACAAGCAGAGCCTGAACCTCGAGCAGGAAACCGTGGCCATCGAAGTGCCGGGCCTGAGCCTGTTCTACGGCGACAAACAAGCGCTGTACGACGTCAGCATGAACATCCCGAAACAGCGCGTGACCGCCTTCATCGGCCCGTCCGGCTGCGGCAAGTCCACGCTGCTGCGTACCTTCAACCGCATGAACGACCTGGTGGACGGCTGCCGCGTCGAAGGCGCGATCAACCTGTACGGCAACAACATTTACCGCAAGGGTGAAGACGTGGCCGAGCTGCGTCGCCGGGTCGGCATGGTGTTCCAGAAGCCGAACCCGTTCCCCAAGACCATCTACGAAAACGTGGTCTACGGCCTGCGCATCCAGGGCATCAACAAGAAGCGCATCCTCGATGAAGCCGTCGAGTGGGCACTCAAGGGCGCGGCCCTGTGGGACGAAGTGAAAGACCGTCTGCATGACTCGGCCCTCGGCCTGTCCGGTGGTCAGCAACAGCGTCTGGTGATCGCCCGTACCATCGCGGTGGAACCGGAAGTGCTGCTGCTCGACGAACCGTGCTCGGCACTCGACCCGATCTCGACCCTGAAAGTCGAAGAGCTGATCTACGAGCTCAAATCCAAGTTCACCATCGTCATCGTGACCCACAACATGCAACAGGCAGCGCGGGTGTCCGACTACACGGCGTTCATGTACATGGGCAAACTGGTGGAATTCGGCGACACCGATACCCTGTTCACCAATCCGGCCAAGAAGCAGACCGAAGACTACATCACCGGTCGTTACGGCTAGCAGACACTGGTTGTCGCTCACTGAATTGACGCTTGCACCTTACCGGACGCTCCAAGGACGCCAACATGATTAGTAAAGAAGGCCTTACCCATCACATTTCCGCGCAGTTCAACGCCGAACTGGAAGAAGTGCGCAGCCACCTGCTGGCCATGGGCGGGCTGGTCGAGAAGCAGGTCAACGACGCGGTCACCGCGCTGATCGAGGCCGACTCGGGCCTGGCCCAGCAAGTGCGCGAGATCGACGACCAGATCAACCAGATGGAACGCAACATCGACGAAGAATGCCTGCGCATCCTGGCCCGTCGTCAGCCGGCGGCGTCCGACCTGCGTCTGATCATCAGCATCTCCAAGTCGGTGATCGACCTGGAGCGCATCGGCGACGAAGCGACCAAGATCGCCCGTCGTGCGATTCAGCTGTGCGAAGAGGGTGAAGCGCCGCGCGGTTACGTCGAAGTGCGCCACATCGGCGACCAGGTGCGCAACATGGTGCGTGATGCGCTGGACGCCTTTGCCCGTTTCGACGCCGACTTGGCGTTGTCGGTGGCGCAGTACGACAAGATCATCGACCGCGAATACAAGACCGCCCTGCGCGAACTGGCGACCTACATGATGGAAGACCCGCGCTCTATCTCGCGGGTCTTGAGCATTATCTGGGTACTGCGTTCGCTGGAGCGGATCGGCGACCATGCGCGCAACATCTCGGAGCTGGTGATTTACCTGGTGCGCGGCACCGACGTGCGCCACATGGGCCTCAAGCGCATGAAGGAAGAAGTTGAAGGGACAAGTGGCGAAACCGCTAATGTTCCGGACGATGCTGACGATAAGTAAGATTGCCTGAGAAAAGCGCCCGGCCCTTTGGCCGGGCGTTTTTGTTTCTGCTTTCAGAAAGCGGATCCGAGTTGAAGAGCGAATTAAAAAGCAGCACCCGCGAACGAAAAGTCCCGGCGTGACTGAAGAGTTTTGGCAATGTGCCATCAGCCAGCGTTATGCTTGCCGGGATTTTAATAGGGGTGTTGGATGAGCAAGATCAGTGTGTTGGTCGTGGACGATGCATCGTTCATTCGTGACCTGGTGAAAAAGTGCCTGCGTAATTACTTCCCGGGGATCCGCGCCGAGGACGCCATCAACGGCAAGAAGGCTCAGGCCATGCTGGCCAAGGAAGCCTTCGACCTGGTGCTGTGCGACTGGGAAATGCCGGAAATGTCCGGCCTCGAACTGCTGACCTGGTGCCGTGAGCAGGACAACCTCAAGACCATGCCGTTCATCATGGTCACCAGCCGGGGCGACAAGGAAAACGTTGTGCAGGCGATCCAGGCCGGCGTCACCGGATACGTCAGCAAGCCGTTCACCAACGAGCAACTGCTGACCAAGGTCAAGCAGGCCCTGAACAAGGTCGGCAAGCTCGACACCCTGATGAACAGCGCTCCGACCAAGATGAACTCGGCATTCGGCAACGACTCCCTGAGCGCCTTGACCGGCGGCAAGGCTGCCGTAGCCGGTTCCGCACCGACTGCTGCTGCGGCCAACCCGTTTGCCAAGCCTGCCGCTGCGGCCCCGGCACCTGCCGCCGCGCCACAGCGCGGTCTGCTCAACAGCCCGCCAGTGAAAGCCCCGGCAGCCTCCAGCGCTCCGGCCGGTGGTCGCGGTCAGGGCCAGCTGCGCCTGCCGAGCGGCACCCAGCAATGCGTGATCAAGGCCCTGAGCATCAAGGAAGCGCTGCTGGTGGTGAAACGCACCGACAACCTGCCTCAGGTCCTCGACAGCGCCGTGCTGGACCTTGAGCAGGGCGACAACGCCGAAATCGCCCGCCTCAACGGCTACCTGCACGCCGTCGTCGCCCACGAGCCGAAACCCGACAGCGACTGGTTGCAACTGACCTTCCGCTTCGTCGACCAGGACGCGCAGAAGCTCGACTACATCTCCCGCCTGATCGCCCGCGGCACGGCGCAGAAGCACTTCGTTCCAGGCGCGTAATCTTCGTCGCCTGACATTGATCGTTCCCACGCTCCGCGTGGGAATGCCTCAAGGGACGCTCCGCGTCCCCCCACGCAAAGCGTGGGGACGATCATTCACGCCAATTTGAAACATCTGTCGACTAGCCTGGTCTGCTTCAGCTGCTAGGCTCATTCCCAGGCCTTACTCGACAGAACTTTTGCCCATGCCCCTGCGCCTGCTGTTTTTCTGTGGTCTGTTCATGGCCTCCACCTCGACTGTGGCCATGACGATCTACAAGTCCACCGATGCCAACGGAGTGGTTTCGTACAGCGACCGTCCGAGCAAAGGCTCCCAGGTGTTCGTGTTTCAGGACCGGATGGTCGAGCGCCTTGAGCGCCAGGTCTATCTCGACATCAAGAAGCAGAAGGGCGCGGACGTGGTGTTCGTGCGCAACGACCTGTATGCGCCGGTCGAGGTTGCGCTGGCGTTTACCGGGTTGAGCAACGTGCGTGGCGCGCCGGCGCAAACGATCCGCCGGGTGCTGCCGGCGCGCAGCAATACGCGGCTGGCGCTGCTGACGGCGGTGTCCGGTGGCAAGCCGCTGGTGTACACGCCGATGTTCCAGTATTCCCTCGGTGACCCCGCAGGCGCGGCTCAGGGCTATCGCTATCCGTTTCCGTGGCGGGGCGGGCCGTTCCGTCTGAGTCAGGGCGCCAATGGCGACTACAGCCATTTCGGGCCGAAGAACAAATACGCGATGGACATCGCCATGCCGGTCGGCACGCCGATCATCGCCGCGCGAGCCGGGGTGGTGGTGAAGACCGAGAATTCCCAGAACGGGCGCGGCACCGATCCGTCCGGCAACTTCGTGCGGATATTGCACGACGACGGCACGATGGGCGTGTACCTGCATCTCAAGCAAGGATCGGTGAGTGTGCGGGAAGGTCAGCGAGTGACGGTGGGCAGTCCGCTGGCGCTGTCCGGCAACACCGGCAACAGCAGCGGTCCGCACCTGCACTTTGTGGTGCAGCGCAATACCGGGATGGGGCTGGTGTCGATTCCGTATCAGTTCAACCAGCCGCTGGGGGCGTTGCCCAACTTTGCGTTGGGCAAGCAGTAAACCCCGTCAGTCGAGCATCAGTACCTTGGCCAGAATGATCTTCGGACCTTTCATCTTCTTGATGATGATCCGCAGGCCTTCGACTTCCAGCACTTCTTCCTCTTCCGGCACCCGTTTCAGGGTTTCGTAGATCAGCCCGGCGAGGGTTTCGGCTTCGATGTGGTCCAGGTCGATCCCCAGCAGGCGCTCGACCTTGAACAACGGCGTATCGCCTCGTACCAGCAACTTGCCCGGCTGGTAGGCGAGGATGCCGCGCTCGGCCTTGCGGTGTTCGTCCTGAATGTCGCCGACCAGCACTTCCAGCACGTCTTCCATGGTCAGGTAGCCGATGATGTTGCCGTCGGCTTCTTCCACCACGGCGAAGTGCGAGCCGCCCTTGCGGAACTGCTCCAGCAGCTGCGACAGCGGCATGTGCCGCGACACGCGCTCCAGCGGGCGGGTCAGCTCGGCGAGGTTGAACGACTCGGGAATGTGATCCAGCGCCGCCAGTTCCAGCAGCAGGTCCTTGATGTGCAGCAGGCCGACGAATTCCTTGCGCTCGCTGTCGTACACCGGGTAACGACTGAACTTGTGGCGACGGAACATCGCCAGGATTTCTTTCAGCGGCGCGTTGAATTCGAGCGTAATCAGGTCTTCCCGGGAGTTGGCCCAGTCGACCACTTCCAGTTCGCCCATTTCCACCGCCGAGGCCAGTACGCGCATGCCCTGGTCGCTCGGGTCCTGGCCACGGCTGGAGTGCAGGATCAGTTTCAGTTCTTCACGGCTGTAATGGTGCTCGTGGTGCGGGCCGGGCTCACCTTGCCCCGCTATGCGCAGGATGGTGTTGGCGCTGGCGTTGAGCAGGTAGATCGCCGGGTACATGGCCCAGTAGAACAGGTACAGCGGCACCGCGGTCCACAGCGACAGCAGCTCGGGTTTGCGGATCGCCCAGGATTTGGGTGCGAGCTCGCCGACCACGATGTGCAGGTAGGAAATGATGAAGAACGCGGTGAAGAACGAAATGCCTTTGACGACTTCGGCCGACTGCACGCCGACCGCGCTCAGCAGCGGCTCGAGAATGTGCGCAAACGCCGGCTCGCCGACCCAGCCCAGACCGAGGGAGGCGAGGGTGATACCGAGCTGGCACGCCGAGAGGTAAGCATCGAGCTGACTGTGCACCGTGCGCAGGATGTGCCCGCGCCAGCCGTGCTGCTCGGCGATCGCTTCGACCCGGGTCGAGCGCAGTTTGACCATGGCGAATTCCGCCGCAACGAAGAAGCCGTTGAGCAGAACCAGGATCAGAGCGAAAAGAATCATGCCGAAATCGGCGAATATTGTTGCGAGGGACAAGCCAGGGGAAGGGTCCATGATGGAGTTTTGCGGGTTCCGTGTGATTCGAAGAAAGAAAAATCCGCACCTGAAAAGGCAGGCGCAAGTCAGCCAATGTAGCGGCTGACCTGGCGATTGCCTAGTCCGGCATTACTCAGCGGCGCTGATGACCCGTGCCTGAGCGATCTGGGCCGGAGCGAAATGGCAGGTAAACGTGCTCCCGTGACCGGGCACGCTGCTGATCTCCATCCGTGCGCGATGGCGCAGCAGTACGTGTTTGACGATGGCCAGACCCAGGCCCGTGCCGCCGGTGTTGGAGTTGCGGCTGGAGTCGACGCGGTAGAAGCGTTCGGTCAGGCGCGGCAGGTGTTTGCTGTCGATGCCGATCCCGGAATCCTGCACGCTGAGGTGTGCGCCTTGATCGTCGCCCCACCAGCGAATGCGGATATTGCCTTCGGCCGGCGTGTATTTGACGGCGTTGAACACCAGGTTGGAGAACGCACTGCGCAGTTCCGCCTCGCTGCCCTTGAGCAGAATGCGGGTGTCGGCTTCCAGGGTGATGTGCTGATTCTTTGAGCCGGACAACTGCTGCGCGTCGCTCTTGATCGACTGCAGCAAAGTGTCGATGTGCACCGGCTGATTGTCCGACGGGTAATCGGTGGCTTCCAGCTTGGCCAGCAGCAGCAGGTCGTTGAGCAGGGTTTGCATGCGGCCGCCCTGTTGTTGCATCTGCTGCAGCGCGCGGCTCCAGCGCGGGTTCACTTCCTCGACGTTGTCGAGCAGGGTTTCCAGGTAGCCGCAGATCACCGTCAGCGGCGTGCGCAGCTCATGGGAGACGTTGGCGATGAAGTCCTTGCGCATCTGTTCCAGCTGATGGATGCGTGTGACGTCGCGCACCAGCATCAGGTGTTCGTTGTTGCCGTAGCGCGTGAGGTACATCTGAATGCGCACGCGATCATTGGTCGGCGAGGGGATTTCCAGCGGCTCGGCGTAGCTTTCCTGCTCGAAGTATTCCTTGAAGCGCGGATGACGAACCAGGTTGGTCACGGGTTGACCGCTGTCTTGTGGGGTCTTGAGGCCGAGCAAGGTCTCGGCGGCGCGGTTCCACCATTCCAGATTGCCGTCGCTGTCGAGCATGATCACCGCGTCTTTCAGCGCGGCGGTGGACTCCTGGACGCGGTCGATCACCGCTTGCAGGCGTCCGCGTACCCGTTGGTCGCGGCGTTGCAGATGGTAGATGCTGTCGAACACCTCGCCCCAGAGGCCGTAACCGTCGGGCGGTGCTTCATCGGGTTGGTGCAGGCGCAGCCATTCGTGCAGGCGCAGCAGTTGTTTGAGCGTCCAGGCCAGGTACAGGCCCAGGCCCGCTGCCAGACTCCAGCCGTAGTAGCCGGTGATCAGGCCGATTACCAGGCAGCCGGTGACCAGCAACAGCATGTGGCGAATCAGGGTGCCATGCCAGTTTTGGTTCACGGAAAATGCGGTCCTTGTCTGCGGGGCTGGCGCTCGGCTCAGGCTTTGGTGGAGAACCGGTAGCCGGTGCCGCGCACGGTTTGTACCAGGTTTTCATAGGCGTCGCCGAGGGCTTTGCGCAGGCGCCGGATGTGCACGTCGACGGTGCGCTCTTCAACATAGACGTTGCCGCCCCAGACCTGGTCCAGCAACTGGCCGCGGGTGTAGGCGCGTTCCTGATGGGTCATGAAGAATTGCAGCAGACGGTATTCGGTCGGGCCCATCTCGGCCGGACGGCCGTCGATAGTCACGCGGTGGCTGATCGGATCGAGCAGCAGGCCGCCGACCTCGATTGGCGCTTCGCCATCGGTCGGGCCGGCGCGACGCAGCACGGCCTTCAGGCGCGCCACCAGTTCGCGTGGGGAAAACGGTTTGGTGATGTAGTCGTCGGCGCCGACTTCCAGACCCTGGATCTTGTTGTCCTCTTCACCTTTGGCGGTGAGCATGATGATCGGAATGTCACCGGTCAGCTCGTCACGCTTGAGGCGGCGGGCCAGTTCGATGCCGGAGGTGCCCGGCAGCATCCAGTCGAGCAGAATCAGGTCCGGCTTGCGATCGACGATGATGGCGTGCGCCTGCTGCGAGTTCTCTGCCTCGAGGCAGTCATAGCCGGCCATTTCCAACGCAACGGCGATCATTTCGCGAATGGGCGCTTCGTCGTCGACGATCAGAATGCTCCTGCCAACCATGCCTTAATCCTCTTGTCATTTAACTGTCTTGCGCCGCATTAGATAACGGAATTATTGCAGTCGTGTGACAGTATTTTAGTCCGGCGGCGATTGTGCAAATCCTGAACTAAGCTCTAAGTCCGAATCCTGACAACCACAAAAGAAGGTTTCCATGACTCAATTGACTGCTTCCTTTAAGGCTTTGCTGATGGCTGCCGCCCTGACTCTGCCTGGACTGGCGATGGCGGCCGAGCCGGCCATGATGAAGGACGGAATGATGGTCGACCACAAGGGCATGACGCTTTACACGTTCGACAAGGACAGTGGCGGCAAGTCGATGTGCAACGGCGATTGCGCCAAGAACTGGCCGCCGATGATGGCTCCCGCAGGCGCCAAGGCCGAAGGCAAATGGACGGTGATCAAGCGCGATGACGGCATGATGCAGTACGCCTACGACGGCAAGCCGCTGTATACGTTCGTGAAGGATGAGAAGCCCGGAGAAATGAAGGGCGATGGCATGAAGGACGTGTGGCACGTGGTGCACGAGCACAAATAAACGCAACTCCCCTGTGGGAGCGGGCTTGCTCCCACAGGTTCTGTGGATCAGCGCAACGCGTAATCCAGCACGATCCCGACGAAAATCGCCAGCCCGGCCCAGTGGTTGTGCAGGAACGCCTTGAAGCAACGCATCCGGTCCCGGTCGCGGGTGTACCAGAACTCCCAGGCGTAGCACCCGGCAGCCACCAGCAGGCCGAGGTGGAACCAGATCCCCAGCTCGAACTTCGACCCCGCCAGCAGCAGACAGCCCAGTGACAATGCCTGCAAGGTCAGGATGATCACCCGGTCGGCATCGCCGAACAGGATCGCCGTGGATTTCACGCCGATCTTCAGGTCATCGTCGCGGTCGGTCATCGCGTAATAAGTGTCATAGCCCACCGTCCACAGCAGGTTGGCAATCCATAGCAGCCAGGCTGTGGCCGGCAACTCACCGGTCTCGGCGGTGAACGCCATCGGCATCCCCCAGGAGAACGCCGCGCCCAGCACCACCTGCGGGTAATAGGTGTAGCGCTTCATGAACGGATAAGTGAACGCCAACGCCAGACCACCCAGCGACAGCCAGATTGTCGCGGCGTTGGTGCACAGCACCAGCAGGAAACTCACGCCCATCAGCAGCGCGAAGAACACCAGCGCTTCTTTCGAGCTGATCTTGCCGGCAGCGATAGGTCGCTGCGCAGTGCGTTTGACGTGGCCGTCGACCTTGCGGTCGGCCCAGTCGTTGATCACGCAGCCACCGGCGCGGGTCAATACCACGCCGAGGACGAAAATCACGATATTGGCCAGCGATGGCGAGCCTTTACCGGCAATCCACAGGGCCCAGAGCGTCGGCCACAGCAGCAGATAAATGCCGATCGGCTTGTCCATCCGGGTCAGCTGGATGAAGTCCCAGGCGCGCGGGTTCAAGCGATTCAGGGATTTGAGCAGGCTTTGGTACATCAGCAGTTCTCCGGACGGGCGCGGACGGCTTCCCACAGCGCAGGCAGGAAAATCTCCGCCACCAGTACGCTCAAGGCGCCACGGTCGAAGCGCGAACGGCGGCCCCACAGGCCGGCAGCCCGGGAACCTTCGGGCAGCCAGTGTTCCGGGTAATGGCAGACTTCGATGGCGCGGCGCTGGAAGGCGTGATCGCAGAACAGCAGTTCGCCCAGCGAACGGCTGCCCAGTTCATCCATGTGCAAGCCGTCGCCCTGCAAGGCACTGCGTGACGCCACGCTGCGGGCGAACACCCAGGCCTCGCCATGCCCGCGCAGATAAACCTCGCGCACCCAGCCTTCACTGCCTTCGGCCAGATCCAGCGCCGCGCATTCGTCGTCACGCAGGGTCTGCCAGCCCTCGAACAGCGGCGTTATGCTGAAGCCGTCATCGGACAGGCGCGTCAGCCGGCGGGTCAGGGAACCTTCGTCGAACAGCCAGTCGAGCGTGGATGTGTCGGGGAGGGGTGTCAGTTCGCTTTGCGGGCGCCACAGCGGGTCGTTTGTGTGTTGCACAATGAGTCATTATTGGCAGCAAATGAGGCGGCGAGCTTACCATGGCGAGCCGCGAGTTTGAGTGATCCGGGTCGCCGCTGCGCCGAACAGGCTTGCATCTGCCCGGCCCGATCAGTACAAAACGCCCTGAGCCGGACGGCAGCGCGGCACCATCGACCGTCCGCGCCGGATAAAGCCTGAACCCTGAGGAAGTACCTGAATGAAAAAGTGGCAATGTGTGGTCTGCGGCCTGATCTATGACGAAGCCAAAGGCTGGCCGGATGACGGTATTGCGCCGGGCACCCTGTGGCAGGACGTGCCGGAAGACTGGCTGTGCCCGGACTGCGGCGTCGGCAAGATGGACTTCGAAATGATCGAAATCAACTGAGAAAACATTGAGGAGTAGGGCATGAGCGCACCTGTCGTAATCGTTGGCACCGGGCTTGCGGGTTACAACCTGGCCCGCGAGTTTCGCAAACTCGATGGCGAAACCCCGTTGCTGCTGATTACTGCCGATGACGGTCGTTCCTACTCCAAGCCGATGCTGTCCACCGGTTTTGGCAAGAACAAGGACGCCGATGGCCTGAGCATGGCCGAACCGGGCGCCATGGCCGAGCAATTGAAGGCCGAAATCCGCACCCACACCCGCATCAGCGGCATCGACCCTGGCCACAAGCGGCTGTGGATCGGCGAGGAAGCGGTGAGCTATCGCGACCTGATCCTTGCCTGGGGCGCCGAAACCGTGCGGGTGCCGATCGAAGGCGATGGCGGGGATCTGGTGTTCCCGATCAACGATCTCGAAGACTACGCACGTTTTCGCGAGGCGGCGGCAGGCAAGCGTCGGGTGTTGCTGCTCGGCGCCGGGCTGATCGGCTGCGAGTTCGCCAATGACCTGATTCTGGGCGGCTACGAGGTGCAACTGGTTGCACCGTGCGAACAGGTGATGCCGACCCTGCTGCACCCCGCTGCGGCGGCTGCGGTGCAGGCCGGGCTGGAAAGTCTCGGTGCGCGTTTTCACCTCGGCCCGGTGCTGACCCGTCTGCAAAAAGTGGCTGATGGGCTGGAAGCGCACCTGTCCGACGGCCAGGTCATCCCTTGCGATGTGGTGGTCTCGGCTATCGGCCTGCGTCCACGGATCGATCTGGCGGCGGCTGCCGGTATCCAGACCAATCGCGGCGTGGTAGTCGACCGTCATTTGCAGACCTCTCACGCCAATATTTACGCCCTGGGCGACTGCGCCGAGGTCGACGGGCTGAATCTTCTGTACGTCATGCCCCTCATGAGTTGTGCGCGAGCGCTGGCACAGACTCTGGCCGGAAACCCGACCGTGGTGAATTACGGGCCGATGCCGATCACCGTGAAAACGCCGGTTTGCCCGCTGGTGGTTTCGCCGCCACCACGGGGCCGCGAGGGTGCCTGGACGGTCGAAGGGCAGGGCGCCGACATCAAGGTGCTGTGCCACGACGCCGAAGGGCAATTGCTCGGTTATGCCCTGACCGGTGCGGCAGTGATGGAAAAACTCGCGCTGAACAAACAGCTTCCGGCCTTACTGGCGTAAATACCGGTCGTTCTGTCGGAATCACCCCGCTTTTGCCCCCACAAAGGTCGCGTGGAGACTGGCGCCGCCCTTAACCGCGTGCCATCCTCACTCCCGTCTGCCGCAGAGTAGAGCCTGCGGCGCCTTGGGCGCTGTTCCAACGAGAACAGCACGGACATAACAACAAAAAACCGTCAAAGGGGCTTCACTAATGCGTAAACCAGAACTCGCCGCTGCAATCGCTGAAAAAGCAGATCTGACCAAAGAGCAGGCCAACCGCGTTCTCAACGCCGTTCTCGAAGAAATCACCGGCGCCCTGCACCGCAAGGACAGCGTCACGCTGGTGGGCTTCGGCACCTTCCTGCAACGCCACCGCGGTGCCCGCACCGGTAAAAACCCGCAAACCGGTGAACCGGTAAAGATCAAGGCCAGCAACACCGTTGCGTTCAAGCCAGGCAAATCGTTGAAAGACAGCGTCAATCCGTAATCCACAGCCCGCGTAGCGGGGGAGCGGAATAAAAAATGGGCATCTCGATTGCGGTCGGATGCCCATTTTTGTTGGCTGTTGACCAGCCGAACCGGACTTGGCAGATCGTAATGGCATTTGTCTTGGCCGGTTACCCGTAGGTGGCCAGCACCATTCTGGCGAACTCGTTCTTGCTTGGCTGGTGTCCATAAGATTTCAGGTATTTACGCCACTCGGACTCGAGTATGGGGCTTTCGTATTCGCCCTCCGTCGCCAGATGTGTGGCTGCATCGTCTATCAGGGCCTGGGTGTAATGTTTCGAGGATTTGTTTGCACTGGCCTCCGAAGTTGAAATGAACGGTCCCGCCACTGTGAGAAGCAAGCCGATACCCGTCAGCATTGAGAACTCCAGGGGGCCACCGTTCACCAGGCATCCAATACCAACGCAGCCTTCCGCTCGAACAGAGGTGCTGGTTGTGAGCGTCAGCATGACAACCAGAGCGCATCCAATCCCCGATATTGATTGTTTATTGTGTCTACCGCTCATGATGCTTTTAACGCTCCCTTTATTGATTACGGAATCCTTCGTGCAGCGATTGCACATGACAAGTGACTGGAGGGTGTTTGTGATGCCTTACCAGCTCCCGAAGGGGATGCCGTATTTTTCGATGTAGGTTTTGGATACGTCTTTGAGAGGTCGATGTTTACCTCCGGATTTACCGTCATAGGGACCTTTGGGATTGATAGTTCCTTCGACTCGGGTAATTTCGACTGACCTCAAGCACGGTCCCCTCAGCCACACCTTGGCAATTCCCCGGGCGCCAAGCCAATAGTTACGCGGTCGCGGTAATCCGTGATCCATTTACCATCCAGTCTGCAGTACGCCTTTTCCGGCTTGCGCATGATTTCCTGCGCAGATTCGGGAATCACAATGTAGGCCTCATAGGTTTGAGGCTCAGCCAGTGATTGCCATCGCACATAGATCAAGCGGGGAAGATCGGCACCGGTGACGTCACGTCCGGCGCCGCTGCCGGGGCTGTCAGGCCAGCCTGCGGGCTTGCCCTTGTTGTCGGCGGGGGTGTTCACCGAGGCAATCCCGGCTCCGGCGCGTTTGAACACACGTTCACGGATATCCACCACGTCGGCCGTTTCAATCCAGACCTCCATGTAGGCGGGTGCTCCGAAGCCGAGGTACCAGGGCCGTTTGGTGATCGGTTGTGCATGACTTTGAGTGCAAAGCACCAACAGCAATCCGAAGACGAACCCCGTGTGTTTTTTGACGGGCCGAGTGAATTTATTCATGGGGGTGCACCACTCGTTGTTTGTTCTTTGTTGGGCGGTTGATAAAAACAACGCTCCAGTCGCTGTTGTTGAAATCTTTGGCTGCGTTCCAGTGCGCAGATAGGTGGATATAGCGGCTGCGTAACAAAGCCCGTTCTTGGATGGTCAGTCCCTCAACGGATGAATTTCCAAGCGCATAAGCCTCAAGCTTGGTGTGGATCGGGATCAGTTCCTCAGGTAGCGAAAGTTTTGAATCGTTTTCGTCAATCGCTTCAAATGGCACACCATGTCTGACCCCCAGCTCACGCATGATGCGTAAATACACCAACGACAACTCACCGTGTACCGGGCGCTCAATCATGGCCGCAGCATAAACCCGCTTCTGGGGATCCGGTGTGGATCGGCCCCTTTCCAATCGTTGAATTACAGGGGTTTCCCAGAGTGCAACCCGCAGTTGATTGCCTGGAGCGTCATCTTCGATGACGCCTTTCGTATACCAGGCAAACGCCTCCTTTTCGGCAGCGACATAGGCTGCGCTACGAGTCGCTTCGTGGCTTCGGCTGATGGTGCTGGTGACCGGGCTGCTCAACAGAAGCTTCTCCCTGGCTCTGGGCAGATAACCACCTCCCAGATCCGAATGGACGCCGGGCAAAACCAGATCAATCTCACCCAGGCTGTTAAGGGCAAAGTTCTCGCGATGTTCATCACGGGCCACCAGGTGCACCACTTTGCTGGCGCAACCATCCGGCAACTTTAAGTTCAGCCCCGGATTTCTGCTGTTTGCACCTGTGAAATCGAGCAACCATGGATTGGCGATTGCCGCGACGGTATCAAACAGACCAATGAAATTGATGCCGATACTGGATTGTGAATCCCAGTCAAAGCTACTGACTAAGAAAGGAGAGCCCGCTGGCAACGCCTTTGCGAGAATGCTGCGTTTGCCTTTGAGCACTTCGTTTGCGAAGTGCCGTGCAGCGGCGGCGCCTCGACTGAAACCGAAAATATCGAACTCGATTTTTTCTATTAGCGCGTTGGGGTTGCTATCAATCAGTGATCGAATTTGCTCCATGATTTTTTCAGGGCTCTGCTCCACACGAGCCAGGACACCCGTTTCGCCTCGTCCGGTTGCCTGGGCGTAAAGTGAATCGCCTCCATCAGCTGTCGTACCAATGCCTTCGATGTATACGCGCAAGGACGCCTGTTTCGTTTTCTCCGGCAATACCTCGAAGGCATGGTCTGTATACAGCTCATGCAAACGCACAATGTTGCTCACATCATTGCCATAACTGTTATCCGGCGAGTTGCCATTTCCGTCATAGCCATAAGTGGCGCAGTGCTTCTGAATCTCTTCGGCCGCCTCCGCCAGATTGGCATCTGGCGCATAGCAAGCCGCGACCGTTTCGCTGTTGGCCTTGTTGTTTCCCGTTCCATCGAAAAACACGCCAATCCGCAACGTAATCCCGGCAGGCGTTTCATCCTCCAGCTCGACTTCTTCTTCCTCTTCTTCGAGCTCGCTTTCCTCTGGGGAGGGTCGCGAGGCTGTCGTCTGTCTTGCTGCCGGATCACCCGTGGCCTGCGACACAAAACGCTTGGCAGATCCATCCCTGGATACCTCGCCGCCCATCACAATCTCGGTACTGCTGAAGATCCCGCCCTCGTCGATCACGATGTGATGACCGCCCGCTTTCAGCGTGATGCTGGCGCCCGCATCCAGCACCACATTGGCACCGGCCTTGATCTGCACGTGCTGTCCTGCCTCGACGGCAATGACCTTGCCGACAGATGTCTGGCTGCTGCCCTGGATGCTTTCTTGTCGATCGCGTCCGACCTCCAGTCGACTGTCATGGAGGATCTGCCGCTCCATGTCGCGCTGGGCGCGCAGGTAAACCAGTTCCTGGCCGGCACGGTCTTCTAGCGTCAGTTCGTTGTAGCCGCCGGTGTCGGGTGAGCTGCGACTGCGCAGCACGGTGCGGGTCTTGTGCTCGGGCAATCTGTAAGGCGCGGGCGTGAGTTTGTTGATCACGCAACCGGTAATCAGTGGCTGATCGGGGTCGCCCTCCAGAAAGGTCACCACGACTTCCATTCCGACACGGGGAAGGGTCATTGCGCCAAAACCGTTTCCGGCCCAGTTCGACGACACTCGTACCCAACAACTGCTGCGTTCGCAGTTCAGCTCGGCCCGGTCCCAGTGGAATTCGATCTTTACGCGACCGAACTCATCGCAGTAGATCTCTTCACCTTTTGGCCCGGTTACCCGAGCCGTCTGGCTCACCAACGGTGGCCGGCGCGCAGGCAGTGGAGGGCGGAAAACCACTTCGGCAGGTATGGCGCGGAAGCTGTTGCGATACCCCTGGGTAAAACCGTCTGCAGTAGTGGTTTCGTTTGTGGCGTGTTCCTCCAGAACTTGAGGTTGTCGCCCGGTGTGCGTGACTTCGAGTAATTGCCACATCCCGTTGCATTGCTTGCGGGGATGTTCAGTCAATTCGAACAGGTGGCCACAGCGCAGGGTTGGCTGGTTGCTCTGACCCTCGGCCGTTTCATAATCGGAGCGATGGCGTTCCAGGGCCTGACGGGCAAGTTGTTTGCCGCGCTTTTCGTTCTCGATCGCCAGCGGGTAGCGATAGTCCTCAAGTTCGGGGGTGAAATCGGCGACAAAGCGGGTTTCAAGCAACAGGTGCGGGCGCTTCAGGTCGTAGTCCCGACGGGTGACGCGGCTGGTACGTGTTCGGGCATGCCAGGAAAACCGGTGGACCATCGGGTGCTCCGCCACCATCGCGCTGTCGTGCCGGTAGGTTGTTGCGTGCAATGTCGGCAGGAACACCGTGTCATCGGTGAACACCAGCAAATGCCTCTCCACAGAATGCTGGTGATGCCATGTGATGCCGTCTTCGGCGCACAGGCGCTGGATGAACTCGAAATCGCTTTCACCGTACTGGCTGCAGTACGCGCGTGGTGGCAAGGTCTGGACATGGAACCTGAACGCATCGGCAAGGATGCCGTGACGTTTGAGCACTTGGGTGATGATTTGCGGGACAGTCTGGTTCTGGAAAATCTGTTGATCGTGACTGAACTGCAAATAGTGGAGGACTGGAACCAGTGTCAGGCCATAGTGCGACAGGCGCTTTCCAGACTCGCCTGCCTGTACATCCTCGATGCACCCGTGAATACCTTCGCCATCCAGTCCGAAGCGCAGGAACGCCGGCTGACCAAGCAAAGGTTCCATGTCGAAATCCTGAACCTCGCAGACGAGTTCTACCTTGATGGCATAAAGCGTGTTGACGGCCTCGGAACCCTCGAAAGCCAACACCTTGAAGTCGTTGCGAACGGTGGGAATCTGCAGCGTAAAGCGCGCAGAACTGACAGCTCCAGACATACGCTTGTCCTTAAGCAGAGAGGGAAATTTGGCGTGATGTCGAAACCCTCCCTGGTCAGCGCACGCGAACATTGCCCGGCACGCTAACAAGGCGTGAAACAAATTTATGTAAGAAGAGTCCCTGGTTTAAGTCGGAACATTCCGCGTTGTAAAACAGCGCCAGGGTTGTGGGAAATGCCTGTGGGAAAGTGATTCAAGGTGATAAGGAAACCCTGCGATAGTCCTGTCTGTGCAGGTATTCCAACAATATTCAACATATGAATTGCCATCAATTTGATGGCACTTTTATTGTTTGCTGCTGTCGCCAGTCATTTGTTAATAGATGAGCGTGTATTTTCGGAATCGTCCTACTTCAAATTTTTTCCGTTTTTGTCATGCTTTCATCCGTATTTATGGAACGGGCGTGCTACTACTGTTGCTGGCTTTCACTGGGCGCTCTAGATCAATGCTTACGGGGCAGCAGGTCGAAAATGTGAAATATAAACCGATATCAGGGAAACCCCTGCGACATATAGGGGATCTCCTACACACCCCAATGAACACTTCGTCTTGTTGTTTAATCAGATGCTTGCTAGTGGCCATCATAGTGATTACGATGCGCCCACTTGAAAGAGCACGTACTCAATTGGATGAGTCTTCCCTCTGCTCTTCGATACTGTCCCGCGCCGCTGCAATTCCAATAGGCGCACGACCGTAATCCAAATAAAGGCCATGGATGTCCTACTCAAGCAAACTTTCCGCCCATTACCTCGAACTCGCTAAAGTCTCTGTTTCCAAAGAGAATTTTGCGGGCGAAGACGTTCGTTTCTCGAGCGAGTTCGAGGCGCTGGAAAGCGAGCTGGCCAAAGCCTCGTCGATGCACGAAAGCGGACAGATCGACTGGCTGAAAATTCGCGAAAACAGCGAAAACCTCCTGCGTACCCAATCCAAGGATTTGCGTGTCGGCGCCTGGCTGACCTGGTCGCTGTACCAGCGTGAATCCTTCCCCGGTCTGCTGGCCGGCCTCGGAATGCTGCACCACTTGTCGGAAAACAACTGGGCCGAAGTTCACCCGCTCAAACCCCGCACCCGGGCCGCCGCCATTGGCTGGCTGGTGCCGCGTCTGGAGCAGGTGATCACCGAGAACATCGCGATCAAGGAACAGCTGCCGATGTTCCGGCAGTTATCCGAGCACCTGTCCGGTCTCGACGCCGCCTGCACTGAGCATCTGGGCGATGATGCGCCGCTGCTGCTGCCGCTTTCCCGCCGCCTGAAAACCATGATCCAGCGCGCTGCCGACAATCAGCCGGCTCCCGGCGTGGTGGGCGCGGCGGTGGCACAGGTCAAACAGGCCGCCAGCCAGTTGCTGGCGCCCGGCGCGCCGATCGACAACGAGAAAGAAGCCCACAAGGCCCTGCGCGCCCAACAGGAAAGTGCCCGCCCGTTGTGCGCCTGGTGGCTCAAGCAGAAAGCCACCGACCTGCGCGCCCTGCGCCTCAACCGTACCTTGCTGTGGATGACGATCGACGCGGTGCCCGAGCGCAACGCCGAGCAGATCACCGTGCTGCGCGGGTTGCCGGTCGACAAGCTCAAGCAGTATCAGGACCGTTTCGACCAGGGCAAATACGCCGACCTGCTGGTGGAGCTGGAGGCGAGCCTGGCGAAGGCGCCGTTCTGGTTCGATGGCCAGCGAATGGTCTGGGAATGTCTCCAGAACCTCAACGCCGAGCTGGCCATGCGCGAAGTGGAAATCCACTTCGCGCTTTTGATTCAGCGCCTGCCCGGCATCATCGAGCTGCGTTTCCATGACGGCGCGCCGTTTGCCGATCCGTCCACCCGGGCGTGGATCGCCGGCAACGTCATGCCGCACCTGCAAAGCGCCAGCGCGCCGCGCAAGGTCGAGACCGAGAACGTCGAAACCCAGCCTGCCTGGGAAAAAGCGCTGGAAGAAGTCCAGCCGATCCTGCGCAAGGAAGGCCTCAAGCCAGCGGTGCAGATCCTCAAGCAGGGCCTGCAATCGGCGCACGGCGGCCGCGAACGCTTCTTCTGGCAGTTCGCTCTCGCGCGGCTGTGCTTCCTGGCCAAGAAATACGAACTCGCCAAGAACCAGCTCGAAACCCTCGATCAGACATTACAGGACTCAGGCCTGCACGCCTGGGAGCCCGATCTTGCATTGGAAGTGCTGCACCTGCTGCACAGTTGCTGCGAGTTACTGCCGCAGAACCATGCCGTACGTGAACGCAAGGAAGAGATTTATCGCAGGCTGTGCCACCTCGATCTCGAAGTGGTACTCGAATAGGCCCCAGGGCCACAACCGCAAGGAGAAAAGCCATGGCCAAAGAAGGCTCGGTAGCCCCCAAGGAACGCATCAACGTCACCTTCAAACCCGCCACCGGCGGTGCTCAGGAAGAGATTGAACTGCCGCTGAAGCTGCTGGCAATCGGTGACTACACCCACCGCAAGGACGATCGCAAGATCGAGGATCGCAAGCCGATCAGCATCGACAAGATGACCTTCGACGAAGTGCTGGCCAAGCAAGAGCTGGGTCTGACGCTGAGCGTGCCGAACCGTCTTCAGGAAGATGGCGAGGCCGACGAGCTGGCTGTGCAACTGCGCGTCAACTCCATGAAGGACTTCAACCCGGCCAGCCTGGTCGAGCAAGTGCCTGAGCTGAAAAAACTGATGGAACTGCGTGACGCGCTGGTGGCCCTCAAAGGCCCGCTGGGTAACGCACCTGCGTTCCGTAAAGCCATCGAAGGCGTGCTCGCCGACGATGAATCCCGCGGTCGCGTACTCGGTGAGCTGGGCCTGAACGCCGCAGCCCCGGACGCTTGAGACTCCAGCAGCCAAGGAAGCCAACACAATGAGCACTAGCGCAGCACAACAGAACGCCGCAGAAAACGGCGAGTACAGCATCCTCGACAGCATCATCGCCGAAACCCGCCTGACGCCGGACGACGAAGCCTACGACATCGCCAAGCGCGGTGTGTCGGCGTTCATCGAAGAGCTGCTCAAGCCGCAGAACAACGGTGAGCCGGTCAAGAAAGCCATGGTTGACCGCATGATCGCCGAGATCGATGCCAAGCTCAGCCGTCAGATGGACGAAATCCTGCACCACCCGGACTTCCAGGCGCTGGAATCGTCGTGGCGTGGCCTGCAACTGCTGGTCGACCGCACCAACTTCCGCGAAAACATCAAGATCGAAATCCTCAACGTCTCCAAGGACGACCTGCTGGACGACTTCGAAGATTCGCCGGAAGTGATGCAGTCGGGCCTGTACAAGCACATCTACACCGCTGAATACGGCCAGTTCGGTGGTCAGCCGGTTGGCGCGATCATCGCCAACTACTACCTGTCCCCAAGCTCGCCGGACGTGAAACTGATGCAGTACGTGTCCAGCGTAGCCTGCATGTCCCACGCGCCGTTCATCGCTGCTGCCGGCCCGAAATTCTTCGGTCTGGAAAGCTTCACCGGTCTGCCGGACCTGAAGGATCTGAAAGATCACTTCGAAGGCCCGCAATTCACCAAATGGCAGAGCTTCCGTACCTCGGAAGACTCCCGCTACGTTGGCCTGACCGTTCCGCGTTTCCTGCTGCGTAACCCGTACGACCCGGAAGAGAACCCGGTCAAGTCGTTCGTGTACAAGGAAAACGTTGCCAACAGCCACGAGCATTACCTGTGGGGCAACACCGCTTTCGCCTTCGGTACCAAGCTGACCGACAGCTTCGCCAAATTCCGCTGGTGCCCGAACATCATCGGCCCACAGAGCGGCGGCGCGGTCGAAGACCTGCCTCTGCACCACTTCGAAAGCATGGGCGAAATCGAAACCAAGATTCCTACCGAAGTTCTGGTTTCCGACCGTCGTGAATACGAACTGGCCGAGGAAGGCTTCATCTCCCTGACCATGCGTAAAGGCTCCGACAACGCGGCGTTCTTCTCCGCAAGCTCCGTGCAGAAGCCGAAGTTCTTCGGCATCAGCGCAGAAGGCAAGGCGGCAGAGCTGAACTACAAGCTCGGCACCCAGCTGCCGTACATGATGATCGTCAACCGCCTGGCTCACTACCTGAAAGTGCTGCAGCGCGAGCAACTCGGTTCGTGGAAAGAGCGTACCGACCTCGAACTGGAACTGAACAAGTGGATCCGCCAGTACGTGGCCGACCAGGAAAACCCGAGCGCCGAAGTCCGTGGCCGTCGTCCGCTGCGCGCTGCGCAAGTGATCGTCAGCGACGTTGAAGGCGAGCCGGGCTGGTACCGCGTCAGCCTGAACGTGCGCCCGCACTTCAAGTACATGGGTGCCGATTTCACCCTGTCGCTGGTTGGCAAGCTGGACAAAGAGTAAGAGCGACTCATGGACGGATACGGCAGCCTTTTCGAACGCCTCAACGGCGACGCGGAACTACGCAAGGGCAAGAGCCTCGAGGCTTCTGCCATGGCGTCGGTGGCTGCCCATCTGGCCAAAATGCTCAGCACCCGGGCCGGCAGCGTGCAAACGCTGTCCGACTACGGGTTGCCCGATCTCAATGACATGCGCCTGAGCCTGCACGACTCCCTGAGTCAGGCCCGCCTGGCCATCGAAAGCTTCATCGAAGCCTACGAACCGCGCCTGAGCAACGTGCGTGTCATTTCCCTGCCGCGTGATCACGACCAGCTCCGCCTGGCCTTCAGCATCGAAGGCCTGCTGGAAGTCGAGGGTTTCAAGCGTCAGGTGAGTTTCGCCGCGCGCCTGGATGGCAGCGGTCAAGTGAAGGTCAACTAAGGAGAATCCCGATGTCTGGCAAACCTGCAGCACGCGTATCCGACCCCACTGCTTGCCCGCTCCCCGGCCACGGCACCAACCCGATCGCCGCCGGTTCTGGCGACGTGTTCTTCGACGGCCTCCCGGCCGCTCGCCAGGGCGATGCCTCGGCGTGTGGTGGCGCGTTGGTCGGCGACCTTGCGACTACGGTTCTGATCAACGGCAAGCCGGCTGCCACCGTTGGTTCGGTCGGGGCCCATGGCAACAAGGTCACTGCCGGCTCCGGGACGGTGATTATCGGCAATTCGCATTCGCCGGCGCCGTTTGTGCCGCCGGAGCCATTAGTCATTCCTGGAGTTTTCAACCGCGTTTTTTCTTTCCATACAGCGGATGGACAGCCAGTAGCAAACCTGAATTACAGAATAGTTTCTGACAGTGGCTTAGAGAAAGCAGGATGTTCATCGGCGGCGGGAGGCACAGGGTGTTTCTCCACTGGAAAACAAGGCGAGATGGTTACCATCTACGTGTCGTCGGAGTAATCGCGTGGAAACTTCTATTGTCATCGACGGCGTTGCTCACATTTTCGAAACTTCCGATGGAAAAACGGAACTGAAAATCAAAGCCGAAACTACGCCGAGTGAAGATAAAAAACCGAAACAGATTCCATTGCCTCACGTCTGGCT
This sequence comes from Pseudomonas sp. IAC-BECa141, assembly GCF_020544405.1. Classification (NCBI taxonomy): domain Bacteria; kingdom Pseudomonadati; phylum Pseudomonadota; class Gammaproteobacteria; order Pseudomonadales; family Pseudomonadaceae; genus Pseudomonas; species Pseudomonas sp. IAC-BECa141. The sequence continues at coordinate 6,080,868 of NZ_CP065410.1, read as the reverse complement.
AATAACCAGAGGGAATGGGGTACCTCTTTTTGCTCTAAAACCGAATGCTTCAGATGTTCAGTTCAGAATCATGAAAGCTGAGAAACTGTATGCGGAAGCAATTCAATGGTTTGAGCCTCTGGCTGATAATTATCGGAAGAAAATTTGGGTGAATCCCGAGTCTAAAACTGCTGGCACAGACGCTTATAATGCCTATAAGCAGTTTAACTGGTCGCAAATTATTAAATTTGCAATTGTTGATAGGATGTCAATTAGCTTTGCTCCGACAATGCCTGGTGATTGGAAAAATAGTTCTGAGGGTGGTGCCGGATTTATATTGGTCATGATCGATGGTGAGCCCTATTGGGGTGATGGGGTTGGGCAAATACCGTTTGCGACCGATACCTACCGTTTATATCTGGAAGAAACCAAATCTTTGGAAGCCGCTATTAAGAAAACCGTTGAAACCGGTATGAAATATGGTGACGGTGTTCCTATATTCCCAAAGGAGGACAAAACCAACGAATACGATAATTACATGGTGCTGCGTGGGGCTTTATGGGCTTCGGAGAACTTTGAACTACGTACTGAAACGGTAAGGGTATTTGCTGGGCGAATGGGCTATCGCGAGAAAGTGGTGACCAGCACGGTTTATCTCGGCACATCCGATCAGAAGTTAAGAAGCTCCATCACGCAAGGCTCTGTAGATAAGTATGGAGAGTGGAAAAGATGATGGCGAGGCTGGCGGCGGGCCTATCAGTGCATTTTTTTGCCTGCGTAATTTATGTCGTTGTTAATTACTATGGTGTTTCGCTATATAAGGTTTTATTTGGTGGTTTGACTTCGCGTGGCGCTTCTGTCGGGATTGCCATGTATATGGTCTTTTATCTATTTGTTTTTGTAAATTTAGTTGTTGCTTTGATTCCAGGGCGGATATTTAAATTTAGCATCGTTTTTTTAATGGTTGCATTGATATTGATTTATCTTTTGCCGCTTTACCCTGTTCGCGCGGCGGCTTATAGCGTTTTAACGGGTGGGCTGACTGCTCTGGCGATATGGGTGGCTAACAAGTTTGAAAGATTATTGTTGGCTCGGAGTACTAAATGAAATGTTTTCTTTTTTTCGTATTAACGCTTTCAGTAGTTTCAGTTTGCAAATAAAACGAATCAATAGCTAGGCAGCCAGACATGTCCTTTAACCACTACTACCAAAGCGAACTCACCGCACTGCGCCAACTGGGCCGCCGTTTCGCCGAGCGTAGTCCGGCACTGGCGCCGTTCCTGGGGCAGGCCGGGCGGGATCCGGATGTGGAGCGGTTGCTGGAAGGCTTTGCGTTTCTGACCGGGCGTCTGCGCCAGAAGCTCGATGACGAGTTGCCGGAGCTCAGCCATTCTCTGATGCAGTTGCTGTGGCCGAACTACATGCGCCCGCTGCCGGCGTTCAGCATTCTGCAGTTCGATCCGCTCAAGCGTTCGGGGCCGGCGCTGAAGGTCGAGCGTGATACGCCGGTCGAGAGCGTGCCGATCGAAGACGTGCGTTGCCGTTTCCGCACCTGCTATCCGACTGAAGTCATGGCGCTGGATCTGGCTGCGCTCAACTACTCGGTGAAGGGCGACGGTTCGCTGCTCAGCCTGCGCCTGGAGATGAGCGCCGACGGCCACCTCGGCGAGCTGGAGCTGAGCAAGCTGCGTCTGCACTTTGCCGGCGAGCGCTACATCAGCCAGATGCTCTACCTGAGCCTGCTGCGCAACCTCGACGGCATCGAACTGATCCCCCTCGACGGCGCCGGCAAGCCCATCGATGGCGTGAGCGGCAAGCCGATGGCGTTCAAGATTCCGGGTGACCGGGTCAAGCCAGTGGGTTTTGCCGAAGAAGAAGCATTGATCCCGTATCCGCTGAACACCTTCCGCGGCTATCGCTACCTGCAGGAATACTTCGCTTTCCAGGACAAGTTCCTGTTCGTCGATGTCCACGGTCTGGACATCCTCAAGGCGCTGCCGGAAGACACCCTCAAGCAGATGCGCGGCCTGGAATTGCGCTTCGACATCCGCAAGAGCGGGATCATGCGCATGCGTCCGACGACGGATAACGTGAAGCTGTTCTGCACGCCGATCGTCAACCTGTTCAAGCACGACGCACTGCCGATCCGCCTCGACGGCAAACAGGACGAATACCTGCTGCTGCCGGCCGAATACGATCTGGAAAACTGCGGCGTGTTCTCGGTGGAAACCGTGACCGGCTGGAAGCCCGGCGGCCTCGGATATCAGGAGTACGTGCCGTTCGAATCCTTTGAGCATGACCCGAGTTTCGACGTGCCCAACAGCCGTCCGCATTACAGCATCCGCCAGCGTTCGTCGTTGCTGCACGACGGTCTCGACACCTACCTGAGCTTCGGCATCCGCCACACCGAAGCCCACGAAACCCTGTCAATCGAGCTGGTCTGCACCAACCAGAACCTGCCGCGCAAACTCAAGCTCGGGCAGATCTGCATGGCCTGCGAAGAGACCCCGGAGTTTCTGAGTTTCCGCAACATCACCCCGGCCACTTCCAGTTTCGCGCCGCCGCTGAACCGTGACTTCCTGTGGAAGCTGATCAGCAACATGTCGCTCAACTATCTGTCGCTGGCCGACGTCAATGCACTGAAGGTGATTCTCGAAACCTACGACCTGCCGCGCTACTACGACCAGCACGCGGAGAAGGTCAGCAAGCGCCTGCTCGGCGGCCTCAAGCACATCAAGCATCACCACGTGGACCGGTTGCACCGTGGTCTGCCGGTGCGCGGTCTGCGTACCGAACTGACCATCGACCCGGAAGGGTATATCGGTGAGGGCGACTTGTTCGTCTTCGCCTCGGTTCTCAACGAGTTTTTCGCGCTTTACGCCAGTCTCAATTCATTCCACGAGCTGCGGGTAAAAAGCACACAGGGAGAGGTGTACCAATGGACACCACGTATGGGCCTGCAGCCCCTGCTTTAAGCGGGCTGACGAAGGTAATACGCGAGTACTCGCTGTTTCAGGCCGTGCTGCTGGTGATCGACCGGCTGCGCGATGCGCACCCGTACCTGAGCGAAGACGACCTGTACGACCAGCTTGAATTCCAGGCCAACCCGAGCCTCGGGTTTCCGCGCAGCGATGTCGATCGCGTGGAGTTTTTCGAAGAGCACGGGCAGATGCGCGCGCGCCTGCGCTTCAACCTGATCGGCCTGGTCGGTTCCGGCTCGCCGCTGCCGGCGTTCTATGGCGAGCAAGCCCTGGGCGACAGCGAAGACGGCAACCCGACGCGCAATTTCCTCGACCTGTTCCACCATCGCCTGCAACGACTGATGCTGCCGATCTGGCGCAAGTATCGCTATCGCGCGAGCTTCCAGAGCGGCGCGGTCGACCCGTTCTCCTCGCACCTGTTTGCCCTGATCGGCCTCGGCGGCGACGAGATCCGCAAGGCCAAGGAACTGAACTGGAAACGCCTGCTGCCGTACCTCGGCCTGCTCAGTCTGCGGGCGCACTCGGCGGCGCTGATCGAAGCGGTGCTGCGTTACTACTTCAAACACGAAGACCTGGTCATCGAGCAGTGCATCGAGCGCCGCGTGGAAATTCTCGAAGAACAGCGCAACCGCCTCGGCTTCGCCAACAGCGTGCTGGGTGAAGACCTGGTGTTGGGCGAACAGGTGCGCGATCGCAGCGGCAAATTCCGCATTCACATCACCGAACTCGACTGGGAGCGATTCCACGAATTCCTGCCCATCGGTTTCGGTTACCAGCCGCTCTGCGCGCTGGTTCGGTTCACCTTGCGTGACCCGCTCGATTACGACATTCGCCTGGTGCTGCGTCCGGAAGAAATCCGCGAACTGCGCATTGGCGAGAAGAACGACTGTCGCCTGGGGTGGACCAGTTGGCTGGGCTGCGAGAAAGCAGACGGCGTGGTGACCCTGGGCAGCAAAATTCATTAAGGACGTGAGCCATGATCAACGTAGACCTGCAACAACTCATCCAGGCGCTGGACGCCGAAACCCGTCGCGATCTGGAGCGTTCGGCCGAGCGCTGTGTCGCCCGTGGCGGCAGCAAGATTCTGGTCGAAGACTTGCTGCTCGGCCTGCTGGAGCGCCCGAACGGTCTGCTCTCCCGCGCGCTGCAGGATGCCGACGTTGATGCCGGCGAACTGAGCGCCGCGCTGCAATCGCGGGTCGAGCACAGCGCTTCGCGCAACCCGGTGTTCGCTCCGGAGCTGGTGCAGTGGCTGCAGGACGCGCTGCTGGTGGCCAACCTTGAACTGGGCCAGACCTCGGTCGAAGACGCGGCGCTGATCCTCGCGCTGCTGCGTAATCCGATGCGCTACGCCGGCAGCCGCTACCAGCCGTTGCTCGCCAGATTGAACATCGATCGGCTGAAAGAATTTGCCCTGTCGCAACAGGAGCAACCAGCCGCCAACGGTCAGCCGGCCGCTCAGGGCGAATCGCTGCTGCAGCGCTTCACCCACAACCTGACCCAACAGGCCCGCGCCGGCAAACTCGACCCGGTGCTGTGCCGCGATGGCGCGATCCGCCAGATGGTCGACATCCTCGCCCGTCGCCGCAAGAACAACCCGATCGTGGTCGGTGAAGCCGGTGTCGGTAAAACCGCCATCGTCGAAGGACTGGCCTCGCGCATCGCGGCCGGTGAAGTGCCGCAAGTGCTCAAGGGCGTTGAACTGCTGTCGCTGGACATGGGCCTGTTGCAGGCTGGCGCCAGCGTCAAAGGTGAATTCGAGCGTCGTCTCAAAGGCGTGATTGACGAGGTCAAAGCCTCGCCGAAACCGATCATCCTGTTCATCGACGAAGCCCACACCTTGATCGGCGCGGGCGGCAATGCCGGCGGTTCCGACGCGGCCAACCTGCTGAAACCGGCGCTGGCTCGCGGTGAGCTGCGCACCATCGCCGCCACCACTTGGGCCGAGTACAAGAAATACTTCGAGAAAGACCCGGCGCTGGCCCGTCGTTTCCAACCGGTTCAACTGCACGAACCGACCGTGAGCGAAGCCGTCACCATCCTGCGTGGCTTGGCGCAGGTTTACGAGAAGAGCCACGGCATCTACTTGCGCGATGACGCGGTGGTCTCGGCAGCGGAACTGTCCGCCCGTTACCTTGCCGGTCGGCAACTGCCGGACAAGGCTGTCGACGTCCTCGACACCGCGTGTGCCCGCGTTCGCATCAGCCTCGCTGCTGCCCCGGAAAGCCTGGAGCGCCTGCGTGGCGAACTGGCTGAAGGTGGCCGTCAGCGTCAGGCCCTGCGCCGCGATGCCGAAGCCGGTCTGCTGATCGACCACGAAGCGCTGGAGGCACTGGAAGCGCGTCTGGACGAAGCCGAAGCCGAAATGGTCGCGCTGGAAACCCTGTGGACCGAACAGAAGCAATTGGCCGAGCGCCTGCTGGAGCTGCGTCAGCAACTGGCCAAGGCTCGCGAAGCCGCCGCCGTCGAGCCGACCGTCAGTGTTGAAGAGGACGCCGAAGGCACCGTGATCGAAACTCGCGCTGCCGAAGTCGCGCAAGGCCAGAGCGTCGAAGCGCTGGAGGCCGAGCTGAACAAGACTCACAGCGAGCTGACGGCTGCGCAGGTCAAAGAGCGTCTGGTCAGCTTCGAAGTCTGCCCGCGCCTGGTGGCCGAAGTGATCAGCGCCTGGACCGGCGTGCCGCTGGCGCAACTGGCCCGTGAACACAATGCCAAGGTCGCAAGCTTCGCCACTGACCTGCGCACCCGCATCCGTGGTCAGGAACAAGCCGTGCACGCGCTGGATCGCTCGATGCGCGCCACCGCTGCCGGCCTGAACAAGCCTGATGCACCAGTCGGCGTGTTCCTGCTGGTGGGCCCGAGTGGCGTCGGGAAGACCGAAACCGCCCTGGCGCTCGCCGACCTGCTGTACGGCGGCGACCGTTTCATCACCACCATCAACATGTCCGAGTTCCAGGAGAAGCACACCGTTTCCCGCCTGATCGGTGCACCGCCAGGCTACGTCGGTTACGGCGAGGGCGGCATGCTCACCGAAGCCGTGCGCCAGAAACCGTACTCGGTGGTGTTGCTCGATGAAGTCGAGAAGGCCGACCCGGACGTGCTCAACCTGTTCTACCAAATCTTCGACAAGGGCGTGGCCAACGACGGCGAAGGGCGCGAGATCGATTTCCGCAACACGCTGATCCTGATGACCTCGAACCTGGGCAGCGACAAGATCAGCGACCTCTGCGAAGACGGCGCGCGTCCGACCGCCGAAGTGCTGGAAGAAACCATTCGCCCGGTGCTCAGCAAACACTTCAAACCGGCGCTGCTGGCGCGGATGAAAGTGGTGCCGTACTACCCGGTCGGCGGCCCGGTATTGCGCGAGCTGATCGAGATCAAGCTCGGTCGTCTGGGCGAGCGTCTGAACCGTCGCCAACTGGATTTCAGCTGGTGCCAGAACCTCGTCGATCACCTGTCCGAGCGCTGCACGCAGAGCGAAAGCGGTGCGCGCCTGATCGACCATTTGCTCGACCAGCACGTGCTGCCGCTGGTGGCCGACCGCTTGCTCGATGCCATGGCCACCGGTGAAAGCCTCAAGCGCGTGCATGCGACGCTTGACGGCGAAGCCGGTGTGACCTGCGAGTTCGCCTGAGGTGAGTGTGATGTTCACTCAAGTGCCGCAGCCACTGGTCTATGCCGAAGCCTTGCTGGCGCAGTTCGCCAGCCTGTCGCGCGCGGCGGACGGTGCTGCGCTGCTGGGTGACTTCGTGCGCGGTCTGGCCGGGCTGAGCGGTTGCGAACTGACGCAGCTGTACCTGTTGGACGCCACGCACACGTCGCTGGGGATGAATGCCGAATGCCTCGACGGCGTGCTGCAACCGCGCAGCGCGGCGAGCCTGCCGGCGGACTACAACGGCGAGCAACTGTTGCAGTTCGCCCTGTGCCAGAACCGCGTGGTGTGCCTCGACGACCTGGGCGGCAGCCTGCACGAAACCAGTTTTCTGCCGGCGTCGTCCACGCCTTGGCAATCACTGTTGTGCGTGCCGCTGGTCAATCAGCAGAAGGCCGTCGAGGGTCTGTTGCTGTGCGCCAGCCGTCGGCATGTCGACCTGCAAGGCTTCGCCGATTCCCTCGGCCAGCTCGGCTCGTTCGTGCTGGGTCAGCTGCATCTGCTGCAACGCCTGCGCCAGCCAGTGGATGCGGCCGCGCCGGTCGTGCGCAGTTTGCCGAGCGCCAGCGGTTACGGCCTGATCGGCAAAAGCGCGGCGATGCGCCAGACCTATTCGCTGATCAGCAAAGTCCTGCACAGCCCGTACACCGTGCTGTTGCGTGGCGAGACCGGCACCGGCAAGGAAGTGGTCGCGCGGGCGATCCACGATTGCGGCCCGCGCCGATCCCAGGCGTTCATCGTGCAGAACTGCGCGGCATTCCCGGAAAACCTGCTGGAAAGCGAGCTGTTCGGCTATCGCAAAGGCGCGTTCACCGGTGCCGATCGCGACCGCGCCGGGCTGTTCGACGCGGCCAACGGCGGCACCCTGTTGCTCGATGAAATCGGCGACATGCCGCTGTCGCTGCAAGCCAAGTTGTTGCGTGTTCTGCAGGAAGGCGAGATCCGCCCGCTGGGTTCCAACGACACCCACAAGATCGACGTGCGCATCATCGCCGCGACGCACCGCGATCTGTCGGTGCTGGTCAGCGAAGGCAAATTCCGTGAGGACCTTTACTACCGCCTCGCGCAGTTCCCGATCGAGTTGCCGGCCCTGCGTCAGCGCGAAGGCGACATCCTCGACCTGGCCAGACACTTCGCCGACAAGGCTTGCACCTTCCTGCAACGTGATCCGGTGCGCTGGTCGGACGCGGCCCTGGAACATTTGTCCGGTTACACCTTCCCCGGCAACGTGCGTGAACTCAAAGGTCTGGTCGAGCGCGCGGTGTTGTTGTGCGAGGGCGGCGAGTTGCTGGCCGAGCATTTCTCGCTGCGCCTGGAATTGACGCCGGCGCCGGAAGACCACTGCGGCCTGAATCTGCGCGAACGCCTGGAAGCGGTCGAACGCAATCTGCTGCTTGATTGCCTGCGCAAGAACGACGGCAACCAGACGCTCGCCGCACGCGAACTGGGCTTGCCACGCCGCACGCTGCTGTACCGGCTCGGCCGCTTGAACATCAATCTGGGTGATTTCGATGGGTAGGCGAAAGTCCGTCGGATTCACCTCGAAAACCTGTTTCAGCGCCGCCCGCGAGGGTCGGCGCTTTGTGCTTTGTCTACACCTGGAGACCCTCTGATGTCTGTTCGTCACTGGCACGCTGTCCTGCTGACCCTCGTCGTTCTATGCGGCCTCGGCGGTTGCAGCGGCAATTACAAATTCAACGATAACGATTACCGCCCGTTGGGTGATCCGCAGGCGGTCAATCGCGGCAAGTGACCGCAAGGAGCATCAAACATGGAATTGGTTTTCGAAATGCTGAACACCAAGCAGTTCGTGCCCACCGAGCTGTGCCAGCGGACCTTCAAACAGGCCGGCGGCGTGATCGGGCGGGGCGAGGACTGCGACTGGATCATCCCTGACCGCAAGCGGCACTTGTCCAATCATCACGCGATCGTCAGCTATCGCGAGGGCACGTTTTTCCTGACCGACACCAGCAGCAACGGTGTTCAGGACGGCGACAGCGGCGCACGCCTGCACAAGGGCGAACCGGTGCGTATCGAGCACGGCAGCACCTACGTGCTGGGCGACTTCGAGATTCGTGCGCGCCTGGTGCGCGACCCGGCGACCTTCGACGGTGAAGTCGGCCTGCCCCGCGCCGCTGGCAGCATCATTCCGGACGACGCGTTCCTCGACCTCGACCCGTTGAAATCGCTGGAGCAGCAAGAGCGCGTGTACTCGGAGTTCGAGGAAATGCTCGCACCGGTGACCGACCCAGAAGACTCCCGTCAGCGCGCCGACTATGCGCGTATCGACATGGAAAGCCTGATGGTGCCGGAACTGATCGTCGAGCCCACGCCAGAACCTGCGCCGGCGCCGAAAGCGGTCGAGCGTCAGAGCGAAACCTTCTGGGATAAATTCGGCGCAGCCCTCGGCGTGAACGTGAAGAACCTCAGCCACGACGAGCGAGAAGCCCTCGCGCTGAACGCTGCACGTCTGCTGCGCCAGAGCATCGGCGGTCTGCAACAGAGCTTGCGCACCCGTTCGGAGCTGAAGAACGAACTGCGTCTGGCCCAGACCACCGTGCAAGGCACCAACAAGAACCCGCTGAAATTCGCCGTCGACCCGAGCGAAGCGCTGGACATCCTGTTGCAGCCGCACAAGCCGGGTCACTTGCCGGCCGAGCAGGCGATCTCCCGCGCTTTCCGCGACTTGCAGGCGCATCAGGTAGCGCTGCTGACCGCCAGCCGCGCGGCGGTGCGCGGCACTTTGGAGCACTTCTCGCCAGAGCAACTGACCTTGCGTTTCGAGCGTGACAACAAGCCGTTGCTCGCCACCGCCGGCGGGCGCTGGAGAGCGTTCAACCGTTATCACCATGCGCTGCGTCAGGACGACGACTGGAGCGAGCGTCTGCTGGCCCGCGACTTCGCCCAGGCCTACGAAGAACAGATCCGCCTGATCTCCACCCTCCACACCGACCACCAAGGATGATGCGCATGTCTCGCCGCTCGACCGCTTTTTTCAAGACGCTGACCGCGCTCACCCTGTTGGTGCTGCTCGCCGGTTGCTCGTCGCTGTCGCCGTATTCGAAAGTGACCAAGATCAACCTGAAGCTGACCGGCAGCGACCAGCTGAACCCGGACCTCAACGGTCGTCCGTCGCCGATCGTGGTGCGCCTGTTCGAACTCAAGCACCCGGTGACGTTCGAGAACGCCGATTTCTTCAGCCTCTACGAGCGCGCCAAGGAATCCCTCAACCCGGACCTGGTGGCCAGCGAAGAACTCGAACTGCGCCCGGGTGAGACCGTGGAACTGAAACTCAGCGTGGAGGAGGGCAGTCGCTTCATCGGCATCCTCGCCGCGTACCGTGACCTGCCGGAAACCAAGTGGCGCCACACGTTCCCGATCACGCCGCTGGAAGTCACCGAAGCCGATCTGACTCTGGATCAGGCCGGTATCCGCAAGACCAACGAAGTGCTCGCCAAGGCGGATGACTGACCATGAATACCCATAAAGTCATCTGGCAGGAAGGCATGCTGCTGCGTCCGCAGCACTTCCAGCACAACGACCGCTACTACGATCACCAGATGAAGACCCGCACCCAGTTGCTGGGCGGCTACACCTGGGGTTTCCTGAATCTGGAGATCGACTTGCAGTTCCTCAACATGGGCAAACTGGTGATCAGTGAAGCCTCGGGGATCCTGCCGGACGGCAGCCTGTTCGAACTCGGCGGCAACACCGAACCGCTGGCCCTGGACATTCCGCCGAACACCGGCAACATGCCGGTTTACCTGGCGCTGCCGCTGGTCACCGGTAACCACATCGAGGCCCGTCGCCCGGAGCAGTCGGACGTGCTGGCGCGCTACACCGCGTATGACGCCGAAGTGGCCGACTCCAACGCCGGTGATGATTCCGCCAGCCAGGTCAGCTGCGGTCGCCCGGACTTCAAATTGTTGCTCGGCGAGCAGCAGAGCGACCAGGCCTACGTGAAGCTGAAAATCTGCGACGTGCTCGACACCACGCCGGACGGCGTGATCAGCCTCGATCCGGATTTCGTGCCGACCTACATTCAGGCCCACGCTTCCAGCTACCTGCTGTCGTGCCTGAAAGAAGTGATCAGCATGCTCGGTCACCGGGGCGACACCATTGCCGAGCGCATCCGTTCGAACGGCAAGGTCGGTGGCGCGGAAATCGGCGACTTCATGATGCTGCAACTGATCAACCGCACCGAACTGTTGCTGCGCCACTACCTGGGTCTGGAGCAGGTTCATCCGGAAGAGTTGTACCGCACGCTGCTGACCATGCTTGGCGATCTGGCGACCTTCTCCAGCGACAGCAAACGCCCGCGCCTGGACAGCCGTTACTCCCACGCCGACCAGGGTGCGAGCTTCCGCAAACTGATGGAGTCGATCCGTCAGGTACTGTCGATGGTGCTGGAACAGCACGCTATCGAACTGATCCTGCAAGCGCGTCAGTACGGGATCATCGTGTCGCCGCTGCACGACCACAAACTGCTGGGCTCGGCGTCGTTCGTGCTGGCAGCCAGTGCCAACTGCGACTCCGAAGAACTGCGCAACCGCTTGCCTGCGCACCTCAAGGTCGGCCCGGTGGAGCGCATCCGCCAACTGGTCAACCTGCACCTGCCGGGGATCAAGGTCAAACCGTTGCCGGTGGCCCCGCGGCAGATCGCGTTCCACTCCAACAAAACCTATTTCATCCTCGAACTCAGTTCCGAAGACCTGGCGCAACTCGAGCGCTCCGGCGGCTTCGCGTTCCACGTGTCCGGCGAATTCGCCGAGCTTGAACTGAAATTCTGGGCCATCAGGAACTGACCGACATGATCAAGGACATGGAACACAACCAGGACGACAAAACCGTCCTGCTCGACCGTCAGGGCCATGGCCCGGCGGCGAGTCCGCTGACCGACTTCGCTGCGCCACCGCGCTTTGAACAACTGGAAGAACGGATGATCTACGCCGCGCGCCTGCGCCCGGCGGAAGCCTTCAATATCAGCCTCAATTCGCTGGTGGCCGCCTCTTCCGAATTGCTGTCGGAAGTGGTGCGCCTCAAACACAGCGACACCCGCGAAGACCTCTACGCGCTCAACGAGCGCCTGACCGCCGGGCTCAAGCTGTTTGAAGTGCGTGCCCTGCACAACGGCGCCGAAAGCAGCCAGGTGATGGCCGCCCGTTACGTGCTCTGCACCGTGGTCGACGAAGCCGTCGTGACCACGCCGTGGGGCAACGAAAGCGAGTGGTCGCAGATGAGCCTGCTCAGTAGTTTCCACAACGAAACCTTCGGTGGTGAGAAGTTCTTCCAGCTGCTCGATCGGCTGTCGAAAAACCCGGTCAAGCACCTGCCGATGCTGGAGCTGATGTACCTGTGCCTGTCCCTCGGTTTCGAGGGCAAGTACCGCGTGCAGGCACGCGGCATGCTGGAACTCGAAGGCATCCGCGACGCCCTGTACCGGCAGATCCGCCAGTTGCGTGGCGATGTGCCGCGTGAATTGTCGCCGCAGTGGGAAGGCCTCAACGATCAGCGTCGCAACCTGGTGCGCATCGTGCCGGCGTGGATGGTGGTGCTGTTCACCTTCGTCTGTCTGGTGATGATGTATTCGGGCTTCGCCTGGGTCTTGGGCGAGCAGCGCGACACCGTTCTGCAACCTTATCAGCCGCTTGATCCGGCCGCGGCCCAGCCGCAGTCGCAGCCGTAAACAGGGACGTGTGATGAAAAAGTTTTTCAAGAAAGTCGGCGCCTTCCTGCGCCAGACCTGGGTCTGGACTCTGCTGCTGGTGCTGTTCGTGGCACTGTTGGTGTGGTTCGTCGGCCCGTTGTTGGCAGTGGATGATTACAAGTTCTGGGAGAGTTCCACCTCGCGCTTGCTGACCATCGCCGTGCTGTTCCTGATCTGGGGCCTGACCATGGTCTTCGTCAGCTGGCGCGCCGGCATCCGCAAGAAAGCTGTCGAAGAAACCGAAGACGGCCAGGACCGTATCCGCCGTGACGAACTGATCGAAGAAGAGCAGAAAGAGTTGAAGGAGCGTTTCAAGGACGCCCTGAAAACCCTCAAGACTTCGAGCCTGTATCGCGGCCGCAGCGAGCGCTGGCGCAGTGACTTGCCGTGGTACTTGCTGATCGGCCCGCAGGCCAGCGGCAAGACCAGCCTGCTGGACTTCTCCGGGCTGGAATTCCCGATCAACAAGATCGACCGCAAGCTGACCCGCGACACCCACGGCACCCGTCATTGCGACTGGTACTTCGCCGATCACGGTGTGCTGATCGACACCGCCGGCCGCTACCTGACCCAGCCGGATTCGGAAGTCGACGGGAGCGCCTGGACCACGCTGCTGGAACTGTTGCGCAAGCGTCGTCGCGGTCGTCCCCTGAACGGCGTGCTGGTGACCATTCCGGTGGAAACCCTCACCAGTGGCAGTGAGCAGGACATCGACACCCTGGCCCGCCAGGTGCGCGCGCGTCTGCAAGACGTCTATCAGAAGCTGCACGTCGACGTGCCGGTGTATCTGGTGCTGAGCAAGGCTGACAAGCTGCTGGGCTTCGACGAGTTCTTCGACCAACTGACCCGCGAAGAAAGCGATCAGGTGCTGGGGACCAGTTTCCGCAAGGATCAGGTCGGCACCGATGTGGCCGTGTTGCGCAACGAGTTCGAAGAGCTGCTGCGTCGCCTCAACAGCCAGGTGATCATGCGCATGCACTCCGAGCGCGACACCCAGCGCCGTGGCCGCATCCTCGACTTCCCGCACCAGATGGGCCAGATCGGCGAGCGCCTGTGCCTGTTCGTCGACATGGCCTTCACCGGCAACCGCTACCAGCGTGCGACGCTGCTGCGTGGTTTCTACCTGACCAGCGCTCCGCATCTGACTCAGGAAATGGATTCGACCACTGCCGGTATCGGCGCGAGTCTGGGCATGAGGGCCGGCGTGCTGCCGACATTGCGCAGCGGTCGTTCGCGTTTCATCCACCATTTGCTCAGCCGCGTGATTTTCCCCGAGTCCGACCTCGCCGGTCTGGACAAGCGCGAGCGCAGCCGCATCCACTGGGGCCAGCGTGCGTTGTACGTCGGCGCACTGGGCGCGCTTGTGCTGTTCGGCATGCTCTGGGCCGGCGGTTTCTCGGCCAACTGGGAGCGTCTGGAAAACCTGCGCAATCTGGCGCAGAACTGGACCCAGCAACGCACGGCACTGTCGCCGCGCGATGACGCCATGGGCACGCTGAAAACCCTCGACACCAGCTACGCCGCGACTCAAGTGTTCCCGAAGAAAGGCGACGCTGCGTACCACGAGCGGATGGGGCTGTATCAGGGCCAGGACGTCAATCCGGTGGTCAAGGAGGCTTACGAGCACGAGCTCGAAAAGCAACTGCTGCCGCGCGTCGCGACGATGCTCGAAGGCCAGATCCGCGCCAACATGAAGGACCGCGAAAAGCTGATCAACAGCCTGCGCGCGTACCTGATGCTGAACATGAAGGATCGTCGTGACGCGGCGTGGCTCAAGGATTGGGTCGCCACCGACTGGTCCCAGCGCTACTCCGGCAACACCGCCGTGCAGAACGGTTTGAATGCCCATCTGGAGCGTCTGCTGGAGTTGCCGTTCATCTATCCACTCAACGAGCAACTGGTGACTCAGGCGCGTCAGGTCCTGCGCAGTGAATCGCTGGCAAACGTGGTTTACCGCATGCTCCGCGAGCAGGCGCGCAACCTGCCGGACTATCGCTTCAGCCAGCACCTCGGGCCGCAGGGCTCGCTGTTCATCGGCACCGAATACGTGATTCCGGGCTTCTACACCCAGACCGGCTATCAGCAGTATTTCTCGGTGCAGGGCGCATCGCTGGTCACCGACATCCTGCGTGACAACTGGGTGCTGGGCGAAGGCGCGGGCATCAGCGACATGGACTTGCGTCGCCTGATGGTCGAGCTGGAGCAACTGTACTTCCGCGACTACGCCAACTATTGGAGCGAAGCGGTTGGCCAGGTGGCACTGCCGCCGATCAGCGATGCCGGTGAAGGCGCCGAGCAACTGGCGGGCCTGACCTCGGCCAACTCGCCGGTGCTGGCGCTGCTGACCGAAGTGCGTGAGAACACTCGCTTCCCGGCGGCCCCTGAGCCGGTGGATGAAGCCGGTGACGCCGCCGATGCACTGGCAGGCCAGAAGGGCAAACTGGGCAAGGTCGGCAAGCTCGCTTCCGCTGTCGCCGACAAGGCTTCGGCCATGAACGTGGCGAAGAATCTGCCGGACACTGCCAAGAAGTCGCTGCAACGACGCTTTGAGCCGCTGCATAAACTGCTCGACGACAACAACGGCCCGGCCGCTGACCTGACCCCGGCCTTCACCGCGCTCAACGACCTGCAACTGCAACTGGCGGGCCTGGCCCGTTCCAGCACGCCGGAGCAGGCCGCGTTCGAACTGGCCAAGACCCGCATGAGCGGCCAGCGTGATGCGCTGACCAACCTGCGCAATGCGTCCGGCCGTCTGCCGCGTCCGCTGAGTGTGTGGTTCAACGTGCTGGCCGAAGACTCGTGGCGTCTGGTGCTCAACGATGCCTACCAATACCTGAACGGCCGGTATCAGAACGAGCTGTACAGCGTGTATGGCAAAACCATCAGCAAGCGCTATCCGTTCAGCGCCTCAAGCACCAGCGATGTGGCGATCAGCGATTTCCGCGAGTTTTTCCGGGCGCAAGGCACCATCGACCGCTTCTTCGACAACTACATGCGTCCGTTCGTCAGCGGTGATCCGGGCAACTACCGGATGCGCAGCATCGACGGTCGCAGCCTGCCGGTGTCCAAGGTCTTCCTCGACCAGATGGCGGCTGCACTGAACATTCGCCAGAGCTTCTTCTCGATCAACCCGGCCGAACCGACTGTGCAGTTCAAGCTTGAGCCGTACACCCTCGATCCGGCGGTCAGCCGCTCCGAGTTCAAGTTCGGCGACAAGACCATGGAATACCGCCACGGTCCGATTCTGCCCATGAGCTTCAAGTGGCCGACCGATGCTGAAGACGGTCGCACCAGCCTGGTCATGGACAAGATGGCAGGGCGCCCGATCGGCATCGAGAAGAACTCCGGCCCGTGGTCGCTGTTCCGTCTGTTCGACCTGATGCAGACCGAGTACCTGACCGGTCGCGACGTGCTGGTGCTGAAAGCCGACGTAGGTGGCCTGCGCGCCAACTACCTGCTGACCAGCCAGCGCACGCCGAATCCGTTCGACATGGGCGTGATGCGTACCTTCCGTATGCCGGTGCAGCTCTGATGCTGGTGGCCAGTCCCTGGCGCAGCGCGGCGCGAACCGACCCGGGCAAGGTGCGGTCGCGCAACGAAGATGCTTTCCTCGACACCCCGCAGCATGGGCTGTGGGTGGTCGCGGACGGCATGGGCGGTCATCAGGGTGGCGACATCGCCAGCCAGTTGATCGTCGCCAGCCTGGCTGAACTGCCGCAGCACGAAGACTTCGACGAACGCCTCAAAGCCATCCGCCAGTGCCTGCACTGGCTGAACCGGCGCCTGGGGCAAGAGTTGACCGTTACTGCCGGGCGCCACGACAGCATCATGGGCAGCACCGTCGTGGCGTTGCTGGTGGACGGCAATCGCGCGGCCTGCATCTGGGCCGGCGACAGTCGTTGTTATATGTGGCGCGGGCAGCGGTTGTATCAGCTGTCGAAGGACCATTCGCTGCAACAGCAATTGATCGACGAGCAACAGATGAGTGTCGAACAGGCAGCGGCGCACCCGGCCGCCCAAGCCCTGACCCGGGCCGTGGGCGCGGCG
This sequence comes from Pseudomonas sp. IAC-BECa141, assembly GCF_020544405.1. Classification (NCBI taxonomy): domain Bacteria; kingdom Pseudomonadati; phylum Pseudomonadota; class Gammaproteobacteria; order Pseudomonadales; family Pseudomonadaceae; genus Pseudomonas; species Pseudomonas sp. IAC-BECa141. Next base: position 6,064,502 of record NZ_CP065410.1, on the reverse strand, counting down.
GAACAACTGACCCTGGATGTGCTGGAACTCGAGGTTTATCCGGGCGATGTGTTCCTGCTGTGCAGTGATGGTTTGTATCAAGGCCTGAGCAGTGATGCCCTCGGCAACGCTCTCAGTCTGGCGGCGCCGCATGTGGCGCTGGAACGTCTGTTCGACGGCGCCCTGCGTGGCGCCGCTCGCGACAACCTGACGGCCGTGGTGATCCGCCAATGACTGAAATCGAATCCTCAGTCGACGACTTGCTGATGAGCGAAGAGCAGGCCAATAACCTGACCTATTTCGCTTTCGCGAAGCAGCACAACGCCGAACCCGCGCTGGCGCCGACCAAGGCCAGCGTCGGCGAACTGCCGGACGTTCTGGCAGGCCGCTATCACCTCGAGCGCCTGCTCGGGGCCGGCGGTATGGGTGCGGTTTACCGGGCCCGGGATCTGCTGCACGAACAGTTCGGCGATCCCGATCCTTACATTGCGCTGAAAATCCTCAGCGAAGAATTTGCCGAGTCGCCGGACGCCAGTGCCTTGCTCTACAGCGAGTTCGCCCTGACCCGACGCCTGCGTCACGACAACGTGCTGCGACCGCACACGTTCGAAGTGGACACCGATTGCCAGCGGGCCTTCATCACCATGGAACTCATGCGTGGCCTGACCCTGGACAAACTGCTCTGCGAGCGGCCACTGGGCCTGCCGTGGAAGGAATTGCGCGACATCGCGCTGCCGCTGCTCGACGCGCTGGCCTACGCCCACCGTCGTGGCGTGCTGCACGGTGACATGAAACCGAGCAACGTCATGCTCAGCGAAGACGGCGTGCGCCTGTTCGACTTCGGTCTCGGGCAAGCCGAGGAGGGCATGCTGTCCGGCCTGCCGCACCTGAGCCGCGAGCGCTTCAACGCCTGGACCCCGGGCTACGCCGCCCCCGAACTGCTTGAGGGCCAACCGTTGTCGGCCAGCGCAGACGTGTACGGCGTAGCCTGCGTGATCTATGAACTGGCGGGCGGCAAACACCCGTTCCGCCGCTTGCCCTCGACCCAGGCCCGTGACGAACACCTGGATCGCGAACTGCAAGCCCCGGCAAATCTGCCGACCCACTGTTGGCCGGCGCTGCGCACCGCGCTGGCCTTTGACGCGGCAGAGCGCAACATTTCTGCCGACCAATTGCGTGACGCCTTGGGCGCCACTTCGTCCTGGTTGCAGCGTTTGCGGCTGAGGGCGTAACGGATGACATTCGAACAGGGAGCACACTATGTTCAACCCAGCTAACGAAACGCACTTCAGCCTCACGGTCGAAGACTACGTAGGCGACCTGCAAGTCCTGTCGTTCACCGGCACCGAGGGCATCAGCCAGCCGTTTCGCTTCGACCTCGAACTGGTCAGCGAAAACCCGGATCTGGACCTGGAAAAACTCCTGCACAAACAGGCGTTCCTCGCCCTCGATCCACAAGGCTCCGGTATCCACGGCCAGATCTACCGCGTCGCCCAGGGTGATGCCGGCAAGCGCCTGACCCGCTACAAGGTTTCGCTGGTGCCGCAGCTGCAATACTTGCATCACCGCACCAACCAGCGCATCTACCAGCAGATGTCGGCGCCGAAAATCATCGCGCTGATCCTCGACGAGCACGGCATCAAGGGCAACGCCTACAGCTTCCAGCTGAGCCAGCCGTGCCCGGATCGCGACTACTGCGTGCAGTACGACGAAACCGACCTGCACTTCGTCCAGCGCCTGTGCGAAGAAGAAGGCATTCACTACCACTTCCAGCACAGCAAGAAAGGCCACCTGCTGGTGTTCGGCGATGACCAGACCGTGTTCCCCAACCTCGGCCAGCCGACCGCGTATGTGCAGGGTAGCGGCATGGTCGCCGAAGAACCGGTGATCAAAGGCTTCAAGCTGCGCCTGGAAACCCGCACCAGCCGCACCACCCGCCGCGACTACGACTTCGAAAAGCCGCGTCTGCAAATGGAAGCGGCCTACAAGCCCGACGGCGAGAGCACTGAACCGGATCTCGAAGACTACGACTACCCCGGCCGCTTCATCGACCGTGCGCGAGGCAAGTTCCTCAGCCAGCGCGCCCTCGAACGCCACCGAGCCGACTACCGTCAGGCCGAAGGCCGCAGCGACCAGACCAAACTGGTCAGCGGCCACTTCATGGAAATGTCCGACCACCCGCGCAGCGAGTGGAACGACCTGTGGCTGCTCACCGAAATATTCCACGAAGGCAAACAGCCGCAAGTCCTCGAAGAATCGGTGACCAGCGACACCACCGACAACAAGGACGACTTCCACCAGGGCTACCGCAACCGCTTCCTCGCCACCCCGTGGGACGTGTTCTACCGCCCGGCGCTGGAACACCCGAAACCCCGCGTCCTCGGCAGCCAGACCGCCATGGTCACCGGCCCCAAAGGCGAAGAAATCCACTGCGACCAGTACGGCCGCATCAAGGTGCAATTCCACTGGGACCGCGAAGGCCTGGCCGACGACAAGACCAGCTGCTGGCTGCGGGTCTCCAGCTCCTGGGCCGGCGACCGCTACGGCGCCATCTCCATCCCGCGCATCGGCATGGAAGTCCTCGTCACCTTCCTCGAAGGCGACCCTGACCAACCCCTCGTCACCGGCTGCCTGTACCACAAGGAAAACCCGGTGCCCTACGCCTTGCCGGCGAACAAGACCCGCAGCGTCTTCAAAACCCTCAGCTCCCCGGGCGGCGGTGGCTACAACGAACTGCGCATCGAAGACAAAAAAGGCGCCGAACAAATCTTCATCCACGCCCAGCGCGACTGGGACGAAAACATCGAACACGACCAGAAGATCCGCGTCGGCAACGAACGCCACGACACGGTGGTGAAGAACACCTACACCGAACTCAAGGCCGAAGAACACCGCACCACCATCAGCGACCGCAAGATCGAAGCACGGATGGACGACCACCTGACCATCGGCGAGAGCCAGCATGTGAAGCTCGGGACGGCGCAACTGACCAGCGTCGGGAAAGAGATACACATCAAGGCGGGAGACAAGATCGTCATCGAGGCCGGTTCCGAACTGACGATTCTCGGCGGCGGCAGTTTCATCAAGCTCGATGGCGGTGGTGTGACGGTGGTTGGGCCGGTTGTGAAGATCAATGCCGGCGGCTCGCCGGGTGCGGGCACTGGCATCGGGATCAAACCGCCGGTGCTGCCGGGGGCGGCGGATAAGGATAAGGCGGGGAGTTTGATGGATCAGGCGTTGTTGAATGCGCCGCCTGAGAAGGTTAAGCCGAAGGCTTTTTTTGTGTTTTCTGAGTGATCGACATGAATGGTTTTTTGAAGAAAAGGCACGGTTTCGCGGTAGCGGCTTTCACCGCCTCGCTGCTGAGCCTGTTTCATGGCAGCGCTTATGCTGATGATTGTCCGTCTGAGGACTTTTCCCAATTCCTGACGGCGTTCTCTGCGAATGCTGAAACTCAGCAGCGGTTGACTGCGATGACGGTGAAGTCGCTTGTTTTGAAGCCAGTGGGAGAACACGGAGTTTTTGAGCCACAAACGACGGGAGTCAAGAGCTCCAGTTTGCCATTTCCGCTCATGTCGCCTGTGGGCACAGACAAGACTGAACGCGTGGTGGTCGAAGCGATCGACGATAGCCATTTCAACGTAGTGGACAAGCGAGCAGGTAACAGCCACATCAAGATCTTCAACTTTTCTCGCCAAGCGTGTTGGGTGCTTGAGGGTGTTGAAGATTGGTCGATCAGAGAGAAAGATCTCGTAGAGGCGAGCAATGCCCACATGAGCGAGGCAGAGAACTTTTGCTTCCAGCGTGCAGAAGCCTTCAGAGGCCTGGGGGGGTTAGAGCAGTACCGACTCACAGGTGAGTTATTTGAAGCTTCTTTGGAAAACTACCTATGCGCAGCAGCTTCCGGTGATCCTCAGGCTAGTTTGAATGCTGCAAGTTTGAGCCTTTCTGGCATGGCTCCGCAGCTAGAAACTAATAAGGTTGAACAGCTATTCAAGGCAGCAGCGACCACTTTGCCTGAGGGTGCGATGAGCCTTTCGTTGTTTTATTGCGATGGAAACAATGTTTCCTCTAATGCTCCATGCCAGCATCCAGCAGAGGCTGAAGAAGCGTTGACGCAGGCGGCCCGTATGGGAGATGCCTTTGCAACAAATGCACTCGGTCGAGCTTTTGAAACTGGAGAATTGGTTACTAAGGACATGTCCAGGGCGATTGCCTGCTACCAACTCGCTGCCCAAAAAGGCAGCAAAGGGTCTATCGCACATTTGGAACGTCTGAATAAGCAGCCTGCTGGAATTGCTAAAGCCAGCTATTGCTATTGATTATTGCAGGAAGCAGAAATGACAGAGCCACTGGATTTATCTGGAAATTACACCAGCGCGAATTATAGCTATAAGGAGGGCGGGGATGGTTACGCTGTAGAGAATGGTAAAAAAATTGTCGACTGTTCTCATATGGTTAACTTGTTGCTGACGGGGGCGGGCTACGAAGTTCCTTATCAGAATACCGCCGGGCTTAATAGCCAGGAAGCGCTCAAATATTACGATGTGATAAGCCCGGCTAATGTGAAGCGGGGAGATATCGTACTCTGGATTAATGCCACGTCAAATCATCAAAACAAGACGTTAAACCATACAGGTATTGTAGAAAGTTATGACAGTACGCTGGATTCTGAGTTTGGAGAATTCTTCGGAGCACAAAGTTCTGGACCAGCCACTGCCAAATTCGGTGCCGTTGGGAAGGCTTGGTACTGGCCAGTCCCTACAAAATTTTTAAGGGTTAAGGAGTCGACTCGGACGGGGGGGGCGCTCCCGCTCCCGCACCGGCAGCTGCGGGGGCTGCACCATTGATGAGTTTTCAATATCCATTTAGAAAACCAGATGGTAAGCAGTTCACTGGAGCAGATGAAGTATACAAAGCCCTAGAGGCTGAAACTGCTGGCCACTACCTGCTGGGCAGCAACAAGTTTTGGCACGGCGGCATTCACATCAGCAATGCCAGCGCTCCTCAATGCATTTTGAACGAACCAATTCGGTGTATGGCCGACGGTGAAGTTGTGGCCTACCGACTTAACGAAGATTATTTGGAGTCCACATTCGGCGAAAATGAGAAAAAACTTAAGTATTCCAACTCGTTTTGTTTGGTGCGACATGAGTACAAATCTGCACCAAACCCAGAAGAAGGACCGAATAAAGGCAAGCAAAACAAGCTTAATTTCTACAGCTTGTACATGCACCTTCTGCCCTTCAAGCGTTATCCGCTGACTGAGGAAGAAACTCCAAAGCCTAAAGTGACCATGAAAGTAAGTGACTTCAACGCTTACGACGATTTCCCTGAATCCAGCAGCATACAGAACGTCGGAAAGCTCGTTGCGGGGACCAAACTTGAGATATTGGATCAAAAGGACTTAGGCAACGTTACCTATGCGAAAGGGAAAATCCTGTCAGGTAGCGTTAAAAAAAGTGGCCACAAAGTTCGCGAAGCTGGCAAAGAGGTCTGGTTCGCGTACTTGAAAGATGGAGAGCCCTACAAAAACTCCAAACCCGCACGTATATGGCTGGCAGACCCGATCCCGGAGCGTTTAAAGCCCAAATATTGGCAAGGCAAGGTGAAGGGAACCGCATTGAAGAGATTGGAACTTTATCAAGATCCGGTCTCGCCCCAAAATGGACAGGCCGCCGGTGCCAAGATGGGCTCGCTGCAACTTACCCCTCATAGTACGGTGGAGTTTGAAAGCAAAGAGGTTCTGAATCTCAATGTTTCCGGGACAATTCGCCGAATGGCGAAGTGTACCAGCAGTGGTAGTTTGGCAGGGGCGGGAAGCCTTCCTCCCAGCTTTTGGGCGATTGTGGAAAACGACCACGTTGCCTGGGATGTAATCCCGAGTAGCTTCAATTCTGTAGAATCTGCCAGTACCGGTATCAAGGCGGGAGATCCGATTGGCTATCTGGGATTGACTGAAAATCTGACCGGCGAAGATGGCGGTGTAGCGAGTAAGTATCAAGTACACGTCGAGATATTTACTGCCGAAGCCGACATAAAAGACTTCCTCAAGAATACGGCTGGGCTGAAGATCGGCAAGCAATATCTGTATTTGCCGGCCGGAGGTGAGTTGAAGAAAAAAGCACCTGCGACGGATAGTACGGTGCTGAAAACGGAACATGCGGTTGATTTGAACAAGGCCCCGGTCATTAAAGTGGGTACCGACGATTACTACGATGTGACCGTCACTGACAATGCTCAGGCGGTCAACGGCCTGGTCAAGAAAGCCGGTGCACAAATCATCACTCAGCATGATTGGGAAAAGCTGGGGTTTCAGATCGTCGAAGAAACCAATGCGACAGCGGACGGATTTCTCGATCCGAAAGACATGCCTGCGTTCTTTCAGGATCTGTTTGCGAAGATCGATAAAGACAAGAGCGGGGACGTCGATCCGACCGAGTTGGCCGAGGCTTTGAAAAACCCAGACACGCGCTCGCAATGGTCCAGGCTGGTGGCCCATCATCCGACCGAGTGGAAAGCGAAAGCAGATGCTCCCAAATGGAGCCGGCTCGATACAGAGCTTGAGCATGCTCCGAAGACACTGAAGCATGAAAAAGAAAGGATCAGCAGCTATGTATTTTGGGATGATCTGAAAGAAAAGGCTGCCATCAGTACCGATTTGATATGGCATTTTCATTCGATTGCATTTGTAGCGAACGCGCTGTCAGCTGCTTGTATCCCACTCAGCAAGGCGAAAGAAATTGCCCTATTGGTTTCCTCCGGATACGAAGGAAAGAGCAAGCTGGATTATGAGGCACTGGCGGGTAACTTCGACGGTCAAGGAATGTCTTTCGGTGTTATTCAGTGGAACTTTGGGCAGGGTACTTTGGGGCCGGTTTTGTTGGAGATGCGGGGAGCGGATCAAGCTACTTTTGATGGATGCTTTGGCGCCAACATGAATTTCCAGGCATTGATAACTTCGCTGAACTCTGCGGATACGACTGCCCAAATGAGTTGGGCGTCGGGAGTGATCGCCAACAACAACGCGGGGTGGAAGTCGGCCTTTAAAAAAATTGGCGAAGTCGAGGCGTTTCAGAAGATTCAGCTGAATCATGCGGCGAAATACAATGACAATGTGATGTCTTGCATCAAATTGATGCGCGAATTGGCACCGAATTTGATGGCGAAGATTCAGCTACGGACGTACTGTGCGCTATACGATTTGTGTGTTCAGCAGAACAACCTTTCGAAGGCGGAACAGCTTATTAGAACTGAGTTCCCAAGCGCCAATATTACAACTCAGAAAGAACTACTGATTTTTGTATGTAAAAAACGAGCAGAAAAAGCGGCGACGGCCTACAGGGCTGATGCATTCAGTCGTCGGATGGGGATCATTCAAGGACAAAAATATACCGCTACAATGAGTGGCAATACGGCCACGCGAGAAAACGGTAATTACGGAATAATCGTTGAGGGTGATATTTGTGAGCTTTAAATTCCGCTGGTTTATTACTTTGATTTTGTTTTCTTCACCGGCGTGGAGCGAAAGCAAAAAATTAGTATGCGATCCTGATACCAATATTTGTTCTGTGGCTATTTCGGAGAACTTCTGTGGTTCTGATGGCGTTCCGAAGGCGAAATTTGATATCAGGAGCCAAAGTTATATATTGAGTTGCGAATGTGACTGTAGCTCTCAGGAAAACAGCTTCTGGATACTTAGTTCTAACGGAAAGGTGCAAACACTTGATGCGAGCAAGATCGTAAGTAGTGTAGATATTGGTAAAAACAGGTCCGGAGTACCTGATACTTTTGGTGTGGTTCCTTATTGTCAATCAATCAATACAAATGATGATGGCCTTATATATCTGCAGAAAGGTCCTGGCTCTGCGGGGCAGCCGCAACCATATTGCTATTCGGTACTTGAGCATGACGAAACGCAGAAATGTGAAAGTTCTGATTGCTTGAGTAAGTTACAATTGGTTTCCGGCGTGGAAAAAAAAATAAAAGAAGAGCTGTTGATTGAGTTCAAAAATGCTACATCGCGCCTTTATAAGGATGAGTCCAGGTTTGCTGATTTTCCGAAGCGTAGTTTTATTGAACGCTACATTGGTGAGTATGGTTATTCTTCTGCCAGCCAGCAAGTGTTCAATGACGTAGCATTTTTTTGGCAGCAGGCAGGCTTCAACAACGACGCAATTTGGCTCTTGAAAAAAGTTATTTCAGAAAGTCCTAGGCGGACAGTCGCCTATCTTAATCTGGCAGATGCCTATTGGGCGGAAGGTGATCAAGCATCCGCAGAAAAAAACTACAAGGTGTACATCGAACTCATGAACGAAGATGGCAAGCAAGCCAAGGTTCCTGATCGGGTGAGGCAGCGCGCTACGGCGCAGTAATAGAAGAAGTTGCAGATTACTCTTTATTAAGGCTCACCAGTCATGGCTGGGCCTTGGCAGCGCTGTCGTTTGATGGGGTTTCTGCCAAGGGACTTCAAATTGAATTGTCCGGTTGGTTCTTCCGTTTTTTTTTGCGGGGTATTGGATTGCAATTCATCAATCAAGGGATGCGAAGTGAAACGACTGTTGTCGGTGAGTTAAAGGGGGCGGATTTATTTGTTGCGCTCGATTTTGCGAAAACAAATTCGTCCCGTTTTTGCTTGAAACCGCTTCGGACAGTAATGGGCTATGAACGATAAAGAGCGCGCGGTGCCGGCGTACAAGCAATATGCATCGAGCATGTCGGAAGCAGGAAAGGCTTCGAAGATTCCTGCTCGGGTTGCTGAGCGCAGCTCTGGAGTATCCGGATCATGATCAAACTCAAGACGTTCCTTGAACTGGTCGCGGGTGTTTCTTTGGCTGCTTTGCTGGTTCCTGCGCATGCTCAGGAAACCTGCAATCCCGACAGCTTTTCCAATCCCGATTTGATCATTTGCGGTCAGCAGTCTTTCGAGAAAGTCGATGCAGTGCTGAATGAGCAATACAAGAAAGCGCTGGTCGGTTTGGCGCCGACCGACAAGAAGAAACTGACTGATGTGCAAAAGAAGTGGGTGCGCTTCAAAGAGGCGTATTGCGAGGATGTCTATCAGTCGGCCTTGCCCGGTGCAGAGGCGCCCATCGAAAGGCTTGGGTGCCTGGTGCAAACAAGCAATGCCCGGTTGGGGGAATTGGTTGCTCTGCAGACTGGGTTACCCCTGGACGGTTTTTATAAAGCTGCATCGGCCATGGCGGGGCAGGATCGAGAAAAAGGTCTGACGGCTTCGATGGAACGATTGGGGGGTGACAACTTCGACGATCCGTTGTGGCGGCAATACGTCGATGGGCACTGCGAAATGAGTGAGCGTGTGTTCCGGGAGGACATCGCTAACTGCGCAGTGCGCATGCGCTTTCAATTACCTCTTAATCGTTGAAGGAATGAACGGTTTGAAAACTGCCTCAATGTTCTTTGTTGCGCTGTGTCTTTCTCCGCTTGCCGCCTATAGCGAAGTCTCAACGCGGGTTTCTTGCTTTCGCTCACTTGATGGAAACAACATCAATTTTGAATTCAGAACCTATTTCGACACTGTCACCAAATGGGGCGGCGCAGGTGTCAGGTATAGCAAGTCGAAGAAAGCTATCCCCCTTGTCTATCGGAACACCGAGGACGAGGTCATGACTGAGGAAGGCCCTCATCAGTTCACGACGACGTGGGTAGAAGTTTCTGACGGTGTGGTGACTGGAGAATATGAGATGGCAACTCAGGGTGCGAGGGTGAATTCGATGCACTACAGGAATTACAAATCGGGCAAGCAGTACTCGTTCGATCAAGACATCACCATGGAGGCGACACCTGAGACCGGTTGCCAGTGGTAAGAACGGATAGTTTCGAAAGGGGACTCAACGTCCCCTTTTTTCCACCCGCGATTCAGCTACGGCTTGCCCTGATACTCCCGAAACTCAATGTGATCGAGCGTGCCTTCCACCATTAACCGCACGCCATCCGCCATTCTGCTCAGGCCCAATGCCATCGAGCGGCGGGGGCCGTCGAGGTCGTCGGCCAGGTTGGCGGCGAAAGCGCTGATGGACAGGAGGTCTTCGGAGGCGTTGGCCATGAGGGCTTCAGCGTCGGCGTTGGGGCAGAGGGCGAACAGGCCGCCCAGGCGTTTGGGGCGTGTGGTTCTGGGTTTGAAGTGGTGGTCGAGGGCGCGTTCGGCGGCTTCGTGGAGTTTCTTTGAATCGAGGGATTCGTAAGGGGAGGTTTCCGGGTTTTCTGGAATTTCGGGGGATTGGGTGTTGGTTTGATCATCGTGATTTTACCGAGTCATGGAGCCGACACCACTTCGCTTGCTTCGAAAGGGTGGCAGCTGTGTATAGGTGTGCAAGACCGGACTCGGCAACCGGCAGACCCAAAGGTCTCCCACACACAGCCGCCATAACGATTCGCGAGCATAGGAAAATGCATGGTGAATAGCTATAACCGGATGAATGACGAGCCCGGACTTGCACGTCCGAGTCACCGATTTTGCGGTGACACACAGAGGCTATCGGTGATGTCCCAGCCTGCCTAGTTCATAGGTATCCCGGCGCTTCGCAGGAAATTTCCCATAGGTTTGCGGGGCAGCAGACCGAAAGATCGCAGCCTTCGGCAGCTCCTACAGGAATGTGTTTCTTCAGGTGTAGGACGGGGGGATGGTGTGACGCGGAGCGTCACGGGAGACATTCCCACGCGGAGCGTGGGAACGATCAGGTTGTGGGGCGGAAATCGTGACTTGGTAGTCATCATGCGAGAAAAGCCATGCATCGTCTTCTATCCGTCCAAGATAGTGGCGAATCCGTTCGAATCCCTTACACTCCCCCGGCCGTTCATTTTCCTTTTGAGGCTGTGCGCATGAAATTTCGTTTTCTTCTGTGGATGCTGGGTCTGTTGATGAGTAAGGCCAGTCGGACAAATCCTGCGTTCCAGCAGCAGTTGGGTGACAAGGATCTGGTGTTTCAGCTACAGACTCTGGACGGGAAAGTGGCGCGGCATTTCGTGGTGAAAGATCAGCGCATTACCAGCAAGTCCGGGGTGGTGGCGGAGCCGGCGTTTGCGATTGCCTTCAAGGATGCGGCGTTCGGGTTTGCCACGATGCAGGCGAAGAACAAGCAGTTGGCGTTCATGCAGGGGATTCAGGACAAGTCGATCCAGCTGAAGGGGAATCCGGCGCTGGTCATGTGGTTTCAGGGGTTGATGAAGTATTTGAAGCCGCGGAAGGCGAAGGCCAAGGCTGCTTGAGTATTGCGTGAGGCTGTGACGCGGAGCGTCATGGGCTGCATTCCCACGCAGAGCGTGGGAACGATCAAATACAAAGGCCCCACACTCGGTTGAGTGCGGGGCCTTTTTTATGAGCGCAAATCAGGCCTGGCTGAACTGCGAAGCCAGTTCGCGCAGGAGGACTTCGGCTTCCAGTACTTTGCTGACCACATCATTGGCCTTGTCGCGAGTCAAACCAACACGCTCCAGCAGCGCATCCGGGATGTCTTCATCCGGCCCGGAGCCGATGCCGCGACTGCGCAGCAGGCGCACGGCCAGGCAGACGAGGTTCGGGTATTCGGCGTAGGCGCCGTCGTAGTTCGGGTCGTGCTGGAAGCGCAGGGCGGTGGCCAGTTCGTCCGGCATGTCCCAGTAGCGCATCAGCCAGGAGCCGATCTGTTCGCGGCTGATGCCCAGCAGGTGTTGCTCGACGTAGCTGTGGCACAGGTGCGGGTTGACCTCCAGGTGCCGGCAGATCAGCGAGAAGTGCGGCGGGAACACGTGGGCCAGCAGCAGGTAGCCGAAGTTGTGCAGCAGGCCGGCGAGGTAGGTCAGGCCGGATTCCGGACGCTGGGCGCGCGGCATGGCGCGGGTCAGGCCTTCGATGACGGCGGCGGTGTAGATCGACTGCTGCCAGTACGGCGTGGTGTGTTGCGGGTGGTCTTTCGGCAGGCTCAGGGTCTTGCCGAGGGCCAGGCCCAGAGCCAGGTTGATCACCAGATCGAAGCCCAGCACGCGGACGATCGCGTCTTCTACCGAACGGATCTTGCCCGGCGACGCGTAGTACGGCGACGCCGCCCAGCTCACCACTTGCGCAGCCAGCGCCGGGTCGGTTTCGACCACGCCGGTGATGTCGTCGATGGTGGCGTTCGGGTCGACGCGCAGCTTGATGATTTTTTGTGCGGTTTCGGCCAGTGGCGGAATCTCGATGGTCGCTTCCAGACGCTGCTGGATGCGCCGCGCGGTAAACGCCTGTACGGCCTGGGTGATTTCCTCGCGGTCATCGTCCGGGCGGTCGAGGTTCGGGCGGATGCTGCTCAGGGCTTCGCCGAAGTTGGCGGCGCTGGCCTTGGTCAGCATGGTCTTGAAGTCGTCGCTGGCGATTTCCAGCAGCAGGCCCGGCTCGCCGGAGTTGATCAGCAACTTCGGCTCGCGCAGCAGGCTTTCTTCGTAGAGGCACGGCGAGCTGGTCAGCGCCGGCAGGCCCGGCAGCAGGCTCAGGCTGTGTTTGCCGAGCATCTTTTCCAGGCGCTCGGTGGACACGGCGGTCAGGCGACGGCCCGTCAGTTCGGCGAGGCGGTTGAGATCCAGCAACTGGCTCTGTGGAAACAGCACCATCAGCGCACCGACCGCGTCGTCCAGCAACACGGCCTGCACTTTGCGCGAGGCGTTGAGGCCGTGGTGGTCGAGCACTTCTTCGTAGGCGACGCCCAGCTTGTTGAGCAGCAGCCGAATAACAGACGGAGCGTGCGGGGATTCGGGGGCGAGAGCAGCTTCGGTCATGGTCTGTATCCGTTTTTGAAACAATTGCTGGAGTATAACCAGCTTGGTTGGAACGAGCTTTGAGAAACTGCGACGGTGCTCACACTTGGCCGTATTGCTGCCCGTGTCGCAGCCAGCGGTCGAGCAACGGGCTGACATGGGTAGGCCAGCGTTCGAGCAAGGCCTGGGCGGCATCGCGTACGGCGGGCAGCAGATCGGCGTCGCGCATCAGGTCGGCGACCTTGAATTGCAGCAGGCCGGTCTGGCGGGTGCCGAGCATTTCGCCGGGGCCGCGCAGTTCGAGGTCTTTTTCGGCGATGACGAAACCGTCGTTGGTCTCGCGCATGATGCCCAGGCGCTGGCGGCCGATTTGCGACAGCGGCGGATGGTAGAGCAGCACGCAATGGCTGACTGCGCTGCCCCGACCGACGCGACCGCGCAACTGGTGCAGTTGCGCAAGGCCGAGGCGTTCGGGGTTTTCGATGATCATCAGACTGGCGTTGGGCACGTCCACGCCGACTTCGATCACGGTGGTGGCGACCAGCAGTTGCAGGTTGCCGGCCTTGAACTCGGCCATGACGGCGGCTTTCTCGGCGGGTTTCATGCGGCCGTGGATCAGCCCAACCTTCAACTCGCCGAGGGCGGCGGTCAGGTCTTCGAAAGTGGTTTCGGCGGCCTGGCAGGTCAGCTCTTCGGACTCTTCGATCAGCGTGCACACCCAATAGGCCTGACGGCCCTCGGCGCAGGCGCTGCGCACCCTCTCGATGACTTCGACGCGGCGGGTATCGGTGACCAGCACGGTGTTGACCGGGGTTCGACCGGGCGGCAGTTCGTCGAGGATCGAGGTGTCGAGGTCGGCGTAGGCGCTCATCGCCAGCGTCCGTGGAATCGGCGTGGCGGTCATGATCAGTTGATGCGGGCACATGCGCCCGCCGACGCCTTTCTGCCGCAGCGCCAGACGTTGCTGCACACCGAAGCGGTGTTGTTCGTCGATGATCACCAGCGCGAGGTTCTTGAACTGCACTTCGTCCTGAAACAGCGCGTGGGTGCCGACCACCATCGGCGTGCCGCCGGCGATCTGTTCCAGCGCGGCGGCGCGGTTCTTGCCTTTGAGCTTGCCGGCCAGCCACGCCACCTCGATGCCCAATGGTTCGAGCCAGCGCTTGAAAGTGATGAAGTGCTGCTCGGCGAGGATCTCGGTCGGCGCCATCAGAGCTACCTGATAGCCGGCCTCCAGCGCTTGCAGCGCCGCGAGGGCGGCGACCACGGTTTTGCCCGCACCGACGTCGCCCTGAATCAGCCGCAGCATCGGTTCGTGCTGGCTGAGGTCGTAGGCGATTTCGTTGCCGACCCGTTGCTGAGCGCCGGTCGGATTGAAGCCGAGGTTGGCCAGGTATTGCGCGGGCAGCTTGGTGGCTTTCGGCATCGCTGGCGCGCGCAGGGAACGCATGCTTTCGCGCAGGCGCTGCTGCGATAGCTGGTGAGTCAGCAACTCTTCGAAGGCCAGACGATGCTGGGCCCAGTGATGACCGAGGGCGAGTTCGTCGACGTCGGCATCGGCGGGCGGGTTGTGCAGGTAGCGGATCGCGTCGGCCAGCGGCGCCAGTTGATAGTCGCGGGCCAGTTCGGTCGGCAGCCAATCGGGCAGGGTGGCCGGCTTGAGCAGGGTCAGCGTCTGCATGCACAACTGGCGCAGGCGCGCCTGGGTCAGGCCTTCGGTCAGCGGGTAGACCGGGGTCAGGGTTTCATCCACCGGCGGCGGTTCGTCGCCGTTGATGGCGCGGTATTCCGGGTGGTAGATCTCCAGCCCTGACGCACCGGGTCGGGCTTCGCCGTAGCAGCGAATCCGCGTGCCACGCTTGAGGCCTTCTTTCTGCGCGTTGCTGAAGTGATAGAAGCGCAGGCTCAGGCCGCCGGTGCCGTCCTGCAAACGCACGACGAGGCTGCGACGCCGGCCCATGACCACGTCGGCGCCGCTGACGGTGCCTTCGACCACGGCGTCCTGTCCCGGCCGCAGCGCGCCGATCGGCACCACGCGGGTGCGATCCTGATAACGCAGCGGCAGGTGGAACAGTACGTCCTGGAGGTTCTCCAGGCCGACCTTGGCCAGTTTCTCGGCCATGGCTTCACCGACACCCTTGAGTGCGGTGACCGAGACCTGCGACAGCTCAGTCATGACTCTGGCTTAACCGGCCGTGACCGGCGCGGCAGGTTTGGCGACCGAGCACAGGCGAATGGAGTCGGCGAGGATCTCGATGGCTTTCGGCCGCGGGAAACTGGCGCGCCAGGCGATGGCCACAGTGCGGAATGGCACTGGTGCCGACAGCGGACGTACTTCGATCACGCCCGGGGCGTAGTGATGGCTGTCCACCGCCGACAGCGGCAGGATCGAAATGCCCAGGCCGGAGGCGACCATGTGGCGAATGGTTTCCAGCGAGCTGGATTCGACCGTGGTGTGCTTGGCGCCGTCGTTGCCCTTGGTCAGGGTCGGGCAGGCTTCCAGTACCTGATCGCGGAAGCAGTGGCCTTCGCCGAGCAGCAGCAGGCTCTTGTCGTTGAGCAGGGCGGCGTCGATGGATTCTTTTTGCGTCCACGGGTGCTGGGCCGGCATCAGGACGTAGAACGGTTCGTCATAGAGCGGCAGGGTCAGCACGTCGGCTTCGTTGAACGGCAGGGCGATGATGATCGCGTCCAGTTCGCCGTTGCGCAGTTTGTCGCGCAGCACGTGGGTGAAGTTTTCTTCGATGTACAACGGCATCTGCGGGGCGACCCGGTGCAGTTGCGGAATCAGGTGCGGGAACAGGTACGGGCCGACGGTGTAGATCGCGCCGACTTTCAGCGGGGCGGTCAGCTGGTTCTTGCCGGCCTGGGCCAGTTCGCGGATGCCCTGGGCCTGCTCCAGCACTTTTTGCGCCTGAGCGACGATGCCTTCGCCGACCGGGGTCAGGCGCACGGCGCTTTTGCTGCGCTCGAAAATCAGCACACCGAGTTCGTCTTCAAGCTTTTTCACGCCCACCGACAGGGTCGGCTGGCTGACGTGGCAACGCTCGGCCGCGTGGCCGAAATGCTGCTCTTGGGCGAGGGTAACGATGTAGCGTAATTCTGTGAGAGTCATAGCAAGCGTCCATGAAGATGCGGGCCAAGCATACCGGCTGCAATCGATAGACGCACGTTATCAGACTGAGTGATGAATGCGACACCGGGCAATGCCGGTTTGCCGTTGGTAGATATGACAAAGGCACCTTTGGGTGCCTTTGTGTCGGGTTCGTCCGGTTGTCGCAGAACCCTGTGGGAGCGAGATTGCTCGCGAAAGCGGTGTATCAGACGAAGCAGCGTTGCCTGACAGGCCTCTTCGCGAGCAAGTTCGCTCCCACAGGTTTTGCGGTGCCTTCTAGCGGCGGCGTTCCAGCGAGTAAACAAACGGCGCAACGATTTCGATTGCGCCATTGGTCAGCATGTCGGCCGGTGGCTTGGGCAGCGGCTGGGCGCGGCGGATCATTTCCAGGGTGGCCCGGTCCAGATCGGCGTTGCCGGAACGGCCCACCAGTTCGAACGACAGCACGTTGCCTTCGCCATCAACCACGAAACGCAACCGGTTCAAACCTTCCTTGCCCCGTGCCTGAGCGCTGGCCGGGTACTTTTTGTACTTGGCCAGATGCGCAAGCAGGGTACCTTGCCAACTGGCCTTGGCCGCCAATTGTGCAGGCGACGGGCCCGGTGCCGGCTGGGCGGATTTCTCCGTCGGCGCCTGGGTCTGCTGAGGCTCCGCCGGTTTTTCCTCGGAAGGTTTTTCCTTCACAGGCTCCGGTTTCTTCTCAACCGGCTTGGGCGGTTGCGGCTTTGGCTTGGGTTTTGGTTTTTGCTTGGGCACCGCGATCTCGGCTTTTGGCGCTTCGGCCAGTTTCGGGATCGGCAGTTCTTCAACCGGAGCCGGTGGCTGCGGTGGCGTGACGACTTTCGGCGGTGCGGGCGGTGGCGGGGCCGGAACCGGTGCCAGCTCGACCATCATTGCCTGCGGCGGCAATTCGATGGGCGGGCGGGCGTTCCAGTTCAGCGCCAGCGCAATGGCCAGCGCGTGAACACCCAGCACCACGGCCAGGCTACCGCTGTAACGCGTCAGCTTATGGCGCGTCGTGATCATTTCTTGACTGCGCTCTCGAGTCCGACCAGACCGACCTTCAGGTAGCCGGCGGCGCGCAGGTTATCCATCACGCTCATCAAGTCGCCGTAATCCACGCCTTTGTCGGCCTGGAAGAAGATCGTCGTGTCTTTCTTGCCTTGGGTCTTGGCGTCGAGTGCGGCGCCGAGGGTTTCGGCTTTCACTTCGTCATCGCCGATGAACAGGCGCTGGTCAGCCTTCACGCTGAGGAATACCGGTTTCTCCGGCCGCGGTGCCGGTTTGGCGGTGGAGGCAGGCAGGTCAACCTTGATGTCCACGGTGGCCAGCGGAGCGGCCACCATGAAGATGATCAACAGCACCAGCATCACGTCGATGAACGGCGTGACGTTGATTTCGTGGTTCTCGGCCAGATCGTCGTCTGCGCCTTCTTTCAAATGCAGGCCCATGGCCGATTACCCCACTTTCACCATGTGCGGTTGCGAGCTGTTGCGCTCAGGCTGGTGGTCGAGGTCGCGGCTGACCAGCAGCAGAACCTGAGCCGACGCATCGGACACCTGAGCCTTGTAACCGGCGATGGAGCGGGCGAAGACGTTGTAGATGACCACGGCAGGAATCGCGGCAACCAGACCCAGTGCGGTAGCCAGCAGCGCTTCAGCGATGCCCGGTGCTACGACGGCAAGGTTGGTGGTCTGGGTTTTGGCGATGCCGATGAAGCTGTTCATGATGCCCCACACGGTACCGAACAGGCCGACGAACGGCGCAGTGGAGCCGATGGTGGCGAGGACGCCGGTGCCGCTGCTCATGTTGCGGCCACAGGCGGCGACCAGACGCTCGAGGCGGAAGCTGACGCGCTCCTTGATGCCTTCTTTCTCGCGGGCGTTGGCCGACAGGCGCATTTCTTCCAGGGCGTCGTGTACCAGCAGGTTGGCCAGCGTGCCTTCTTTCGCCGCGGTAGCGCTGGCTTCCTTGAGGGAGGCAGCTTTTTTCAGGTTGGCGATTTCACCGCGCAGCCGGCGTTTGGCGCCCATCAGCTCGAAGCCCTTGGCGATCCAGATGGTCCAGGTGATGATCGAGGCGATGGCCAGGCCGATCATCACGGCTTTAACGATGACGTCGGCGTTCTGGTACATGCCCCATGGCGACAGGTCATGGGCCATGCCCAGGCTGTTGTCGGCTTCGAGGACTTCCGGTCCATCGGCGGCGCTGGCCTCTACGGCCTGCACCGGATCGGTCGCGGCAGGTGCGGCGGCCGGAGCGCTCTGCTCGGTGGCGGCTGGCGCGGCCGGGGCTTGTGCGTCAGCGAATGCAGCAACTGGTGCCAGCATCAGGCTGAGCAGCAGAGCAGCCACGGCGCTCCAGGCGCGAGGTCGGTTGGTTGGCGAAGCGGAGTTTTGAATGCGTGTCATGCTGGCCGGACCTGAGATAGAAAAACGGTGATGCTCTTCCAGGCCTCGTGAGGCCGAGAACAAAAGTGGCGTGCATTATTGCAAGTAATTCTTGTTAACAAAAGTAATAGAGTTGCTTTTTTTCCTTCATTGCTAGCCGCTCGTCCCTTGCCGAGGCTAGTCTGTCGCTTTCCGATGGGAGATTTTTGATGTCCGCGCCTTCTGTTTTGATCGCCGGTTGCGGTGATGTCGGCAGCCGTCTGGCCACGCAATTGCTGGCTGCCGGCTTCCAGGTATACGGCCTGCGCCGGGATGTTTCACGTTTGCCGGAGGGCGTTATCGGTGTGGCCGGTGACTTGTTCAATGAGGATTGCCCGGCGACCTGGCCGGTGGGCGCTATCGATTACCTGGTGTATAGCGCGGCGGCCACCGATCACGATGAGGCCGGTTATCGCGCGGCGTATGTGCAGGGTTTGCAGCATGTGCTGGGTTGGCTGAACGATTACGGGCAAGAGCCTGATCGGTTGCTGTTCGTTTCCAGTAGCAGTGTTTACGGGCAGCAGAACGGCGAATGGGTTGATGAAAAATCCGAAACCGTTGCCGCGGGTTATTCCGGTCGGTTGATGCTGGAGGCCGAGCAGGTTGCGCTCAACAGCGGCATTCCCGCGAGCATCGTGCGCCTGACCGGCATTTATGGCCCGGGACGTGAATGGCTGCTGACCCAGGTACGCCGTGGTTATCGTGTGGCGGTTGACCCACCGCTGTATGGCAATCGCATCCATGCCGATGATGCGGCGGGGTTGATGGCTTATCTGCTGGACGCGGATCGCAAGGGCGTGGCGCTGGATGACATCTATATCGGCGTGGACGATGCGCCGGCGCCGCTCGCCGAGGTGGTGGCGTGGCTGCGCGAGTATCTGGGCGTCACCGAATGGTCGGAAGACGAGAGTGTGCGTCGTACCGGCAGCAAGCGTTGCAGCAATGCACGGGCCAAGGCGTTGGGTTGGGTGCCGAGGTATCCGAGTTATCGCGAGGGGTATGCCGCGATTCTTGAAGGTCGCTGCTGACTTGCGGACATAAAAAAGGCGGGAGCAATGGCTTGCTTCCGCCTTTCTTGTCTCAAGCGCAGATCACTGCTTCTCGAGCAACCACTTGCGCTCACCCGGGGTGAACTGCGGTTGTTCGTCCGCCAGCGCCGTATTCACGGCCTGCAGGATTTCCAGCTCTTTGCCCTTGCGCACAAAGATCCAGTTGTTGCCCTGGCCGTTCTGCTGCAACCACATGCTGTCGTTGCCGCTGCTCATCGACGCGCAATCGCCCGCGAGGCACAGGGCATAGCGGTCGGCACCCGGCAGACCGGAGACTTGTCCGTCAGCCTGGAACTGCACGGTGGCGCCTTCGCCCTGGCCGCTGGTGATCGTCCAGTTGCCGCCCAGATAAGCGGAATACAGCGCGCGTTCGAAGCTGGCGCCGATCGGGGCGCCGTCCGGCACTGGAATTTGCGCGCGGTCGAAGACTTGTTCCGGTTCGTTTTCGTTGGCGGCTTGTTGCAGTTGGCCACCGTCACGTTTCAGCTCGCTGGCGGAGCTGCCATAGAAGTCGACTTTCCAGACGCCGGACTGTTCGCCGAGCAAGCGACCTTCGACGTTTTCGAAACCGTTGGTATAGCGGGCCTGGCCGGCCTTGGTGTTGACGTCCCACTCCAGATTCGGGCCGTAAGCCTGAAGCGCTTCGCGCAGGGGGCCGCCCTTGGCAGCGGCATCGATGGCGACCTGATTGATCCAGGTGCCGCTGATGTCACGGTCGGCAGGGTTGCTGGCGCAACCGCCGAGGAAAATGGCGAGCAGCGAGAGAGCAAGCGCTTTGCGCATGGTGGAATCCTTTCAAAACCTTTTCTTTACCGCAGAGCAGTCGGCGCGGTGTGTTGGACCGCGCCATGCCGCATTACTCGATGACCAGAATGGCATCCATTTCAACCTGCGAACCCTTCGGCAGGGCTGCCACGCCGATGGCGGCGCGAGCCGGGTAAGGCTGGTCGAAGTACTTGCCCATGATCTCGTTGACCTTGGCGAAGTGGCTCAGGTCGGTGAGGAAGATGTTCAGCTTGACGATGTCCTTGAACGAACCGCCGGCGGCTTCGGCCACGGCTTTCAGGTTCTCGAACACCTGGACGGTCTGGGCTTCGAAGCCTTCGACCAGTTCCATGGTTTTTGGATCGAGGGGAATCTGACCCGACATGTAAACGGTATTGCCGGCCTTGATCGCCTGGGAATAAGTACCGATGGCGGCCGGGGCCTTGTCGCTGCTGATAACAGTCTTGGTCATGTATGACTCCTTGTATTGTTTGAGTTATGCGCGCATGCGGGTGATGCGGATCACCCCGGTCAGGGCGCGCAGTTTCTTGATCACGCGGGCCAGGTGCACACGGTCGTGGACGCTGACCACCAACTGGACGACGCTGATGCGGCCATCGCGTTCGTCCATGCTGATTTTCTCGATATTGCCGTCGGCTGCGTTGACGCTGCTGGCCAGCAGGGCGATCAGGCCGCGCTGGTGCTCCAGCTCGACGCGCAGTTCGACGTTGAATTCGCCGGTGACATCCTTGGCCCACGAGAGCTGGATGCATTTTTCCGGGTTGTGGCGGATTTCGCTGATGTTGCGGCAGTTTTCCAGGTGCACGACCATGCCTTTGCCAGCCGACAGGTGGCCGACAATCGGGTCGCCCGGGATCGGCGTGCAACATTTGGCATAGCTGAGGACCAGACCTTCGGTGCCGCGAATCGCCAGCGGGCCTTCCGGACTTGGCAATTGCTCGCCTTCGCCGAGCAGGCGGCGTGCCACGACATAGGCCATGCGGTTGCCCAGGCCGATGTCTTCGAGCAGGTCTTCGATCAGTTCGAGGCGGTACTCGGTGAGCATCGCCTTCACGCGTTCGGCCGGAATCTGTTCCAGCGCGCTGTCGAAGCCGTTGAGCACCTTGTTCAACAGGCGCTCGCCGAGGCTGATGGATTCGGAGCGGCGTTGCAGTTTCAGCGCATGGCGGATATGGGTTCGCGCCTTGCCGGTGACCACGAAGTTGAGCCACGCCGGGTTCGGCCGCGCGCCGGGGGCACTGACGATCTCGACCGTGGAACCGCTTTGCAGCGGTTCGGACAGCGGTGCGAGACGACGGTTGATCCGGCAGGCGATGCAGCTGTTGCCGACGTCGGTGTGCACCGCGTAGGCGAAGTCGACCGCCGTGGAGCCTTTGGGCAACTCCATGATCCGGCCTTTGGGCGTGAACACATAGACCTCGTCCGGGAACAGGTCGATCTTCACGCTTTCGATGAATTCCAGCGAGTTGCCGGCACGTTGCTGCATTTCCAGCACGCCTTTGACCCACTGACGGGCTCGGGCGTGAGTGCCTTTCGGCTGCTCGTCGCCGCTGGATTTGTACAGCCAATGGGCGGCGATGCCGTTGTTGGCCATCTCTTCCATTTCGCGGGTACGGATCTGGATCTCGATCGGTACACCGTGCATGCCGAACAGCGTGGTGTGCAGCGACTGATAGCCGTTGGCCTTGGGAATCGCGATGTAATCCTTGAAGCGGCCCGGCAACGGTTTGTACAGATTATGCACGGCACCCAGTACGCGGTAGCAGGTGTCGACCTTGTCGACGATGATCCGGAACGCGTAGACGTCCATGATCTCGTTGAAGGCCCGACGCTTGCCGCGCATTTTCTTGTAGATGCCGTAGAGGTGTTTCTGGCGACCGCTGACTTCGCCCTGGATGCCGTCGATGGCGAGGCAATGGCCGAGGGACTCTTCGATCTTGTTGACGATTTCCTTGCGGTTGCCGCGGGCGCGTTTGACCGCCTGGTAAATCCGCGCGGAACGCATCGGGTGCATGGCCTTGAAGCCGAGGTCTTCGAACTCGATGCGTACCGAATGCATGCCCAGCCGGTTGGCGATGGGGGCATAGATTTCAAGGGTTTCCTTGGCGATGCGCCGGCGCTTTTCACCGGACAGCACTTCCAGGGTGCGCATGTTGTGCAGACGGTCGGCGAGCTTGACCAGGATCACGCGAATGTCGCGCGCCATGGCCATGGCCATTTTCTGGAAGTTTTCCGCCTGGGCTTCGGCCTTGGTCTCGAAGTTCATCTGGGTCAGTTTGCTGACCCCGTCGACCAGTTCGGCCACGGTCTCGCCGAACTGCGCTTGCAGCGCTTCCTTGGCGATACCGGTGTCTTCGATCACGTCATGCAGCATCGCGGCCATCAGGCTCTGATGGTCCATGTGCATGTCGGCAAGAATGTTCGCCACGGCAAGAGGATGCGTGACATACGCCTCGCCGCTGCGGCGGCGTTGGCCGTCGTGGGCTTGTTCGGCGTAGAAATACGCTCGGCGGACCAGATTGACCTGGTCCTGACCGAGGTAGGTCGATATTCGATCGGCGAGGGCGTCTATGCTCGGCATGATGACTCCTGCCGCAAGCTGTGATCCCGCGCCTTGCTACGTCGACCAGGCATAGGCTTAAACGGCCTCGTTGGACTCGTCCTCTGGAGCAAAGGCAGCGAAGACCGGGTCTTCGGTGACAATTTCTTCGGCGGCGATGAATTCGGGAGTCACGATACCTTCAGCGATTTCGCGCAGGGCGACGACGGTAGGCTTGTCGTTTTCCCATGCCACTTTCGGCTCTTTGCCGCCGGTGGCCAGTTGACGGGCACGCTTGGTAGAGAGCATGACCAGCTCAAAGCGGTTATCCACGTGTTCTAGGCAGTCTTCAACGGTTACGCGGGCCATGGTATTCCTCGGAGCGAATGCAATATGCGCGCTGCCCGGTTGGGCGAGCGGACTCGGCAGTTTAAAAAAACACCAGCGATTAGGGAAGCGCTGATTTTTTGACCAGACTCTTCAACGCGCTGCAAGCACCAATGTAAAGCTCTTGCAGCGGTTTTGTGAAGTGCTGTTTCAGCCCAGCAATTCAGCCAGCAATTTGCCAAAACGCACTTGCTGGCGTTTCTGTTGCAGCTGGTTGGCGCGGAAAATCGCCTTCAGATCATCCAGCGCGTGGGCGAAATCGTCGTTGATGATCAGGTAGTCGTATTCGACGTAGTGGCTCATCTCGCTGACCGCTTCGCGCATCCGGCCGTCGATGATCTCGTCGCTGTCCTGGCCACGGTTGGTCAGGCGCTGGTGCAGGGCCTGCAGCGATGGCGGCAGAATGAAGATCGAACGGGCCTGCGGCATCAGCTTGCGCACTTGTTCCGCGCCTTGCCAGTCGATTTCCAGAATCAGGTCATGGCCTTCGTCCAGGGTCTGCTGCAGGCGGCTTTGCGAGGTGCCGTAGAAGTTGCCGAAGACTTCGGCGCGTTCCAGGAAATCGCCGTGCTCGCCCATCTTCACGAACTCTTCGCGGGTCACGAAGTGATAGTTCACGCCGTCCACTTCGCCCGGGCGCATGGCGCGGGTAGTGTGGGAAATCGAGACGCGGATTTCCGGTTTGGCGTCGGTCAGGGCCTTGACCAGACTGCTTTTGCCCGCGCCCGAGGGGGCGGAAATGATGTACAGGGTGCCGGTACTGTGGGTCATGTCGGGGATAGCCTTACTCAATATTCTGCACTTGTTCGCGCATCTGCTCGATCAACACCTTGAGGTTGACCGCCGCCTGGGTGCTGCGCGGGTCGAAGGCCTTGGAGCCCAGTGTGTTGGCTTCGCGGTTGAGCTCCTGCATCAGGAAGTCCAGGCGCCGGCCGGCGGCACCGCCGGATTTCAGCACCCGGCGAACTTCGATGATGTGAGTGCTCAGGCGATCCAGTTCTTCGGCCACGTCGCTTTTTTGCGCGAGGATGACCATTTCCTGTTCCAGGCGCTGCGGGTCCAGTTCGGCCTTCATGTCGGCGAAACGGTCGAGGACTTTCTGGCGCTGGGTGGCAAGCATCTGCGGAACCAGTTCGCGCAGGGTCACCACATCTTCTTCGATGGCGGTCAGGCGATCGTTGATCAGGCGTGCCAGCTCTGCGCCTTCGCGCTCGCGGCCGGCCTTGAGGTCTTTCAGGCCTTGATTGAACAAGGCCAGCGCCTCGGCGTTCAGCGCTTGCGGGTCGGTGGCGTCTGCGACCAGTACGCCCGGCCAGGCCAGCACTTCCAGCGGGTTCAGCGCCGCCGGGTTCTTGATCAGGCTGGCGACGGTTTCGGCCGCAGCGACCAGTTGCGCGGCGCGCTCGCGATCCACTTGCAGCGGCTTGCCGGCGCTTTCTTCGGTGAAGCGCAGGGTGCACTCCAGTTTGCCGCGCGACAGGCCCTGGCGCAGGGCTTCGCGGACGGCGCCTTCGAGGTCGCGAAACGATTCCGGCAAACGCAGATGGGGTTCCAGGTAGCGGCTGTTGACCGAGCGCAGCTCCCAGCTCAGGGTGCCCTGAACGCCGGCTTTTTCGACGCGGGCGAAGGCGGTCATGCTGTGCACCATGGGGTGACCTCGCGATACAGATCGGCGCGAATTGAAGCTCCGCAGCTCGATATCAATGAATTTAAGCCGACTGGCAGCAAAGGCGCAGGATTGTAGCGCAGTGCGGCAGATGCGCCCAAACACACGGTGTGACAAAGGGCTGCAGGCCGTCGGCGAAGCGCGTTTCAGGGCCTTCGGTCGTCGGCGGGATTTTTTAACGAGTGCCCAGGCGCGGCGTGCGGCTCTATAATGCTCCGCAGTTTTCCGTCCCCAGTACAGGTATCTCCTATGAAACGTCCAAGTGGTCGCGCTGCCGATCAGCTCCGCTCGATCCGCATTACCCGCAACTACACCAAACACGCCGAGGGATCCGTACTGGTCGAATTCGGTGATACCAAAGTCATCTGCACCGTCAGCGTTGAAAATGGCGTGCCGCGTTTCCTTAAAGGTCAGGGCCAGGGCTGGCTGACCGCCGAATACGGCATGCTGCCGCGTGCTACCGGTGAGCGTAACCAGCGTGAAGCGAGCCGTGGCAAGCAGGGCGGTCGCACCCTGGAAATCCAGCGCCTGATCGGCCGTTCCCTGCGCGCTGCACTGGACATGTCCAAGCTGGGCGACGTCACCCTGTATGTCGACTGCGACGTGATCCAGGCCGACGGTGGCACCCGTACCGCGTCGATCACCGGCGCCATGGTTGCGCTGGTCGATGCACTGAAAGTGATCAAGAAGCGTGGCGGCCTGAAAGGTGGCGACCCGCTCAAGCAAATGATCGGTGCCGTATCTGTTGGCATGTACCAGGGCGAGCCAGTGCTGGATCTGGACTATCTTGAGGATTCCGCCGCCGAGACCGACCTCAATGTGGTGATGACCAGCACCGGTGGTTTCATCGAAGTGCAGGGCACCGCTGAAGGCGCACCGTTCCAGCCTGAAGAGCTGAACGCGATGCTGGAACTGGCCAAGAAAGGCATGAACGAGATCTTCGAACTGCAAAAGGCTGCGCTGGCCGACTGAGCAGGTTCGCAACCCGCAAGGAGGACGAGATGAGTGATGAGCAAGAGTTGTTGCCCAAGCCGAGCCAGGAGGTTCGCCAATGGGCGATGTTTTGTCACTTGTCCGCCTTGCTGGGGATCTGGATTCCGTTCGGAACGCTGATCGGGCCACTGGTCCTGTGGCAGATGAAGCGCGAGACCGATCCGTTCATCGACGCCCAGGGCAAGGAAGCGCTGAATTTCCAGATCACCGTGGCGATTGCTTCAATGATCTGCTTCGTACTGATGCTGGTGATCATCGGGTTCGTGCTGTTCGGCCTGCTGGCCATTGCGGCGCTGGTGCTGACAATCATCGGTGGCGTAAAAGCCAATGAAGGTTTTCCGTACCGTTATCCGTTTACCTGGCGCTTGATCAAATAGCATTCAGCCGAAGGTGCATGTTGGAATAATCAATTCTGTATATTTAAAAAGCCCTGGCCTGCCAGGGCTTTTTTTGCAACTTAATAAACCTGAGTTCCTTGTAGGAATAATCTGTCTGCGATGAATGGCAAAAGAAATTTTATATATTCATCGGTCTTACATTTTTAGTCACAACTGTAATGCCTCGATGCGGCCAATGGGCATTGGCAGCATGACTTTGCGCTTGTTAAGGTTGCCGCACGTCATATTCCTTCAGAAATATTTCGATATATTCAGACCATCGAAGGCTCTTGAATTTCAGTGTTTCCAGTGTTGAAACAGCCAGCCGATTCGTGAGGCGTAACCAGGGAAAAGTTCGCTTGCGAATATATAGCCAAGAATAAAACAGATGATTCAGCTCGATTTCTACGGCACGCTCGTGGCCGCTTCTCTTGTACTTCTGCTGGGACGTGGTCTTGTTACCCGTGTTGGTGTACTGCGCAATTTCAATATTCCCGAACCGGTTGCGGGTGGCCTGTTGGTTGCTGTGGTTCTTCTGGTATTGCGAGCGCTCGATATAGAAGTCCGATTCGATACCTCGCTGCAGGCACCGCTCATGCTGGCGTTTTTTGCCACTATCGGTCTGAGTGCGGACTTCGCCAGCCTCAAAAAGGGCGGTCGCGTAGTAGGGATATTTATATTAGCGGTCGCCGGTCTCCTGATCCTGCAGAACGCCATGGGCATCGGACTCGCCACATTGCTGGGGCTTGACCCGCTGATGGGGCTGTTGACGGGTTCCATCACACTGGCCGGTGGTCACGGAACCGGTGCCGCGTGGGGAACGGTATTCAGCGAGAAATACGGTCTGGCCTCCGCCTCCGAGCTGGCGATGGCCTCGGCGACATTCGGTCTTGTACTGGGTGGTCTGATCGGTGGGCCGGTTGCCCGTCTGCTTATCAAACGTGTCGAGGTGCCTGGTTGTCATGCGCAGGAGGCGCCGCGTCTGCCAAAGGGGTTCGAGCAGCCGAACAGGGAGCGCTCGATCACGCCGTTCTCGTTCATCGAAACACTGGCGCTGATCGCGGTCAGCCTGCTGGTGGGCAATCTCCTGAACGGGCTGCTGCACGGCACGGCATTCGAGTTGCCGACATTCGTTTGTGTCTTGTTCGTGGGCGTCGTGTTGCGTAACGGCCTCTCGGCGTTTGGCCTGTATCAGGTATTCGAGCGGGAAGTCTCGGTGCTGGGCAACGTCAGTCTGTCGCTGTTTCTGGCCATTGCACTGATGTCGCTCAAGTTGTGGGATCTGGCAGCCCTGGCGTTGCCGATCTTCATCATCCTGGCCGTGCAGACGCTGGTCATGGCGCTGTTCGCGGTGTTCGTGACGTTCAGGATCATGGGCCGCAATTACGACGCGGCAGTGCTGGCGGCCGGGCATTGCGGTTTCGGCCTCGGTGCGACGCCTACCGCCATCGCCAACATGCAAGCGGTGACGCAGCGTTACGGTCCTTCGCAGATCGCGTTTCTGGTCGTACCGATGGTGGGTGCATTTTTCATCGATATCATCAACGTCATAGTGATCAAGTTGTATCTGGCGCTGCCGTTCTTCGCCGCGGTCTGACGCGCGTTCCAGCCTGGGTTTGACGCAAAAAAATGCCCGTATCCTGCGATACGGGCATTTTTTCTACTGCGAAACGACGCTTAGATGGTCAGCGTCCAGTCGTAGTCGACGATCAGCGGCGCGTGCTGCGAGAACCGTGGCTGACGCGGCAGGCGTGCGCTGCGCACGAAGCGCCGCAGGCCCGGGGTCAGGATCTGGTAGTCGAAACGCCAGCCCAGATTCAGCATCTCGGCCTGTTCGTTGTCCGGCCACCAGCTGTACTGGTCGCCTTCGCGGCTGACTTCGCGCAGGGCGTCTACATAGCCCATGTTGCCGACAATCTCGTCCATCCAGGCGCGTTCTGGCGCCAGGAAGCCCGGAGATTGCTGGCTGTCGCGCCAGTTCTTGATGTCGAGCTTCTGCTGCGCGACGTACAGCGAGCCACAATAAATGTACTCGCGACGTTTGCGCCGCTGTTTGTCCAGGTACTTGCCGAAGTCGTCCATGAGCTTGAACTTCTGGTTCAAGTCTTCATCGCCGTTCATCCCCGAAGGAAGCAGCAAGGTGGCAATACTGACTTTGTCGAAATCTGCTTGCAGGTAGCGCCCGTAGCGGTCGGCCGTCTCGAAGCCGAGACCGCTGATGACAGCCTTCGGTTGCAACCGCGAATACAAAGCCACGCCGCCTTGGGCAGGGACTTCAGCATCGCAGGCATAAAGGAAGTAGCCGTCCAGTTGGAAGGCTGGGTCGTCCAGTTCAAAGGCGGAGGCACGGGTGTCCTGCAGGCAGATGACGTCGGCATTCTGTGCCTGCAGCCAACTGAGCAAACCGCGCTCGACTGCAGCCTGAATACCATTGACGTTCACACTGATGATCCGCATAAATGGCCCCAAAAATCGCGTGCGTGTATGATACACGGCGTCAAGCTAATTAGCTAAATCCGTGGTATTTGGGGTTTTTTTCATGCAAGCGTATCAGCGCGATTTCATTCGTTTTGCCATCGATCGCGGCGTTTTGCGCTTCGGTGAGTTCACCCTGAAGTCCGGGCGCACCAGTCCTTACTTCTTCAATGCCGGCCTGTTCAACTCGGGCTCCGCGCTGGCACAGCTGGGCCGTTTCTACGCCGCAGCCATCGCCGAGAGCGGTATTCCGTTCGACGTGCTGTTCGGCCCGGCCTACAAAGGCATCCCGTTGGCGGCAACCACTGCCGTGGCGTTGGCCGAACACCACAACCGTGATCTGCCGTGGTGCTTCAACCGCAAGGAAGCCAAGGCTCACGGCGAAGGCGGCAGCCTGGTCGGTGCACCACTGACCGGTGAGGTGCTGATCATCGACGACGTGATCACTGCCGGCACCGCGATCCGTGAAGTGATGCAGATCATTGCTTCCCAGGACGGCGCCAAGGCTGCCGGCGTGCTGATCGCCCTGAACCGTCAGGAGCGCGGCAACGGTGAGCTATCGGCAATCCAGGAAGTCGAGCGTGATTTCGGCATCCCGGTCATCAGCATCGTTTCGCTGAATCAGGTGCTGGAATTCCTGGCTGACGATCCGCAGCTCAAGCAGCACCTGCCAGCCGTTGAAGCCTATCGCGCCCAGTTCGGCGTCTGATCGCTTCTTCCAGGCAAAAAAAGACCCCGCTCAGTCAGGCTGAGCGGGGTCTTTTGGTTTTCAGCTAACGCAGCATGTGCCATTTTTTAAGCAATTTCAGCGTCAGGATCGTATTGGTCAACGCAAATGCCAGCAGCGCCCCAACCACCATCCCGTACAGCGTGCGATCAACATCGAAGTCCCACAGATCCAGTGTGCTGCTGTCGATAATGCGCACGTCGGCTGGCAGATTGACGTAAAACAGCGCCACAAAGGCGCACGTCAGTGGTAGCGCATGCCAGTAAAAGGCGTTTTTGATCTTCTGGCGACTGCGCGCATGCTCTGCTGCAGGATGTCATCGAGCTGATTGCGAAAGCGCGACACGGTGTTCTTCAGCAAGGTTTTGCTCTGACTCTGGGTCAGTTGAAAAATGGTCGAGATTTGCGATTCGGTCGGTAATGTCTGCCCGAAGTAGCTTTGAATCAGGTAAAGGAGACGATCCTGCCTGGCTTCGTCGGCCCGGCTGGGCATGCCGCCCTCGACCAGCATTTTCAGGTACTCGGTCAGGCTGGCCTTGGCGATACGCTGAAGAGCGTGGGCAATTTCCGCGTCGCCGATGCGCAGGGTTTTTTTTGACCGGTTCCTTTTACTCCTGCTCGAAAGCGTCGGCGTCGATCGTGAATGAGATCTGCATGATTCAGTTCTCCACGATTATTTGGAAGACTGATCCGGATACGGATCTGCCACTGCATCGCCCTGACCGCTCAAGATGTTCCAGCCATTGAGCACGTGGGTGCTGGGTTGGTAGTCAGGGCAGGGCGGAAGCGAGGTTTTCGATTGATTGGAGTACTGGCGTCCACAGTCTGCACATTTGTAGGTGCCTGCTGAAACGTCACTGCCATACGGTACGTGGTTTTTTTGCATGGGGAAGATCTCCTGTGAATTCAGGGAAGATCCTATGAAGATTGCTGCTTTCGCGATGTAGGACGCTTCGCTGATGAGCGTCGGATATTTCTTTCGCGCACAAAAAAATCGCAGACTTCGTCATCTCCTGCAGAAATTTCATACACGCGAAATTCGTTTTTGCAGGAATTGCCGCAGGCTGCGATCTTTTATCTTTCAGCGATCAGGGACGCTTGCGATTACTGATCAGCGTGCCCACACCGGTGTCGGTGAAGATTTCCAGCAGGATCGCGTTCGGTACGCGGCCATCGATGATCAGCGAGCTGCCGACACCGCCCTGAACCGCTTCCAGCGCGCAGCGGATTTTCGGCAGCATGCCGCCGTAGATGGTGCCGTCGGCGATCAGGTCGTCGACCTGCTGAGTGCTCAGGCCAGTCAGTACGGTGCCCGACTTGTCCATCAGGCCGGCGATGTTGGTCAGCAGCATCAGCTTCTCGGCTTTCAGTGCTTCGGCAACCTTGCCGGCCACCAGGTCGGCGTTGATATTGTACGACTCGCCGTTTTCACCCACGCCGATCGGCGCGATCACCGGGATGAAGTTGCCCTTGACCAGCAGGTTCAGCAGTTCGGTGTTGATCCCGACCACTTCGCCCACATGTCCGATGTCGATGATTTCCGGCTGAGTCATCTCCGGGGTCTGGCGGGTGACGGTGAGCTTCTTCGCACGAATCAGCCCGGCGTCTTTACCGGTCAGGCCGATGGCGCTGCCGCCGTGACGGTTGATCAGGTTGACGATGCTTTTGTTGACCTGGCCGCCGAGGACCATTTCCACCACGTCCATGGTCGCGGCGTCGGTGACACGCATGCCGTCGACGAAATGGCTTTCGATCGACAGGCGCTTGAGCAGATCACCGATCTGCGGGCCGCCGCCGTGAACCACGACCGGGTTGATGCCCACGGCCTTCATCAGCACGATGTCGCGGGCGAAGCCGGTTTTCAGCTCCTCGCTTTCCATCGCGTTGCCGCCGTATTTGATCACCAGGGTCTTGCCGACGTATCGGCGGATGTAAGGCAGCGCTTCGGACAGGACCTTGGCAGTGTTGGCGGCGGCATCGCGTTCGAGGGTCATTCAGGGCTCCGGGTGAATCAGCAATCAGAACGGTAGTTGGAGATCAGGTGCAACGCGTTTCAGTTGGGCATGGAACACAGCCTTGATGCGCTGCAGTTCCGCCTCGTCATCGGCCTCGAAGCGCAGCACCAGCACCGGTGTGGTGTTGGACGCGCGCACCAGGCCCCAGCCTTTGGCGTAGTCGACCCGCACGCCGTCAATGGTGGTCAGGTCGGCGCCTGGGCCCCACTGCGCATCGTGCAGTGCATCAATGATGCTGAATTTGCTCTCTTCGGTCACATGGATATTGATTTCCGGCGTGGAAATATCGTTCGGGAAGGTCGCGAACAGCTCCTCGGCCGAAGATTTTTCCTTGCTGAGGATTTCCAGCAGCCGTGCGGCACTGTAAATGCCGTCATCGAAACCGAACCAGCGCTCCTTGAAGAAAATGTGCCCGCTCATTTCGCCGGCCAGCAGCGCGCCGGATTGTTTCATTTTCTTTTTGATCAACGAGTGACCGGTCTTCCACATTAGCGGCCGGCCGCCATATTCCTTGATCAGCGGGATCAGACGGCGGGTGCATTTGACGTCGAAGATGATTTCCGCGTCCTGGTTGCGCGCCACCACGTCACGGGCAAACAGCATCAGCAGGCGATCCGGGAACACGATGGTGCCGGTGTTGGTCACCACGCCGACGCGGTCGCCGTCGCCGTCGAAGGCCAGGCCGATGTCAGCCTTGGTTTCCTTGACCTTGGCGATCAGGTCGACGAGGTTCTCAGGCTTGCCCGGGTCCGGGTGGTGGTTCGGGAAGTTGCCGTCGACTTCGCAGAACAGCGGGATGACTTCGCAGTTCAGCGCTTCGATCAGTTGCGGGGCGATCACGCCGGCCGCGCCGTTGCCACAGTCGACCACGACTTTCAGGCGCCGGGCCAGTTTGATGTCCTGGACGATTTCGGTGGTGTAGCGGTCGAGAATTTCGACCTGGGTCACGCTGCCCGTGCCGCTGCTCAGGTTGCCGGTCTTGAGGCGCTCGTGCAGGGCCTGGATCTGCTCATTGGCGAGGGTGTCGCCGGCGATCACGATCTTGAAGCCGTTGTAGTTCGACGGGTTGTGGCTGCCGGTGAGCATCACGCCGGATTTGCCGGCCAGCACGTTGGCGGCGTAGTACAGCGCCGGGGTCGGCACCAGGCCAACGTCGCTGACGTGGCAACCGCTTTCGGCGATACCGCGAATCAGTTCTGCCACCAGTTCGGGGCCGGACAGACGGCCGTCACGGCCAACGGATACGTTCGGTTCGCCCTGGGCCAGGCTTTGGGAGCCAATGGCGCGGCCGATCCAGTAGGCGGTTTCGGCATTGAGGAATTCCGGCACGGTGCCGCGAATGTCGTAGGCGCGGAAGATGCTGTCGGGAAGCTTCGGGGCGACTTGGGCGGGGGTGCTCATCTGCGAAAATGCTCCATCTCGAAAGTGGCTGGACACGCCGGCGATTCATTCGACGGCAAGCTCAAACTGAAGGGTATGACGGCGGTTTTCACAGAGAGTTCGTGGTGTGAAAGGGCCATGACGCCTTGTACGGCGTGGCTTTGGCCTGCCAATACCTTGATTTTCGGCGCTAAACCTTGCAGATGACATTTTGAATTTCGTGGCAAGCAACACGCACTCGCCACGATGGATTTCTAATCGATCACTTGGTGCCGGAATGGCCGAAACCGCCAGCGCCACGCTCGGTTTCGACGAACTCTTCGACCATTTCGAAGTGCGCCTGCACCACCGGCACCAGCACCAGCTGCGCCAGACGCTCGCCGACCGGCATGGTGAATTCGGTCTGGCCACGGTTCCAGCAGGACACCATCAGCGGACCCTGGTAGTCGGAGTCGATCAGGCCGACCAGATTTCCCAGCACGATGCCGTGCTTATGGCCCATGCCCGAGCGCGGCAGGATCAACGCGGCGAGGTTCGGATCGCCGATGTACACCGACAGCCCGGTAGGGATCAGCACGGTTTCACCCGGTTTGATCACGATGTCCTCTTGCAGCATGGCGCGCAGGTCGAGGCCGGCGGAGCCCGGTGTGGCGTATTGCGGCAGCGGGAATTCGGTACCGATGCGTGGGTCGAGGATCTTGGCTTGCAAAGCGTGCATGTAAATTAAACCTGGTTCAGACGTTCGGCGATAAAGGTGACGAGCTGGCGAGCGATCTTGCTCTTGCTGGTCTGGGCGAAAACCGTGGCGTGCAGCCCACGGTCGATGACGCTGCAGGCGTTTTCTTCGCTGTTGAAACCGATGCTCGGGTTGGCGACGTCGTTGGCGACGATCAGGTCGAGATTCTTGTCCTTCAGCTTGCGTGCAGCGTAGTCGAGCAGGTGTTCGGTCTCGGCGGCGAAGCCGACACTGAACGGACGGTCGGAACGGGTCGCGATGGTGGCCAGGATGTCCGGGTTGCGCACCATTTGCAGGACGAAGCCGTCACCGCTCGTAGGATCTTTTTTCAATTTTTGTGGGGCGACGACTTCCGGACGGTAGTCCGCGACCGCCGCCGAGGCGATAAAGATGTCGCAAGGGATCGCGGCTTCGCACGCGGCGAGCATGTCGCGGGCGCTGACCACGTCGATACGGGTGACGCGATCCGGCGTCGGCAGGTGCACCGGGCCGCTGATCAGCGTGACGCGGGCGCCGGCTTCCACCGCCGCTTCCGCCAGGGCGAAGCCCATTTTGCCGGAGCTGTGGTTGGTGATGTAGCGCACCGGGTCGATGTTTTCCTGGGTCGGGCCGGCGGTGATGACCACATGCTTGCCGGTCAGTGCCTGACGCTGGAAGCAGTCCGCCGCGAGCTGGGCCAGATCGGTGGCTTCCATCATGCGGCCCATGCCGACGTCGCCGCAGGCCTGGCTGCCGGAGGCCGGGCCGAAGGTCTTCAGGCCACGGCTTTCAAGGAGTTGCAGGTTGGCCTGGGTCGCCGGGTCGCGCCACATGGCCTGGTTCATCGCTGGAGCGACCGCGACAACGGCGTCGGTGGCCAGCACCAGCGTGGTCAGCAAATCATTGGCAATGCCTTGAGCCAGACGGGCCAGCAGGTCGGCGGTGGCCGGGGCGATCAGCACCAGATCGGCCCACTTGGCCAGTTCGATGTGGCCCATCGCCGCTTCGGCGGCCGGGTCGAGCAGATCCAGGTGAACCGGGTGGCCGGACAGGGCCTGCATGGTCAGCGGGGTGATGAATTCGCTGCCGCCACGGGTCATGACCACGCGCACTTCGGCGCCCTGATCGATCAGGCGGCGCACAAGGTCGGCGCTCTTGTAGGCAGCAATGCCGCCGCCGACGCCCAGAACGATGCGTTTCCGATACAGCCGCTGCATAGGTCTGCCTTTCATTTCGTTGGTGACATGCGTGGCGAAACCCCCTCCCCAGGGTGAATTCGCCCGCAAAAAAGATGGGCTACGATATCACAGCGACCGCTATGGAACAGCGGCGCCCACAGACAAGGAACGTGTATGAGTATTCGCGATTGGCCGGCGGCGGAAAGGCCGCGGGAGAAGCTGTTGGAACAGGGCTCGGGAAGTCTTTCCGATGCCGAATTGCTGGCGATTTTTCTCCGAACCGGCGTATCCGGTAAAAGCGCGGTGGATCTGGCGCGACACTTGTTGAATCAGTTCGGCAGCCTGCGGGCGTTGCTGGAGGCTGATCTCGGGGCGTTCAGCGAGCAATTGGGCCTGGGGCCGGCGAAGTTTGCCCAACTGCAGGCTGTGCTGGAGATGGGGCGGCGACATCTGGCCGAGCGCATGCGGCAGAAAACGGCGCTGGAGAATCCACAGGTGGTCCGCGATTACCTCAAGGCGATGCTGCGCCACGAGCCGCACGAAGTGTTCGGTTGCCTGTTTCTCGACTCCAAACATCAAGTGCTGACCTTCGAGACGCTGTTTCGCGGCTCGATCGACAATACGGCGGTGCATCCCCGCGAAGTGGTGAAGCGCTCGTTGGCCAATAACGCGGCGGCCCTGATCCTGTGCCATAACCATCCGTCAGGTAACACCGATCCCAGCCAGGCTGATCGATTATTGACCAAACGCTTGCAGAAAGCTTTGGAGCTGATCGACGTGCGGGTGCTCGATCACTTCATCGTTGGTGACGGGGAACCACTGTCGATGGCGGAGTGTGGCTGGATGTAGCTTGCAGCGACTGCAGTCGCTGCAAGCCGGGGCGGATTACTTGAGGGTGACCTTGGAGTAATCCTGCCGACCGAACGGGCTCACCGAATAACCCTGCACATCCTTGCGCGTCAGCGCATACGCCGTCGGATGCGCCAGCGGCAGCCACAGCGCCTGCTGCTGGATCTGCGCCTGCGCCTGCTCATACAGCTTGGTGCGCACACCTTGTTCGCTGGTGGTCTTGCCGGCGCTGATCAGTTTGTCCAGGTCGGCATTGCAGTAGCGGGCGAAGTTGGTGCCGGACTTCACCGCCGCGCAGGAAAACTGCGGGGTGAGGAAGTTGTCCGGATCACCGTTGTCACCGGCCCAGCCCATGAACAGCAGGTCATGCTCGCCAGCCTTGGCACGACGGATCAGCTCGCCCCATTCGA
Source organism: Pseudomonas sp. IAC-BECa141 (assembly GCF_020544405.1). Classification (NCBI taxonomy): domain Bacteria; kingdom Pseudomonadati; phylum Pseudomonadota; class Gammaproteobacteria; order Pseudomonadales; family Pseudomonadaceae; genus Pseudomonas; species Pseudomonas sp. IAC-BECa141. Next base: position 6,028,705 of record NZ_CP065410.1, on the reverse strand, counting down.
TCACGCGGATTTCCGCCTGAATGCCGATTTCCGCCAGATCCGATTGCAGCAGTTGTGCGCCGAGGCTCGGGTTCGGGTTGAGCAGGCTGCCGGACGGGCGCGTCCAGATGGTGGTCTGGAAACCGTCCTTCAACCCGGCCTTGGCCAGCAATGCCTTGGCCTTGTCCACGTCGTGCGGGTAACCCGGCAGGTTCTTCGCGTAGCTCCAGGTGTTCGGCGGATATGGGCCGTTGGCGGCTTCGGCGGTGTCCTCGAACACGGCTTTAAGGTAGTTGGCCTTGTCGAAAGCGAGGTTGATCGCCTGGCGCACTTCCGGCTTGTCCAGCGGCGGATGCTGACTGTTGATGCCGACGAATGCGGTCATGAACGCGTCAGTCTTTTCGACTTTCAGCGTCGGTTCTTCTTTTGCGGCCTGTACGTCCAATGGCTTGGGTGACAGGGCAATCTGGCACTCATTACGCCGCAACTTTTGCAGGCGCACGTTGGCGTCCGGGGTAATGGCGAAGATCAGCGGATCCACTGCCGGTTTGCCGCGGAAGTAGTCCGGGTTGGCCTTGTAGCGGATCGAAGCGTCTTTCTGGAACCGGTTGAACACGAACGGGCCGGTGCCGATCGGCTGGCTGTTCAACTTGTCGGTTGCGCCAGCCTTCAGCAGCTTGTCGGCATATTCAGCAGAATAAATGGAGGCGAAACCCATGCTCAGGGTCGCGAGGAACGTCGAGTCCGGGTGATCGAGGGTGAAGCGCACGGTCAGCGGATCCAGTGCGTCGATCTTTTTGATCAGCGTTGGCAGTTGCATTGACTGGGCATGAGGGAAACCGCTCTGGGCGACTTTGTGCCACGGGTTGGCCGGGTCGAGCATGCGGTCGAAGCTGAACTTGACGTCTTCGGCGGTCAGTTCGCGAGTCGGCTTGAAGTACTCGGTGCTGTGGAACTTCACCTGCGGGTGCAGCTTGAAGACATAAGTCAGGCCATCGGTGCTGACTTCCCAGCTGTCGGCCAGGCTCGGGACGACCTTGCCGCTGGCGGTGTCGAAGTCCACCAGGCGATTCATCAGCACATCGGCCGAGGCGTTGGTGGTGGTCAGCGAGTTGTACTGCACCACGTCGAACCCTTCGGGACTGGCCTCGGTGCAGACGCTCAGGGCGGCGGCCTGGGCCAGTGGACTCAGTAACAGCGGGGCGAAGAGCAGGGGGAGGGCAGCGAGGCGCATGGTCGGCTTCCTTTACAGATCGAAGGCCCATCTGCAAGTGCAGTCTGGAAAAGGCCTACCCTAGTGGTCGCGATTGCAAATGACTATCCCCTTTTTGCATTTTCGCGGCTTCGCGGCTGAGGATTTGTCGGAAGAGACGGCAGGAAAAGTCTCGACAGCGGGTATGATCGATTTTCTTCGACGAATGGTAAAAATTGCCGGCAGCCTTTATCCAAGGCGCCTGCAGGCAGAAAAAGCGGCTTTTTGACCATTCTTTGCACACGGAAAGTTGTTGCTCCGTGGTCTTTCTGGTATAAAGCAGCGCTCTTTTCTAGGGGCCCGGTTCCTTCGCTTGTAGGTGTAGCCGGTAAGACCTCTAAAGAATCGCGGCGCCTGGCGCCACAATGACTAGAGATTAAGCGGCCAACCCATGCCGGGTTGGGCATGTGGTTTTAGAGGGCTGAGGCATGTCTAGAGTATGTCAAGTTACCGGTAAGGGTCCGGTAACCGGGAATAACATTTCCCACGCAAACAACAAAACCCGTCGTCGTTTCCTGCCGAACCTGCAGCATCACCGCTTCTGGGTTGAAGAAGAGAAACGTTTCGTACGCCTGCGCGTTTCCGCCAAAGGCATGCGTATCATCGACAAGCGTGGCATCAGCGTTGTGCTGGCCGAGCTGCGTCGCGACGGCAAGGTTTAAGGGAGCTAATCATGCGTGAATTGATTCGTTTGATCTCGAGCGCCGGTACTGGTCACTTCTACACTACCGACAAGAACAAGCGTACTACCCCGGACAAAATCGAGATCAAGAAATATGATCCGGTTGTTCGCAAGCACGTGATCTACAAGGAAGGCAAAATCAAGTAATTGATTTTTCCCGACTTACGAAAAAGGCCCGTATCTCACGATACGGGCCTTTTTTGTTGCCGAAAAGTCGTCGCTGCCGTGATCCTGATCCACAAAAAAGGCCTGCACCTTTCGGTGCAGGCCTTCTTGAGAGGGGGAGCTTCAAATCCGTCGGATCATTTTCGGTTCAGATTGAACCAGATAATTCCACGCATGGGGTTGAGGTCGACGATCAGGGTCTCGACGTTTTCAAGATCTTCCTGTTCCTGTTCGTCTGGATCTTTGACGGAGTAGCCGGTGAGCTCCTTGATGTAGGCCCTGACGGCCGGTACAAAGGGAGTACCGATCAGATGGCTGATCAGTTGAAATGCGTTTTCCTGAGTCATGTTTTCATATCCTTATGATTGAATGTCCTTTGTGGACGTCAGGATTTTTCACTCTTCTCCGGCACTCCGTGCGATATGTATTTATTTTTTGTCTTCAAAAATCACATAAATCTTGCGGCACGCCTCCAGCACTTCCCAGGTGCCACGGAAACCGGCCGGAATCACGAAGCGGTCGCCGACACGCAGGGTCTTGGCATTGCCTTCGCCGTCACGCAGTACCGAAACGCCCTGGAGGATTTCGCAGTATTCGTGTTCGGTGTAATTCACCGTCCACTGCCCAACGGCACCTTCCCACACGCCAACGCCCATTTGCCCGCAGGGGCTGTCGTACTGATTGAACACCGCTTGCTCGGGATCACCCTTGAGCACTTTGGCCGGATCCGGGCGATAGCGTTCGGCCTGGTCCATGGTCAGGCTGATGTCGACGACGTTCTGGATGTTCATTGTTGTTTTCTCCCGTGATGACGGCGCGGTGGCGTGAAAGGGTCAAAGTCTATGTTGATTAAATTGAACGCCGCAAGGCTGTATAACTGCCTTATGTCAAATATATTGAAACAACCCCGGCCGCTGGTTTAGGGTGGCGGATGCCTTGGGCCGAAAAGCAGGCTGGCCGGGCAGTATTCCTGAGGACGACCGCGACGATCGCGGCGCTCGTATTGAACAAGAGGAGGACACTCGAATGACCACCCTGACTCGTGCCGACTGGGAACAACGCGCCCGCGACCTGAAGATCGAAGGCCGCGCCTACCTCAATGGCGAGTACACCGATGCCGTCTCCGGCGAGACCTTCGAGTGCATCAGCCCGGTCGATGGCCGTCTGCTGGGCAAGATTGCCAGCTGTGACGCCGCCGACGCCCAGCGCGCCGTGGAAAACGCCCGCGCCACTTTCAATTCCGGCGTCTGGTCGCGCCTGGCGCCGACCAAACGCAAAGCCGCCATGATCCGTTTCGCCGGCCTGCTCAAGCAGCACGCCGAAGAACTGGCCCTGCTCGAAACCCTCGACATGGGCAAGCCGATCAGCGATTCGCTGTACATCGACGTACCGGGTGCCGCCCAAGCCCTGAGCTGGAGCGGTGAAGCGATCGACAAGATCTACGACGAAGTCGCCGCCACCCCACACGACCAACTGGGTCTGGTAACCCGCGAGCCTGTGGGCGTAGTCGGTGCCATCGTGCCGTGGAACTTCCCGCTGATGATGGCCTGCTGGAAACTCGGCCCGGCCCTGTCGACCGGTAACTCGGTGATCCTCAAGCCGTCGGAAAAATCCCCGCTGACCGCCATCCGCATCGCCGAACTGGCCGTTGAAGCCGGTATTCCGAAAGGCGTGCTGAACGTTCTGCCGGGCTACGGGCACACCGTCGGCAAGGCGCTCGCGCTGCATAACGATGTCGATACCCTGGTGTTCACCGGTTCGACCAAGATCGCCAAGCAACTGATGATCTATTCCGGCGAATCGAACATGAAACGCGTTTGGCTGGAAGCCGGCGGCAAGAGCCCGAACATCGTGTTCGCCGATGCGCCGGACCTGCAAGCCGCCGCCGAATCCGCCGCCAGTGCCATCGCCTTCAACCAGGGCGAGGTCTGCACCGCAGGTTCCCGTCTGCTGGTCGAGCGTTCGATCAAGGACAAATTCCTGCCGATGGTGATCGAGGCACTGAAAGCCTGGAAACCGGGCAACCCGCTGGATCCGGCCACCAACGTGGGTGCGCTGGTCGACACCCAGCAGATGAACACCGTGCTGTCCTACATCGAGTCGGGACACACCGACGGCGCCAAACTGGTGGCCGGCGGCAAGCGCATCCTTCAGGAAACCGGTGGCACCTACGTCGAGCCGACGATCTTCGACGGCGTGAGCAACGCGATGAAGATTGCCCAGGAAGAGATCTTCGGCCCGGTGCTGTCGGTCATTGCCTTCGATACCGCCGAGGAAGCGATCAACATCGCCAACGACACGCCTTACGGTTTGGCGGCAGCGGTCTGGACCCAGGACATTTCCAAGGCGCACCTGACCGCCAAGGCCCTGCGTGCCGGTAGCGTGTGGGTCAACCAGTACGATGGCGGCGACATGACCGCACCGTTCGGCGGCTTCAAGCAGTCGGGCAACGGTCGCGACAAGTCGCTGCACGCGTTCGACAAATACACCGAGCTGAAGGCAACCTGGATCAAGCTGTAAACCGTTGACGGAGCCTGCTCAGGCGGGCCCCGAACGATACAAAGATCCCTGTGGGAGTGAGCTTGCTCGCGTTAGTGGTGTATCCATCAGCACATCGGCTGAATGTGAAACCGTTATCGCGAGCACGCTCGCTCCCACAGTGTTTTGGGGTGCACATAAAAATTATCCACAGGAGCGTGGACCATGCGTTGGGCGACGTATTTCGCCGTGTTGGCGTCTGTCTTGAGTGTTGGCCTGGCCCTCGGCGTCAGCATGCCGCTGGTGTCGTTGCGTCTGGAGGGTTGGGGCTACGGCTCGTTCGCCATCGGCGTGATGGCGGCGATGCCGGCCATCGGTGTGTTGCTGGGGGCGAAGATCTCCAGTCATCTGGCGGCGCGCTTCGGTACGGCGAACCTGATGCGCCTGTGTCTGTGGGCCGGGGCGCTGTCCATCGGCCTGCTGGCGTTGCTGCCGAGCTACCCGATCTGGCTGGTGCTGCGGCTGATGATCGGCGTGGCCCTGACCATCGTGTTTATTCTCGGCGAGAGCTGGATCAATCAACTGGTGGTCGAGCACTGGCGCGGGCGATTGGTCGCGCTGTATGGCAGCAGTTACGCGTTGAGCCAACTGTCCGGTCCGTTGCTGTTGGGCGCACTCGGCACCGATCACGATTACGGTTTCTGGGTGGGTGTCGGTCTGCTGATCGCTTCGCCGTTTCTGCTGCTGGGCCGCAGCGGCGCGCCAAGCAGCGAGGCCAGCAGCGTGACCTTCGGCGATCTGTGGGGGTTCGCTCGTGAACTGCCGGCCATCGCCTGGGCGGTGTCGCTGTTCGCCGCGTTCGAAGCGATGATCCTGACGCTGTTGCCGGTGTATTGCCTGCAACAGGGTTTCACCGCAGAGATTGCGCTGGCGATGGTCAGCACCGTGGTGGTGGGCGATGCGCTCCTGCAATTGCCCATCGGTGCGTTGGCCGACTACCTGTCGCGCCGGACTTTGTTCACCGGCTGCGCCGTGGTGCTGATGCTGTCGAGTCTGGCGATCCCGATGCTGCTCGACACTTTGCTGATCTGGCCGCTGTGGGTGCTGTTCGGCGCCAGTGCCGGTGGCTTGTTCACCCTGTCGCTGATCCTGATCGGCGAGCGCTACCGCGACGATGCGCTGGTGCGCGCCAATGCGCATGTCGCGCAGCTGTGGGGCGTCGGTTGCCTGATCGGGCCGTTGATGGCGGGCGCGGGCAGCCAGTGGATCAGCGGTCACGCGTTGCCCTGGCTGATGGCGGCCGGGGCGTTCGGGCTGGTGATTCTGTTGTCGCGGCAAGGGGCGTTCGGCAAGGTGCCGGAGCCCGCTTGATGTGCCGGTTGGAGCGGGCTGCTACAGCATCCGCTCCAGTCCCACGGTGGTGCTGAACCACGCATTGAAGCGTCGCCACCAACTGCCCGGTTCCTTGGTCAGCGTGTGCATCTGGCCGTTGTCCTCGGTGACCCACACCACTTTTCCGTCCTGCAGTTTGGCTTCGTAACTCAGTGCTGGCGCCATGCCCTGCAAGGCCAGCTCGCGCACGTGAGCCGCCAGTTCGGGGCTGTCCACCAGCACACCGACCTCTGTATTCCACAGTACCGAGCGCGGGTCGAAATTGAACGAGCCGATGAACGATTTTTTGCCGTCGAAGATCATCGCCTTGCTGTGCAGACTCGAATCCGAGCCGCGATAGGACTTGCTGTAAAACAGGTGCGGGCCGCTGCCGTAGTTATCCCCAGGCTGGCGCCGCAGCTCAAAGAGCTTCACGCCATGTTCCAGCAGCGCCTTGCGATAGGGCGCATAACCGCCGTGCACCGCCGGCACGTCGGTGGCTTCCAGCGAGTTGGTCAAGAGGCTCACCGCTACGCCGGCATCGGCGCGGCCGGTCAGGTAAACCAGCCCTGGCTGCCCCGGCACGAAATAGGCGGAAATCATCATCAGTTCTTTGCTGACACCCGTCAGCTCCGGCGCCAGTTGGGTCGTCAGCAGCAATTGCGGATCGGGTTCATCCTTGGCCAGCACCTTGCTCGGCGCGTCCCACAGCGCCTGGTTCCAGGCCCAGATCAGTTCTTTGCGCCAGATATCCATGCGCGGGTCGGTGCGGTAGGTCATCAACTGCTGATACAGCGCATGATTCTGTTTGCGGGTTTCTTCCAGGGACTCTTCCAGGCGCGTGCGGGTGTTCTGCAGGTCTTTGGCTGATGGTTTGCTGGAAAGGAACTCGTCGATCGGCTTGCTCAGGGCGCTGTTCCAGTACTGGTCGAAACTGTGCCCGAGCTGCTCGGCGACCGGCCCGACACTGAGCATGTCGATATCGGTGAAGTTCAGGTTGGGCTCGGCATCGAAGTATTCGTCGCCCAGATTGCGCCCGCCGACGATGGCCGCGCTGTTGTCCGCCAGCCACAACTTGTTGTGCATCCGCCGGTGTTGCAGCGACAGGTTGAACAGGCGTCCCGCCGCCCGGGTCACGCCGGTGCTGCGCCCCAGGTGCAGCGGATTGAACAGGCGGATCTGGATCTGCGGATGCGCTGCCAGAGTCGCAATGATCAGGTCGAGGCCGTCGCTGGTGGTGTCGTCCAGCAGGATTCGCACCCGCACGCCACGGTCGGCAGCCTTCAACACTTCTTCCACCAGCATGCGGGTGCTGATGCCGTCATGGACGATGTAGTACTGCAAGTCGAGGCTGCGTTGAGCGTTGCGGATCAGCTCGGCGCGGGCGGTGAACGCTTCGGTGCTGTTGGACAGCAGGCGAAAGCCGGACTGGCCCTTGTAGGGCGCAGCCTGAGCCTGGATCGAACGGCCGAACGCGGAGTCGGAGGCGGGCAATGCCTGGCTCGGTTCGCGCGGGACATCCAGTGAGGCGCACCCGGCGAGAACCAGGGCGGGCAGCAGTACAAGCGGCAGGAAGTGTCTGGAGCTCAAGTCGGATGGTTCCGGGTGTGGGCGAGGTCTGGAGTATGGCACGGTGCACGCCGCCTGTTGCCTGTTCGAGAGGGCAGTTAATCCGATCCCTGAAACAGAGCGGCTTGTAGCTTATGACTGTCGGCAGGACGCCTTTTCTTAAACAATTTGAGGATTTTTCCGGCTCACATCAGCTACACCCCACAGCGATTTTTCCAGCGCGCATTACTCCCTCGCCTTACATCGCTGTCAGGAAGCAATCTGAATAATGGCGGCGCTGATTCTGAGGCAGGAAATTTCCTGTTTTTCAGCAGAAGAAGCGCAGCTGGCCGTCATCTTTCGATTCTTATGGAGTGAGAATTTTCATGCGCAAGACCTTTCGTGCAATCGCTGTCGCCAGTGCCCTGAGTCCGGCACTGGCCATGGCCGCCGGTGCAGACCTGACCATCACCGGCAAAATCATCCCGACCACGTGTACGCCGGCCTTCACCGGCGGTAACACGGTGGATCTGGGGAATATTTCCGCCGCGGCACTGAACCGCGACAGTCAGACCGAACTGACCAACCACAATGTCACGCTGAATGTAAGTTGCTCGGCCTCCGCGCCCATGGCCATCAAGGTGCATGACAATCAGGCCCATACCCAACTGCAAGGTATCGTCATCGATGGCACCGATTGGGCTTTGTACATCTACGGAATCGGCGAGGTGGCGGGCACCAAGATCGGTGGTTACGGCCTGCGATACGGTACCCCCACAGTCGATGGCAAGCCGTCGATGATCATGTACAAGCAAGGGGGCATGACCAACTGGGACTCTCCGGATACCGCAACGCTGGTGGGAAAGAATGCCGAGGGCGGCAATCTTCGTTATTCGTGGGGCGCATCCCTGGCCGCAGGCCCGACGCCGGGCGTCGTGCACACCTTTCCCATGACGCTGGTGCCGGTCATCGGCCCGTCGGTGAACCTGCCGATCACTTCTGACATCGCGCTCAATGGCTCGGCAACGTTCGAGCTGCTCTACCTCTGACACCGCGCGTAACGCGCAACTAATCGACAGGCACCGGTCGCTTCCGGGCCTGTCCGTTCCAATCAATGTAATCGGCTGGCCTGTGGCCCGGCATGGATGCCGGCTGCGCGCTCGCCCGTGGACAACGTCATGAACGCCTTTTTGCGAAAAGCCATCGCCAGTGTGCTGCTGGTTTCCTTGTGGGTGCCCGGCTCGATCCGGGCGGCGGGAATGGTTCCCGAGACGCCTGTCGTTGTGCTCGACGAAGGTGTGGGTGAGGCCGGCATCAATGTGTTCAACAGCGAGTCGCATCCCGCGCTGCTGCACACGTCTGTCGAAGACGTGCCGCAAGACACCGAGTCATTGCTGTTGCTGACCCCGCCGGTCGCACGGGTCGAGGCTGGTGCGACGCAGCGTGTGCGTTTCATTCTGCGCAGCGCACAACCCTTGAAGACTGAGCGTCTGAAGCGCGTGATCTTCGAGGGCATCGCGCCGCAGAACTCGACGGGCAAGGCGCAAGTGAGTCTGAGCGTGCGACAGAACATTCCGGTGATCCTGCGTCCGGCGAATCTGCCGGTCGACCGCGAGCCCTGGAAGCATCTGGTGTGGTCGCGACAAGGCGCAGACATCCAGGTGCGCAATCCCAGCCCGTACGTGGTGCGGCTGGGCCATTCGGTGACGCTGCTGCCGGGCCGGAAGGAGATGGATCTGGGTCGCACCTATGTGCTGCCCGGCGAGCGACTGACCTTGAGCGGAACGCCTGATCCGAGTCATGCGCCACTTCAGGTGCGGCTGTTTCCAGTGACCACCTACGGTTTCGCCATTGCGCACTTCGATGCTCCTTTGGTGACGGATTAATGCATCGAAGTTGTCTGGCCGGTGCGGCGTTGATCATCGCTCTCGGTACCGCCACTGTCGCCAGAAGCGCCGAGGGTCTGCCCGTGCAGTTCAACCAGGACGTGCTCAAGTCCCGTGGGCTGGATCCGCGTCTGGCCGAATATTTCAGCCAGGCACCGCGTTTTCGCGAGGGCGTGCAGGCCGTCGCGCTGTCGGTCAATGGGGTTGCGAAGGGGCGGGTGCAGGTGGCGTTCGATGCCGAAGGTGAGTTGTGTTTCACGCCGTCCCTTCTGGAGCGGGGCGGCATCCGGTTGGCGCATCGCCTCGAACCGGCGGGCGGATCGGGATGCGAGCTGTTCGCCCGGTATTTTCCGGACGCGGTGGTACAGGTCGATCCGACGCAGGAGCACATCGCATTGCTGTTGCCCACCGATGCGCTGGTGCCTGATCGCCCGGCCGGTCGCAGTTTCCTCAACGGTGGCACGGCAGGCCTGTTCAACTACGACGCCTTGCTGCTGGACAGTCGTTTCGCCGGTCAGTCTTCGCAATTTCGCAATCTGAATGCCGAGCTGGGCCTGAATACGGCGGACTGGTCGTTTCGCAGCCGCCAGGTATACAGCGAGTTCGACGGACAGGATCGTCTCGAGCATTTGTATGCCTACGCCTCGCACACCTCGGAACGCTACCGGGCCAACCTGCAACTGGGTCAGTTGAACATGGTCTCGCCGCTGTTTTCCGGTGAAGCGTTCAACGGGTTGCAGGTGCAACCGGAATTGGCCCTGATCGCGCTGGACGATGACAGCGCCGGTGCGCGGGTTGAAGGCATCGCCTATTCCGCTGCGCGGATCGAAGTGACCCAGAACGGTGCGCTGATCTACACCACCGTGGTGCCCGGCGGGCCGTTCACTTTGGTGGGATTGCCGTTGCTCAGCCAGAGCGTGGATCTGGAAGTGACGGTGCATGAAGAGGACGGTCAGCAACGGCGTTTCATTGTGCCGGCGACGCAGTTGCGAGACGCAATGACGGGCAGGGCGGCAGGTTATGCGCTGGCCGCCGGGCAGGTGCGGCGCTATGCCGGTGACGAGCGTGATGCGCCGTCCTTCGTCGCAGCCAGCAAGGACTGGCTGTGGGGGCCGCGCGGGCAGATCACGGCCGGCGCCATGTTCGGTACGGGTTATGAGTCGCTGGGCTGGGCATTGCAGGGCGGCGTCGGCGATCGCTGGGTACTCGGTGGCCGGCAGGTGATTTCCCGGGCACAGGATGAGGCTGTGTCCGGCACGCAATTGCAGTGGACCGCCAGCGGTCGGTTGAATGAAAGGTTGTCGACAAGTGTTGCGCTGACCCGACAAACCCAGGGTTTTCGCACACTGTCGGACACCACTTGGGATTCGCGCAATGAGCGACCGTTCCAGCGAGTACGCAATCAACTGACGGCAAACCTCAGCACCAGCAGTCCGCTGTACGGAGGCTTTTCCACCAGTTACTCGCGGTTTTCCATGTTCGACGGGACGGCCACTTCCAGAGTCGCCCTGGCCTGGTCGCAGAGCATTCGGCGGACCAATGTGACATTCACGGTTGAACGGGATGTCGCCGGGGCCTCCAACGATGCTCGTGGCACCGCGGCCTATCTGAGTGTCAGTCTGCCGTTGGGCGGGCGCCAGACGTTGAACGGTTATGTGCGCAACGACGACGTGAGCGGTACGCGTAGCGGTCTGCGCTTCAATGAACAACTCAGCGACACCCTGGCCTACAGCATCGGAGCCGAGCGACCGGATGACGGCAGCGCCGGGTTCAACGGGCGGGTCAACCTTTTGCCCCGTTACAGTCAGATGGACATGGGCTATTCCCGCAGCGGCGCCGGCAACCGGAACTATGACATCGGCCTTCGCGGCGGTGCGCTGGTACACAGTGACGGCGTGACTTTGTCGCCTTATCCGCTGCGCGAAACCTTCGCCTTGCTCAAGGCCGGTGACAGCGCGGGCGTCAAGTTGAACACCCCGCGCGGCCCGGTCTGGACCGACTATTCCGGGCACGCCGTGGCGGCCAGTCTGCCGGCATACAGCAGAGGCCGCGTCGAGCTCGACACGGCCAGCCTGGGGCGCAACATCGATGTGCACAACGCTTTTCAGGAAGTCGAAGCCGGACGTGGCGCGGTGGCGTATCTGGCGTTCGACATGGTCACCGCACGTCGTCTGCTGTTGCAGGCGCGCACCGCCGATAACGTTCTTTTGCGCAAGGGCGGAGCTGTTTTCGACGCGCAGGGGCAGTACATCACCAACGTACTGGAGGCCGGCACGATCTTTCTGCCCGATGCCCGGCCAGACACGATTTTGCACGTGGTGCTGCCCGATGGCAGTCGCTGCCGGTTGGCCTACAGCCTCGGCGAACAACCCGATACGCAAGCACTGTACGAAACAGCGCATGCCACCTGCCACGCGGTTTAAGGAGTCAGTCACCATGCATCGTTTGAATAGCGCCACGATAGGTCTGGCGTTGCTGAGTACCGTGTTCACCGCCGAGCCGGCACAGGCGCAGTCGGGCTGTGCAGTCAGGCTGGGGCAGCCTTCCATCGATTTTGGTGCGATGACGCGCGGCCAGTTGCTGCAACAGCCCCTGGAAAATGACCTGTTGAGTTTCGGGCGCCGGCGGGTGCAGATCACCGTTCAATGTGAACGGCCAGCTGCGCTGCGACTCGATCTGGCGGCGCCGGCAGCGGATGCCGTGGACTATCGGTTTGGCGCAGGGACGTTGAGGGTCCATGTGCTGGCTGTTCGGGTGGATGGCAAAGCCGTGCAGTGGCTTGGCTTTGAACCGGGTGTCGCCTCCGGAGTGGCCGTCTGGCCCGCCGGGCAAAGCCTGATTCCAGCGCGGGCGGGGGTTGCACTGGAAGGTCAGCGCATGGACGTTGAAGTGGAACTTGAAGGGCGGGTCGGGTCAGCGCAGACCCGGGTTGCCGATCTGACCCGGTTCGAGATCGATGTGCGCTTTAACGCGTACTGAAACCCGGACTCGGGAGGCATGGCGGTACGAAGCATCTCGCCACAGAAATGTAGGATTCCGCCACTGAGTACAAATTGCCTATTCAACCAGTCGTAATTTCACTATTTGAGCGCTCCCGTTTCCTACAGATTTATCTCTCATAAGCCGCAATCATCATCCCGCTTAATTACATACCTGGTTTGCAGGGACTGAACTGTCAATCAAATGGAAGATTACGGCTTATGAAAAAGACATACCGTCTTGCAGTACTGGCGGCGGCGCTGCTGCCAACAATCGCTATGGCAGAAAGCGTTGACCTGAATGTCATCGGCACCATTATCCCGACCTCCTGCATTCCGGCATTTGCCGGTGGCAGCACGGTGGACCTGCGCAAGATTTCGGCGGCGACGCTGAATCCGACCACCCAGACCCTGTTGCCCGGTCGCGATGTGTCCCTGCACATCAATTGCGATGCGCCGGCGCCCGTGGAAGTGTCTGTGCGTGACAACCGCGCCGGCACCAAACTGCCGGGCATCAGTGATGGTACTGGCCAGAGCGATCCGGCGCTGTTTTACGGGCTGGGCGAAATCGGCGGTACGCGTATTGGTGGTTTCGCCTTGCGTCACGGTATTCCAGAGACCGACGGCAATGCCCAGACATTGCTGACCCGGACGCTGGCGGCCCCGGCATGGCGTGTGCCGAACAGTACGCTGGTCAGCAATGCGCCGCAGTTGTACTCGTGGGGCGCCAGCGCCGCGACCGGTCCGGTCGCTGCCCGCCACCACGGTTTCCCGATGCATCTGCTGCCGATCATCGGCCCAAGCAACGCCCTGCCGATTGCCAACGAAATCCCGCTGGACGGCTCCGTGACGTTCGACATGTTCTACCTCTGACGGCCGCGTCCCGGCGTCCCTCAGGCACCGGGACTGGCGGGTACACGCGAGCGCGATCCGGCGCCTGCCGGGTCGCATTCAGGATTTCACGGATTATCCCGATGCTCATTTCTTTCAAGTCTGCTCTGAAGACGGCACTGCTGTGCCTGTCCGCATGGTTTTCAATGCCGCTGGCCCATGCCGCCGGAATGGTTCCGCAGACGCCGGTGCTGCTGGTGGAAGAGGGTATGGGTGAAGCGGTGATGAACGTGCGCAATACCGACACGCATCCCGCATTGCTGCACACCACCGTTGAAAACATCGAGGACAGTGACGACGTACTGCTGATCTTCACCCCGCCCATTGCCCGGGTCGAGCCGGGCGGCATTCAGCAAGTGCGATTCATTCTGCAAAACCGGCAACCGTTGAAGACCGAGCGCCTGAAGCGGGTGATCTTCGAGGGGATCAGCCCGACCAGTGACGCCGCCGGAGCGCGGGTTGCTCTCGGTGTACGCCAGAACCTGCCGGTGATTCTGCGTCCTGCCGGTTTGCCGATCGAGCGCGAGCCATGGAAACGGTTGACCTGGTCAATGGACGCCTCGGGTGTGCAGGTCGTCAATCCGAGCCCCTATGTGGTCCGACTGGCGAAAACCATTGTGCCTTTGCCGGGCACCCGTTCGGTGAATCTGCCCAAGACCTACATCCTGCCCGGTGAGCGCTTGCACGCTGAGCTGCCACTGCACACCTCGACCCAGACGATGGCGGTCAGGATTTTCCCGGCCACGACTTACGGCTTTGCGGTCGACCATTACGACGCGCCGGTTACTCGCTGATGAAGGTCTGCGCTCGTTGGGGCGTGTTACTGATCGCGGCCAACGGCAACGCGCTGGCGGCCGAACCGTTGGAGTTCGACGCCCGCGTGTTGAGAGACCGCGGCATCGATCCTGCGCTGGCGGCGTACTTTCGTGAGGCGCCGCGTTTCACCCAAGGCGAGCATTCCGTGGCACTTGAGGTCAACGGGCAGGCCAGAGGCCGTGTACGGATGACATTCAACGAGCGCGGCGAATTGTGTTTGCACACCCAGTGGATGAACGTTGCGGGCGTGCGTCCACCAGCTTCGATGGCCAGGCTGCAACCGGAACAATGCATGACGCTGACGGAGGGATTTCCCGAAGCGGTCGCGCAACTGGATCCGGGGCGCGAGCTGATTGATCTGCTGGTGCCGACCGACAGTCTGATGTTGCCGGCGCGTGCGCCCATCAATTTCGCTCATGGCGGTACGGCCGGGGTTTTCAACTACGACGCGTTGCTGGTCGGCAGCCAGCAAGAAGGCCGGCACGACAGGTTTCAGAGCCTGGGCTCGGAGGTCGGCCTGAATGCCGGTGACTGGGTGCTGCGCAGCCGGCAGTCCTATACGTCGACTTCCGGCAACTCGCGGTTCGAGCACTTGTATGCCTACGGTGCGCGAACCCTGGAGGACGCCGAGGCCAGTCTGCAGATCGGGCAATTGAATCTCGCATCGACCTTGTTTGCCGGTGAGTCGTTCGACGGTGTGCAGATCGTGCCGGAAGCGGCATTCGCTCAGTTGCGAACGGCGCAGGACGGTGCGCGCGGGCAAGTGGAGGGCGTTGCCTATTCGCCGGCTCGCATCGAAGTCCGGCAGAACGGCGTGATGATCTACACCACCATGGTGCCGAGTGGACCGTTCACGCTGCGAGCGCTGCCGTTGCTGAGCAACCGGATTGATCTGGACGTGACCGTCCACGAACAGGATGGGCAGGCGCGGCGCTTGCGCGTGCCGGCGGCCAGCCTTCACGAAGCGCAATGGGCCGGGCCGAGCGGGTTCAACTTTGCGCTGGGTACGGTGCGACGGTTGGGCTCGGACGACCGACCGACACCTTCTTTCACCGCGATCAGCAAGGATTGGGATTGGCAACAGGCCACCCGACTGACCGCCGGTGTACTGGGGGCAACCGACTACCTGTCGGCTGGCTGGGGCCTGCAACGGCAGTGGGCCGGTGGCTATGCACTGGGCGTGAAGCAGGTGTTGTCCGATGAACGCTCCCGTGGCGTGAAGGGCAGCCAGACGCAATTGACGCTCGGTGCGCCGTTGTCCGAGAGCCTGTCGACGAGTCTGGTTGCGGTGCGCCAGAGCCGGAACTTTCGCACGCTGTCTGACACCGGTTGGGATCAAGACCTTCACCGCGCCGAATCCCCCGGTCGCGATCACCTGGTTTTTTCTGTCACGGGGTCGGCGGATCAATGGGGCGCATTCGGGGCGACCTGGTCACGCTATTCGACCCAGGGTGAACCGGCGCAGTCGCGTCTTGGCCTGTCGTGGTCTCGCACATGGCCTGAGCGCATCAGCCTGTCGTTGAACCTGGAACGCGCCATTGGCGATGCGGCGCCCGATCGCCTGGGCAACTCCGCCTACCTGACGCTGGGAATGGCGCTCGGAGGCCAGCGAAGGTTGCGGGGTTATTTGCGCCGTGATGATCGATCCGGCCTGCGCCGGGGCGTGGCCGTCAGCGACGTACTGGGTGAAAACCTGGCTTACAACGCCAACGCTGAATACCGCGATGAGACTGCGGCCAGTTATGGCGTGCGCTTCAATGCACTGCCGCGCTACACCAGCCTCGACGCAGGCGTCGGCCAGCGATCCGGCGCGACCGATTACGACGTGGGGCTGCGCGGTGGTGTAGCGCTGCATCGCGATGGCGCAACGTTGTCGCCCTATCCCCTGCGCGATACCTTCGGCGTTCTCAAGGCCGGTGACCGATCGGGCGTGAAACTGAACACGCCTCAAGGTCCGGTCTGGACCGATGGCTCGGGCCACGCAGTCGCGGCGAATCTGCCGGCCTGGTCGACCGCACGGCTGGAAGTCGACCCGCGAAGCCTGTCGCGCAACGTTGAAGTGCTCGACGGGGTGAAGCAGGTGCAGCCCGCCCGCGGATCGGTGCAGCATCTGGACTTCTCGCTCGTCACGGTCCGGCGCCTGTTGCTCAACGCCATGACCGTCGACCGGCAATGGCTGGCCAAGGGGTTGAGTGTTCACGATGAACAGGGCCGCTACCTGACAACGGTCCAGGACGGCGGAACGATTTTTCTGCCTGACGCAAAAGCGGGTCAGCGCCTGCATGTGCAGCTCCCTGACAACACGCGGTGCACGTTGCGTTTCCCGCTTTCCGAATCCCCTGAAGACAGCGCACTGATCGAGCGGGTCGATGCCACCTGCGCCCCGGCCGAACTGTCCTGAACGAGTGCATCTGATGAAATTTCTGCTGTTTCTGGTCGTGTTGCTGTGCCTGGTGGTTGAACCGGCGTCAGGCGCCGAAACGTGTCAGTCGAGCCTGTCGCCGGCGAGCATCAACCTGGGTAGCGCAACGCGCGCCGACCTGCTGCAACGCACGGCGCTCGATGGCCGGGGGCCGGGCTTCGGCCTGCGCAGCGTGCATTTGCGGGTGCAGTGCCCCGACGTGCGCTTGATGCGCTGGGCATTTGTCGCGCCCCCGGCCGATCCGCAGCGTTTCCGTTGGGCGGCGGGCACGCTGCAACTGCGTATCGTGGCAGTGCGTCTCGATGGTGTGGCGGTGCATTGGCGGCTGGACAGCGGTCAATCGGTCGAAGGCGATGTTCTGCGCCCGGGGATCCGCGTCGTCCCGTGGCGGGCGGACACCGGTGCCCGGGGCAGTCTGCTGGAAGTGGAGATGGAACTTGATGCGCGGGTGGATGACGCCTCAAGCCGCCCCGTCGAACCGGTGCGGTTTGAAGGTCAGGGCGCCTTTACGGTGGATTAATCGGCCTCGGCCAACAGCTTGATCGCGGCCGCGCCGACTTTGCGCACCGCCTCTTCGATCAGCGCTGTCGGTTTGGCCGCGTAGTTCATGCGCAGGCAATTGCGGTACTTGCCGGAGGCGGAAAAGATGCTGCCGACGGCAATCTGTACGCCCTGGTCGTGCAGCGCACGATTCAGTTTCAGCGTATCGAAACCTTCCGGCAATTCGACCCAGAGCATAAAGCTGCCCTGCGGGCGGCTGGCGCGGGTGCCGGCCGGGAAATAACGGGTCACCCAGTCGATCATCAGGTCGCGATTGCGCTGGTATTGCGTGCGCATCCGCCGCAAATGTGGCTCGAAGTGCCCGGCCTTGAGAAATTCGGCGATTGCGATCTGCGGCTGTGGGGCTGTAGAACCGGTGCTGATGTATTTCATGTGCAGCACCCGTTCGAGATAGCGACCGGGCGCGACCCAGCCGATGCGCAGCCCCGGCGCGAGAGTCTTGGAAAACGAACTGCACAGTAAGACACGGCCATCTTCGTCGAAGGATTTGATCGTGCGCGGACGTGGATAGGTGTAGGCCAGTTCGCCATACACATCGTCCTCGATGATCGCCACGTCGAAGCGCTGGGCCAGGGTGAGGAGGGCGCGTTTACGCGACTCCGGCATGATGTAGCCAAGCGGGTTGTTGCAGTTGGGCGTGAGCTGGATGACCTTGATCGGCCATTGCTCCAACGCCAGTTCCAAGGCTTCGAGGCTGATGCCGGTGAGCGGGTCGGTGGGGATTTCCAGCGCTTTCATGCCCAGTCCCTTGAGGGTCTGCATGGCGCCGTGAAAGCTTGGTGAATCCACCGCGACGATGTCGCCGGGCTCGCAGATCGCGTGGATGCTGGTGGACAGCGCTTCGTGGCAACCGGTGGTGACCACCAGATCGCTGGCGCTCAACTGGCAGCCGGAATCGAGCATCAGCCGGGCGATCTGTTCGCGCAGTTCGAGGGTGCCGTGGATGTTGTCGTAATGCAGACCGGGCATGTCCTGACGGCGGCTGATACGGGCCAGGCCGCGCAGCAGCGGTTTCATCGTCGGTGACGAGATATCCGGCATGCCGCGACCGAGTTGCACCACGTCCTTGCGCGGCACGGCGCGAATCAGTTCCAGCACCTGATCCCACTGGGAAATCTCCACCGGCCGTTGCGCCGGACGCCCGACCGCCGGCAGTTCCGGCAACTCGCGACCCACCGGCACGAAGTACCCGGACTTGGGTTTGGGCGTGGCCAGTCCGCTGTCTTCCAGCATCCGGTAGGCCTGCTGCACCGTGCTCAGGCTGACCCCGTGTTCCACGCTCAGGGCGCGCACCGACGGCAGGCGATCACCAGGACGGTAGAAGCCTTGTTCGATGCGGGTGCCGAGCAGTTCGGCAAGGTTCACGTACAGGGTCATGGCACTGCCTCGATGCAGATGATTCGAAAAACCAGTACAGATGCGGCGTAAATCGACAATTCAGTCTCGGGAACAACAAATCTGTATGGAAATAATACAGATGTGTTGAATCTGTAATGCTTTCGCTCGCCCGCGCATCATGGAATCTCTGGCTACCCAAGTAAACAGGAGCGACAAAAATGAACGGCTTGAGCGATGTGCGGCTGACGTTACACAGTCAGGAACTGGAGGCTGGGCAACAGGACAACGCGCGCAATGAGATCCTGCGCAACGCACCGTCCGGCCTGAGTCGCTGGGGTCTGTTCTGGCATCGTCTGCACACGCGCAAGGCGTTGCTGCGCCTGACGCCGGAACAGCTCAAGGATATCGGGCTGACCCGCGAACAGGCACTGGAGGAGGGGTTGAAGCCGTTCTGGCGGATTTAGAGGGATCGTTCCCACGCTCTGCGTGGGAACGCCGCCCCGGACGCTCCGCGTCCGCTGTGACGCAGAGCGTCACTGGATGCATTCCCACGCAGGAGCGTGGGAACGATCTCACACCAACTCTTTCAATCGATGCCACAACATCCCCAACGCCAGCAGCGGCGAACGAAGATGCTTGCCGCCGGGGAAGGTGATGTGTGGCACTTTGGCGAACAGGTCGAAGCCACCGCCGTGCTGGCCGCTGATGGCCTCGGCCAGCAGCTTGCCCGCCAGGTGCGTGGCATTCACGCCGTGACCGGAATAGGCCTGGGCGTAATACACATTCGGCTGGTCGGCGAGCCGGCCAATCTGCGGCAGACGGTTGGCGCCGATGCCGATCATCCCGCCCCACTGATAATCGATCTTCACCGAGGCCAGTTGCGGAAAGACTTCGAGCATCTTCGGCCGCATGTACGCGCCGATATCCTTCGGGTCACGCCCGGAGTAATGGCACGCGCCGCCGAACAGCAGGCGCCGGTCCGCCGAGAGCCGGTAGTAGTCGAGCGCCACTCGCTGGTCGCAGACCGCCATGTTCTGCGGCAGCAGGTTGTGGGCCTGCTCCTCGCTCAGCGGTTCGGTGGCGATGATGTAGCTGCCGGCCGGCAGCACCTTGCCGCTGAGTTGTGGATTCAGATTGTTGAGATAGGCATTGCAGCCGAGTACCAGGGTTTTCGCCCGTACCGAGCCTTGCGCGGTGTGCACGCGGACTTCGGGGCCGTAATCGATGCGGGTCACCGCCGATTGCTCGAACAGCTTCACCCCCGCTTGCTGCGCCGCGGCGGCTTCGCCGAGTGCCAGGTTCAGCGGGTGCAAATGACCGGAACCCATGTCGATCAGGCCGCCGACGTAGCGTCTGGAGCCGACCACGGTGTGCATCTCGTTCGCCTGCAGCAGACGTGTTTCATGGCGATAACCGAGGCTGCGCAACTCTTCGGCGTCTTCGGCAAAACCTTCCAGGTCGGAGGGTTTGTTGGCGAGGTCGCAGTAACCCCAGGTCAGGTCGCAAGGGATCTGAAATTTCTCGACGCGCCGGCGGACGATTTCCACCGCTTCCAGGCCCATGAGTTTCATCTGCCGCACGCCGTCGGCGCCGATCACGTTGGCGAACTGATCGAGGCCATGACCGACCCCGCGAATCAGTTGCCCGCCGTTGCGACCGCTGGCGCCCCAGCCGATCCGGTGCGCTTCCAGCAGCACCACGCTCAAGCCCCGTTCAGCCAATTCCAGCGCGGTGTTCAGCCCGGAGAAACCGCCACCGACCACGCACACGTCGGCGATCAGTTCACCTTGCAGCACCGGATGGTCGGGTTGCGGCAGGCTGCTGGCGGCGTAGTAAGAGGCAACGTGGTGCTGGCTCGCGGTGGCTTGGGCGCGGGCATTCATGGGCGTCATCCTGAGCGGGTGTCGAGAAAATTTGACGGAGCATAAGCCGCAGGCCCGAGGCCGGGCAACATTGGTCGGCCCGTGGTGTCTGGAACACGGGTTTTGCGGCACAATTGCCGCCTATTTCGCTCCGGTTAATGCTGCAATGAGCTGCAACAGTCAGAAAATCCGCACCCTGCGTCAGCAGATTCCCACGTTCGAGTGCGTGCCAGGCTGCCATGACTGTTGCGGGCCGGTGACCACCTCACCCGAGGAAATGTCCCGCCTCCCGCGCAAGACGCGCGCCGAGCAGGACGCGGCCATGGAAGCACTCAACTGTGTGCACCTGGGGCCGAATGGCTGCACGGTGTATGACGAGCGGCCGTTGATCTGTCGGTTGTTCGGAACGACCCAGACCTTGCCGTGCCCCAACGGCCGGCGGCCGGTGGAGCTGATTCACCCAAGGGTCGAGAAGCAGGTGTTCGAGTACATGGCGGAAAACCGACAGGTGCTGGTCTGAGCGTTCAGTCCGGAATCGGCAGGCTCAGGCTCTCTTTCACTTCTTCCATCACGATGTAGCTCTTGGATTCGCGCACGTGCGGCAGCTTCAGCAGGATGTCGCCCAGCAGCTTGCGGTACGAGGCCATCTCGGAAATCCGCGCCTTCACCAGATAGTCGAAATCCCCTGACACCAGATGGCATTCCAGCACGTGGGGCAATTTCAGCACCGCACGTCGGAACTCTTCGAAAGTATCGCCGGATTTGTAGTCGAGGCTGATCTCGACGAACACCAGCAGGCTACCCTTCAAGTGCTGCGGATTGAGGCGGGCGTTGTAGCCCATGATGATTCCCTCACGCTCCAGGCGCCGCACCCGCTCGGTACACGGCGTGGTGGAGAGCCCGACCTTCTCACCCAGTTCGGTGAATGAAATCCGCCCGTCCGCCTGCAGAATCCGCAAGATGTTGCGGTCGATCTTGTCCAGCTCACGTTTGGTCTGAGTGTTGGTACGCATAGGGGATGCGCCTCCGTGAAAAGGGTTTTTGCCGAGAATTGTCGCCAAATATAGGCGCTTATACAGTGAAAAGCACTGGCGAATCTTTTTTACACTGCGCGCATCATTGCTCTAACAACAGACGTACGCGGCACGCCGCGAGAGGGATACAAAAATGCGCGTTATGGTCTTGGGTAGCGGCGTCATCGGTACCGCCAGTGCTTACTATCTGGCCCGTGCCGGGTTTGAAGTGGTGGTGGTCGACCGGCAGCCCGCCGCGGCCATGGAGACCAGTTTCGCCAACGCAGGCCAGGTCTCGCCGGGCTACGCCTCGCCGTGGGCTGCGCCGGGCGTGCCCCTCAAGGCCATCAAGTGGCTGCTGCAACGTCACGCGCCGCTGGCGATCAAGGCCACTGCCGACATCGACCAATACTTGTGGATGGCGCAGATGCTGCGTAACTGCACCGCCAACCGTTACGCGGTGAACAAGGAGCGCATGGTCCGCCTGTCCGAGTACAGCCGTGACTGCCTCGACGAATTGCGCGCCGAGACCGGCATCGCCTACGAAGGCCGCAGCCTCGGTACGACTCAATTGTTCCGCACCCAGGCGCAACTGGATAACGCCGCCAAGGACATCGCCGTATTGAAAGAGTCCGGCGTGCCGTTTGAAGTGCTCGACCGCGCCGGCATTGCCCGCGTCGAACCGGCTCTGGCGGGTGTCACCGACATCCTCGCCGGTGCCCTGCGCCTGCCGAACGACCAGACCGGTGACTGCCAGATCTTCACCACTCGCCTCGCCGAAATGGCCACCAGACTGGGTGTGGAATTCCGTTTCGGTCAGGACATCCAGCGCCTCGACTTCGCCGGCGACCGCATCAACGGCGTGTGGATCGACGGCAAGCTGGAAACCGCTGACCGCTACGTACTCGCCCTCGGCAGTTACTCGCCGCAACTGCTCAAGCCGCTGGGTATCAAGGCCCCGGTGTATCCGTTGAAGGGCTACTCGCTGACCGTGCCGATCACCAATCCGGACATGGCCCCGACGTCGACCATTCTCGACGAGACCTACAAGGTCGCGATCACCCGTTTCGACAAACGCATCCGCGTCGGCGGCATGGCGGAGATCGCCGGTTTTGACCTGTCGCTGAACCCGCGCCGGCGCGAAACCCTGGAGATGATCGTCAACGACCTTTATCCTCGGGGCGGCAATCTGGCCGAAGCGAGTTTCTGGACCGGCCTGCGCCCAACCACCCCGGATGGCACACCGATCGTCGGTGCCACCCCGTTCAAGAACCTGTTCCTGAACACCGGTCACGGCACCCTCGGCTGGACCATGGCGTGCGGCTCCGGTCGCTTGCTGGCCGACCTGATGGCGAAGAAAAAACCTCAAATTAGCGCCGAAGGCCTCGATATTTCCCGTTATGGCAACACCACCCAGGAGTCCGCGAAGCATGGCAATCCAGCGCCAGCTCACCAATGAGCGCATGAGTCAGATCGTCAGCCACAACGGTACGGTGTATTTGTCCGGGCAGGTCGGCGATGACTTCAATGCCGGTGTCGAACAGCAGACCCGCGACGTACTCGCCAACATCGAGCGTCTGCTCGATCTGGCCGGCACCGACAAGCAGCATCTGCTGTCGGCGACGATCTACCTGAAGGACATTGAAGCGCACTTTGCCGCCATGAACTCGGTGTGGGACCAGTGGCTGCCCAAGGGAGCCGCCCCGGCCCGCGCCACGGTGGAAGCGAAGATGGCCAAGCCGAACATCCTGGTCGAGATCTCCATCGTCGCTGCATTACCGTAACCCGTTGTAAAGATCCCTCTCCCGGTGCTGTTGGCGGTTCACGCCGTCAGCCAGCGCCGGTTTTTATTTCCATGACCGCCAAGAAGTCTGCTGCCATGCGTCCTGCCCGTGCCCTGATCGACCTTCAAGCCCTGCGTCACAACTACCGTATCGCCCGTGAAGTCACCGGTGCCAAGGCACTGGCGGTGATCAAGGCCGATGCCTACGGCCATGGCGCAGTGCGTTGCGCCCAGGCGCTGGAGGCTGAAGCGGACGGCTTCGCGGTGGCGTGCATCGAAGAAGCGCTGGAGCTGCGAACTGCCGGGATTCGTGCACCGGTGCTGTTGCTCGAAGGCTTTTTCGAGGCGGACGAACTGGCGCTGATCGTCGAGCACGATTTCTGGTGCGTGGTGCATTCGCTGTGGCAGCTCGAAGCAATCGAGCAGGCGGCATTGAGCAAACCGATCACCGTGTGGCTGAAGCTTGATTCGGGCATGCACCGTGTCGGCCTGCATCCGAAGGATTACCCGGCGGCTTACCAGCGTTTGCTGGCCAGCGGCAAGGTGGCGAAAGTCGTGCTGATGAGCCACTTCGCCCGGGCCGATGAGCTGCACGAGCAGAGCAGCGCCGATCAGGTTGCGGTGTTCGAAGCGGCACGTCAGGGCCTGGCGGCTGAAGTCAGCCTGCGCAACTCGCCGGCGGTGCTGGGCTGGCCGCAGATTCACAGCGACTGGGTGCGCCCGGGCATCATGCTCTACGGCGCCACCCCGTTCGAAGAAGCCAGCGCCGTGGCCGAGCGTCTGCAACCGGTGATGACGCTGGAGTCGAAAGTCATCAGCGTGCGCGAACTGCCGGCCGGCGAGCCGGTGGGCTACGGCGCCAAATTCATCACCGACAAACCGATGCGCATCGGCGTGGTTGCCATGGGTTACGCCGACGGTTATCCGCGTCAGGCGCCGACCGGCACGCCGGTGCTGGTGGCCGGCCAGCGCAGCCGCATTCTTGGCCGGGTGTCGATGGACATGCTGTGCATCGACCTGACCGACGTGCCGCAAGCCGGCCTCGGTTCGACTGTCGAGCTGTGGGGCAAAAACATCCTCGCCAGCGACGTGGCGAAGTGGGCGGACACCATTCCGTACCAGATCTTCTGCAACCTGCGTCGGGTGCCAAGGCTCTATTCCGAGGGTTAAAGCGCAAGCGGGGCCCAAGTGTTGTAAATACTGAACGCTGTCGCCATGATAACGCTCAATATTTCTACAGCATCAGGAGGCTCCCGCCTTGGACGTCGGTGAACGACTGCAATCGATCCGCAAGCTCAAAGGACTGTCCCAGCGTGAACTCGCCAAGCGCGCGGGCGTCACCAACAGCACCATTTCGATGATCGAAAAGAACAGCGTCAGCCCTTCGATCAGTTCGCTGAGGAAAGTTCTGGGCGGGATTCCCATGTCCATGGTCGAGTTCTTTTCCGAAGAGATCCTGCAGGAAAAACCGACTCAGATCGTCTACAAGGCCAACGAGCTGATCGACATTTCCGACGGCGCCGTGACCATGAAACTGGTCGGTCGCGCGCACCCGAGCCGGGCCATCGCGTTCCTCAATGAAATCTATCCGCCGGGCGCCGATACCGGCGAGGAAATGCTCACCCACGAAGGCGAGGAAACCGGGATTCTGGTGGAAGGGCGCCTGGAGCTGGTGGTGGGTCTTGAAACTTTTATCCTCGAAGCCGGCGACAGCTACTACTTTGAAAGTACCAAGCCGCATCGTTTCCGTAATCCGTTCGATGCGCCGGCGCGACTAATCAGCGCAGCCACGCCGGCGAATTTTTAAACAAAGAGGCGCCAGGCCACACGGCGAAGGCACCCGAACCGTTGTTCCACAGCGCGATATAACCCCTTCGACTTTGGGGTTGTTTCAGTGAAGCGGGCTAACCGCTATACTTGCGCCCGCCTGCGAACCGTGGCCGCAGGCGTGAATAGCCACCATTGAGGGTGAACGCGTGAACCTAATTATGAAAATGCTGGCTGCACCAGCAACCGTACTGGCCCTCTGGGCTGTCAGCGCTCAAGCTGCGACGAATGACGACATTGCCAAACGCCTCGAGCCGGTCGGCCAGGTGTGTGTTCAAGGGCAAGAGTGCAAGGGGATGGAAGTCGCTGCTTCGGCAGGCGGCGGTGGCGGTGCCAAGACGCCGGACGAAGTGATTGCCAAACATTGCAACGCTTGCCACGGCTCCGGCCTGTTGGGCGCACCGAAAATCGGTGACACCGCGGCCTGGAAAGAGCGCGCCGATCACCAGGGCGGCCTCGACGGCATCCTGGCCAAGGCCATCACCGGCATCAACTCCATGCCACCGAAAGGCACCTGCGCCGACTGCTCCGATGAAGAGCTGAAGGGCGCGATCCAGAAGATGTCCGGCCTGAAATAAGCCGCGCTTTCGACGAAAAAAACCGTCTTCGGACGGTTTTTTTGTACGCGCGATTTGGGCCTGAGGCTGTTCTTTGCAGCAAACAACCGGCAATCTCGGTCGTACCTCTATTCACGGAACGGGCAGGAGGCTTCAGATGGTGCAGTTGTGTTCGATCGAACAGGCAGTGGACGACGTACTGGCGCGGTTGCCGGCGCATATCCACATGGGCCTGCCGCTGGGGCTGGGCAAACCCAACCCCTTCGTCAACGCGCTGTACCGCCGCATCGCCGGTTTGCCCGAACGGCAACTGACGATCTACACCGCCCTGTGCCTCGGCCGTCCGGCATTGGGCGACGGGTTGCAGAAGCGCTTCATCGAACCCTTCGTCGAGCGGGTGTTTGGCGATTACCCGGAGCTGGACTTCCTCGCCGACCTGCACCGCGACAGCCTGCCGTCCAACATTCGCATCGAACAGTTCTTCATGCAGCCCGGCAGCCTGCTAAACAGTGCGCCGGCCCAGCAGGATTACGTCAGCAGCAACTACAGCCACGCGGCCCGCGACATCAATGCCGCCGGCCTGAACCTGGTGGCGCAGTTGCTCGCCAGCAGCAGCGAACATCCCGATCGCCTGAGCCTGAGCTGCAACCCGGACATCACCCTCGACCTGTTCCCGATGATCGCCAAACGCCGGGCGGCGGGGGAGACCATTCTGCTGGTCGGCCAGGTGCACACCGAGTTGCCGTACATGCCGGGCGATGCCGAAATCGATATCGACACCTTCGACCTGCTGATCGATGAAAAGGACAGCAGCACGCTGTTTTCCACGCCGAACATGCCCGTCGGGTTTCAGGATCACTTCATCGGTCTGCACGCCAGCACCCTGGTGCGCGATGGCGGCACCTTGCAGATCGGCATCGGTTCGATGGGCGATGCGCTGACCGCTGCGTTGCTGGCGCGTCAGGCTGACAACGCCTCGTACAAGCACTTGCTGGCCGATGTGAACCTCAGCCAGTGGGCACAGTTAATCGAACGCGAGGGCGGCATCGAACCGTTCGCCAAGGGCCTGTACGGTTGCAGCGAAATGTTCGTCAACGGCCTGCTGGTGCTGGCCGAAGCCGGGATCATCCGGCGCAAGGTCTACCCGGATGTGCAGACTCAGGAGCAGGCCAACGCCGGGACTCTCGACGAGGCGGCGCAAACCGACGGCTTGTCGATTCACGGTGGTTTCTTCCTCGGGCCGCGCAGTTTCTATGAGCGCTTGCGCGAGTTGCCGCTGAGCAAACGCCTCGAATTCAACATGACCCGTATCAGCTACATCAACGAGCTGTATGGTCAGGAAGAGCTCAAGCGCCTGCAACGCCTCGATGCGCGCTTCATCAACACCGTGTTCACCATGACCCTGCTGGGCGCCGGGGTGGCGGATCAACTGGAAGACGGGCGGGTGCTCAGCGGCGTCGGCGGGCAGTACAACTTCGTTGCCCAGGGCCATGCGCTGCACGATGCGCGGTCGATTCTGCTGCTGCGCAGCTGGCGCGAGTCCTGCGGCGATGTAAGTTCGAACATTGTCTGGGAGTACGGCCACTGCACGATTCCACGGCATCTGCGCGACATCGTGGTCACCGAGTACGGCATCGCCGACCTGCGCGGCAAATCGGATGCGGTGGTGATCGAGGCGCTGTTGAACATCAGCGACTCGCGCTTCCAGCAAGGCCTGATCGAACAGGCGCAGAAGGTCGGCAAGCTGCCGAAGGATTTCCGTCTCGATCCGCGCTTTACCGACAACACCCCACAACGCTTGCAGGCGATTGCCGCACGGCATCCGAACCTGTTTCCGGAATATCCGCTGGGCTGTGATTTCACTGAGGTCGAGAAGGATCTGTTACGGGCGCTGAACTGGCTCAAGAGCAAATTCAAGCTGACCGAGATTCTGGAACTGGGCAAGGCCGCGCTGGATGCGCCGCAGGCTTCGCTGTATCCGGAGCATTTGGCGCGCATGCAGCTGACCCACCCGGAAGGCCTGAAGGAAGACCTGTTTCAGCGGTTGTTGCTTACGGGCCTGAAGGCCACCGCGCAGTAACCGCTACACAAAACACTGTGGGAGCGAGCTCGCTCCCACAAGTATTGCGGCGCAGTTGAGTCAGTGATCAGTCGATGAAGGTCACGACGCCGCCCGCCAGCGATTTCACGCGAGCCAGCGACTCGACGCGGTAACCCTGCGAATCCAGTTCCGCACGGCCGCCCTGGAACGATTTCTCGATCACGATGCCCAGGCCCGCGACGGTGGCGCCGGCCTGTTTGATGATCGAGATCAGCGCCTGGGATGCCTTACCGTTGGCCAGGAAGTCGTCGATGATCAGCACGCGGTCGCTGCTGGTCAGGTGACGCGGGGAGATGGCCACGGTGCTTTCGGTCTTCTTGGTGAACGAGTAGACCGTCGCCGACAGCAGGTTTTCAGTCAGGGTCAGGGACTGTTGCTTGCGGGCGAAGATCACCGGCACGCCGAGGTTCAGACCGGTCATGATCGCCGGGGCGATGCCCGACGCTTCGATGGTGACGATCTTGGTGATGCCCGAATCCTTGAACAGCGTGGCGAATTCGTCGCCGATCAGCTTCATCAGGGCCGGGTCGATCTGGTGGTTCAGGAAGGCGTCGACCTTCAGGACCTGGTCGGAAAGCACAATGCCTTGTTCGCGGATTTTCTGGTGCAGGGCTTCCATGAAGCTGTCCTCTGTTGGCGCCTTGTGCGCCCTAAGGTTTTAAAAAAGTGGTCAATTCTAGCGCTTTAACATCGCGCGTATATCTGCCAATGCGCTATTGCCCCGCACGGCTTTGACTTCGGTCGGTGTGTCGTCGTTGCCTTCCCAGGCCAGGTCGTCCGGCGGCAGCTCATCGAGGAAGCGGCTGGGCGCGCAGTCGATGATCTCGCCGTACTGTTTGCGCTTGGCGGCGAAGGTGAACGCGAGGGTCTGGCGCGCGCGGGTGATGCCCACGTAGGCCAGTCGGCGTTCTTCTTCGATGGTGTCGGCTTCGATGCTGGAACGGTGCGGGAGGATTTCCTCTTCCATGCCCATGATGAACACGTAAGGGAATTCCAGACCCTTGGACGCATGCAGGGTCATCATCTGCACGCCTTCGGCGCCGTCCTCTTCTTCCTGCTGACGTTCCAGCATGTCGCGCAGAACGAGTTTGCCGATGGCATCCTCGACGGTCATTTCGCCGTCTTCGTCTTTTTCCAGGGTGTTCTTCAAGGCTTCGATCAGGAACCAGACGTTGCTCATCCGGTAGTCCGCGGCCTTGTCGCTGGAACTGTTGGTGCGCAGCCAGTTCTCGTAGTCGATGTCCATGACCATGCTGCGCAGGGCGGAGATCGGGTCTTCGCCGGCGCACTGCTCGCGCACCTTGTCCATGAAGCGCTTGAAGCGCGACAGGCGATCGGTGAAGCGGCTGTCCAGATGCTCGCCCAGGCCGAGTTCGTCGGTGGCGGCGTACATCGAGATCTTGCGTTCGGTGGCGTAGTTGCCGAGTTTTTCCAGGGTCGTAGAACCGATCTCCCGACGCGGCACGTTGATCACCCGCAGGAAGGCGTTGTCGTCGTCCGGGTTCACGATCAGGCGGAAGTAGGCCATCAGGTCTTTCACTTCCTGGCGGCCGAAGAAGCTGTTGCCGCCGCTCAGACGGTACGGCACCTGATGGTGCTGCAGTTTCAGCTCGATCAGCTTGGCCTGGTAGTTGCCGCGATAGAGGATCGCGAAATCGCTGTACGGGCGGTCGGTGCGCAAGTGCAGGCTGAGAATTTCCATCGCCACGCGCTCGGCTTCGGCGTCCTCGTTGCGGCAGCGGATCACGCGGATCTCGTCGCCATGGCCCATCTCACTCCACAGCTGCTTCTCGAATTCGTGCGGGTTGTTCGAGATCAGCACGTTGGCGCAACGCAGGATGCGGCTGGTGGAGCGGTAGTTCTGCTCCAGCATCACCACTTTCAGGGACGGATAGTCGTCCTTGAGCAGCATCAGGTTTTCCGGCCGTGCGCCGCGCCAGGCGTAGATCGACTGGTCGTCATCGCCCACCACGGTGAACTGGTTACGCTTGCCGATGAGCATTTTCACCAGCAGATACTGGCTGGCATTGGTGTCCTGATATTCGTCGACCAGCAGGTAACGCACCTTGTTCTGCCACTTTTCGAGGATGTCGGCGTGCTCTTCGAAGAGTTTCACCGGCAGCAGGATCAGGTCGTCGAAGTCCACCGCGTTGAACGCCTTGAGCGTGCGCTGGTAGTGGGTGTAGACGATGGCGGCAGTCTGTTCCTTCGGGTTGCGGGCGTTTTCCAAGGCCTGGGCCGGCAGGATCAGGTCGTTTTTCCAGGCGCCGATCATGTTCTTGATCTCGTCGACGCCGTCGTCGCCTGCGTATTCCTTTTGCATGATGTCGGTCATCAGCGACTTGACGTCGGTTTCGTCGAAGATCGAGAAACCGGGTTTGTAGCCCAGCCGTTCATGTTCCTTGCGGATGATGTTCAGGCCCAGGTTGTGGAAGGTGCAGACCGTCAGGCCGCGACCTTCGCCGGGGCGCAGCAGGGTGCCGACCCGTTCCTTCATCTCGCGCGCGGCCTTGTTGGTGAAGGTCATGGCGACGATGTACTGGGCACGGATGCCACAGTTCTGGATCAGGTGCGCAATCTTGCGCGTGATCACGCTGGTCTTGCCGGAGCCAGCACCGGCGAGCACCAATAGAGGGCCGCCGACGTAGTTCACGGCTTCTTGCTGCCGGGGATTGAGTCGGGACATACGGAAATTCGGGAGTCGTTGACGAAATGGGCCGGCATTTTAACAGGCTCAGCGATTTGTGCTGCTCTCTCCGACTTGTGACGCAGCACGCGATTGAAATTTGCCGGTTTTGTTACTTTCACGCAGGATGCGCGGTGATTTTGCGGCTAATGTTCTCATTCGTGACACAAAATAACGTTTTGATATCCGTTGTCGTTTGGTCATTGGTTGCCGCAACGGCATAATGCCCGCCGCCCACATCATTGCAGAGTCTAGGGAGTCAGCTTGACTACGCCTGTCGAACCCTTGCGTTTGCTGCTACTGGCCGAAGAGCCAGCGTGGACAGCGTTATTGCGCGAGTGTCTGGCTCCGTTGGGGAGTGCGGCGGTGCTGATCAGCGCGCCGAACTGGGAGTCGGTCAGCAGCCTGTTCGAAGACAACCGCCACGCGGTGTTGTTGACCGTTCCCGCGTTGCAGCCGGCGCCCGGCCGTTGCAGCCTGCCGACGGTATTGCTTTTGGAACAGGAGCCGGCGACCGCGCCCGATGGCGTCAGCGACTGGCTGGTGTTCGATGCCCTCGATGCCGGCATGCTCCGGCGTTGCCTGCGGCATGTGCGCGAACGCGGCGTGCTGGAAAACACCCTGCAACGCCTGGCCGAACAGGATCCGCTGACCGGCATCGCCAACCGCCAGGGCTTCCAGACCCTGCTCACGGCGCGCCTCGCCGAAAACGACGGTCGCGGCCTGGCCCTCGGCCACCTCGATCTCGACAACTTCCGCCACGCCAACGACGCCCTCGGCCATCAGGCCGGCGATCGCCTGATCCTGCAAGTCGTCGCACGGCTGAAAAGTCAGCTGGAAGTCGGCGATCAACTGGCACGCCTGGGCAGCGACGAATTCGCCCTGCTGATCGACACCCGCCGCGCCCCGCAACGGGCGGAATGGATGGCCGAACGCATCACCGAAGCCCTGGCCGAACCTTATTGGGTCGATGGCGAAAGCCTGTTGATCGGTTCCAGCCTCGGCATCGCTCATGCCCGGGCCCAGGCCGGTGCCGATCCGCTGATGTGGCACGCGCACATCGCCATGCAACAGGCCAAGAGCACCCAGGGCTGCACGTTTCACATCTTCAACGAACGGATCAACCGCAACGCGCGGAGCATGGCCGACCTCGAAAGCGAGCTGCGCCGGGCCTTGCGCCGCGATGAGCTGGAGCTGCATTACCAGCCGCGCCTGAATCTGCAGGATGGCCAGATCGTCGGCCTCGAAGCGCTGGTGCGCTGGCGTCACAGTGAGCGCGGCTTGCTTGCGCCGAGCGAATTTGTGCCGCTGGCCGAGCAGAGCGGCCTGATTGTGCCGCTGGGTTATTGGGTGATTTCCCGGGCCCTGCGTGACATGCAGGCGTTGCGCGAGCGCGGTCTGCCGGCGCTGCACATGGCGATCAACCTGTCGTTCCGCCAGTTTCAGGACAGCCAGTTGCTGCCGACGCTCAGCCGCTTGATCGCCGAGCGCGGTGTCGAGGCGCAATGGCTGGAATTCGAACTCACCGAAACCGCCGTGATGCGCCGCAGCGATCTGGTCAAGCAGACCATGGACGCGCTCGGTCGCCTCGGCGTGCGTTTTTCGCTGGATGACTTCGGCACCGGGTTCTCGTCGTTCGTGCACCTCAACAGCCTGCCGATCACCTTGCTGAAGATCGACAAGAGTTTCGTCGGCGGCATGGAGCAACGCGAAGAAAACCGCAAACTGGTGCACGCGATGATCAATCTCGCGCACAACCTGCACCTGGAAGTGGTGGCCGAAGGGGTGGAAACCCGCGAGCAACTGGATCTGTTGCGCGGTTTCGGTTGCGATCAGGTGCAGGGGTATCTGATCAGCAAGCCGCTGCCGTTGGCCGAGCTGGTTGAGTATCTGGTGGCTGATGCCAGTCAGCCGCCGCTGGGTATTGTGGTTTAGCCTCAAATACCTGAGGGAGCAAGCTTGCTCCCTCAGGGAAACTCACTCGGGCTGAGCGATCTTGAAGCCTTGAACTTGCGGCTCAAGGCGAATCATCCGCTTCATCTTCCATTCGAATGCCAGCGTCAGGCTCACTGCCGCGCAGGCCAGTCCCAGCGCCAGCCCCCACCAGACGCCGGTCGGCCCCCAGTGCAGATGGAACGCCATCAGCCATGCCGACGGCGCGCCGATCAGCCAGTAGCAGCCGAGCCCGACCAGAAACGTGGTCTTGGCATCCTTGAGCCCGCGAATGCAGCCCATGGCGATCGTCTGCGTACCGTCAAACAGCTCGAACCACGCCGCCACGGCCAGCAGGCTCACGGCCAGATGAATCACCTCGGCAAATGCCGGATCGTTATGGTCGAGGAACAAACCGACCAGCTGATTCGGCAGCAGCCAGAACACCATCGCAAACCCCAGCATCACCACTGCACCGAAGACGATACCGACCCGCCCGGACATCCGCGCATCGCTCAATTGCCCGGCGCCGTAATGCTGGCCGACGCGCATGGTGATCGCATACGACATCCCCGCCGGCACCATGAATGCCACCGAAACGATTTGTAGCGCAATCTGATGCGCCGCCAGTTGGGTGCTGCCCATGGTGCCCATGCACAGCGCCGCGAAGGCGAACAGCCC
Organism: Pseudomonas sp. IAC-BECa141; assembly: GCF_020544405.1. NCBI lineage: Bacteria > Pseudomonadati > Pseudomonadota > Gammaproteobacteria > Pseudomonadales > Pseudomonadaceae > Pseudomonas > Pseudomonas sp. IAC-BECa141. The sequence continues at coordinate 5,995,896 of NZ_CP065410.1, read as the reverse complement.
GACCTCTACCGCGTAGGTGCCGCCAATCGGCAGACCCAGGCGCCAGAGTTCTTTCAGGTACTGCCGGTTCGGCCGCGACAGGCCTTCACGCAGCGGGTAGGCGTTATAGGCCGGATGCCGGCGGATGTGCCAGGCCAGCGCCAGTGCCATGCAATTGGCAACAATTGCCGTGACCAGACCGATACCGGTCAGGCCCAGTTTCGGCAGGCCGAACATGCCAGTGATCAACGCGTAATTGAGCAGGAAGTTGGCCACGGTGCCGGCGAGGCTGATGACCATCACCGGTGTTGCCCGGCCGATGGCGCTGGTGAAACCGCGCAGGGCCATGAAGCTCAGGTAGCCGGGCAGGGCGAAGGGCAGGGCGATCAGGAACTGCCCGGCGGCGTTGACGTTGGTCTCGGTCTGGCCGAACAGCAACAGCACCGGTTTCAGATTCCATAACAGCAACCCGGCACCGAGTGCCATCAGCCACGCCAGCCATAGCCCGGCCTGAGTCAGGCGGGCGGCGCCGATGATGTCGCCGGCGCCCTGACGAATCGCCACCAGGGTACCGACCGCCGCGATTACGCCGATGCAGAAAATCGACACGAACGAATAGCTGGCTGCGCCCAGACCACCTCCGGCCAGCGCTTCGGGACTGAGGCGCGCCATCATCAGGGTGTCGGTCAGCACCATCAGCATGTGCGCCAACTGCGAAGCAATCAACGGCCCCGCCAGCCGCAGGATGGCCCAGAGTTCGGTACGCACAGGACGCTGCATGGTGTTCACATCCATATAAAAGAGGGAGCAGGAGACCGTCGATTCTCAGGGTTTGGTGCGGGTTGCACAAAGGGATAAAAAGGATGGGTGGCATGATTAAAACTCATCCTGCGACGATTCTGCTAAGTTGGCGCAATCCCGCCATTGGAGCGTTGTGCATGTCCCGTCGTCTTCCACCCTTGTATGCCCTGCGCGCATTCGAAGCGGCGGCCCGTCACAGTTCGTTCACGCGGGCCGCCGAAGAGTTGTCGATCACGCAAAGTGCGGTGAGCCGGCACATCCGCACGCTCGAAGAGCATTTCGCCTGCCGCTTGTTCCATCGCAGCGGTCGCAATCTGCAACTGACCGAGTCGGCGCGCCTGCTGCTGCCGGGCATCCGCGAGGGATTCGCCGCCCTGGAGCGAGCCTGCAATACCTTGCGCGCCGAGGATGACATCCTGCGCATGAAAGCTCCGTCGACCCTGACCATGCGCTGGTTGCTGGCGCGGCTCAGTCGCTTCCGCCATCTACAGCCGGGCAACGAGGTACAACTGACCAGCGCCTGGATGGACGTGGATTCGGTGGACTTCAACAACGAGCCCTTCGATTGCGCGGTGTTGCTCAGTGACGGGCATTTCCCGCCGGACTGGGAAGCCAGCCTGCTGTTTCCAGAGGAACTGATTCCGGTCGGCGCGCCGAATCTGCTCAACGACCAGCCCTGGGACGTTGCACGGCTGGCCAGCGCCGAATTGCTGCACCCGACGCCGGATCGCCGGGACTGGCGCAGTTGGCTGGAACACATGGGGTTGTCGGATCAGGTGTCACTCAAGGGCGGGCAGGTGTTCGATACCCTGGAACTCGGAATGATTGCGGCGGCCCGGGGCTACGGTGTGTCCATGGGGGATTTGCTGATGGTGGCCGAGGATGTCGCGCAAGGACGCCTGAGTCTGCCGTGGCCGACGGCGGTCGCCAGCGGACTGAATTATTACCTGGTGTGGCCAAAAACCCGTCCGGGAGGTGAACGTTTGCGCCGCCTGAGCGACTTCCTGCAAGGCGAAGTCCGCGCCATGACGCTGCCGGCGGTCACACGCTTGAGCTGAAACGTTCGAGCCTGCACAATGCCGGCCTTTCGCCATAACCCTGCTATTCGCTCAAGTATTCGGTTTTACCGCCGAATACGTGCATGTGGAACCGTCGTGCCGGTATCCACGATTCACCCCCACTATTAGAAAAATTTCCGAGTCAGGATCAAGGAGGATCCCGTGGCTCGGCCAGGAGCTGTCCATGTCTCAACCTCGCGCTCGGATCGCCTCGCAGCTGGGCCTCGCGCTCGCCGTGATACTGGCGATTGTCATCAGCGGCAGTACGGTGTTCGCCCTGCGTTCGCTGGACACCGCCAACCTCGCCACTCGTGAAGAACACCTGGCCAGCGAGGCACGCCTGCTCGCCGATCAGTTGAGCACTTTCCACGGCACGCTGCGTGAAAGCACCCAGCGCCTGAGCGGATTGTTCGAGAAGCGCTTCAGCGCCGGCCTGAGCATTCATCCGGGCGAGCCGGTCAACGTCGCTGGCACCCAGACCCCAGGCCTGCATCTGGGCAGCGAAGTGCTGAACAACAACTTCAAGGAAGTCGACGAGTTCAAGCAGATGACGGCGGGTGTCGCCACGCTGTTCGTGCGCAGCGGCGAAGACTTCGTGCGGGTCAGCACCTCGCTGACCAAGCAGGATGGCAGTCGCGCCATCGGCACCTTGCTCGATCACGCTCACCCGGCCTACGCGAAGTTGATGGCGGGGCAGGGTTATGTTGGCCGCGCCTTGCTGTTCGATCGCTCCTACATGACTCAATACACCCCGGTGCGTGACAGCAGCGGCAAGGTGATTGCTGTGTTGTTCGTCGGCTTCGATTACACCGACGCGCAGAACGCCCAGTTCGAAAACCTCAAGCGCTTCCGCATCGGCCAGACCGGCTCGCTGGCACTGCTGGACGAAAAGAACCAATGGCTGGTGGCGCCGGCTGGCGTGCAGGCGCTGGATCAAGCGGTTCCTGTGATCAATGATCTGGCGAAAACGCCGGGTAAAGGTCGGTTCTGGAACGACAAGTCCGAAGACTTCTACAGCATTGCCGTGCCGTTCGAAGGCGGCCCGTGGTCGGTGGTGGCGAGCATGCCGAAGGCCGAGATTCGCGCGGTGACCTGGAGCGTGGGTACCCAACTGGCCATCGGCAGTCTGCTGGCAATGTTGCTGGCGGTCGGCTCCGTGGTCTGGTTGCTGCGCAGCAAACTGGCGCCTTTGGGTGATCTGGTACGTCAGGCGGAAGCCCTGGGTGCCGGTGATCTGAGCGTGCGTCTGAGCGTGTCGAGCAATGACGAAATCGGCCAGTTGGCCCGCGCCTTCAACCAGATGAGCCAGGCGCTGTCGACCATGGTCGAGCACATCCGCCGCGCCTCGGAAGAGGTCAACCGTCGGGCTCAAGCGCTGTCCGGCCTGTCTGGCGGCGCCTATGAAGGCATGGAGCAGCAGTCTGGCGAAATCACCAGCATGGCGGGTGCGGTTGAAGAGTTCTCCGCCACGTCGCTGAACATTGCCGACAACATGGGCAACACCCAGCGTCTGGCCCAGGAAAACGCTCAGCAGACCCAGATCGGTCGCACGTCGATGGAAGAAGCGTCGTCCTCGCTGGAGCAGATTGCCGGCGCACTGAACACCACGGCGACCGTGATCAACACGCTGGGTCAGCGCTCCCAGGAAATCGGTGGCATCGTCAGCGTGATCACCTCGATTGCCGAACAAACCAACCTGCTGGCACTCAACGCCGCCATCGAAGCGGCCCGTGCCGGTGAACAGGGTCGGGGTTTTGCCGTGGTGGCCGACGAAGTGCGCAATCTGGCGTCGCGCACTCGTCAGGCGACCGATGAAATCTCCGGCATGATCCATAGCATCCAGCAGGAAACCGGCAACGCCATCAGCACCATGGAACAAGGCAACGTGCTGATGCAGGAAGGCCTGTCGCGCAACGCCAACGTCGCATCGGCGCTGGCGCGGATCGATGAGCAGAGCCGTTCGGCAGGCCAGCAATTTGCCGCGATCACCACCGCGACCCAGGAACAGAGCAGCACCGCGACGCTGTTGAGCAGCAACCTGCAGAGCATCGCGATGGCCAACAGCGAGCAGCGCGAGGTGGTGTCCAACCTGGCAATCACCGCCAAGGAACTGGAAGGCCTGGCAGCCGACCTGCGCCAGGAGGTCGACCGCTTCCGTTGAGGCCTCTTTGAAATAGCTATCGCGAGCAGGCTCGCTCCCCCAGGGTTCTTGTAGGACCTGTGAGAGCGAGCCTGCTCGCGTTTTGGCCCACCACCATCGCGGCATTTACTGAGTCGCCGGCCGGTATTGCAACGCTTCGGCCAGATGCTCGCGACTGATATCCGCGCATTTCTCCAGATCCGCCAATGTCCTCGCCACCTTGAGCAACCGGTGCGCCGAGCGCAACGACAAGATCAGTCTTTCGCACGCCGTCTCCAGCCAGGCTTCATCGGCTGTGGATAACTTGCAGTGCTTCTTCAGCCCCGGCAAATCGAGAAACGCATTGGCGCAGCCCTGACGTTTTTGCTGACGCTCGCGGGCCTCGGCGACCAGCCTGGCCGCGCTGGCGCTGTCTTCTCCCGGTTTCACGGCAGGGTTCAACGCTGTCGCCTCTCGTGCCACCGTCAGGTGCAAATCGATCCGGTCCAGCAACGGCCCCGACAGTTTGTTGCGATAGCGCTGCACCATGTCCGGTGTGCAGGAGCACTTGCCGCTTGGTTCGCCCAGATATCCACAGGGACAGGGATTCATCGCCGCCACCAGCTGGAATCTCGCGGGAAAGCGCACCCGCTCCTTGGCACGGGCGATCACGATGCAGCCGGACTCCAGCGGTTCACGCAGAACCTCCAGCACCTTGCGATCAAACTCCGGCAGCTCATCGAGAAACAGCACGCCGTGATGAGCGAGGGTGATTTCGCCGGGTTGCGGTTTTGAACTGCCACCGACCAGTGCCGGCCCGGAGGCCGAGTGATGCGGCTGGCGGAACGGGCGCTGTGGCCAATGGGTCAGCGGCGCTCCACTGGCGACGGATTGAATCGCCGCCACTTCCAGCGCTTCACTCTCGGTCAGCGGTGGCAGCAACCCCGGCAATCGACTGGCCAGCAACGTCTTGCCCGTCCCGGGTGGCCCGCTGAACAACAGGTTGTGTGCACCGGCGGCGGCAATCAGCAGCGCCCGCTTGGCGGCCAGTTGGCCCTGTACTTCATTCAGGTCGGGATAGGGTTTGGCGGCATGGATCAGCCCGTCCGAGACATAGGGTTCGACCGGTGTATGTCCATTGAAATGCGCCACGGCCTCCAGCAGATGATCCACCGCAATCACCCTCAGTCCCGAAGCCAGACAAGCCTCCTCGGCATTCGCCCGTGGCACCACCAGCGTACGCCCGGCCTTGCGTGCCGCCAGTGCCGCAGGCAACACCCCGCGCACCGCCCGCACAGCGCCGGATAACGCCAGCTCACCCAGACATTCCACGTCATCCAGCGTCAACGTCGGCACCTGCACGCTCGCCGACAGAATCCCCAGCGCAATCGCCAGATCGAACCGCCCGCCATCCTTGGGCAGATCCGCCGGCGCCAGATTCAGCGTGATCCGCCGCGCCGGGAACTGCAGCCCGGAATTGATGATCGCACTGCGCACCCGGTCCTTGCTCTCTTTCACCGCCGCTTCGGGCAGGCCGACCATGGTCAGCGAGGGCAAGCCGTTGGCCAGGTGGACTTCGACGGTGACAGCGGGAGCATCCACGCCAATCTGGGCGCGACTGTGGACGATGGCGAGGGACATGGTCGTTCCTTGTGTTGAATCGGGGGCCGCTTCCTGCGGGTTTTTGAAGGGTAGTTGAGCGGGGTTCTAGCGTTTGAGTAGAGGTTTACAAGACGTATCAGAAAGCGGTTGTGCGGGCCTATGCATTCATCTTCTGCCTGCTAACAGACCACTTGGCTCAAGCTCAGGTCCGCACGTAACGGCAACTTCAATAAACCTCCGTTGATTGGCTGACAAATTTCCAGCCAGTCGAAGTGCTTCGAGGTGTAGTTCAACAACCTGAAGTAGCTTTGTCTTCCTCTTTTTATCCTTCACTGAGACCTCCATCCTGATGGGTGCATTTTCGTTTGCCAATGTAATGACAGGTGTAAGGACTGCATAACCAGGCGTAGACGCCGATTTTTGTAGGGGCATGCCCTAATAGTTGTAGGACGCTAGTGAAAGCGACTCGACGGTCTTGTATTGCAAAGTCGGGTGCTCCAGTTTGGCCGCTCAATGCAGCCTCTGGAGGCGAAAAATGAACCGCAATGGTATGCGCTCGATTCACCCCGGCGAGGTTCTGAATAAGGAGTTCATGGAGCCGTTGGGCATGACAGTCATGGACTTGGCCATGCCCACGAACTGGCCTGAAACCGAGATCGAGAAGCTTGTGAAATGCCAGCTCAGGATCTGCGCCGATTTGGCAATCAGGCTGGCGATCCACCTCAATACCACACCTGAATTCTGGATGAATCTTCAGTCGACTTACGATTTACGCAGGGCCCAGCTCCGGCATGCGGGCCTATAGCGATTGCAGCATCCGCGAAGCCCTCTTCCACCAAGTGCCCGGTTCTGGGCACTTTAGCATTTCCCGTTCTACCACCATCAACGGCACATCCTGCAACCGAATCCACGGCTGGTTATTCCAGTGCAGCAAACTCAACGACATCTCGGGCCAATTCAGCAGGCTTAGCTGTGGGCGTTCGCTTGTGGTGGGGTGCTGGGCGTCGCGCAGGGTGGGGATGACTTGATGGGTGAGCCATTCGCGTAGCGCTCGGTATTCGGGGCAGTAGTGATAGACGAGGAGGGCGTAGATGCCGGACTCGCTGATCAGGAGGGTGTTTTCGATCTGGTTGTGGATCAGGGTTTTGCGGGTTTGGTATTGGTCGGGGTCGAGTTTTCGCAGCATGCGTTCGTTGAGGTAAATGTGCAGCAGGCGGCCCAGGTCGCGGGCGGAGAACCAGGGTTGGTTCTGGATGAGCAGGGCGTGGAGGGGGAGTTTGTGGCGGGTGAAAACCTGAGGAGTGAGATACGTCTCTTCGTTATTCATTGAACAGCTCCTTTTGCTTTAGGGCTGCCCTCAATTGTCGCCAAACAATTGGGTGGCAGTCGTACGCGGGTTGGCGAACCGGAGCAAAAGGAACCCGGCAGACCCGAAGGTCTCCCACGCACAACCGCCATGACTCGATGTGGCGGTAAACACAGCCGCCATCATGGTTGTCGTGCGCCTTAAGCTTTCCGGGTCGCCAAACCCAGTGCTGAACATTCAGCATTGGGTGAGCTTAGGAATCAGGGCTTCACGACGCAATCGGACGGCGGGGTTGCAAGCTGTAGGATTCTGCCGAGAGTCAATAGCGAATCCTGAATGGCGGGAAGGTCGTTCCGACCTTCATTCGCGGGCAAGCCCGCTCCCACAAGGGGCCGCATTCACAAAGACACGAGGTTTTACTCGGCCGGCGGCGTCAGCTTCGCTTCCAATTCAGCCACCTTCGCCTCAAGGCTTTCGAGCCGGGCGCGAGTGCGCGCCAGCACCACCATCTGACTGTCAAACTCTTCGCGGCTCACCAGGTCCAGTTTGCTGAAGGCACTTTGCAGCAGCATCTTGAACTGGCTTTCGATTTCGGCTTTTGGCAAGGGCGTATCGCCGCTGAACAGGCGGGAGGCGGTGCCGCTCAGGGCGTCGAGGAAGTCTTTGGGCGCGAGCATGGGATATGTCCTGGAAACAATGGCCGGCAGTGTATCACGCAGTGTCTATAGTCATTGACGCAGGCACGGATGCACGCTTTTCGCGCAACTGGATGCACGGCCGCGCACCGTTGTTGTGCGTATCCCGAGTGCCATTTGGGTGATGGCATCTGCGACAGCGGCCAAGGGATTGAAATCAGGGGTTTTTGGCGAGATGGCAAGCTTTCTGCTTAGTCACCTTCGACCCATGCACTGATGCAGTCGCTGTGACGAATGCAGTGCGGCAGACGGAGCGGGGAGTTTCGTCTGGAGCGGTTAGCTGGCGTCGACAACGAAGCGTTACAAAGCCAGGCACTGCGCTTAGACTTGAGTCGGGTTTGTTTTCCTGGGGCAAGTCCACCAATTCGGGAGAGAGTTTCATGAAGCTAGTCACTGCCATCATCAAGCCGTTCAAGTTGGACGACGTGCGCGAGTCGCTGTCCGAAATCGGCGTGCAGGGCATTACCGTTACTGAAGTCAAAGGCTTCGGTCGGCAGAAGGGTCACACCGAGCTGTATCGCGGCGCGGAGTATGTGGTCGATTTTCTGCCCAAGGTGAAAATCGACGTTGCCATCGACGACAAGGATCTGGATCGGGTTATCGAGGCGATAACCAAGGCTGCCAACACCGGCAAGATCGGTGACGGCAAGATCTTCGTGGTCAATCTGGAACAGGCGATCCGCATCCGTACCGGCGAAACCGATACCGACGCGATCTAAACGCCGCCACAAACCCAACGCCCCAGGAGAAAACAATATGACTCTGCGTAAATTCGCAGGGCTAGGAGCCCTGTTGTCTATCGTAATGCCCGGCCTGGCCATGGCGGCAGACGAAGTGGCAGCTCCAGTCCTGAACTCCGGCGACACCGCCTGGATGCTCACCTCCACAGCCCTCGTACTGTTCATGACCATTCCCGGCCTCGCGCTGTTCTACGGCGGCATGGTCCGGTCGAAAAACATTCTTTCCGTGATGATGCAGTGCTTCGCCATTACCGGCCTGATCAGCGTCCTGTGGGTCATTTATGGCTACAGCATCGCGTTCGACACCACCGGCATGGAGCAAGGCGTCGTCAACTTCAACTCGTTCGTGGGTGGATTCGGCAAGGCGTTCCTGGCCGGTGTCACGCCAGCGAGCCTGACCGGCCCGGCGGCGCTGTTCCCCGAGGCGGTCTTCATCACCTTCCAGATGACCTTCGCGATCATCACCCCGGCGCTGATCGTCGGTGCGTTCGCCGAGCGGATGAAGTTCTCCGCGATGCTGATCTTCATGGGCATCTGGTTCACCCTGGTCTATGCACCGATCGCGCACATGGTCTGGTCCGGCAACGGCGGCCTGATGTGGGACTGGGGCGTACTCGACTTTGCCGGTGGCACCGTGGTGCACATCAACGCCGGTGTGGCCGGTCTGATTGCCTGCCTGGTACTGGGTAAACGCAAAGGCTTCCCGACCACCCCGATGGCGCCACACAATCTGGGTTACACCCTGATGGGCGCGGCGATGCTGTGGGTTGGCTGGTTCGGCTTCAACGCCGGTTCCGCCGCAGCCGCCAACGGCACCGCCGGCATGGCGATGCTGGTGACTCAGATCGCGACCGCCGCTGCCGCACTGGGCTGGATGTTCGCCGAGTGGATCACCCACGGCAAACCAAGCGCACTGGGTATCGCATCCGGTGTGGTTGCAGGCCTGGTTGCGATCACTCCGGCCGCTGGCACCGTGGGCCCGATGGGCGCACTGGTGATCGGTCTGGCAGCGGGCGTGGTGTGCTTCTTCTGCGCCACCACCCTGAAACGCAAACTCGGTTATGACGACTCCCTGGATGCCTTCGGCGTGCACGGTATCGGCGGTATCCTCGGCGCGATCCTCACCGGTGTGTTCGCCGCACCGTCGCTGGGTGGCTTCGGCACCGTCACCGACATCGCCGCACAAGTCTGGATTCAGTGCAAAGGCGTCGGCTTCACCGTGATCTACACCGCGATCGTGACCTTCATCATCCTCAAGGTGCTGGATGCCGTGATGGGTCTGCGCGTGACCGAGGAAGAAGAATCGGTTGGCCTGGATCTGGCACAACACAACGAGCGCGGCTACAACCTGTAAGCACGCGCCGCAAAAACTTGCCCGGCTTGCCGGGCATTTTTTTGTCTGGAATTTGTCTTCCCTGATATGGCTGAAAGGATTTTTCGTACGGCTTTGGTCGTGTTTACGACGTGTGTTTTTCTGCGGCCAAAGGCTTACATCATTGAAGGAACATCAGGGCCTTTGTTTTTTTCCAGAGCGCGCTAGAATGCGCCCCGAACGTGCGGAGAACTGTATGTGGCAACAGACTCTGATAACCCTGCGGGCGCGGCCCCGGGGCTTTCATCTGGTGACGGACGAGTTGCTCGCCGGCCTGCCCGAACTCAAGGCATGCCGGGTCGGTCTGTTGCATTTGTGGCTGCAGCATACCTCGGCGTCGTTGACCATCAACGAGAACGCCGATCCGGCGGTACGTCGCGACTTCGAACGATTTTTCAATCGTCTGATCCCACAAGGAGCAGACGGCTATGAGCATAACGACGAAGGCCTGGACGACCTCCCGGCGCACTTCAAGGCCAGCGTGCTGGGCTGTCAGATCAGTTTGCCGATAACGGCGGGCCGACTGGCACTGGGCACCTGGCAAGGCGTTTACCTGGGCGAGCACCGTGATCATGGCGGTGCCCGTAAAGTCCTCGCCACCTTGCACGGTGAAGAGGCATAAACCGTTGGTCACCAATGGTTACCGATTTTTTTCCGGCGACTTTCGACAGTCGCTAAAGCTGGTCTATAACTAATCTGCTTTTCGCAAGTCATGAGGTAGAACATGAGCGACGATGATCTGGAAAACGACGACCTCGAAGTAGGCGACGAAGACGAGGCCGAAGACGGTCTGGAAGCAGCAGCGGAAGACGTTGCTGAAGACGATGGCGGTGACGATACGCCGGCCCCGGCTGCCAAAGGCAAGGCCAAGGCTGCGGTATCGGTCGACGAGTTGCCGAGCATCGAAGCCAAGAACAAGGAGCGCGATGCCCTGGCCAAGGCCATGGAAGAGTTCCTTGCGCGCGGTGGCAAGGTTCAGGAAGTGGAGGCCAACGTGGTCGCCGATCCGCCCAAGAAGCCGGACAACAAGTACGGCAGCCGCCCTATCTGAGGCGTGCCGCTTGCTTGCTGAAAAAGCCCGCCGTCGCTGCGGGCTTTTTCATGGGCGAAAGAAATCTAGCGGCGGCTGTTCCAGCGGGCGAGCACCGCGGGCAGATCGGTCAGGCTGCGAATCTCGGCATCCGGCAGGCGTTCCGCTTCCCAGACCTTGCCGGCCGGGTTGAACCAGATCGCTCGCAGACCGGCCTGCTGCGCCCCGGCGATGTCATCCCCCGGATGATCGCCGATATGCACGGCGGCTTCGGGGCTCACGCCACCGCGCTGCAACGCTTCGTGGAAGAGTCGCGCATCCGGCTTGGCGATGCCGATGTCTTCGGCGCACAACGCGAACTTGAAGTAGTCCGCCAGCCCGAGACGACGTACATCGGCGTTGCCGTTGGTGACCACGCCGAGGGCGTAGTGCTTGGCGAGGGTTTCCAGGATCGGCTCGACCTCCGGGAACACCTCGATCTGATGCCGCGCATGCAGAAACACTTCAAAACTCTTGTCTGCCAGTTCCGACGCTTCGCCGTGGGCGTAGCCGGCTTCCTCCAGCGCATGGAACAGCACTCGCCGGCGCAGCGCGCTGATGCGGTGCTTGAGTCCCGGTTCGTTGGCCAGCACCCGCTCGCGGATCGACCAAAGATGCTCCACCGGCACTGCGCCCAGATTCGGCGCATGTTCGCTCAGCCATTCGCGCAAAACCGCTTCGGCGCTGACGATCACCGGGGCGGTATCCCACAGGGTGTCGTCGAGGTCGAAGGTGATCAACTGGATACTCATGAATCGTCGCCTTTCATGCGTTTGGCCCGTGGATGGGCGCTGTCGTAGACCGCCGCCAGATGCTGGAAGTCCAGGTGGGTATAGATCTGGGTGGTCTTGATGTCCGAGTGGCCGAGCAGTTCCTGCACCGCGCGCAGGTCCTGGGAGGATTCGAGCAGGTGGCTGGCGAAGGAGTGCCGCAGCATGTGCGGGTGCAGGTTCTGTCCCAGTTCGCGCTCGCCCGCCAGTTTGACCCGCACCTGAATCGCGCGCGGGCCGAGACGTCGGCCTTGCTGGCTGACAAACACGGCATCGTCCGCCGGATTGGTCAGCGCCCGCAAAGGCAGCCATTGTTCCAGCGCTTCCCGGGCCTTTTTGCCGACCGGCAACAGGCGCGTCTTGCTGCCCTTGCCCAGCACCTGAACCATGCCGTCGGCCAGATCGAGCTGATCGAGATTGAGCCCGGTCAGCTCCGACAGGCGCAGGCCGGAGGAATAGAACAACTCCAGAATCGCCTGATCGCGCCGCGCGAGAAAATCGTCCTCCACAGCACCTTCAAGCAGTTGCAGGGCGCGGTCAGTGTCGAGGGTTTTCGGCAGGCGGCGCTCGCCTTTGGGCGGTGCCAGGCCGGTGGCCGGGTCGTGATCGCAGAGGCCTTCGCGGTTCAGATAGTGATAGAGCCCGCGCACCGCCGAGAGCAGGCGCGCCAGGCTGCGCGAGGACTGGCCCTGGGCATGCAGGCGGGCGATCAGACTGCGCAGACGCTGGATATCCAGTGCCTGCCAGCTGCCGATGTTCTGTTTGTTGCACCAGCCGAGGACTTTATCGAGATCGCGGCGGTAGGCCGACAGGGTGTGCGGCGACACCTGCCGCTCACTGCGCAGGTGTTCGCAGTAAGCGTCCAGTTGTCGTTCCATGCTCAGCGTACCGAGCGCAGGGAGCTGTTGACCCGTGGCAGCACGCGACCCATGACTTCGGCGATGTAGCTGAGGAACAGCGTGCCGACCGAGCTCTTGTAGTGCTGCGGATCACGGCTGGCGATAGCCAGAATCCCGTGGATGCCTTGATGGCTGACGGCGACTACGGCGGTGGAGCCGATCTGCTTGCGTTGCTCTTCGCCGAACAGGAAGTCCAGCTCGTGTTCACGCAGGCTGCCGCTGACGCTCTTGCCTTCGGTGAGCAGGCCGCCGATGGCGGTTTGCGCATCGGCGTGGGTCACCCAGCGACCGACCGGGGCCGGGTTGTCGCCGAGCAGGATCAGGCTGACAAAGGGCACCTGGAAATCCTGGCGCAGGCTGTCTTCGACGCTGATCACCACGTCTTCCAGAGTGGCAGCGTCCATCAGGGCGAGAATCAGGCGACGGGTCTTGTCGAACAGGCGATCGTTGTCCCGGGCGACGTCCATCAGGTGCGAGAGGCGATGACGCATCTCGATGTTGCGGTCGCGCAGAATGGCCATCTGACGCTCCACCAGCGAGACGGTATCGCCGCGTTGATGGGGGATGCGCAGGGACGGCAGCAGTTCTTCATGCTCGACGAAGAAGTCCGGATGAGCCTCCAGGTACGCGGCAACCGCTGCCGCCTCCAGGCTCTCGGACGCTGATTCACCGGATTGTCGGGCGGGTACCTGAGGCTTATCGGTCATGGCTTCTGCTCACTCAAAGACGCACTTGTCCTTCGTATACGCGCACTGCCGGGCCGGTCATCAACACCGGTTGGCCGGGGCCTGCCCATTCAATGGACAGACGCCCGCCCGGCAGGTCGATCAGCAGTGGCGAATCCATCCACCCCTGACTGATCGCCGCTACAGCAGCAGCGCAGGCACCGGTGCCGCAGGCCTGGGTTTCCCCGGCGCCGCGTTCCCACACGCGCAGTTGCGCGCGATGGCGATCGATGACCTGGAGAAAACCGACGTTGACCCGTGCCGGGAAGCGCGGATGGTGTTCGATTTTCGGCCCCAGTTCATGCACCGGTGCAGTGTTGATATCGCTGACCCGCAGCACCGCATGGGGGTTGCCCATGGACACCGCCGCCAGATCGACCGGCGTACCGTCGACATCGACCTGATAGCTCAGGGCCTGCTCCGGCGCCTGGAACGGAATGTCCGCCGGCACCAGACGCGGGGCGCCCATGTTCACGCCGATCTGGCCGTCGTTACGCACGTCCAGTTCAATGATGCCGCCCTTGGTCTCGACGCGGATCTTCCGTTTGGCGGTCAGGCGCTTGTCGAGCACGAAGCGGGCGAAGCAGCGCGCACCGTTGCCGCACTGCTCCACTTCGGAGCCGTCGGAATTGAAGATCCGGTAGCGGAAATCCACGTCCGGATTGCTCGGTGCCTCGACGATCAGCAACTGGTCGAAACCGATGCCGGTGTGCCGGTCGCCCCACATTTTTGCGTGCTTGGGCTGAATGTGCGCGTGCTGGCTGACCAGGTCGAGGACCATGAAGTCGTTGCCCAGGCCGTGCATCTTGGTAAAACGCAGCAGCATGGGGTTACTCCGGCAGCAGGCTTTCGCCGGCAAACAGCTCGGCCACGGTCTCGCGGCGACGCACTTCAAAAGCCTGATCGCCATCCACCAGCACTTCGGCGGCACGGCCGCGAGTGTTGTAGTTGGAGCTCATCACGAAACCGTAGGCACCGGCCGAGTGGACGGCCAGCAGATCGCCTTCTTCCAGCGCGAGTTCGCGTTCCTTGGCGAGGAAATCGCCGGTTTCGCAGATCGGGCCGACGACGTCGTAGGTACGCGCAGCGGTCTCGCGTGGCTTGACCGGGGTCACGTCCATCCAGGCCTGGTACAGCGCCGGGCGGATCAGGTCGTTCATGGCCGCGTCAACGATGGCGAAGTCTTTGTGCTCGGTGTGCTTGAGGTACTCGACCTGGGTCAGCAGCACGCCGGCGTTGGCGACGATGAAGCGGCCCGGTTCGAACACCAGTGCCAGGTCGCGACCGACCAGACGCTCGCGCACGGCCTTGATGTAATCGGCGGCCAATGGCGGCTCTTCATCGCGATAACGCACACCCAGGCCGCCACCGAGATCGATGTGGCGCAGGTGGATGCCGCAATCGCCGAGGCGATCGACCAGATCCAGCAGGCGGTCGAGGGCATCGAGGAACGGTGGCAGGGAGGTCAGTTGCGAACCGATGTGGCAGTCAACGCCGACCACTTCCAGGTTCGGCAGGTGCGCGGCACGCACGTACACGTCTTCGGCGTCAGCGATGGCGATGCCGAACTTGTTCTCTTTGAGACCGGTGGAAATGTACGGGTGGGTGCCGGCATCGACGTCCGGGTTGACGCGCAGCGAGATCGGCGCGCGAACGCCCAGCTCGGCGGCGACCAGCTGCAGGCGCTCGAGCTCGTCGGTGGATTCGACGTTGAAGCAATGCACGCCGACTTCCAGCGCGCGGCGCATGTCGTCACGGGTCTTGCCGACGCCGGAGAACACGATCTTGTCCGGGCTGCCGCCGGCGGCCAGTACGCGTTCCAGTTCGCCACGGGAGACGATGTCGAAGCCGGCGCCAATGCGGGCCAGGACATTCAGGACACCGAGGTTGGAGTTGGCCTTGACCGCGAAGCAGACCAGGTGCGGCATGCCGGCCAGCGCATCGGCGTAGGCCAGGTACTGGGCCTCGATGTGGGCGCGGGAGTAGACGTAGGTCGGTGTGCCGAAGCGATCGGCGATGGCGGACAGCGCCACACCTTCCGCGAACAGTTCCCCGCCACGGTAGTTAAAAGCGTCCATGGCGATCCCTTAGTAAACGTCGTGCTTGTGTGCCTTGGAGACAGGCTGCTTTTGCGAAGACTGGGCTTGCTCGGCCGGGTCCTGATCTTCATCGGGCAGGTACAGCGGGCCTTTCTGACCGCAAGCCGAAACGAGGCAGGCAACCGCGACGATCGCAGCGATGGAAGAGATCAGGCGCTTCATGGCGAAATCCTTGAATATGCGTTAATTGCGCCGGAGTATACCGGCCACCCGGCAGCTTGCCTATGCGACGGAACTCCCGTCCGGCGGGGCTCGGGCTGCGGCGCGGAAACTTTTCCCGCGTGGCGGGTGGATATTTCGTCGCCGGGCAGGGCGCTTGGTCGTTATCCTTTGCAATCGGCCGGCAGCGTCCGTATCTTGCGGCGCTTGAGCCTGATCAGACATTTTTTGAGGTTGCCGCAATGAGTTTGTCCGAAGCCCGTTTCCACGATCTGGTCGATGAAACCCAGGAAAAACTGGAAGACATCTTCGACGACAGCGACATGGACATCGACATGGAGAACTCGGCCGGTGTGCTGACCGTCAAGTTCGAGAACGGCACCCAGCTGATCTTCAGTCGTCAGGAACCGCTGCGTCAGCTGTGGCTGGCCGCAGTGTCCGGTGGTTTCCACTTCGACTACGACGAAGAAAGCGAACGCTGGATGTGCGACAAGAGCGAAGAGCAGCTGGGCGAAATGCTGGAGCGCATCGTCAAGCAGCAGGCCGGCACCGAATTCGATTTCGAAGGCCTGTGATTTCGTGACTGATACCGCGCCCGTCCGTCCGCCGAAGCCGCTCTACAGCAACGTCAGCCCGGCCGTGCCTTCGCCGTGCACCGGCGTCTGTCGGCTGGATGAGCAGAAGGTCTGCCGCGGCTGCATGCGCCATGTCGAAGACATCCGCGAGTGGCGTTCGGCCGATGACGAGCGCCGTCGGGTGATTTGTGCGCAGGCGGCTCAGCGCCGGCAGCTCGCCGGAGCGTAGCTTGTATATTTTTTGAGCTGTGATAGTGTCCGGAAACGCCTCAACCCATCGAGGCCTGGTGAGAACCCCGTCTTTTTTGGCGGGGTTTTGCTTTTTTTGTGTGCAGAAGAAAGGAGTCTGCCCGGATCATGACCGCACCTTCCATCACCCTTACCCGTCTGGACGTGCAACGTCTGGAGCGCCTGATCGACAGCCTGGATGACTCGCTGCCGGGCGTGATCGCGCTGCAAACCGAACTGGACCGCGCCGATACCCTGGTCGGTCACGATGAAGTGCCTGCCGATGTCGTGACGATGAATTCCCGTGTGCACTGCCGTGAAGAAAGCAGTGGCAAGGACTACCACCTGACCCTGGTCTACCCGAAGCACGCCAACGCCGACGAAGGCAAAGTCTCGATCCTGGCCCCGGTCGGCAGTGCGCTCCTGGGCCTCAAAGTCGGTCAGCACATCGACTGGCCGGCACCGGGTGGCAAGACCTTGAAACTGACCTTGCTGGAAGTCGAGTCGCAGCCGGCCAACGGCGGCGACTTCCCGGAATAACCCGCCTCAGACCTGCTCGAGCGCCTCGTTCAGAGAGCGTTCCAGGTCGGCCTTGTAACGCAGATACAGATTGCTTGAACTCTGCCCGTCACCGATCACACCCGACAGGTCGAGGTCGGTGATGTAGCAGCGGTAGCGCTCGGTTTCCCGGCGCTGCCCGACGATCTCCCGGGCGACCACGCTGAACAGCTGGTCGCCATGTTCCAGCTCGCTGAATTCCCGTTGATTGCAATACAGCGTGACCTGCACTTCGCCGGGTGCGGCTTTACCGACGATCGCCTGCACGTCGTAGAACGGTTTGTTGACCGGCGTCTGCGGCGCCGGGCGCATTTCGACCCGTCGCGCGCGTCCCGGCCCTGATGGCAATAACTGGTAATACAAGATTTCAAGGCTGACGGCGTGGCCCGAGTCCATCGGCAGCAGTGCTTCGCGGCGGAACTGGATCGATTGCAGGAATCGCTGCAACGGCACCAACAGGCTTTGCTCGTCGTGATAGGGCAAGTGCTGCTGCCACAGCGCGTTGAACTCGTCGAGTACGTACAGTTCGGCGGTTTGTTCGGTGAGCCGGTAGAACACCTGAATGCATTCGGGCTGGCCCATCGGCAGGATCAGCGCCAGGTCGTGGTCTTCCAGCGCCATCGGATCCAGGTGCAGCGGGCTGTAGCGCGGCTGTTCCTCACCAAGGTAATCAAGCAGCGCCGGCAGGGTGGCGAGGGCCACATGGCTGACCTGGCCCGGCACCAGTTCCAGCACGTGATAGTGCTGCTGCACCTGGATCAGGTAGCGGTGATTCAAATCGCTTAACAGCAGTGTCTGCGCGGTGTCGACGATTTCTTCCACCCGGCGGGCGATGAACTGCGCGCGGTTGTGACAGAAGCAACGCACTCGCAGCGATGGTTGTTGCAGTCCGCGCGGCAGGTTGTTGAGGTAATCGCGCAGGCAGTCCATCAAGGCATGCGGACCGTCAAAGCGGTTGACCAGTACCTCGTTCCAGCTGTTGAGCGTGACCTGATCCAGGGTCAGCACCAGGTTCTCGCGCACACCGGCGTAGCTCAGCGAATCGGTACGCTCGGTGGTCATCAGGATGTTCAGGTCGCGGTGATGCTTGAGCGGGTCGACCCCGACATTCACCAGCATCAGCACTTCGCTCGGCACGGCGGCGCGCAGCAGCGGTTCTTCGGCAACGGTCGACAAGGGCAGGGCGATGCATTGCTGCAGGCTGCCGAGCAGGTTGAACAGCTCGAACTCGCTCAGGTCGCTGGTGCCGGGGTGCAGGGCCAGTCGGGTGCTGCTGTCGATCACGCCGTTGCGGTGGCACCAGGTCAGCAGTTCCAGCAACTCGCGGCTGCGCTTGATCGGCGCGAAATGTTCCCACTCCAGCGCCGTCAGGCTGCCGTTGTACAGGCCCCACTGGGTTTGGCCCGGTTCCTTTTTGTTCGGCGATTGCACCAGGGTCAGGGTGTCTTCGGCCAGATCCGGGGCGATGCCGGGATTGATGAACTCGACCTTGTCCGCCTTGCGCTCGAACGCGGCGTACAGGCGCCGGCCGAGAACGTTGAGGTCGCGCTTGTTGATCAGGCTGACGGTCTGTTCGGTGCGGGCGAACTGGGTCAGAAAGCGGTAGCTGTAATTCAGCTCGTTGACCAGGGCCCGGCGCTCGGCGCTGACCTGGCGGACTTTCCACTGGCTGCGGCTGTCGAGCAGTGCCAGTTGCCGCTGGTCCCAATGCCATTCGCTGGCCAGTCGTTCCAGCAGTGAACGCTGCCAGCTCTGGGTGCGGGTGTTGCCGGTGAGCTTGCGGTTGACCTTGAGGTACAGCGCCCGGCGCACCAGTTCCAGACGCTCCGGTTCGTTGCGCGCCGTGAGGTATTCCTCGATCCGCCGGTAAACCACCATGTACGGGTCCAGCTCGTCGAGGTCCAGCCGGTTGGCGAATACGGCCTGCTTGAAGCGCAGGCTCAGGCATTGCACCTGTGGATGCTCGCTGGCGTAGACCTCGGTCAGCAGCAGCTTGAGCACCGATTTGTAAGGCGATTCGATGCCCTTGAACAGTTGCCACAGCCCGGCGCCGACAAACTCGCCCGGCGGAATGTGCGCCATCGGCCCCAGGTCGAGGGTTTCATCGTTGCGGATAAACCGCTTGGAAATCAGGGTGTGGGTGTACGCGTCATAGGCGCGTTCTTCGTAGACCGGCACCAGCCACCAGATCGGCGTGCGCCCGGCGAGCCAGATCGCGGTGCGATAGAACTCGTCCAGCAGCAGATAGTGCTGGGTGGTGCCGCAATCTTCAGAGCTGAGCTGGGTGTCGCGGTCGCCTTTGACGAAGCGCACCGGGTCGATCAGGAAGAAATGCGCTTCTGCCCCTTGGCTGGCAGCCCAGGTTTCGAGCAACTGGCATTTCTTGCGCAGCTCGGCCAGTTCACTGTCGCTCAGGTCGGGGGCATGGCAGACCCAAACGTCCATGTCGCTCTGATCGGCCTGGGCCAGCGTGCCGAGGCTGCCCATCAGGAACAGCCCATGAATCGGTCGAGGCGGGTTGCTGCCGTGTCGCGGTTTGTAGGAGAACGAGCGGGTCAGGCGCTGGGCTTCGGCCAGCGCGTCGGCGTCCGGTTCGTAATTCGACAGCCCGGCCGGCGTACCGCCCGAGACATAACCGGGCAACAGCGGATGATTGACGTGAAAAAACAGCGGCAGCAGCGTCAGCACACTTTGCTGGCGCGTCGACAGGCCTTCCAGTGCCCGGTTCAGGCGACCTTCATTGAGTTTCAGAAAACGTGCACGTAGCTGGCTGAGTACCTTGCGGTCGATGCCTTCGTCCAGGTCGGGGCGGATTTCATGGGTGCGGGTCATGTCGGCTCAAACCGGCGCGCAGGGCTCGGAGGCAAGGGGTCTCGGGTGTCCGGGAGTTTAGCGCCTGAGCAGCAGGAGTTTTAAGCTGAATTTGTTTTTTGACGTCAGATTTCCAACGTTGGGCGATGGGCAACGTTCATGGCTGGCCCGCGGAAATCCCGTGGCAGGGGTTTCCGTGGGCAAAGTCGGGAGGATCAGGCGTTTTGCTGCTCTTTGAGAATCGTCAGTACGGTTTGCACGTTTTGTGCGGCATCGCGACCGAGGCTGGTCAGGTAACCGCCATCAGGCTGGTCTGTCAGTTCTTTTTCAAACAGGCGTTGTGCGGCGGCAATGTGCTTCGGGGCAGCGGTCTGATGAATTTTCAGACCTTCCTGGGAACTGTCCAGGTTGAAGAGTGCGAGGACTTCCAGTTCGGCAACCAACTCAGGGGTAAGCGACATAAGGACTCCAGACTTTCTAGGAATTGGACGACAGCGCCCCTAAGGTGAACCTGCCGGCGCGGCCTGTCCAGTGCGCGTGTCAGGGTTTTCGTCCCGGGGTGGATTCCAGTGTAGTCAGGGGTCAGCAGAAGGCCGTGGAGATGGATGACAAATTGTGTGGGAGCAGGCCTGCTCCCACAGGGCGAGACCGGTTACTGCTTTTCCGGTGGCAGTTCCGGCAATGCGCGCAGCGCGGTTTCGTACCATTCGGTATCGAACGCGCGGTCATCGTCGAGCATCGAATCGATTTCGTAGGCCAGCACATGGGCCATCAGGTTCAGGATGTCTTCGCGCTCGTAGCCGACCAGCGTCAGCTTGTTGAAGGTTGCCTTGGCCGCTGGCGGGTTGTCGCTTTCGATCTGGTTCTCGATCGCTTCGATCAGCGTCGATTCGGTGAACTCTTCTTCATCATTGTCGATGTCAGTCGGCTCGCTCATGGCAGGCTCCTCAAGGAAAGGCGCCAGTTTACCCGCATTCAGCGGCGTGATGCTGCTGGCGAGAATCCCCCGGGCGATCTATAAACAGGCACTGCCCACCCCGCACGGCCTGGAGGCTATGTGATGTTCAAGCTCTATGGATTCTCCGTCAGCAACTACTACAACATGGTCAAACTGGCGCTGCTGGAAAAAGGCCTGCCGTTCGAAGAGGTCACGTTCTACCCGACGCCGACGCCTGAATCTCTGGCCATCAGCCCGCGCGGCAAGGTGCCGGTGCTGGGGGCCGAAGGCGGTTACATCAACGAAACGATGGTGATGCTCGAATACCTCGAAAGCAGTCAGCAGGGTGTCCCGCTGTTACCGACCGAACCGTTCGCCCGTGCCCAGGTGCTGGCAGTGGCCAAGGAAATCGAGCTGTATATCGAGCTGCCGGCCCGTGCCTGTTATGGCGAAGCGTTTTTCGGTACGGCGCTGCCGGAGGCGATCAAAGAGAAAACCAAGGCTGAATTGCTGCTGGGTTTTGCGGCGCTGGGACGTCACGGCAAGTTCGACCCGTATGTGGCGGGCGACAGCCTGAGCATTGCGGATTTGTACTTCCTCTACAGCGTGCCGCTGGCGGCTGCGGTGGGGCACAAACTGTTCGGTCTGGATTTGCTGGCGGAAATGCCGAAGGCCAGGGCGCTGCTGGAGCGGCTTGAGCAGAATCCGCACGTGCAGAAGATCGAGGCGGACAAGGATGCAGCGATGCCGGCGTTTTTGGCGATGATCGCGGCCAAAAAGTAAGTTTGCTGGTGCTTTCGAGATGGCTTTCGCGAGCAGGCCCGCTCTCGCATTCGATCTGCTGCGAACACCGGGCAGATGTCCAATCGAGATCAATTGTGGGAGCGGGCCTGCTCGCGAAGCTTTCAGCTTTTAGCGGCTGGCGATCAACGCCTGGCCGCGAATCACGGCAGCCTTGACCTGCGCCGGCGCTGTGCCGCCGATGTGGTTACGGGCATTCACCGAGCCTTCCAGGGTCAGCACGGCGAACACGTCCTGTTCGATCTGATCGCTGAACTGACGCAGTTCTTCCAGGCTCATCTCGGCCAGATCCTTGCCGGTGTCGACGCCGTACTTCACCGCGTGACCGACGATCTCGTGGCAATCACGGAACGGCAGGCCACGGCGCACCAGGTAGTCGGCCAGGTCAGTGGCAGTGGAGAAACCGCGCAGCGCCGCTTCACGCATGATGGCGTGTTTCGGTTTGATCGCCGGGATCATGTCGGCGAAGGCACGCAGCGAGTCGCGCAGGGTGTCGGCGGCGTCGAACAGCGGTTCCTTGTCTTCCTGGTTGTCCTTGTTGTAGGCCAGTGGCTGGCCTTTCATCAGGGTCAGCAGGCCCATCAGGGCGCCGAACACACGGCCGGTCTTGCCGCGTACCAGTTCCGGCACGTCGGGGTTTTTCTTTTGCGGCATGATCGAGCTGCCGGTGCAGAAGCGGTCCGGCAGATCGATGAACTGGAACTGCGCGCTGGTCCACAGCACCAGCTCTTCGGAGAAGCGCGACAGGTGCATCATCGCGATGCTTGCGGCGGAGCAGAATTCAATGGCGAAGTCCCGGTCGGACACGTTGTCCAGCGAGTTGCCGCCGACGGCGTCGAAGCCCAACAGTTGCGCGGTGTATTCGCGGTCGATCGGGTAGGTGGTACCGGCCAGCGCCGCGCTGCCCAGCGGCATGCGGTTGGTGCGCTTGCGGCAGTCGACCAGACGCTCGTAGTCGCGGCTGAGCATTTCGAACCAGGCCAGCATGTGGTGCCCGAAGGTCACAGGCTGAGCGGTCTGCAGGTGGGTGAAACCCGGCATGATGCTCGCGGCTTCGCGCTCGGCCTGCTCCAGCAGGCCTTTTTGCAGGCGGGTGATTTCGCTCAGGATCAGGTCGATCTCGTCACGCAGCCACAGGCGGATGTCGGTGGCGACCTGGTCATTGCGGCTGCGGCCGGTGTGCAGCTTCTTGCCGGTGATGCCGATGCGGTCGGTCAGGCGTGCTTCGATGTTCATGTGCACGTCTTCGAGGTCGACGCGCCAGTCGAACTGGCCGGCCTCGATTTCGCCCTGGATGGTCTTCAGGCCATCGATGATGCTGTCGCGCTCGGCATCCGTCAGCACGCCGACCTTGGCCAGCATGGTGGCGTGGGCGATCGAGCCCATGATGTCGTGGCGATACAGGCGCTGGTCGAAAGTGACGGAGGCGGTGAAGCGGGCGACGAAGGCGTCGACGGGTTCACTGAAGCGGCCGCCCCAGGACTGATTGGTCTTGTCAGTGCTCATGAATTCGCTCGTATCGGCTTGAAGAAAGAAGGCGTGAAACGCTGGCGCGGATAATAACAGGGTTGCCAATCCTGTCGCTGACACTGGTCGATACGTTTTTTTCTCATGTCCTCCTCCATAGTCGCCGGTGTCTGCGGGGGATTTGCGCAAGGATATTTTTCGATTGAGCAATATCGGCCTGACGAGCGTCTACAGTAGGACATAGGGGTCGACGTGGCGGCGGATCGCGCAAAGGTCCGGCCACCGACTATAAGAAGAGAGAGGGGTGGGTGTATTGGCCATTGGCATACCCTGCGTAAAACGCAGTCGGCGACGGGCGTCAGTCGGTACGTTGCACGTGTCGGCAAATATTGCCGGCCGACGTACGGCACTTTTTGACGCTCGCGCTAGTCTTAGCGTGGATCGCGGTGACGGACGTCACTCCACTTGTCTACGCTATCCTTGTGCGAGACTCACGCAGGAATCCAGCGCAATATGAATGTCCTGATCGTTGATGACGAACCACTGGCCCGCGAGCGCCTCGCCCGAATGGTGAGCGAGCTCGAGGGCTACACAGTCCTGGAGCCTAGCGCCACCAATGGCGAAGAGGCGTTGGCGCTGATCGACAGCCACAAGCCGGATATCGTGCTGCTCGATATTCGCATGCCGGGCCTCGATGGCCTGCAGGTGGCTGCCCGTCTGTGCGAACGCGAGACCCCGCCAGCCGTGGTGTTTTGCGCAGGTCCCGATGAATTTGCCGTGGAAGCCCTTCAGGCCAGCGCCGTGGGCTATGTGGTGAAACCCGTGCGAACCGAACATCTGCATGACGCCCTGAAACGGGCTGAACGTCCCAACCGGGCCCAGCTCTCGGCCCTGACCCGTCCTGCCGCCGAAAGCGGTAACGGCCCGCGCAGCCACATCAGCGCCCGCACCCGTAAAGGCATCGAACTGATCCCGCTGGATCAGGTGGTGTATTTCATTGCCGACCACAAATACGTGACCTTGCGCCACGAAGCCGGCGAAGTTCTTCTGGATGAGCCGCTCAAGGCACTGGAAGACGAATTCGGCGAGCGCTTCGTGCGGATCCACCGCAACGCGCTGGTCGCCCGCGACCGCATCGAGCGACTGCAACGCACACCGCTGGGCCACTTCCAGTTGTTCCTCAAGGGTCTGAACGGTGACGCGCTGATCGTCAGCCGCCGGCATGTGGCGGGCGTGCGCAAAATGATGCAGGGGCTTTAGGCCGCAGGCTCCGGGCGGTTCTTCGTTCTTTTCACCAGGCATTGCAGGCCAGGGAGGCCACGCCGTTTCTGATTCAGGTCAAAGTGGATTTGGCTGAGCTGTTATTATCCGCCGTATCTATTCAGTACGGATTGATCCATGTCCTCTCGCGAAATCCGCATCGCCACCCGCAAAAGTGCTCTGGCCCTCTGGCAGGCCGAATACGTCAAAGCCCGTCTGGAAGCAGCCCACCCGGGCCTGCTGGTGACGCTGGTGCCCATGGTCAGTCGTGGCGACAAGCTGCTTGATTCGCCCCTGTCGAAAATCGGCGGCAAGGGCCTTTTCGTTAAAGAACTGGAAACCGCGCTGCTGGAAAACGAAGCCGACATCGCCGTGCACTCGATGAAAGACGTGCCGATGGATTTCCCCGAAGGCCTCGGTCTGTTCTGCATCTGCGAGCGCGAAGATCCGCGTGACGCGTTTGTCTCCAATGCATATTCCAGCCTCGATGTATTGCCTGCCGGCAGCATCGTCGGTACCTCCAGCCTGCGTCGTCAGGCGCAGTTGCTGACCCGCCGTCCGGATCTGGAGATCCGTTTCCTGCGCGGCAACGTCAACACCCGTCTGGCCAAGCTTGACGCCGGCGAGTACGACGCGATCATCCTCGCGGCAGCTGGTCTGATCCGTCTTGGTTTCGAAGACCGCATCACCTCGGCCATCAGCGTCGACGACAGCCTGCCGGCCGGTGGCCAGGGCGCCGTCGGTATCGAGTGCCGCAGTGCCGACACGGAAATCCATGCCCTGCTCGCACCCCTGCATCACGCCGACACCGCTGACCGTGTCACGGCCGAGCGTGCCCTCAACAAACATCTGAATGGCGGCTGCCAGGTGCCGATCGCCTGCTACGCCGTGCTCGAAGGCGATCAATTGTGGCTGCGCGGTCTGGTGGGCGAACCGAGCGGCGGCAAGCTGCTCAGCGCACAGGCCCGTGCGCCGCGTGCCGCAGCCCAGACGCTGGGCGTGCAGGTGGCCGAAGACCTGCTCAGCCAGGGCGCCGACGATATTCTCAAGGCAGTCTACGGCGAGGCAGGTCACGAGTGACCGCCTGGCGCCTGCTGCTGACGCGCCCGGCGGAGGACTGTTCGGCGCTCGCCGCCGTGCTGGCCGAACAAGGGTTTTTCAGCAGTTGTCTGCCGCTTTTGGAAATTGCGCCACTGCCGGTCTCTGACACAATGCGCCACACGATCACGCAACTGCCGCGTTATAGCGCCGTTATCGTGGTCAGCAAGCCGGCGGCGCGGATCGCGATGGATCTGCTCGATTCTCTGGGCCTGTCGACTCCGACGATGCCATGGTTCAGCGTGGGTGCGGCGACCGCCGCGATCCTTCGGGATCGGGGGCTGGATGTGAGCTTCCCGGACGCGGGCGACGACAGCGAAGCCTTGCTGCAATTGCCGCGTCTTCTGGCGGCGGTGGCCGTGCCCGGTTCGCAGGTGTTGATCCTGCGCGGGGAGGGCGGACGCGAATTGCTGGCCGAGCGCCTGCGCGCGCTTGGTGCTAGTGTCGAATATCTGGAGTTGTACCGTCGCGACCTGCCGGACTATGCGCCGCAGGAGCTGCCTCGCAGGATTGCAGCGGAACGCCTGAACGGGCTGGTGGTCAGCAGTGGACAGGGTTTCGAGCACCTGCGCCAACTGGCCGGCGATACCTGGCCTGTGCTTGCGCAGTTGCCGTTGTTTGTTCCAAGCCCAAGGGTTGCCGAGCAGGCCAGTGCCGCCGGGGCCCGAACAGTTGTGGATTGTCGCGGCGCGAGTGCCGCGGCTTTGCTGACGGCGTTACGGGAGCATCCCGTGCCCGTTCTCTAATGCAAAGGATGGATACGTGAGCGAAACAACCTTGCCTAAAGATGACGTTCAACCTGTGATCGATGCACCGGTTGATGCACCGCCACCGGCCGCCGAACCGCGCCGAGGCAACGGATTGGCCATTCTCGCGCTGCTGCTCGGCGCCGCCGGTGTTGCGGTGGGTGGCTGGGGTGTCTGGCAGGTGCGACACCTGCAGGCCAACACTCAAAATCAATTGAGTCAGGTTCAAGCGTTGAACGATCAGGCACAGACCCTGAAGCTCAACGAGCAACGACTGACCGAGCGTCTCGGGCAATTGCCCGGCGCCGATGAACTTGCCGATCGCCAGCGTCTGGTGACCCAGCTTCAGGGCGATCAGCAGCGCCTCAATCAGCGTCTGGAAACCGTCCTCGGCGCCAGCCGCAAGGACTGGCGTCTGGCCGAGGCCGAACACTTGCTGCGTCTGGCCAGTCTGCGTCTTTCCGCCCTGCAGGACATCAGCAGCGCTCAGGCACTGGTGCAGGGTGCCGACGAAATCCTGCGTGAGCAGAATGATCCCGGTTCGTTCGCCGCCCGCGAGCAAGTGGCGAAAACCCTTGTGGCGCTGCGCAGTACCGAACAGCCGGATCGCACCGGGCTGTTTCTGCGCCTGGGCGCCTTGCGCGATCAGGTCGTCGGTCTCACCGAGCTGGCGCCGGAATACAAGGATCGCGGCGATTCGCTGCTGGGCCTGACTTCCGACGGCGATGGCGCCAGTCGCTGGGCGCAGTGGTGGGATCAGATCTCGCGCTACATCCGCATCGATTTCAACGCTGACAAAAACGTCCGGCCGCTGCTTGCTGGCCAGAGTCTGAGTCAGGTGCGTCTGGCCCTGAGCCTTTCGCTCGAGCAGGCGCAATGGGCTGCGCTCAACGGCCAGGCGCCGGTGTACACCCAGGCCCTGGCCGAAGCGCGTGACGTTCTCACCGGCAACTTCAATCCGGACAACCCGCAGAGCAAAATCATGCTCGAGCAGGTCGCGGAACTGAGCAAGCAACCGGTTACCGTCAATACGCCGGATCTCGCCGGAACGTTGAGCGCGGTGCAGGCGTATCTGGAGCGCCGTAACGTCAACGCCGAGGAATCAGTGAAACCCTTCGCCAAACCGGCCGCGAGCACCGCTCAGGAGGCGACACCATGAAGCGCCTGTATGTGATCGTGTTTCTGGTGATCGCGGCAACGGCGGCGCTGGGCCTGGCGATTGCCGAGCATTCCGGTTACGTGCTGGTCGCCTACAAAAGCTTTCGTTATGAGTCGAGCCTGTGGGCAACCCTGGCGGTGGTCGCGGTGCTGTGGCTGCTGGTCTGGGGCATCAAGGCGCTGGTCGAGTTGGTGCTGACCTCCGGCGGCGTGGTCAATCCATGGTCGCGACGCAACCGCAGTCGCCGTGTGCAGGTGGCGATCGAGCATGGTCAGCTCGACCTGGCCGAAGGTCGCTGGGCCAGTGCCCAGCGCCACCTTTACCGGGCCGCCGAAGCCGAGCGTCAACCGTTGCTGTATTACCTGGGCGCCGCTCGCGCCGCCAACGAACAAGGCCACTACGAGGAAAGCGATCGCCTGCTGGAGCGCGCCCTCGAGCGTCAGCCGCAGGCCGAGCTGGCGATCGCCCTCAGCCATGCGCAGTTGCAGACCGATCGTGGCGATACCGATGGCGCGCTGGTCACTTTGCAGGCGATGCACGAGCGCCATCCGCACAATGTGCAGACTTTGCGTCAGTTGCAGCGCCTGCATCAGCAGCGCGGTGACTGGTCGTCCGTGATCCGGCTGTTGCCGGAGCTGCGCAAGGACAAAGTCCTGCCACCGGCTGAGCTGACCGAGCTCGAGCGTCGCGCCTGGGGAGAAAATCTGTCCCTGGCGGCCCAGCGTGAAGAGGATGGCGCAGTCGGTTTGCAGTCGCTCAACCGAGCCTGGCAGCAGCTGACTTCTGCCCAGCGCCAGGAACCGGCGCTGGTACTGGCCTACGCCGAGCAGTTGCGCCAACTGGGCGCCCAGGTCGAAGCGGAAGAAGTGCTGCGCACGGCGCTCAAGCGTAAGTACGACAGCCATCTGGCGCGCCTTTACGGTCTGGTGCGCGGCAGTGATCCGGCGCGTCAGTTGCAGGCGGCTGAAGGCTGGCTCAAGGATCATCCGGGCGACGCCAGCCTGCTGCTGACGTTGGGGCGTTTGTGCCTGCAAGCCAGTCTGTGGGGCAAGGCGCGGGATTATCTGGAAAGCAGCCTGCGAGTGCAGCGTAATCCGGAGGCCTGCGCCGAGTTGGCTCGCCTGCTGGCCCGGTTGGGTGACACCGAGCGCAGCAATCTGCTGTTCCAGGAAGGGCTCGGGATGCTGGATGAACGCCTGCTGGCTGCGCCATTACCCGTAGCTGTTCGAGCGTGATCAGAAAGGAGGAGCGATGCTCCTCCTTTTTCTTCCGGTGACTGAATAGTTACCCGTAAATCCCTTCCTGAGCAAAGTCCTACAGTGGACTGCACCGAATCCTTCTGTGCTTGTCGGGATTTCCCTACACTTCTGATGAAGTGTCGCCAGTGACCTGCCTTGAAAGCTCGAGGCGCTTTCCTCTACCGTAACTGCCTGTCTTTATTTTTACGGATAAGCCATGTCTTTGGCCTGCTCACGCTCCCTGTTCTTTATGGCTTTCACTGCGGGGATTCTGGCCCTGGGAGCTTCCTATTACCTCGAATACGCGGTCGGTCTGGTGCCTTGCAGCCTGTGTCTGGTCCAGCGTCTGTTCATGAGTGTCCTCACCCTTTGTTGTGGTATGGCTGCGATCCATGGGCCGCAACGTGTCGGTCTGTCGCTGTATTGGGTGATGGCATTGTTGACCAGTCTTGGCGGCATGACGGCGGCCTGGCGGCAAGTGCTGTTGCAAAGTGATTCCCTGCAAAGACTGGCGCATTGCGGGCCCGGGCCGGAAGAGATGTTCAGCAGCCTGCCGTGGTTGTGCGCACTGATGCGCATGTTCAACGACACCGCCGATTGCGCGGAATTGTCCTGGACGCTGTTCGATCTGAGCATTCCGGAGTGGAGTCTGCTGTTTTTTGTGGGGATGTCGATCCTGGCTTTTTATCAGTTGCTGCGACAGGTCTGGATGGCTTTGCAGCGACCGCTGCGCGGCCAACCGTCGCACCCGGCGCTGGTCAGGGATTAAACACTTGTATGAACTTTCTCTCCTGCGTACCTTGAAGCCATAGTCGTGCGGGCATAATCTGGCCCGCACGTGTCATTGGAATTGTGTTGCTCGATGACGCTCTGCCTGGCCGCCTCTCAAAGCATTAGCCACAAGAAGGGGCGCGGGTGTAGAGCAGCATGACCCACAAGGGAAGAGAGATCGCCATGCTCGAAAGTTGTCAGAATGCTCAGGAACGTTGGGGTGGAGTTCATCTGCTGATCGACCGCTGGCTGCAGGAGCGTGAGGAGTTGATCGCTGCCTATGACAAGCTGGGCGCCAAGCCTCAGGCGCTGTCCGAGGATCGAAAGCCCTTGCAGGAGTTCTGCGGCGTGCTGGTCGATTACGTCTCGGCCGGCCACTTCGAGATCTACGAACAGCTGACGGGCGAGGCCAAGGCCTTCAACGACAAGCGCGGCCTGGAACTGGCCGAGACGATCTACCCACGGATCGATGTCATCACCGAAAAGCTGCTCGCATTCAACGACCTTTGCGATGAAGGCAAATGCGTTGCTGAGAAATTCAAGGAGCTGGGCGGCCTGCTCCACGAGCGCTTCGAACTGGAAGACTGCCTGATCGAAGTGCTGCATACCGCACATAAGGAAGAGGATTCGGTTCAGGCCTGAATCCGGCCTTGCAAGAACCAGAAACGGTGCGCCCCAGGCGCACCGTTTTTTATTGGGCGATCAACTGGTCGCGCCGCGCAATTCCACTTCGAACACCAACGGTGTAAACGGCGCGATCAGGTCGCCGGCACCGTCAGCGCCATAAGCCTGATCCGACGGAATCACCAGACGCCACTTCGCGCCCACGGGCATGTTCTGTAGCGCCGTGCGCCAGCCGGCGATCACGCTGTCGAGATTGAACCACTGTGGTTGTGTGTTTTGATCGAACACGGTGCCATCCGGCAGTCGGCCGACATACAGCACCTGCACTTTTCCATCCGGGCCGGCCTTCGTGCCGTTCCCCGGCGAAAGCTCGGTCAGCAGGATGCCGTCGGCCAGCTCCTTCACACCCGGTTTGGCTTTTTCGGCGGTGAGAAAACGTCGCTCGTTTTCCATCGCGGCTTCAGTCGAAGGCATCGCTGCCTGCTCGGCTGTCTGCGATTCGTGATCGGCGAGGATCTGCTCGATGCGTGCCTCGCTCAGTGCCAGCGGTTTGCCTTGATAGGCCTGTTGCAGACCTTCGATCAACGCCTGGATCTGTAGCTGCGGCACTTCCTGGCGCAGCCGTTCACCGAGGCTGGCACCCAGGCTGTAAGCCAGATCGTGGGCATCGTTTGCAGTGTTTTTTTCGTCGGCCTGCGCCAAGGAAAAAATCATGCAGAGGGATAAAAAAAGGTAGCGCGACATGGGCACTCTCCGTCCTGAATTGCGGTGGATTATGCCAGCGCGAACGTCTGCAACGGTGAACTGCTTTTGCCAATGCGCAGAAGTTTTTCGCAAGCCTGCAACCGAGTGCTTTCGATACTGTCAACATGCCCTAGCGGCGGTAGCAGCAGAGGTCTAGTATGAGCCGCACTCACGTCAGCCAGGAGGTAAACCATGTCGGCCACCAAGAAGCCTGTAAACACTCCGTTGCATTTACTCCAACAACTCTCGGGCAGCTTGCTCGAGCATCTGGAAAACGCTTGCTCCCAAGCCTTGGCTGATGCTGAAAAACTGCTCGCCAAACTGGAAAAGCAGCGCGGCAAGGCACAAGAAAAGCTGCACAAATCCCGCACCAAATTGCAGGACGCAGCAGCGGCCGGTAAAGCCAAGGCGCAGACCAAGGCCAAGGCTGCCGTGAAGGAACTTGAAGATCTGCTTGATGCCCTGAAGGAGCGTCAGTCCGATACCCGCAGCTACATTCTGCAACTCAAGCGCGATGCCCAGGAAAGCCTGAAACTGGCCCAGGGTGTCGGTCGTGTTCAAGAGGCCGTCGGCAAGGCGTTGTCCCTGCGTTCGGCCAAACCGGCAGCGGCGCCTGCGAAAAAAGCGGCTGCCAAACCTGCTGCAAAAGCACCGGTCAAAGCCCCTGCAAAAGCGCCAGTGAAAGCCGCTGCAAAACCAGCCGCGAAGAAACCTGCAGCCGCCAGCGCTGCTAAACCTGCGGCCAAAACCACAGCAGCCAAACCAGCGACTTCCAAACCAGCTGCTGCCAAGCCGGCTGCTGCAAAACCAGCTGCCAAACCTGCGGCGAAAACCGCTGCTGCGAAGGCCGCTCCGGCAAGCACTGCAGCTGCGAAACCTGCTGCCAAGCCAGCCACCAAAGTGGCTGCAAAGCCGGCAGCAAAACCAGCCGCTAAAGCCGCTGCCAAACCAGCCGCCAAAACTGCTGCTGCCAAGCCTGCGGCGAAAACCGCTGCCAAACCTGCGGCGAAACCTGCTGCCAAAGCGGCGGCGAAACCTGCGGCAAAAGCTGCTGCCAAACCAGCCGCCAAACCGGCTGCCGCCGCGAAGCCTGCAACCACCGCAGCCAAGCCAGCGACCGCTGCCAAACCGGCCGCCAAGCCAGCAGCGAAACCTGCTGCAAAACCTGCGGTGAAAAAACCTGCCGCTGCCAAGCCAGCTGCCGCCAAGCCAGCAGCAAAACCAGCTGCAGCAAAACCTGCCACTGCGCCTGCTGCCAAACCTGCCGCACCGGCAACCCCGGCTCCGACTGCAGCACCGGCACCGGCCGCCACTACCTCGACCACCGCAACCACGCCATCCCCGGCGCCGGTGTCGAGCGTCACCAGCAATCCGTCCAGCGCTTCCTAAGCGCCGGTCGCCGCGACGCGCAGCACTTGCAGCGCGTCGCGGTTCAGGTTGGCCGCCGGGCCGGCCAGCACGTTCAGCCAGTCTCTCGATTCCTTGGAGTCACGCTTCCAGCCTTGCGCGGCGCCTTCAAGTCGCGACAGCAGTGCACGCTCCGCCTCCAGCTCCAGTCCCTTGATCTGCTCGCGCATGCCCTTGAGCACCGGATCGGTGTCGGCCAGGGTTTTCCACTGCGTGCGCAATGCGCGTAACGGCTGGACCACTTCCCGGTCCCAGGGCTCTGTCAGTTCCACAAGCTGCCGGGCGCGCACCTCGTCACAGGTCACATCGCGTTGTTCCAGCCATAAGCCGCATAGCATCAGGCACACGTTGGCTCCCGCCGATTGCAGGCGCAGGCAGGCATCCTCCACGCCAGGACGGGCGTAGACGGCAAGGGCAAAGCTCCACAGGTCAGAGGACATCGTGCTACTCGCGCCAGTTGCGGGGGAAGCTGGTAGACTCCGCCGCCATTATGATCCGACTTCAGAACCTGACTTTACAGCGTGGCCCGCAACGTCTGCTAGAAGACGCCGAGCTGACCCTGCACGCCGGCCAGAAAGCCGGCCTCATCGGTGCCAACGGCGCCGGCAAATCCAGCCTGTTCGCCTTGCTCCGCGGTGAGTTGCACCCGGACTCGGGCGACTGTCTGCTGCCGGCCGACTGGCGTATCGCCCACATGCGCCAGGAGGTCGATACGCTCGAACGCCTGGCGGTCGACTATGTGCTCGACGGTGACCTGCGTCTGCGCCAAGTGCAGCGCGAGCTCGCGGCAGCCGAAGAGGCCCACGACGGCACCGCGCTGGCGCGCCTGCACGCCGAACTCGACAGCGCCAATGGTTACACCGCCGATGCGCGAGCGCGCAAGTTGCTCGCCGGGCTCGGTTTCACCAACGAGCAGATGGATCGTCAGGTAGGAGATTTCTCCGGTGGCTGGCGGATGCGTCTGAACCTTGCGCAGGCTTTGATGTGCCCATCAGACTTGCTGCTGCTCGACGAACCGACCAACCACTTGGATCTCGACGCCATCATCTGGCTCGAAGAGTGGCTGAAAAGTTACCCCGGCACCTTGCTGCTGATTTCCCACGACCGGGATTTCCTCGATGAAGTGGTCGATCATGTGGCCCACGTCGATCAGCGCAAGCTGACGCTCTACCGTGGCGGCTACACCGCGTTCGAGCGCGCCCGTGCCGAGCGTCTGGCCCAGCAACAACAGGCCTACGAGAAGCAGCAGGCGCAGCGTGCGCACATGGAAAGCTACATCGCCCGCTTCAAGGCCCAGGCCACCAAGGCCCGTCAGGCCCAGAGCCGGATCAAGGCGCTGGAGCGGATGGAGGAACTGTCGGCGGCCCACGTCGATTCGCCGTTCGACTTCGTGTTTCGCGAGTCGACCAAGATCTCCAGCCCGCTGATCGACCTGTCTGATGCGCGCCTGGGTTATGGCGAGAAAACCGTGCTGGAGAAGGTCAAGCTGCAACTGACCCCCGGCGCGCGAATCGGCTTGCTCGGCCCCAACGGTGCAGGCAAGTCCACGCTGATCAAAAACCTCGCCGGTGAACTCGAACCACTGGCCGGGCGCCTGACTCGCGGTGAGAACACTGTGGTCGGCTACTTCGCCCAGCATCAGCTCGACTCTCTGGATGCCAAGGCCAGCCCGTTGCTGCACTTGCAGCGTCTGGCGCCGACCGAGCGCGAGCAGACCCTGCGCGACTTCCTCGGTGGTTTCGACTTCCGCGGTGCGCGGATCGACGAGCCGGTGCTGAATTTCTCCGGTGGCGAAAAGGCCCGTTTGGCCCTGGCGCTGATCGCCTGGGAACGGCCGAACCTGTTGCTGCTCGACGAACCGACCAACCACCTGGATCTGGAAATGCGCCTGGCGCTGACCATGGCGTTGCAGGAATTCAGTGGTGCGGTGCTGGTGGTTTCCCACGATCGGCATCTGCTCAAGAGCACCACCGACAACTTCTTCCTGGTCGCGGACGGCAAGGTCGAAGAGTTCGACGGCGATCTCGAGGATTACGCTCGTTGGCTGGTCGAATACCGCCAGCGCAACGCCCCGGTCAGCAACACGCCGGTCAATCCGGACAAGACTGACAAGAAGGCCCAGCGTCAGGCCGCCGCTGCGTTGCGTCAGCAACTGGCGCCGCACAAGCGCGAGGCTGACAAGCTCGAAGCCGAGCTCGGCAAGCTGCACGAGAAGCTGGCGAAGGTCGATGCCAGCCTTGGCGACAGCGACATCTACGAGCCGGCGCGCAAGAGCGAATTGCGTGACCTGCTGGCCGAGCAGGCCAAGCTGAAAGTCCGCGAAGGCGAACTTGAAGAAGCGTGGATGCAAGCCCTGGAAACGCTGGAAAGCATGCAGGCGGAGCTGGAGGCGTTGTCCTGATGGAAGCCTTCAAACTTCCATTGCCGGCCATGTGGGTCGAGCCGATCTGGCTCGGCGTGCAGATTCTGCTGATCCTGCTGGCCGGCTACTTCGCCCAGCGTGTCGTCGCCCGATTCCTGACCCGCCTGGGCGAGAAGTATCCGTTCCCGCCGCAGCTGCTGATGCCGCTGCGCGGCGGTCTGCGCTGGCTGATCATGGGCAGTGCGCTGATCTTCGTGCTGGAACGCCTTGGAGTCTCGGCCACGGTGCTCTGGACTGCGTTGTCGGGCTTCGTCGCGGTGGCCGCGGTGGCCTTTTTCGCGATGTGGAGCGTGCTGTCGAACCTGCTCTGCGCAATTCTGATCTTCACCGTCGGTCCGTTTCGTCTCGGCGACGTGGTCGAACTGGTGGACACCACCGACAAGCCCGGCGTCAAAGGTCGGGTGGTAGCGATCAATCTGCTCTACACCACCTTGATCGAAGCCGAAGAACTCGGCACCGGCAGCGCCATGGTGCAAGTGCCCAACAGCCTGTTCTTCCAGCGTTCGGTGCGACGCTGGCGCGGCACGGATGTGTTCCCGTCCAGCGGTTTCGAAAAGTGATCGCGCGCCGGCCACGTTGGTCGGCGGCCGCAACATCCTGCAAAAAATCGGTAGTCATCCAGCCAAATCCGCATTAGCTTTGAGGATTGTCACGAGTCCGAAGTCGAGGTGTGCGATGGAGCTTCAAACATGGCTGGCGTTTTTTGCCGCCTGCTGGGTGATCAGCCTTTCTCCGGGCGCCGGCGCCATTGCGTCGATGTCCAGCGGCCTGCAATACGGTTTCTGGCGCGGCTACTGGAATGCCCTGGGCCTGCAGATCGGCCTGGCTGTGCAGATCGCCATCGTCGGCGCCGGTGTCGGCGCGATTCTCACCGCTTCGGCCACCGCGTTCCACGCGATCAAATGGTTCGGTGTCGCCTACCTGGTTTATCTCGCGATCAAGCAGTGGCGCGCACTGCCGATGGACATGAGTGACGACGCGGCGGTCCGGCCGATCGGCAAACCGCTGGCCCTGGTGTTCCGTGGCTTTCTGGTGAACATCAGCAACCCCAAGGCCCTGGTGTTCATGCTGGCGGTGCTGCCGCAGTTCATCAATCCGCATGCGCCGCTGTTGATCCAGTACGTGGTGATCGGCGTGACCATGATTGCGGTCGACCTGATCGTCATGGCCGGCTACACCGGTCTGGCTTCGAAGGTGCTGCGCCTGTTGCGCACACCGACTCAGCAGAGACGCATGAACCGCACGTTTGCCGGGCTGTTCATTGGCGCCGCGGCGTTCATGGCGACGTTGCGCAAAGCTGCTGCGTAAAGCGTACAGGCACAAAAAAGGCGACCTTTGCAGGTCGCCTTTTTCGTTTCCGACTGTTAATCAGCGCAGAATCACTGGCGCCGTATCACGCGGCAGATTGTTACGTTGCTGCGGCTCACGCGGCTGCTCGTAACCGCCACCGCCGAGCTGCATGCTCAGTTGCCCGGCCACGTCTTCGCCCAGCGCCTTCGACACGTCACGCACCACCCGCGGGCGGTTGAGCGAGATCTTGATGTCGCGGTGGTTCACCAGTTTGGTGTCCTGCGCTTCACCCATCGCCGTGAACGCCGAGGTGATTTCGTAGGTCTTGGTGTTGATCAGGCTGAAGTCAGCCACCAGCGTCAGGCCCAGCACGGCGGAGTAGCTGTCGGTGTTCGCCAGCTCGTTCACGTCCTGGGTGAAGTCGATGTCCGATACAGTGCCGAACAGCACGTAATCGGCACCCTTGAAGTTGCCGGCCTTGATCCGCTTGATCACGTCGTAGACGTCACCCTTGGAGGACGCGGTGTACGGCGTGCCCTGCACCAGCTGGAACATGCCGGTACGCAGGATTTCACCCTTGATGTCACCGGTGAATTTACGCAGTTCGGTCTGTTCGATGTAGCTGGTGGTGGCTTCGAGCTCGTTGTAGCTCGAAGACCCACTGGCGCTGTAATAACCTTCGCGGTAATTGTTCTGTGCCGAAACGATGTGGATGTATTGCTCCACACGTTCCTGGTACGCCAGATCCGTCACCGCGACTTTCGGGGCCGCCTGCACGCTGAACGCGCAAGCCAGGGCCATCATGCCAATCCATGCGCGCATCGATTAACGCTCCGTGGTTTTGCGGATCTCTTTTTCGTCCATCCACTCCGCCAGACCGCTTTCAACGTCGATCAGTTGCAGGCTGAATTTGTAGAAGACGTCCTTGTAGTCGCTGCTGCGCTTGACGATCGAGCTGATCGAACCTTCAAGACGGTATTTGGCGGCGATCATGTTGCCAGTCTTGGCCACGGTGCTCTTCTTGTACAGGCCGCTCTGATTTTGCAGCTTGAGTTGGTCGACCTGGCTCTGCATCGCAGTGTTGTCGCTGGCGAAGCGGGCGGTGCCGGACTTCATCAGCTGGGTCTTGATGCTGGTGGTGATTTCGCGGGTGTCGATGTATTCGCTGGTCTTGTTCTTCACGTCGTAGACCTGCACCACAGGGCGACCCTGCAGGATGCCGGACTGGGCCAGCGAACGGGTCATCGATTCGGCGATCATCTGCAGGTCGGTGGAGCCGAACTCGTTGGTCACGGTTTCAACGGCCTTGGTGTCGCCGTAGCTGATGTTCTTGCTGCCCAGGGTCGGCGAAGTGTTGGCGCAACCGGAGGCCAGCAGGGCGAGGACGGCGATGAAGGAAAAGCGTGCAAACATGGGAATGGTCTCTGAATCGGAAATAGGGTGTCGGGCTTAAGGTGTCTTGAGTTCCAGACGGAAGTCCACGGCTTTCGGCGTCGGGGCAATGCCCTGGATGAAGCTGGTCTGGGCGCCGTACATCATCTGGCTCTTCCAGACTTCTTCTTCGGCGATCGGGAACCCTTCCGGCCCGAGCCAGGCGAAGCGGTAGTAGAACGTCTTGTTGCTGTTGAGGGTGTTGCTCAACTGCACGTTGACGGTCATGAAACCGTTTTCGCGGGCCACGCGCATCGCGCCGATCACGATGTGTTTCTGCGGGCCCATGGCCACGACCTTGCTCGCGGCGCTGCCCGGCTCCGGCGGTGGCGGGGTGGCGCAGCCGCTCGCCAGAAGGGCGAAGGCGGCGACGGCGATGAGTTTGAGGCGCATGCAAAGACTCCGTTCTTAAGGTTGTTTGAGGCTGGCCACGGCGGTGGCGCCAGCGCTCGGGGTGACGTGGGCGGCGAGGCCGGCGGCGAACACCTGATTGCCGACGGCGCGCAGGGTGATCACCTGGTAACGCTGATCGACGGTCACCTTGACCTGAGAGCCCCCGACGGCGCTCGGCAGAGTAACCTGGTGCTCACCCTTTTTCAGGCGCAGACGGACCACTTGTGTGGTGTCCGGCAGGGTGCGCCACGTACGGGTATCGGCACCTTCGAGCACAGCTGAAGAAATACCGACCGCCAGACCGGCCAGCGGGTTGGTTTCGTTGATCTTCTTTTGCGCCACACCTTTGGTGATCGCGCGCACGGTGGTGCGCAGGATGATCCCCGGCATGTCATCGCGCAGCGCGCGGCGGGACATGGCGGTGGTGCTGTTCAGTGCGGTCAGGTCGACCTGCTGGCCATCGACGCCGATCTGCGCGAAGGTCGCGGTGGAGGTGTCAGGTTTGATGATCGGGAACGACAGCGGGGTGATCACTACGTTGTTGGAGATTGGCAGCGGCAACGGCACGCGGATCGAATCGCGGGCCGGCGCCAGACCGCTTTGCACCACGATCAGGATGTCGCTGTCGTCGCTCTTGACCGGCTTGTCGAGGTTGACCAGCGCCTGCTCCAGCAGCGGGGTGTTCGGGCGCAGCTCGGCAGCCTTGCGATAGCCCGGCGCAGCCAGGTCTTTCTCGCCCAGGGCTTCATAGACGAAACCGGCCAGGTAGTGGCTGAACGCACTCTGGTAGCTGTTTTTCAGGCCGACCACTTCCGGCGCGTCGAGGCTGGCGACCGGATAGCCCTGCAAGTCCTTGTACTCGGTCTTGATGCCTTCTTTTTCGGCTTCCTCTTCGCTCTTGAGGTATTCCTTGTCGCGCAGGTCGGCGATCACCGCTTCACGTTCGTGCGTCTTCTTGATTGCGGTACGGGCGCCGTCGAAATCATTGACCGCCAGCAGGTTCAGGGCCATCTGCGTGGTCAGCATGACTTTTTCGTAGTCGTAGCCTTCGTAGCGGCGCACCTTGTCGTTGACCAGGAAACTGCCGAACTGGGCCAGGTACTTGTCGGTGTCGAGCTTGACCGAGTCTTCCCACTTGCCCACCACCTGGTCGGCGCTGGTCCAGGCATTCTGGCTGCCGGACAGATCGCCCTTGGCGCGCAGCAGTTCACCCTTTTCGAAGTAATAGAGCAGGTCCTTGTCCGGGCCGGTGTTGTTCTTTTCCAGCAGGGTCAGGGCGGCGTCGACGTTGCCGGTAGCCAGTTGCTGGTTGGTCTGGGCCAGTTCGGAATCGTAGTTGCGAAACGCCGAACAGCCGGACAGCAGGGTGACGGCGCTGAGCGCGATCAGAGTGGGAGCGCGGAATGCCATGGGGTACTTCTTCCATGAGTAGCGACAGCCTCGGGTGCGGGTCGGGCTGCTGGGACCGATCGACAGTGGCATTGGCCTCCTGCCAATTCCTCATAAAAAGAGGAGCTTTAATGCCGCATCGCGATAGCGGGGGCGCGGCATTATAAGCGGGCGATGCTGGCTATGTAATAGCTTTTTAATTGCACCGGTTAGTTAGGTGCCATTACTTATCCGGCAATCTGGCATTGCCGATTACGTTGGCGACATCTCTCAGAACTCGCAGGTTGACCAACTGGTGATCGCGGTCGATGCGCAGGATGACCGATGACGCTCCGGGCGCATTGGGCGCATTGAATCGATGATCGCCTTTCTTCAGTCGAATGCGTGCCACCAGTGTCTTGTCGGGGAGCGTGCGCCACGTTCGGGTATCGGCCTCCTCAAAGGGATCGTGCTCGGTGACGACCAGCGAGGCCTTGGCCGGATTGCGCTCGTTTTCCTGCGCCTGGGAAATGGCGGCCATGTTGGCGCGGAACATCGCCCGGGAAATGATCGCCGGCATGTCGTCGCGCAACGTACGGAATGCCATGTCGGTAACGCTGTTGATCATGGTCAGCCGCCGCTTGCGGCCATCCACCAGGATGTGGTCGAACGCCGGTGTGACGGTGTCCGGCACCAGAATGGGAAACGAGATCGGCGCGGTAATGACCAGATTTTCATTGAGCCGCACCGGTATCGGCACCGTTACCGAGCTGCGGGCCGGCGCCAGACCGCTCTGGACGACGATCAGAACATCGCTTTCATCATCCTTGGCCGGCGGTTTGTCGAGATTGCGCAACGCCTGTTCGAGGAAGGGCGTGTTTGGGCGCAACTCGATCGCCTGGCGATAACCCGGTGCGGCCAGATCCCGTTCACCCAGCGCTTCATAGGTGAACCCGGCCAGGTAATGGCTGAAAGCACTCTGGTAACCGTTTTTCAGTTCAATCACCGCCGGCGCATCCAGGGTAGTGACGGGATAGCCCTGCAGATCCTTGTATTGCACGACGATGCCTTGAGCTTTGGCCTGTTCCTCGAGCTCTTCATACTGGCGCTCCCGCTGGCGGGCGATCAGTGCTTCACGTTCGTGGGTCTTCTTGATGTCTGCCCGGGCGCCGTCGAAATCACTTTCACCCAATTGGTTGAGGGCCATCTGTGTGGTCAGCATGACTTTTTCGTAGTCATAGCCTTCGTAGCGACTGAGCTTGTCGTTGACCAGCATGGTGCCCATTTCATAGGCAAACCGGTTGAGCAGCTTCATGGGTGCGGAAGGCACGGCTTCTTCGCGCTGGAACACCATCCGGTCGGCGCTGCGCCAGGCTTTCTGGCTCTGCGGGCGTGCGTTGGCGAAGCTGAGAATCGAACCCTTCTCGAAGTAGTAGAGCAGGTCCTTGTCTTCCCAGGGGTTGTGCCACTCCAGCACATCCAGTGCGCCCTGATAGTCGCCGAGCATCAGCCGGTCGTTGGTTTGCTGCATTTCCAGGTCGTAATTGCGGTAAGCGGCGCATCCGCTAAGTAGCAGGAGCGTGCCGATTAACATCGGGAACAGCAGGCATTGGCGCATGGAGTGCAGCTCTTCCTTGAACAGTAAGGCGGGAGGTGTCGGATTATATGGGCGGGCGATGGCCAAGTGCCGGCGATTGGAGAGAAAGCTTGAGTCAGGCTCCCTCGACGTGAACAATATGTAACTTCGCATTTCCACTTGAGACTCATTCATGACTGCCGCGTCCCGATTTCTGGCCTGGCTGGTGTTCCCGTTGTGCGCGCTGAGCAGCTTCAATCTGCTGGCCGACACCGTGGAAGGCGCACCGCAAGCGCTGCACCTGCTCGATTACATCAGCGCCGATTACCCGCCGACGGTGCAGGCTGGCAAGGTCATCGACGACGGTGAATACCGCGAGCAGCTGGAATTCACCCAAGTGCTGCAAGGGCTGATCGCCGGCCTGCCGGCCAAACCTGACAAGGCGGCGCTGGAACAGGGTGTCACTGCCTTGCACGCCGCCATCACGGCGAAACAGGACGGCGCGGACGTGGCCCGTCAGGCCCGGCAACTGGGGGCGAAACTGGCGGTGGCTTATGAAGTCAGCCAGGCCCCGATCATCACGCCTGATCCGATCCGTGGCGCGCCGCTCTACGCGCAAAACTGCTCGGTGTGCCACGGCGACACGGGTGCCGGTGACGGCCCGGCGGGCCTTGGCATGACGCCGGCGCCGGCCAATCTGCGCGACGCCGCGCGGATGGATCACCTGAGTCTGTACGCGATCTACAGCACCCTCGGTCAGGGCGTCGAAGGCACTGACATGCCAGCCTTCGCCGATCAACTGGATGATCGTCAGCGCTGGGACCTGGCGACCTATATCGCACAGTTCAGCGCCGATCCGGCCACGGCCAAATCCGACAAGACCTACAACATCGCCGACCTTGCCCGTCAGACTCCGGCCGAAGTGCAGGCTGCCGAGGGCGCTGACGCCGCTGCGATCTTCCGCGTGCAACGGGCGCAGCCGCCGCAGGTCAAGCGCGGCCCTGCGCAGTTGCTCGACTACACCGCCGCGACGCTGGACAAGAGCCTGGCGGCGTACCGTGCCGGTGAGCACGATCAAGCCTATGACCTGTCGGTGGCGGCGTATCTGGAAGGCTTCGAACTGGTCGAAAGCTCGCTGGACAACGTCGATGCCAACGTGCGTAAAGACACCGAAAAATCCCTGATGGCCTATCGGCAATCGCTGCAGGACGGTTTGCCGGTGGCGCAGGCCGAGCAGCGTCTGGACGCGGCCAAGGCCAAACTCAAGGAATCTGCCGGTCTGCTGGGCAGCGACGGTCTGAGCTGGTCGCTGAGCTACATTTCCGGCCTGCTGATTCTGCTGCGCGAAGGTCTGGAAGCGATTCTGGTGCTGGCGGCGATCCTCGCGTTCCTGCGCAACACCGGCCAGCAATCGGCGGTGCGCAGCGTCAACATCGGCTGGGGTCTGGCGCTGCTGGCGGGCCTTGGCACCTGGGCGCTGGCGGCGTATGTCATCGATGTCAGCGGCTCCCAGCGTGAACTGCTCGAAGGCGCCACGGCGCTGTTCGCCAGTGTCATGGTGTTGTGGCTTGGCGTGTGGATGCACGACCGTCGCCACGCGGCGGCCTGGCAGGATTACATCAAACAGAGCCTGGTCGGTGGCGGCGGGCGTTTCGGCTTCGCGATCCTGGCGTTCTTCTCGGTGTACCGCGAGCTGTTCGAAGTGATCCTGTTCTACGAAACCCTGTGGTTGCAGGCCGGTCCCGCCGGGCATAACGCGGTACTCGCCGGTGGCGCGACGGCACTGGTGCTGCTGTTCGGTCTGGCATGGGTGATCCTGCGCGGTTCGGCAAAACTGCCACTGACGCTGTTCTTCAGCATCAACGCAGCGCTGCTCTGCGCGTTGTCGGTGGTATTCGCCGGCCACGGCGTGAAGGCGTTGCAGGAAGCCGGGATCTTCGGCACCCGGCCGGTGGCGTTCTTCGATTTCGACTGGCTGGGGATTCACGCCGATGCCTATTCGCTGACGGCGCAGGCCGTGGCGATTGCGGCGATCATCGTGCTCTACGGTCGCAGCCGGGTGGCGGAAAAGCGCCGGGTGGCGGCCTGAGATGATGCGCGTATGGATCGATGCCGACGCCTGCCCGAAGATGGCTAAAGAGCTGGTGGTGAAGTTTGCCCTCAAGCGCCGCTTCGAGGTGGTGCTGGTGGCGGGGCAGCCGCAGAGCAAACCGGCGCTGGCGATCGTCAAGCTGATCGTGGTGCCGAGTGGCCCGGATGCGGCGGATGATTATCTGGTGGAACACGCGGTGCCGGGCGAACTGGTGATCTGCAGCGACATCCCGCTGGCCGACCGGCTGGTGAAGAAGGGTGTGGCGGTGCTGGACCCGCGAGGCAAGGAGTTCGACGCGCAGAACATGGCTGAGCGGCTGGCGACGCGCAACCTGTTCACCGATCTGCGTGAGCAGGGCCAGGTCAGCGGCGGGCCGGCGCCGTTCGGTGACCGGGAGAAGCAGGCGTTTGCCAACGCGCTGGATCGGATCCTCACCAGGCTCACCCGCAAAACCTGAACGTTGATCGTTCCCACGCTCTGCGTGGGAATGCCTCTCGGGACGCTCCGCGTCCCAGCCTCACCGCCGTTGCAAGGCAGACGCGGAGCGTCCAAGGCTGCATTCCCACGCGGAGCGTGGGAACGATCGCTATCGCCGGTCAGGCGTCGTTTTCGTGGGTCAGCTCAAGCACCCGATCCACCAGCTTGTTAATCCCCGAAGCCGCCTCGCTGATCGTCTGCGCCAGCATGTACGCCGGGGTCGTCACCAGTTTGCGCGCCTTGTCTTCGATGATGTCGGTCACCGCGCAGTCTTCGTGGGTGGCGCCCATCTTGTTCATGGCGGCGGCCGTGTCGGCATCGTTGCCGATGGTGCAGGTCACGCCCGGGCCATAGATTTTCGCGGCCAGCGCGGGCGAGATGCAGATCAGGCCGACAGGCTTGCCCGCTTCGGCAAAGGCTTCGGCCAGCGCCAGCACTTCCGGCTGTACGGTGCAGCCGGCGCCTTCGCTGGCGAAGTTCGACAGGTTCTTCGCTGCACCGAAACCGCCGGGCACGATCAGTGCATCGAAGTCCTCGACATCGGCCTCGCGCAGGTCCTTGACGTTGCCCCGGGCGATGCGTGCCGATTCCACCAGCACGTTGCGC
The DNA here is from genome assembly GCF_020544405.1 of Pseudomonas sp. IAC-BECa141. Lineage (NCBI taxonomy): Bacteria > Pseudomonadati > Pseudomonadota > Gammaproteobacteria > Pseudomonadales > Pseudomonadaceae > Pseudomonas > Pseudomonas sp. IAC-BECa141. The sequence continues at coordinate 5,952,424 of NZ_CP065410.1, read as the reverse complement.
GACTCGGGCATTTCTTCACCGGTCAGGTGGTTGATCACATGCAATTGCGCGATGTTCGGGGCGAAGCACTGCACCTGAGCGCCGCGCTGGTCGAGGCGCACCAGGGTGATGACGCTCTCTTGGATCTCGGCGCCGTCGTACACGCCGCAACCGGACAAGATCACTGCAACTTTTTTGCTCATGGGTTTCTCTCCAGATTCATGGCGTTAAATGTCCACTAATTTGTCGCTCGTTGCCATAGGGTGCAGCCGCGGCTACACCTAGGATCTGTGCTACAGATTTCGACCAGGGCACGTCATGAACTTCATTCTGTATGCGGTGCCGTTTTTCTTCGTATTGATGGCGGCCGAGCTCATCGCCGACCGCTGGCGCGGGGTGAGCAACTATCGCCTGGCCGATGCGGTGAACAGCATCAGCACCGGCGTGTTGTCGACCACCACCGGCCTGCTGACCAAGGGTGTTGGCCTGGTGACCTATGCGTTTGCCCTTGAGCATCTGGCGCTGGTCAGGTTGCCTGCGGACAGCGTCTGGGTGTGGGTGTTGGCCTTTGTTCTCTATGACTTCTGCTATTACTGGCTGCATCGCATGGGCCATGAACGCAACATCCTCTGGGCCGCGCATTCGGTGCATCACCAGAGCGAGGACTACAACCTTTCCACCGCCTTGCGCCAGACCAGCACCGGGTTTCTGCTGAGCTGGATTTTCTACCTGCCGATGGCGGTACTCGGTGTGCCGCTGCTGGTGTTCGTCAGTGTTGCGGCGCTGAATCTGCTGTATCAGTTCTGGGTCCACACCCGGCATATTCCCAAGCTCGGCTGGTTCGAGTGGTGCTTCGTCACGCCGTCCAATCATCGGGCCCACCATGCACAGAACGCTCTCTACATGGATCGCAACTACGGCGGGGTGTTCATTATTTGGGACCGTCTGTTCGGCTCGTTCCAGGAAGAGGACGACAATGAACCGGTGATTTTTGGCGTGACCACGCCGTTGGCGAGCTGGAATCCGTTGTGGGCCAACCTGCAGTTCTACGCGCAGCTGTGGGAGGACGCGCGTCGGGCCGAGCGCACGTGGGACAAAATTAGGATCTGGTTCATGCGCACCGGATGGCGTCCAGCGGACGTCGCGGCGAAGTACCCGATGAGCAAGCCGGACCTGCGTCAGTTCCGCAAATTCGAGGTGGCGCTGGACAGCCGTCGGCAGTGGTACGTGGGGTTGCAGTTCGGCGTGTACGTGGCGCTGGGCAGTTACCTGATGAATCTGGAACACAGTCTGTCCACCGCTGCATTGCTGCTTGGCTGGAGCGCGGTGGCGTTCGGTCTGTTCGTGTTGGGCGTGGCCCTGGAGAATCGCCCGTGGGCGGGAAGGCTGGAAGCGCTGCGGCTGGCATCGAACCTGCCGCTGGTGTGGCTGGCGCCGCTGGTCGGGCTGTGGCCGGCCAGCCCGGGGATATGGGTCGGCCTGCTCAGTTACAGCCTGCTCAGCGGCATCGGGCTGTATTGCTGCCGCCAGCGACTTACTCGGCTGGCGTCTTAGGGTCGGCAGCCTTGGCCATGTCGGCTTTGTGCTGTTCGGCCTTGGCCAGTTGCTCGGCCTGTTCTTCCTCGTAGACCTTTTTCGCCAGCCGGGCATTCTTGAACCGGCGGCGCAGCCACAGGCCCAGGCCGAGCACCAGCAGTGCGCCCAGCACCCACAACTCATACTTCTTGATGCTGCCGAGCATGCCTTCGAGCACAGCGCCGAAGTGATAGGCGGCAGCGGCCAGGGCGGTGGCCCAGATCGCGGCGCCGATACCGTTGAGCAGCAGATAACGTCCCGGCGGATAGCCCGACAGGCCGATCGCTACTGGCATCACCGTGCGCAGGCCGTATACGAAGCGAAAGCTCAGGACCCAGATGTCCGGGTGCTTGCGGATGTGTTCCAGCGCGCGGTCGCCCATCATCTGCCAGCGCGGTTTGCGCGCCAGCAATTTGCGTCCGTGTTTGCGGCCCAGGAAGTACCACAGCTGATCCCCGGCATAGCTGCCGAAGAACGCCACGACCACCACCAGTTTGATGTCCATGTATTCACGGAACGCGAGGAAGCCCGCGAGCACCAGGATGGTTTCGCCTTCGAAAAACGTCCCGAGAAACAGGGCAAAGTAGCCGAAGTCATGCAGAAATTGTTGGAGCATTGTCTGGGTGCTGGCGAAATGAACGCGCAGCCTAACCCTTCGGACACATTCAGGAAAGTGTCGAAATGTGTCTCGACGTGAACATTTCCTACACGGACAATGGAAAGCGACTACCTGTCGCAGGGGTGCACATAACTGTCATACGACCGTCATAATGGCCATCTATAACTGTCACGCTCGCCGGTTTGCGCGGGCTCAGGAGTCTGCCGTGAGCTTTACCCCAGCCAACCGTCTGTTCCCTGCCACCCGTCTGCGTCGCAATCGCCGTGATGATTTTTCCCGGCGGCTGGTGCGTGAGAACGTGTTGACGGTCGATGACCTGATCCTGCCGGTGTTCGTGCTCGACGGTGAAAACCGCCGCGAAGCCGTGGCCTCGATGCCAGGTGTCGAGCGCCTGACCATCGACCTGCTGCTTGAAGAAGCGGCGAAATGGGTCGAGCTGGGGATTCCGGCGCTGGCGCTGTTCCCGGTCACCCCGCCGGAGCTCAAATCCCTCGACGCCGCCGAAGCCTGGAATCCGCAAGGTATCGCCCAGCGCGCTACCCGCGCCCTGCGTGACCGATTCCCCGAGTTGGGCGTGATTACCGACGTTGCCCTCGACCCGTTCACCACTCACGGTCAGGACGGCATTCTCGATGAAGAAGGCTATGTGCAGAACGACATCACTGTCGATGCGCTGGTCAAGCAAGCCTTGTCTCATGCCGCTGCTGGCGCCCAGGTGGTTGCCCCGTCGGACATGATGGACGGCCGCATCCAGGCAATCCGCGAAGCGCTGGAGTTGGCCGGTCACGTCAATGTGCGGATCATGGCCTACTCGGCCAAGTACGCCAGCGCCTATTACGGCCCGTTCCGCGATGCGGTAGGTTCGGCCGCAAACCTGGGCAAGGCGAACAAGGCCTCCTATCAGATGGACCCGGCCAACAGCGACGAAGCGCTGCACGAAGTGGGCGCGGATTTGTCTGAAGGCGCGGACATGGTCATGGTCAAGCCCGGCATGCCGTACCTGGACATTTTGTTCCGGGTAAAAGATGCCTTCAAAGTGCCGACCTTCGTCTATCAGGTCAGCGGTGAATACGCCATGCACATGGCGGCGATCCAGAATGGCTGGTTGAGCGAAGGCGTGATCCTCGAATCCCTGACCGCCTTTAAACGTGCCGGCGCTGATGGCATCCTCACTTACTTTGCTGTCCGTGCCGCTCAATTGTTACGAGAGCAGAAATAGCCCTCCCAGGAACATTCGATGAATACCGAAGGACTCACTGAAGTTGCCGTAAAAGAAGCTCAACCCGTGGTCGAGCAGATTACCGAAACCCCGCCGGAACTGGAGCCTGCGCCACCCGCGCCGGCAACCGAGCCTGCCGCGGCGGCACCGGTGATCGCGATTCCCGGCCTGGATGACAGCAGCCTGTACATCCACCGTGAATTGTCGCAACTGCAGTTCAACATCCGCGTGCTGGAACAGGCGCTGGACGAGTCCTACCCGTTGCTGGAGCGGCTGAAGTTCCTGCTGATCTTCTCCAGCAACCTCGACGAATTCTTCGAGATCCGCGTCGCCGGCCTCAAGAAACAGATTACCTTCGCCCGTGAACAGGCCGGCGCTGACGGCCTGCAACCGCATCAGGCCCTGGCCCGCATCAGCGAGCTGGTGCACGGTCACGTGGACCGCCAGTACGCGATTCTCAACGACATTCTGTTGCCGGAGCTGGAAAAGCATCAGGTGCGCTTCATCCGTCGGCGCAACTGGACGACCAAGCTCAAGACCTGGGTCCGCCGTTATTTCCGCGACGAGATCGCGCCGATCATCACCCCGATCGGTCTCGACCCGACGCACCCGTTCCCGTTGCTGGTGAACAAGAGCCTGAACTTCATCGTCGAGCTCGAAGGTATCGACGCCTTCGGGCGCGATTCCGGTCTGGCGATCATCCCGGCGCCGCGCCTGCTGCCGCGGATCATCAAGGTGCCGGAAGAAGTCGGCGGCCCTGGTGACAACTATGTGTTCCTGTCGTCGATGATCCACGCTCACGCCGATGACCTGTTCCAGGGCATGAAGGTAAAAGGCTGCTACCAGTTCCGTCTGACCCGAAACGCCGACCTTGCGCTCGATTCCGAAGACGTCGAAGACCTGGCCCGCGCCCTGCGTGGCGAGTTGTTCTCCCGTCGTTACGGTGACGCCGTGCGCCTGGAGGTCGCCGACACTTGCCCGAAACACCTGTCGGACTACCTGCTCAAGCAGTTCAACCTGAGCGAGACCGAGCTGTACCAGGTCAACGGTCCGGTGAACCTGACGCGTCTGTTCAGCATCACCGGGCTGGACAGCCATCCGGAACTGCAATACACGCCGTTCACGCCGCAGATCCCGAAACTGCTGCAAAACAGCGAGAACATTTTCAGCGTGATCAGCAAGCAGGACATCCTGCTGCTGCACCCGTTCGAGTCGTTCACCCCGGTGGTCGACCTGCTGCGCCAGGCTGCCAAGGATCCGCATGTTCTGGCGGTGCGCCAGACCCTGTACCGTTCCGGCGCCAACTCGGAAATCGTCGATGCGCTGGTGGACGCCGCGCGTAACGGCAAGGAAGTGACGGCGGTCATCGAGCTGCGGGCGCGTTTCGACGAAGAATCCAACCTGCAACTGGCCAGCCGTCTGCAAGCGGCCGGTGCGGTGGTGATCTACGGCGTGGTCGGCTTCAAGACCCACGCCAAGATGATGCTGATCCTGCGTCGCGAGGCCGGCGAGATCGTGCGTTACGCGCACCTCGGCACCGGTAACTATCACGCCGGCAACGCCCGTCTGTACACCGACTACAGCCTGCTGACCTCGGACGATGCCTTGTGCGAAGACGTCGGCAAGCTGTTCAGCCAGTTGATCGGCATGGGCAAGACGCTGCGCATGAAGAAGCTGCTGCATGCGCCGTTCACCCTGAAGAAGGGCATGCTCGACATGATTACCCGCGAGACGCAATTTGCGCTCGACGGCAAACCGGCGCACATCATCGCCAAGTTCAACTCGCTGACCGATCCGAAGATCATTCGCGCGCTGTACAAGGCCAGCCAGTCCGGCGTGCGCATCGATCTGGTGGTGCGCGGCATGTGCTGCCTGCGTCCGGGCATCGCCGGGGTTTCGCACAACATTCACGTGCGCTCGATCATCGGCCGCTTCCTCGAGCACACCCGGGTGTTCTACTTCCTCAACGGTGGCGAGGAGCAGATGTTCCTCTCCAGCGCCGACTGGATGGAGCGCAACCTCGACAAGCGCGTCGAGACTTGCTTCCCGGTTGAGGGCAAGAAGCTGCTGACCCGGGTCAAGAAAGAGCTGGAGCTGTACCTGACCGACAACACCCACAGCTGGAGCCTGCAATCGGACGGCCGCTACATCCGCAACACGCCGACCGGCAACCAGAACCCGCGCAGTGCGCAGGCGACGTTGCTGGAGCGTTTGGGCAGCCCGATTCTGCCGGTGAGCAGCTGACCGCAGGTTTCAAAGAAATAAAAAAGGCGATCCATCCGGATCGCCTTTTTTGCGCCTGACTTGTCACTCAGTGAACGGTCAGAACAATCCCCACCCGCGTCAGCCATTCGGCTTCAAGCCCGAAATCGGCCTGGGTCAGCTGGTTTTCATCCAGCCAGTTTTCCGGGAATTCCACGTCGAGGTGGTTGCCGTTGGCATGCAGCGCTACTTGCGGCATCGCCTGGGTGCCACGAATGTGGTGGAACAGGATGGCGAAACGCAGTAGAACGCACAGACGGATCAGCTTGTCGCCGTCGTCGCCGAACTCGGCAAACTTGTCCTTGGGGATGTTGCGGCGGTGGCCGCGCACCAGCAGGGCGAGCATTTGCTGGTCTTCGCGGGAGAAGCCGGCGAGGTCCGAGTGCTCGATCAGGTAGGCACCGTGCTTGTGGTAGTGATAGTGAGCGATGTCGAGCCCGACTTCGTGCACTTTCGCCGCCCAGCCCAGCAGTTCGCGCCAGATGCCGTCGTCCAGCTCCCAATCCACGGCCACTTGATCGAAGGCGTGCAGGGCTTTGCGCTCGACCCGCGCAGCCTGTTCCAGATCGACGTGGTAGCGCTCCATCAGCGAGGTCAGGGTGCGTTCGCGCACGTCTTCGTGGTGATGGCGGCCCAGCAGGTCGTACAGCACGCCTTCACGCAGTGCGCCTTCGCAGTGATCCATGCGTTGCAGTTCAAGAGCATCGAAGATCGCCTCGAGAATCGCCAGGCCCGCCGGGAAGATCGCGCGGCGGTCAGGCTTGATGCCTTCGAAATCGATCTTGTCGACATCGCCAAGCTTGAACAGGCGACGCTTGAGCCACGCCAGGCCTTCGGCGTTCACTTCGCCGGTGCCATGGCCGCCGGCCTTTAGCGCGAGGCCGATGGCGCGGATGGTGCCCGAGGAGCCGATGGCCTCATCCCAGGTCAGGCGGTGCAGGGCGTGTTCGATGCTCATGATTTCCAGGCGCGCCGCCGTGTAAGCCTGGGCGTAGCGGGCCGGGGTGATCTTGCCGTCCTTGAAATAGCGCTGGGTGAAGCTCACGCAGCCCATTTGCAGGCTTTCGCGCAGTAGCGGTTCGAAACGCTGGCCAATGATGAATTCGGTGCTGCCGCCGCCGATGTCGGCGACCAGACGCTTGCCCGGTGTGTCGGCGAGGGTGTGGGACACGCCCAGGTAGATCAGGCGCGCCTCTTCACGACCGGAGATGACTTCCACCGGATGGCCGAGGATTTCTTCGGCGCGGCGGATGAATTCGCCACGGTTGCGCGCCTCACGCAGGGCGTTGGTGCCAACGATCCGCACGGCGCCCAGTGGCATGCCGTTGATCAGTTGGGCAAAGCGCTTGAGGCAGTCGAGCCCGCGCTGCATGGACTCTTCGTTGAGCTGACGCTCATCGTTGATGCCGGCGGCCAGTTGAACCTTTTCTCCGAGCCGCTCGAGAATGCGGATTTCACCGTTCTGGGCCTTGGCCACGACCATATGGAAGCTGTTGGAGCCCAGGTCGATCGCGGCGATCAGGGACAGATTCTTGGCTTGGGATTGGGGCATGGTCAGGGGGTCTCGGTCGATAACCCCGCCATCGTGCCACGATCAAACGCTGCCGCCAACGCGCAGGGTTCAAACCCTTGATTCAGCGCATAAAGTCAGTGACCGCTGCGCGGTCAATGACGCTGATCGTTCCCACGCTCTGCGTGGGAATGCCTCAATGGACGCTCTGCGTCCGCTTTTGGGACGCGGAGCGTCCCGGGCTGCATTCCCACGCAAAGCGTGGGAATGATCGGGTAGCAGGCCGTTTCAGGCAGTTGCTTCCACAGTGCCAATGAAATTCGCCAGTTCCGGCGTCTGCGGATCGGCAAACAGCACCTTCGGATCGCCCACCTCGTGCACCTTGCCCTGATGCATGAACACCAGTTTGTCCCCGACCTCCCGGGCGAAGCGCATTTCGTGGGTGACCATGATCAGCGTCATGCCTTCCTTGGCGAGCTGGCGGACCACGCTGAGCACCTCGTTGACCAGCTCCGGGTCCAGCGCCGAGGTGATCTCGTCGCACAGCAGCACCTTCGGCGACATCGCCAGTGCCCGGGCAATCGCCACGCGCTGTTGCTGGCCGCCGGAGAGACGCTCCGGGAAGGCATCGAACTTCTCGCCCAGACCCACACGTTCCAGCATCCGCCGCGCGAGTTCTTGCGCCTTGGCCTTGGGCACTTTCTGCACCACTTGCGGCGCGAGCATCACGTTCTCGCCCACCGTCAGGTGCGGGAACAGGTTGAACTGCTGAAACACCATGCCGACTTTCTGCCGCAGACTGCGCAGGTCGGCGCGGGCAGCGTCGAGGTATTCGCCGTCGACTTCGATCACGCCGTCGTTGATCGATTCCAGGCCATTGAGGGTGCGCAGCAGGGTGGATTTGCCCGAGCCGCTGCGACCGATGATCGCCACCACCTGGCCTTCCTCGACGGTCAGGTCGATGCCTTTGAGCACGTGGTGATCGCCGTAGTATTTATGCAGAGCGGAAATTCTAAGCAGAGGCATGCAGTCTCCTTTCCAGGTAGCGCGCACTGAGGGACAAGGGGTAGCAGAGCAGGAAGTAGCCCAGGGCGACGAGGCCGTAGACCATGAACGGTTCGAAGGTGGCGTTGGCGAGCATGCCGCCGGTCTTGGTCAGTTCGGTGAAGCCGATGATTGAGGTCACGGCGGTGCCCTTGACCACTTGCACCGAGAAGCCCACGGTCGGCGCCACGGCGATGCGCAGCGCCTGCGGCAGGATCACGTAGCGCAGTTGCTCCAGCGGATTGAGCGCCAGGCTCGACGACGCTTCCCACTGACCGTTGGGAATCGCCTCGACGCAGCCGCGCCAGATCTCCGCCAGATAGGCGCTGGTGAACAGCGTCAGGGCAATCGCCGCCGCCATCCACGGCGAAATCTCGACGCCGGCCAGTGCCACGCCGAAGAACACCAGAAACAGCTGCATCAACAGCGGCGTGCCCTGGAACAGTTCGATCCAGGTGCGGGCGATGCTGCTGGGCAGCGGGTTTTTCGAGATGCGCATGATCAGGATCAGCAACCCGACGACCCCGCCGCCGATGAACGCCACCAGCGACAACGCCAGCGTCCATTGCAGGCCGGTGAGCAGGTTGCGCAGGATGTCCCAGAACGTGAAGTCGCTCATTGGCTGCTCCTTGCGCTGCTTTTGGACAGGTAGCGCCGGCCGAGCCAGTTCAGCAACTGACGGATCAACAGCGCCATGCACAGATAAATGAGGGTGGTGAGGGCGTAGGTTTCAAAGGCGCGGAAGTTGCGCGACTGAATGAAGTTGGCGGCGAAGCTCAACTCCTCGGTGGCAATCTGCGAACACACCGCCGAACCGAGCATGACGATGATGATCTGGCTGCTCAGCGCCGGCCAGACCTTGCCCAGCGCCGGCAGCAGCACCACGTGACGGAACGCTTCGAAGCGGCTCATCGCCAATGCCGCCGCGGCTTCCAGCTGCCCGCGCGGAATTGCCTGGATGCCGGCGCGGATGATCTCGGTCGAATAGGCACCGAGGTTGATCACCATCGCCAGCACCGCCGCCTGCCACTCGGAAATCTGCACGCCGAGGGACGGCAGGCCAAAAAAAATGAAGAACAGCTGCACCAGAAACGGCGTGTTACGGATCAGCTCCACGTACACGCCGAAGATCGCCGAGAACGGACGGATCTTCCACGCCCGCACCAGCGCTCCGACGATGCCCACGCCAACCCCGAGCAGCGCGCCGATGGCCGTCAGCTCAAGGGTAAACAACGCCCCGCGCAGGAGCAGGTCGGTGTTTTCCACCACCGGCAAGAAATCGAACTGATAGGCCATTAAAGTCTCCCGCGGCGCCGGTCAGAGGTCGGCCGGCAGCGGCTCTTTGAGCCAGGTCTGCGCATTCTTTTCCAGCGCGCCGTCAGCCTTGGCAGTGGCCAGGATCTCGTTGACCTTGCCCAGCAGCGCCGGCTCGTTCTTGTTCACGCCGACGTAGACCGGCGAATCCTTGAGTTTCACTTTCAGCGCGGGAACGCGTTTCGGGTTCTTTTCGCTGATCGCGACCATCACCACGTTGCCGCTGGCGATCAGGTCGACTTGCCCTGCGAGGTAGGCGGCGATGGTCGAGTTGTTGTCTTCGAAGCGTTTGATGGTCACGCCTTCGGGAGCGACCTTGGTCAGCTCGATGTCTTCGATGGCGCCACGGGTGACGCTGATGGTCTTGCCCTTCAGGTCGTCGAGAGTGTTGACGGCTGCGTCCGGCGGACCGAACACGGCGAGGTAGAACGGCGCATAGGCGCGGGAAAAATCGATGACCTTCTCGCGCTCGGGGTTTTTGCCGAGGCTGGAAATCACCAGGTCAACCTTGCCGGTGGTCAGGAATGGAATGCGGTTAGTGCTGTTGACCGGGGTCAGTTCGAGTTTGACCTTGAGCTGCTCGGCCAGCAGTTTCGCAGTGTCGATATCGAGGCCGCGCGGCTTCATGTCCGGGCCGACCGAACCGAACGGCGGGAAGTCCTGAGGCACGGCGACTTTCAAGGTGCCGCGCTTGACCACGTCATCCAGACCGTCGGCATGGGCGGGGGCCTGGCTCAGCATCAGACCGGCAAACAGGGCGGCGAGGAGGGCGCTGTAACGCTTCGTCATGGACAATCTCCGGATCGGCGGGAAGTGAAATGTGCGATCGGACAGAGCATGGGCCGTGCCAAGACAGAGGTTCGGCCCCGCAAAGCCACGGGTTTAGCGGGTTTGTTCGGTCTTACTGGTCTGAACAGTCGGATCGGGTTTCGCACTGCGATAGCGCATCGACGCGCCCTGTCGAACCCCGCTGGGGCACGACTTGCCTGATGCCTCGAATAGCTTTACAACTGGCCGCACCTTGGCCTGGTTCGTCTGGAAAACCATGAACTCGATCTCCCGCGCCGTACCCGAAGTGGCGCTGCAAGCGATCCGCAAACTAATCACCGAGCAGGGCTTCGGCCCCGGCGATGCGCTGCCCTCGCAACGGGATCTGGCGGTTCAGTTGGGTGTCAGTCGCGCGTCGCTGCGTGAGGCGTTGTCGTCCTTGAGTGCGCTGGGCGTGGTCAGCATCCAGCCGGGCAAAGGCGTGTTCGTGCAGGCGCCGGTGGAATTGCCGCGCGGCGAGGGCGCGCCGGCGTGGCCGTTTGCAGCCCAGGCTTCGCCGCTGGAAATCTTTCAATTGCGCTATGCGCTGGAAGGGTTTGCGGCCGGTCTGGCGGCGGTGACGCTGAGCACGTTTGATCTGGACGAACTGGAAGACAACGTCGCGGCCATGCGCGAGCAGCTGCGCGCCGGCGACTTCGAGGCGGCGGCGAAACTGGATTTCGAATTTCACCGGCGGATCCTGCTGGCCAGCGGCAATCAGGCGATGCTGAGCATCCTTACCGCCAGTGCCGACATCTTTCTGGAGAGCCAGAAACTACCGTTCATCCGCGCCGAGCGGGCCATGGAAACCTGGCAGGAACACCGCAAGATCCTTCGCGCCCTGGCTCGCCGGGCCTCTGCCGCCGCGCAGAAAGCCATGCAGGAACACGTGCGCAACGCGGCCCTGCGCACCGGAATTTCCTTCATTGCCCCCGCCAGCGCGTGACTTGAGCTATACCCAAACTCATCGGGTGCCATAGCAAGACTCAATCATCTGCGGCTTCCTGAACAAGGGAAGGGCGGCTATGATGGGCCACGTTTTTTTGCTTACAACCTGGAGAATTCCATGAGCAGCAGCGATCTGATCAAACACGTTAGCGACGCTAGCTTCGAAGCCGACGTACTCAAGGCCGAAGGCGCTGTCCTGGTCGACTACTGGGCTGAATGGTGCGGCCCTTGCAAAATGATCGCTCCGGTTCTGGACGAGATTGCAGAGGAATACGAAGGCAAGCTGACCATTGCCAAACTGAACATCGACGAAAACCAGGGAACCCCTGCCAAGCACGGCGTGCGTGGTATTCCAACCCTGATGCTGTTCAAGAACGGCAACGTGGAAGCGACCAAGGTCGGCGCGCTGTCGAAGTCTCAGCTGAAAGCTTTCCTCGACGCCAACATCTAAGCGTTGCGGTAAAGACTGTCCTTGAAAAGCCCCGCAATTTGCGGGGCTTTTTGCGTATTCAGGGCTAGACGCTCCGAAACTCAGGTGATACATTCGGCCCCGCACTGGTTTCTCCACTGCCCCCTGCTAGCCGTCGCCGACGCACTCCTTTTCGAATAAGTACGCGATCCTGTCGCCTTCTCCGCGGCGCGGCCTCATTAAGCCAAAAGCTTAATTTCCCCCCTCCATAAATGATTACGTCATTCCTATATGAATCTGACTGAACTCAAGCAAAAGCCGATTACCGAACTGCTCGAATTGGCCGAACAGATGGGCATAGAAAATATGGCCCGTTCGCGCAAGCAGGACGTGATTTTCTCCCTGCTGAAAAAGCACGCTAAAAGCGGTGAGGAAATCTCCGGTGATGGCGTGCTGGAGATTCTCCAGGACGGCTTCGGCTTCCTGCGCTCCGCTGACGCTTCCTACCTCGCCGGCCCTGACGACATCTACGTCTCGCCGAGCCAGATCCGCCGTTTCAACTTGCGCACCGGTGACACCATCGTTGGCAAGATCCGCCCTCCGAAGGAAGGCGAGCGGTATTTCGCCCTGCTCAAGGTCGACACGATCAACTTCGATCGTCCTGAGAACGCGAAGAACAAGATTCTCTTCGAGAACCTGACTCCGCTGTTCCCGAACGTGCGCATGAAGATGGAAGCCGGCAACGGTTCCACCGAAGACCTGACCGGTCGCGTGATCGACCTGTGCGCCCCGATCGGCAAAGGCCAGCGCGGTCTGATCGTTGCACCGCCGAAGGCCGGTAAAACGATCATGCTGCAGAACATCGCGGCGAACATCGCCCGTAACAATCCTGAAGTTCACCTGATCGTGCTGTTGATCGACGAACGTCCGGAAGAAGTGACCGAAATGCAGCGCACCGTGCGCGGCGAAGTGGTTGCCTCGACCTTCGACGAGCCGCCGACCCGTCACGTACAAGTGGCTGAAATGGTGATCGAGAAGGCCAAGCGCCTGGTCGAACACAAGAAGGACGTGGTGATTCTGCTCGACTCCATCACCCGTCTGGCCCGTGCCTACAACACCGTGATTCCGAGCTCCGGCAAGGTGCTGACCGGTGGTGTCGATGCCCACGCCCTGGAGAAACCGAAGCGTTTCTTCGGCGCCGCGCGCAACATCGAAGAAGGCGGCTCGCTGACCATCATCGCCACCGCGCTGGTTGAAACCGGCTCGAAGATGGATGAAGTGATCTACGAAGAGTTCAAGGGCACCGGCAACATGGAGCTGCCACTGGACCGTCGTATCGCCGAGAAACGTGTGTTCCCGGCCATCAACATCAACAAGTCCGGTACCCGTCGCGAAGAGCTGCTGACTGCCGACGATGAGCTGCAGCGTATGTGGATCCTGCGCAAACTGCTGCACCCGATGGACGAAGTGGCGGCCATCGAGTTCCTGGTCGACAAGCTGAAAACGACCAAGACCAACGACGAATTCTTCCTGTCGATGAAGCGCAAGTAATTCGCTGTTGTTTGAATAAAGCGCCCTATAAGGGCGCTTTTTTTGCAACGGATTATTTGTATCTGGATTGAAATGTACGTGGCTGATAACTTTCGCGCTTTCCAAGGACTCTGTATCCAGAACGAGAAAGATCATGCACACGTTTGGCAATCGCCGTGATATCGACGGATTACGAGCTCTGGCGGTTATTCCGGTCGTACTGTTTCATTTCGGATTCAGTACATTCAGTGGCGGCTTTGTCGGGGTTGACGTTTTTTTCGTCATTTCCGGCTTCCTGATCACAACGATCCTGTTCCGCGAAATCAGCTCTCAGCGCTTCAGCTTCATTGATTTCTGGGCACGCCGTGCCCGCCGCATCATTCCTGCCCTGAGTGTGGTCATGCTGGTGACGCTGGCATTGGGCTGGTTGCTGCTGACGGCCAAGGACTTCGCCGAACTCGGGCGAACAGTGCGCTATCAGTCGCTTTTCATCTCCAACATTCTGTTCATGCGAGAGGACGGCTACTTTCAGCCAGCCTCGGATCTGAAGCCGCTGCTGCACACCTGGTCGCTGGCGGTAGAAGAACAGTACTACATCTTCTTTCCGCTGTTGATGGCGGTGCTGATCCGCTATTTCCGCCATTGGCGCTGGATGCTGTTCGCCGTGTTGCTGGTATCGTTCGGCTTGAACATCGCCAACATCGACCACAAGCCGGAATTCACCTTCTTCTCGCTGCCTACCCGGGCCTGGGAGTTGCTCTGCGGCGCGATGCTCGCGGTCATGCCGGCGCCGAAACAGGCGGTGCGTCCCTGGTTGTATCAGGCTGTGGGGCTGGCCGGTCTGGTGGCAGTACTGGTTGCGGTGTTCACTTTTGACAAGTCCACCGTGTTCCCGGGCTGGGCAGCCTTGTTGCCGGTACTGGGGACGACGGCGTTGATCTGGTCGGGCGCGCAAGGTGCGAGCCTCACCGGGCGGCTCTTGAGTCTGCGGCCGTTGGTCTGGGTCGGCTTGCTTTCGTATTCGCTCTATCTTTGGCATTGGCCTGTGTTTGTCTATGCCAACGCGATTTCCATCGATGGCATTCAGCCTGTTGAAGCAATCGGCTGGATAGCCTTGGCGCTGGGTCTGGCCTGGCTGAGTCTGCGCTATATCGAGCTGCCGTTTCGCGAAAAACGCTTGCTCGCCTCGCGTAATGCAGTGCTGGCAGGCAGTCTGGCGGCCATCGTTGCACTTGTGGCGACGGGGTCGGCGATCCGTTCCGCCGGTGGCGTCCCTCAACGTCTGACCGGTAAAGCGCTGGAGTATGCACAGTCCCGTGAGTGGCATGCGGGGCAGATGAAATGCATGCTGGTGACTCAGGATAAAGAGCTGGACAAGGCCTGTCTGGTGGGTGGCAGTGGGGATGTTCCGGCCACTCAATTGTTCTGGGGCGATAGCCACGCCGCCGCCTTGCTGCCGGCTATCGAGAATAATGCCCGTCGCGAGGGGCGTCCGGTTTGGCTGTACAGCATGAGCGCGTGCCCGCCGATTCTCAGCGACGACCCGCGTCAGCGCTGCAAGGATTTCAACGAACGGACCATGGAACGCGTGCGCAGTCTCGGCATCAAGGATGTGGTGCTGGCGTCCAACTGGAGCCTTTACGTGTATGGCCGCGAAGACGGCGACAAGAAGGTGCTGCTCAATTCGCAAGACGATACCGTCCAGGCCGAGCAACGCATGGCCGCAGCGCTGAAAGCGCGAGTTGCCGCATTGAGAGCGACGGGGGCGCAAGTCTGGCTGTTCAAGGAGGTGCCGCTGCAACGCAAAGGCATCGTCAACCGCTTGACCAGCCTGGCGCGGATCGGAAGGTCAGCCGAAGGGCTGGGTCGTCCGCTTGAGGAACATCTGGCGCGCCAGCATTTCCTCAGCAGCCTGTTCGACTCAATGAGCGCCGCTGATCCGGGTGTGCACGTGATCGATCCAACGCCGCTGATGTGCGCCAACGGCGTCTGCAGCATCGAGGTCAACGGTCATTCGCAGTACAAGGATGAGGATCATCTTTCGGACGCGGGGAGCTCCCGGCTGAGCCCGCTGTTTGCGCCTCTGCTGCTGGGTACGAGCCACAATTGAGCGAGGCCTGATGCTGACGGGCTGCTGTTTGCCCGTCAGAGCAGGTAGGATGTACGCCTATTTTGAGGGTGCCATCGTCAATGAAATTCAAGGATCTTCGGGATTTCGTGCAGCAGCTTGAGCAGCGCGGAGAGTTGAAACGCATCCAGATTCCCGTCTCGCCGGTGCTGGAGATGACCGAGGTGTGCGACCGCACGCTGCGGGCCAAGGGCCCGGCGCTGCTGTTCGAGAAACCGACCGGCCATGACATTCCGGTGCTCGGCAACCTGTTCGGCACTCCCGAGCGGGTCGCGATGGGCATGGGCGCCGAGTCGGTCAGCGAGCTGCGCGAAATCGGCAAGCTACTGGCGTTCCTCAAGGAGCCGGAGCCGCCGAAGGGCTTGAAGGATGCGTGGTCGAAGCTGCCGATCTTCCGCAAGATCATTGCGATGGCGCCGAAAGTCGTCAAAGACGCGCCGTGCCAGGAAGTGGTCATCGAAGGCGACGACGTCGATCTGGCGATGTTGCCGGTGCAGACCTGCTGGCCGGGCGACGTGGCACCGCTGATTACCTGGGGCCTGACCGTCACCAAGGGCCCGAACAAGGATCGGCAGAACCTCGGCATCTACCGTCAGCAAGTGATTGACCGCAACAAGGTCATCATGCGCTGGCTCAGCCACCGGGGTGGCGCGCTGGATTTCCGCGAGTGGTGCGAGAAGCATCCGGGTCAGCCGTTCCCGGTGTCCGTGGCCCTCGGTGCGGATCCTGCGACCATTCTCGGCGCGGTCACCCCGGTGCCGGACAGCCTCTCCGAATACGCCTTCGCCGGTCTGCTGCGCGACAGCCGCACAGAACTGGTGAAGTGCCGTGGCAACGACCTGCAAGTGCCGGCCACCGCTGAAATCATCCTCGAAGGCGTGATCCATCCGGGCGAAATGGCCGATGAAGGCCCGTACGGCGACCACACCGGTTACTACAACGAAGTCGACAGCTTCCCGGTGTTCACCGTCGAGCGCATCACCCACCGGATCAAACCGATCTACCACAGCACCTACACCGGCCGTCCGCCGGATGAGCCGGCGATTCTCGGCGTGGCGTTGAACGAAGTGTTCGTGCCGATCCTGCAGAAGCAGTTCCCGGAGATCACCGACTTCTACCTGCCGCCGGAAGGCTGCTCGTACCGCATGGCCGTGGTGACGATGAAGAAGGCGTATCCGGGCCATGCCAAGCGCGTGATGCTGGGTGTCTGGTCGTTTTTGCGACAGTTCATGTACACCAAGTTCGTTATCGTCACCGACGACGACATCAACGCGCGTGACTGGAACGACGTGATCTGGGCCATCACCACGCGCATGGACCCCAAGCGCGACACGGTGATGATCGACAACACGCCGATCGACTACCTCGACTTTGCCTCGCCAGTGTCGGGGCTCGGCTCGAAGATGGGCCTGGATGCCACCCACAAGTGGCCGGGCGAAACCACTCGCGAGTGGGGCCGCGTCATCGTCAAGGATGATGCCGTCAC
This sequence comes from Pseudomonas sp. IAC-BECa141, assembly GCF_020544405.1. Taxonomy (NCBI): domain Bacteria; kingdom Pseudomonadati; phylum Pseudomonadota; class Gammaproteobacteria; order Pseudomonadales; family Pseudomonadaceae; genus Pseudomonas; species Pseudomonas sp. IAC-BECa141. The sequence continues at coordinate 5,935,594 of NZ_CP065410.1, read as the reverse complement.
CCAACGGATCGATGCCATCTGGAATCAGTTAGGAATAGATTGATGCGTGTAACCCTGCAGCCCTCCGGAGCGGTGCTCGAGATACGGCCCGGAGAGCGGATTCTCGATGGTGCGCGGCGCCTGGGCTATGAATGCCCGCAGAGCTGCCGCAACGGCAATTGCCATGTGTGTGCGGCGCTGCTGGTGGAAGGCCGGGTCGAACAGGCCGGCAAGGTGCACGACCACGGTGAGTTCTACACTTGCATAGCGGAGCCGCTGGAAGACTGCATCGTGCTGTGGGATGGCGTGCTCGCGCTGGGAGAACTGCCCGTGCGCAGTGTGTCGTGTCAGGTCATCGAATGCCGGGACGTCGGTGGCGATACCTTTCGTGTGCGCCTGCGGGCACCGGCCGGCAAGCCGCCGCGCTATCACGCCGGTCAGTACCTGATGATCGAGCGCGAGAACGGCGAGAAGTCGGCGTTCTCCATGGCCTCGGCGCCCCACGGCGGGCGCGATCTGGAAATCCATGTGCTGGCGCGCGAATCCAGTGCGCTGAACCTGATCGATCAGCTCACGCGCAACCCGATGGTGCGGGTCGAACTGCCGTTCGGCGACACCCATCTGGCGGAATTGCCGGACGGGCCGCTGGTGCTGATCGCCGCCGGCACCGGCATGGGGCAGATCCACAGCCTGATCGAACATTGCCGGGCCAACGGCTTCAAACAGCCGGTGCACTTGTACTGGGGCGTGCGTCGCCCGGAAGACTTCTACGAAATCGAACATTGGGACGAATGGCTGAAGTTGCCCAACCTGTTCCTGCACAAGGTCGTCAGTGATCAATGCGGTTGGGAAGGGCGCTGCGGCATGTTGCATGAGGCGGTGTGTGAGGATTTTCCCGATCTGAAACCGCTGCACGTCTACGCCAGCGGCTCGCCGGCCATGGTCTACGGCACGCTGGATGCGCTGGTGGAAGCGGGGATGGATGCCCATCAGATGCGTGCGGATGTGTTCGCTTACGCGCCCCGTTCCTGAATTCTTTATAACGCTCTATATAGCCGATCGGTATTTATGTAATTGCATAAATGCCGGTAGGTTATATATCAATCAGGCAATAAATTAAGAACTGTGCCATGGCACTCCAATTGCTTTAAAACATATGTGCCTTATTGTTACAGCGGTGCGTTCTATTAAGTAATTCTTCACCCGCGGGGAGCTGAACGCTATTCGCCATGAGCGCCATTGAAAACGCTTTTCTGAACCTGGCTTACCCTCCGCGGCTCGATCTCGGGCCGCAGCTGACGCACGAACAACTTCTCGCTTCCATGCAATCGACCATGGCGCGCCACAAGGGCGGGCCGGTGTGGCTGTTCGCCTACGGATCGCTGATCTGGCGGCCGGAATGCACCGCCGTCGAGCGTGTGCGCGGTCGAGTGCATGGCTACCATCGTGGCTTGTACCTGTGGTCCCACGAGCATCGCGGCACGCCGGAAATGCCGGGTCTGGTCTTTGGTCTGGACCGGGGCGGTTCATGCAGCGGCTTTGCCTACCGGTTGCCGGAAGACAACCTGGACAGCGCGCTCTATGCGTTGTGGAAGCGCGAGATGCCGTTCCCGTCCTATCGCCCACACTGGCTCAACTGCCGACTCGAAGATGGCAGCCAGGTTCAGGCCTTGGGATTCGTATTGGAGCGACACCTGCCCAGCTATGCCGGCAACTTGCCGGATCATGTGCTGAGCCAGGTGTTCGAAAGCGCTTGCGGGCGTTACGGCACGACTCGCGATTATGTCGAGCAGACCGCTCACGCCCTGCGCAGCCACGCCATGCCAGACCGGAATCTGGAGGCGCGGCTCAAGCGCTGCAGGTCAAAGGCCGATCAGGCGACTGCTTCGCGGGTCTGACTGGCGACTTGCTTGTGCCAAAGGGTCGGGGCCAGGAAGGCCATCGACAGCAGGCAAGCGCCCACCAGCAACACGAAACCGCCATCCCAGCCGAAATGGTCCACGGTGTAGCCCATCGCTGCACTGGCCGCGACCGAACCACCCAAGTACCCGAACAGACCGGTGAAGCCCGCAGCAGTACCGGCGGCTTTCTTTGGTGCCAGCTCCAGCGCTTGCAGGCCGATCAGCATCACCGGGCCATAGATCAGGAAGCCGATGGAGAACAGCGCGATCATGTCGATGGTCGGGTTGCCGGCCGGGTTCAGCCAGTAAACCAGGGTCGCCACGGTCACCAGCGCCATGAACACCATGCCGGTCAGGCCACGGTTGCCACGGAAGATCTTGTCTGACATCCAGCCGCACAGCAGCGTGCCTGGAATCCCCGCCCATTCGTAGAAGAAATAGGCCCACGAGGTTTTATCTACAGTGAAACCCTTGGCTTCCTTCAGGTAGGTCGGCGCCCAGTCCAGTACACCGTAGCGCAGCAGGTAAACGAAGACGTTGGCCATGGCGATGTACCAGAGCATTTTGTTGCGCAGCACGTATTTGACGAAGATTTCCTTGGCGCTGAATTCGTCTTCGTGGCTGGCGTCGTAGCCTTCCGGATAGTCGTTCTTGTACTTCTCGATCGGCGGCAGGCCAACCGATTGCGGGGTGTCGCGCATGGTCACGAACGCGAACACCGCTACCGCCAGAGCAACAGCGGCCGGAACGTAGAACGCTGCGTGCCAGTCGTTGAACAGGCCCATGCCGACCAGGAACAGCGGGCCGATCAGGCCGCCCCCGACGTTATGCGCCACGTTCCACACCGACACCACGCCGCCTCGTTCCTTCTGCGACCACCAGTGCACCATCGTGCGTCCGCTCGGCGGCCAGCCCATGCCCTGGGCCCAACCGTTGATGAACAGCAGGATGAACATCATGGTCACGCTGGACGTTGCCCAAGGCGCGAAACCGAAAATGAACATGACCCCGGCCGATACCAGCAGGCCGAAGGGCAGGAAGTAACGCGGGTTGGAGCGGTCGGAGACCAGGCCCATGAGGAACTTGGACAAGCCATACGCAATGGCGATCGCCGACATCGCCAGGCCCAGATCGCCACGGCTGTAGCCTTCGTCGATCAGGTACGGCATGGCCAGCGAGAAGTTCTTGCGCAGCAGGTAGTAACCCGCGTAGCCAAAGAAGATGCCGGCGAAGATCTGCCAACGCAGGCGTCGGTAGGTGCTGTCGATTTTTTCTTCAGGCAATGGAGCCTGATGTGCGGCAGGACGAAAGAAAGCAAACATTCAAGAGCTCCAGATTTCTTGTTTTGACTGCGGATGCGAATGTTACAGTTTCGTTACCGAAAATAGCACCGCTTCCCATCGACAAAACAGTGGAAATGTTGGAAGTCGCACGTTCCTTTATGAACATGTCGCTCAGATATAAGTGAGGGGCGCTGTGGGAAAGGTTACTTCGGCGGCTTCCTGCAGGGTTTCAGCGAGACGTAGGGCAAGTTTTGAGGAAATCTCCTGCTTGCAACGCAGAAGCCGCGACGTTCTATTTTGGAGGGGCGCGCCTTAACCTTTTCGCAGATGCCTGATCGGGCATTCGGGTCGCGAGGGGAGGAATCATGCGCTGGTGTACGTTGTTGGTTTTGCTGTTGGTGGCGGGCAGTACCTGGGCGGCCGAGGTATTTTTGATTCCGGAACATCATCCGAAACCAATCTACCCTCCGGGGCTGCAACGGGCCGGGTTTACCGGAGGCGTCAAAGTAAGCTTTACCGTCAGTGCAGACGGAGCGGTGAGTAAGGTCGGCATTTTGAAAAGCGATCATGCCGAACTGTCCGATGCGGTCAAAAAAGCGCTGGCGCAATGGCGCTTTAAACCGTGGACTGTTGAAGGAGAACGCCCGCCAGAGCAGGAAATAATCGCCCCGATGACGTTCGGATTCGACTCTCCCGACGGTGTCAATCTGTGGCTGAAGGATCTCAAATGCCGCGAGTTCAACAGTTTGCTGGCGCACTATCCAAGACATGCCTGGGTGGATGCTGCACCGTTTCATTATGTGCGCGGTTATCTGGCAAATACGTTTTTCCAGGGACAGATCCCGATGGAGCAACGCCTGGCCATGGTCGCCAAAATGAACAAGCGTGTTCCCAGCATTGTGACGCGCTGCCAAAAGAGTCCAGGCCTTAAATACGTCACCCTTCTGCCGGAAGACATTCGTAAGGTTTTATGAGAACAGTGCATGCCTGTCTGGTCAGGTACATGACCAGACAGCTTTTTCCGTTTAGCGCACGCTGACGACAACCTTGCCCACAGCCTTGCGCTGCCCGAGATCATTGATCGCCTGCGCGGCATTGCCCAGCGGGTAGACCTGCGACACCAGCGGCTTGAGCTTGCCCTCGGCAAACCAGCCGAACAGTTGCTGGAAGTTTGCGGCGTTGTCCTGCGGCTGGCGCTGGGCGAAGGAACCCCAGAACACGCCGAGTACCGCCGCGCCCTTGAGCAGGGCGAGGTTGACCGGCAGTTCGGGAATGCGTCCGCTGGCGAAGCCGACGACCAGCAGGCGGCCGTTCCAGGCGATGGCGCGGATAGCCTGGTCGAACAGGTCGCCGCCGACCGGGTCGTAGATCACGTCGGCGCCCTGGCCGTCGGTCAGGCGTTTGATCTCGTCCTTGAGGCTGGTTTCGCTGTAGTTGATCAGTTCGTCGGCACCGGCAGCCTTGGCGACGGCGAGTTTTTCCGCGCTGCTGGCGGCGGCAATCACCCGGGCGCCCATGGCTTTGCCGATTTCCACGGCGGCGAGGCCAACGCCGCCGGAGGCACCGAGTACCAGCAGGGTTTCACCCGGTTGCAGGTTGCCGCGCTGTTTGAGGGCGTGCATCGACGTGCCGTAGGTCATGCTGAACGCGGCGGCAGTGTTGAAATCCATCGACGGCGGGATCGGCAGCACGTTGTAGCCCGGCACTGCGACCTGCTCGGCAAAGCTGCCCCAGCCCGTCAGGGCCATGACCCGGTCGCCGACCTTCAGGTGACTGACCTTTTCACCCACTTGGCTGACCACGCCGGAGGCTTCCCCACCCGGGGAGAACGGGAAGGGCGGCTTGAACTGGTACTTGCCCTCGATGATCAGCGTGTCCGGGAAGTTGACCCCGGCGGCGTGCACGTCCAGCAGGATTTCGTTCTTCTTGGCGACAGGACTGGCGACGTCTTCCAGCACCAGCGATTCGGCAGGGCCGAAGGCTTTGCACAGCACGGCTTTCATCAGGGCTATTCCTTTGGGAGTGATGGCCGATAAGTGTAGGTGTGGCAGTCAACGGGTCAACGAGCATGCCCGGCCCTGATAGTCCGCCATAAGCTTGTGCTTGCGCGGCGGGTCGTTATGCTAGGCCGCAAACCGGATAAGGAGCGAATTGTGAAAGCGTGGATCATGTTGTTGCTGGCCCTGTCTCTGCCTGTGGCAGCGCTGGCCGAAGAAGCCAAAGAGGGCGAGGCGCCGAAGGTCAACTACATCACCCTGAGCCCGCCGTTCGTGGGCAACTACGGGCTGGATGGCACGCCGAAGCTGAAGGTCTACAAGGCCGACGTGGCACTGCGGGTGACCGGCGAAGAGGCGACCAAACTGGTCAAGGCCAACGAGCCGCTGATTCGCAATCAACTGGTGGCGCTGTTCACTCAGCAAACCACCGAAGCGATGGGCAGCATCGAAGGCAAGGAAAAACTGCGTCAGGAAGCCTTGAAGCAGACCCAGCAAGTGATGAATGACGAGACCGGCAAGCCGGTGGTCGAGGATCTGTTGTTCAACAACCTGATCATTCAGTAAACGTTGTCGCGGTTGTTCAGGACGCCAGGCTCTTGCGAAACCGTGCCAGGGCGATGAAAAAGAACAGCAAACCGATGACGACCAGCGCCAGCAAGTCAGGCCACACCACGCTCAGCCCGGCGTCGCGGAACAGGATCGCGGTGCCGAGGCTGACGAAGTGGGTGGACGGTGACCCTTGCATGACCCATTGCAACCACTGCGGCATGCTGTCCAGTGGTGTACTGCCGCCGGACAACAGCAACATCGGGATAATCACCGGGATGGCCAGCAGGCCGAACTGCGGTGTCGAACGCGCCAGCGTTGCCAGAAATATGCCCAGCGCGGTGCTGGCGAACAGATAAACGGCCGTAACCAGCAAGAACAGGCTCAATGAGCCGGATAAAGGTACGCCCAACGCACCTTTGACAATCACTTCCAGGGACAGCCAGGTGCATAGCACCACCACCAGCAGATTGCTCCAGACTTTCGCCAGCATGATTTCCAGTGCGGTCAGCGGCAGCACCAGCAAATGATCCAGTGTGCCGTGTTCGCGCTCGCGCAGGAGCGCGGTGCCGGTCAGAACAATCGCCAGAATAGTGATGTTGTTGACGATCTGAATCACGGCCAGAAACCAACCGCCCTCAAGATTGGTATTGAACAGGGCTCGAGTCGTCAGTTGCACCGCAGACCCGGTCTGCACATCACCCTGGCCTGAGTAAGCCAATAACTCACGTTGAAATATCCGGCTGATGTAGCCGGCGCCCATGAACGCCTGACTCATGGCGGTGGCGTCGACGTTGACCTGCAGGGCTGGCTGGCGACCCGCGAGCAGGTCTGTCTGAAAACTGGCGGGGATGTTGATGACGAATGTGTATCGGCCGCTATCCATGACTTCATCCAGTTGCTCGTAGGGCAGCGGTACCGGCGTCTGGAATTCCGGAGGTTGCAGCGCCTCGGCCAATTGGCGCGAAAGGGCGCCGTGATCCTCGTCGACAATCGCCACGCTGGCGTTATGCACGCCGATCACCGAACCGGCGGCTGGCATATAGATGGCCACGGTGAAGGCATAGAACAGGAACAGCAGTAGTACGCTGTCATGGCGCAGGCTCGTCAGCTCCTTGAGGCCCAATCGCAGGATATGTGCGAGCTTGTGCATCAGGCCTCCTGCTTTTTCAGCATGATCAGGCTCAAACCGGTGAACCCGATAAAAAAGCCGCCCAGCGCCAGGCATTGTGGCCAGAGCTGGCGCAGGTCCAGAGCTTTGGTGAACGTTCCTACGGCGATGTCGAGGAAGTGACCGGCCGGAAACAGCACGCCCATCACGGCGGCGGCCCCTTCCAGCGAAGAACGCGGCACGATCAGACCCGAGAACTGAATGGTCGGCAGGCTGGTGATGATCATGGTGCCGAGGATCGCCGCAATCTGTGTTCGGGTGAACGCTGAAATCAGCAGGCCCATGCTGGTGGTGGCCAGTACATACAAAAGCCCGCCGAACGCAAGGGTCGGCAGGCTGCCCTTGAAGGGCACGCCGAACAACCAGCGATTCATGGCCGTGAGCACGGCGAGGTTGACCAGGCTGACCAGCAGATAAGGCATTTGTTTGCCCAGGAGGAATTCGAGGCGGGTCAGGGGCGTGGCGTAGAAGTTGGTGATTGAGCCCAGCTCTTTCTCGCGCACGATGCCGAGCGCCGTCAGCATCGCCGGAATGAAGGCCAGAATCAGCGCCATCACGCCGGGACCGATGGCATTGACGCTGACCACATCCTGGTTATAGCGAAAGCGGGTCTGCAGCGTGGCCGGGGCTGACAGGGTCAAGGCCGGGCTGCTTTGTTCGGCAAGTTGCTCAAGATTGACCAGATGAACGGCCTCGACGTAGTTGCGACTGGTCTCGGCGCGAAAGGGCATGCCGCCATCCAGCCACGCCGCGACCTCCGGCCGATGCCCGGCGTACAGGTCGCGGCCGAAGCCGGGCGGGATCTCCAGCGCCAGTTTGATTTCCGAACGTTGCAGCCGACGGTGCAGAGCCTGTGGATCTTCGATGGGCGGCTGTTCGGCGAAATAGCGGGAGCCGCGAAAGGCCTCCAGATAGGCGCGGCTTTGTGGCGTTTGATCCTGGTCATACACGGCAAAGGCCAGGTTCTCCACATCCAGGGAAATCCCGAAGCCAAAAATCACCATCATGAAAATCGCACCCAGCAGTGCAAACGCCATGCGCACTTTGTCGCGGACCAGCTCTTTGCCTTCGCGGCGAGCCACTGCCGTCAGACGACCGAAACTGAAAACCCGTTCCTTGACGGAACCGGCCGGCGCTTTCGGGGCCGGTGACGGCTCGGGGGGCGGGGCGGTTTCGGCGTCGCCCTGAGCCTGTTCAAGGCAGCTCACGAACGCTGCCTCCAGGGACTTGCCGCCAAACTGTTGTTGCAGTGCCGTCGGCGTGTCACAGGCCAGCACTTTGCCCGCGTGCATCAGCGAAATGCGGTCGCAACGCTGAGCTTCGTTCATGAAATGGGTGGAGAGGAAAATGGTCACGCCTTGATCACGGGACAGCTCGATCAACAGGCGCCAGAAATCGTCTCGCGCCGCGGGATCAACTCCGGAGGTCGGCTCATCCAGAATCAGCACTTCCGGGCCGTGCAAGACCGCCACCGCCAGTGACAGGCGCTGGCGTATTCCCAGCGGCAAGGCCCCGGACGATTGATTGGCGACACCGTGCAGATCGAAGCGTTGAATCAGCGCGTCGATGCGCTGGGCGCTCTCGGTTTTCGGCAAGTCGAACAGGCGTGCGTGCAGTTCAAGGTTCTGCCGGACGCTGAGTTCGCCATACAGCGAAAAGCTCTGAGACATGAATCCGACCCGTTTGCGCGTGGCCAGATCCTTCGCATCCACCGGATTGCCCAGCAGCGTTGCGCTACCTTCGCTGGCAGGCATCAGTCCGGTCAGGACTTTCATTGTGGTGGTCTTGCCGCAGCCATTGGAGCCAAGGAAACCGAAAATCTCGCCTCGCCCGATGGCGAAGCTGACGTGATCCACGGCCGTAAAGTCGCCGAAACGCAACGTCAGGTCATGAGCTTCGATGGCAATATCGGCGTTGCCGGTGCGAGGCGGGATCTGCAGTGGTTGAGTGGTGTGACGGCTGTCACCCTGGAAATGAGTAAAGGCGTCATCCAGCTTGCCGCTGGGCGTTACAGCGGCCAGTTCGCGGCTCAAACCGGTGGCGATCATCCGCCCGCCGTCGAGCATCAGGCAATGCTCGAACTGCTCTGCTTCCTCCATGTAGGCCGTGGCGACCAGCAGGGTCAGCTGCGGTCGTTGGCGTCGAACATCGTCGATCAACTCCCAGAACTTGCGGCGTGAAAGCGGATCGACGCCGGTGGTCGGCTCGTCGAGGATCAGCAGATCCGGTTCGTGGATCAGTGCGCAACACAGTCCGAGTTTCTGTTTCATGCCGCCGGAAAGTTTGCCGGCTGGTCGATCGGCGAACCTCAGCAGATCGGTCGCGAGCAACAGGTTGTGCAGGCGCTGGGCGCTTTCGTCTGCAGAGAGGCCGAACAAGGTGGCGAAAAAATGCACGTTCTCGCGGATCGACAGTTCCGGGTACAGGTTGCCGCCCAATCCTTGCGGCATGAAAGCGATGCGCGCGTACAGCGTGTTGCGGTGGCTGCGATCCTGGATCGGACCGCCAAGCACTTCCAGTTGCCCTTGCTGAAGGGTTTTCACGCCCGCAATCAGCCCCAACAGACTGGATTTGCCTGCGCCGTCAGGGCCGATCAAGCCGCAGCGGGTACCGGTCGGCAGGTCGAACGCAATGCCATTCAGGGCTTGCCGCTCGCCATAGCGGTGAGTGATGGCGTTCGCGTGAACCGCGACGCTGTTCATTGCAGATTGGCCGGCCAGTCGATCGGCGCGGTGCGCACATAGCCTGCGCCGGGCATGCCGGGCTTGGCCTGGGGGACGTCGCCAGGTCGGGTCAGGCGCAGCTTGACGCGAAAGACCAGTTTTTGTCGCTCGTCGCGGGTTTCGACCTCTTTGGGTGTGAATTGTGATTTGGCCGCCACGAAACTGACTTTCGCCGGCAAGGCCTGATCGGGCAGGGCGTCGAGCAGGATCCGCGCTTCATCGCCGACCGCCAGACGCCCGGCGACGGAAGCCGGCAAGTAAAGATTCATGTATTGGTCGCCGGGATCGATCAGCAGCAGGACTCGGCCGCCGGCACCCAGCACTTCGCCGGGTTCGGCCATGCGCAACTGGATCAGCCCGTCGATCGGCGCGCGCAGACGGCTGTCATCGATCTCGCTGGCCAGTTGCGCAACCTGGGCCTGGGCTGCACCGATGGCCGCGCTGACTGCAGCGACCTGCGCCCGGGCAGCAGTCACAGCAGCGTTAGCGGTGCCGATCCTTGATTGCAATTGATCGATGACCTGCGCGCTGACAAAACCGTGCTTGAACAACGACTGCGAGCGGCCAAGTTCTTGCTGGGCCAGCAGTTGCTCGCTCAGGCGTAACTGCACGTTGGCCTGGGCGGCGGCGAGGTTCTCGCGGGCGCGGATAACCTCGGCTTCGGCCTGATTACGCTGGGCCTCGAGGGTTCGGGTGTCCATTCGCGCAAGCAGTTGCCCTTTGCTGACCTTGTCGCCTTCGTCGACCAAGACCTCGGCGAGACGTCCCGGGGTCTTGCTGGCGATCTGCACTTGCGTTGCCTCAAGTCGCCCGTTTGCGCTGTGGAGCCCCTCGGGAAGGCGGTTGCTCATGGACTTCCAGTAGCCGAAGCCTCCGGCCGCCATCAACAACAGAATGAGGGCGCCGGCGTATATCAGAGAGGAGCGTCGATGCGTTGACATGAGGGCATCCTGCGTCTTGGGCGTTCAGTCTGACGGGTTAAGCGATGGCATCGCTTGATGTCGGTCAAATGTCGGCGAAGCAGCAGTGCTGAGTCATGTCAGCCGCAAGGGCCGAGGTCTCTCAGCGCAAACCGAGTACTGCCGCCCACTGCTCGGCCGTCACTGGCATCACCGACAGTCGCGAGCCCTTTTGTACCAGCGGCATTTCGGCCAGTGCGGTCTGCTGTTTCAGATAATCCAGCTTCAAGACCCGGCTGAACGTCTCCACATGGGCGACGTCAATCGCGCTCCAGGCGTTTTTCTCTGGCGTGGCTTTCGGGTCGAAATAATGGCTTTGCGGATCCATTGCGGTGGGATCCGGGTACGCGGCCTGAATGATTTTGCCGATCCCGGCAATTCCCGGCTCCGGGCAGCTGGAGTGGTAGAAAAAGAATTCGTCCCCTACTGCCATGGCCCGCAGGAAATTGCGTGCCTGATAGTTGCGAACCCCGTCCCAGCGCGCTTTACCGAGCTTTTCCAAACCCTTGATCGAGAGCTCGTCGGGCTCGGATTTCATCAGCCAGTAGGCCATGGTGTGTGCTCCTCAAGCGGTCGTTGGGCAGGTTGTCGGGCAATTTTATGACAAACCGACGGTCGGTTGACGTCAGCATTTGCGCAGAGGTTCACGTTGTCGCAAAATGCCGGCCTTTAAAGCTTGACGCTGCTGCACGGCCTACGAATGGAAACCGCTGCTGTCATCGTGATGATGTGCCTTGAGGGGGGCAATCGATGAAACGCAAACCGGATTTGCTGTGGACTTTGGTTATTTTGTTCGGTCTGGGCGTCGTGACCACCGGTTATGCGCAAAGTCTGTGGGCCAACAAGGCCGATGCTCCGATTGAAGTGGCGCAACAAGTACAACAGTCGACAGCCTTCAAACGCTGAAACTGCCTTTTCGACGCCGCTGATCCGCGCGGCGTCTATCCCGCGAAATACCATGCCTTGTCTGTCACCGTTCCCTGCAACGGTACATCCCAGCTCGCTTGCGCGAGACGTCCGACTTTCTGACATTCATGGGCCAGACCCAGCAGTGTAGGCTTGCGCCAGTTCTGGCGTCGGGCCAGATACGCCAGGCTGCGGTCGTAGAATCCGCCGCCCATGCCCAGGCGCCCGCCGACATCGTCGAATCCCACCAGTGGCAACAACACCAGATCCAGTGCCCAGACCTTGCGCTGACGGGCCAGATTGGCGCGCGGCTCAAGGATGCGAAAACGGTTGGGCTTGAGTTTTTCGCCTGGGCGGATCTGTTGAAAGACCATTTTGGTCCTCGGCCAGGCACTGAGCACCGGGAGGTAGGTTTTCTTGCCACGCCGCTGGGCTGCGCGCAGCAACAGGCGCGGGTCGATTTCACCGTCGGTGGGCAGGTACAGGGAAATGTGTTTGGCCCGGCGAAAGTGCGGGTCTTGTGCCAGTTGCTTGTACAGGCCTTCGGCGGCCTGGCGTTGCTGGCTCGGCGTCAGAGAGCGGCGGGCCTTGCGCAGCAGGCGGCGCAGTTGGGGGCGGGGCAGCAACGCGGGTTCGGTCATGGTTCGGCTTCGGCAGGGTGGGACGAAAACGTACGCATAAAAAATCCGATGCCGGCATGCACCGGCATCGGATTCGAATCAGGCTCCCCGGATGAGCCGCTGTCGACTTAGCCCTTGAACCCGAGAGTTCAAGGTGGAGGATGCAGTAGGCTTTAAGGCTTTCCGTCTGGCGGACATGCACACCAGCCCAACGTGCAACCCCCAGGGTAGTGCAAATCGGCTCAGGGACATCGTCAACTGGCAAGCACCCCAGGGAGTGCGGCGAGTATAACTCAAGCGGCCTGGCGAATCAGCCCTTGCTGATGTCCGGATCGTCGGCCAGCACCAGATCGACACGATCGAGCAAGTCACGCACCTGTTCACGGGTCGAACCGCTGGCCTGGATGTCCGGACGCTCTTCTTTGTGCAAGAGATCGTGGGTGATGTTCAGCGCGGCCATCACGGCGATGCGGTCGGCGCCGATGACTTTGCCGCTGCTGCGGATCTCGCGCATCTTGCCGTCCAGATAGCGGGCGGCGCTGATCAGATTGCTGCGCTCTTCCTGGGGACAGATGATCGAATACTCTTTGTCGAGGATCTGCACGGTAACGCTATTGCTTGAACTCATGAGTCTTGCTCCAGGGCCTTGAGGCGCGAAATCATCGATTCGACCTTACGCCGGGCGATTTCGTTTTTTTCAATGAGGTGCGCGCGTTCCTCGCGCCAGGTCTTTTCCTGAGCAAGTAAGAGTGCATTTTGACTTTTTAGTTGCTCGACTCGGGTAATCAGCAGTTCGAGTCTGGCCATCAGCGCTTGCAGGTCGGTGTCTTCCATTGTGTCCACTGATTCGGTCTGATGGGTTTGGCTGGCGGACAGCCTTTAATGGTCTTGGCGAGTCTGTCGATGTAGGATACAAGGCCTTCATTCTAGACATAGCGCCGTCTGGCGCCTAGCTGCCCATGCCCATTCAGAATTCCCCGTACCAAGGCTTTGCCACCCTGCTCAATTCCAGCGGTCACTCCGTTTCGCCTGCCGAACTGCACGGCCTGTTGCTGGGTCGCAGTTGCGCCGGCGCCGGCTTCAATGCCGAAGAATGGCTGATCGATGCTGCCGAGCTGCTCGAAAGCGAGCCGCAGGACAACGTCCGCAACGCGCTGATCGGTCTGCAGGAGATGGTCAAGAGCGAACTCACCGGCGACGATATCACCGTGGTTCTGCTGCTGCCGAACGATGACGCTCCGCTGACCGAGCGCGCCGCCGCGCTGGGCGAATGGTGCCAGGGCTTCCTCACCGGTTTCGGCCTGAACTGCCGCGACAGCAGCATGCTGAGCACCGAAGCCACCGAAGTGTTGCAGGATCTTGCAGCAATCTCCCAGGTGCAAGACGCACTGGAAGAGTCCGAAGACGGCGAAAGCGACTATATGGAAGTCATGGAGTACCTGCGTGTAGCGCCGCTGCTGCTGTTCTCCGAAACCAAAAAGGCCGACGTGCCGCCAGCGGCCAAGCCGTCGCTGCACTGATCGCGTGCCAGGGAAAGCCATCTGCCCATGATCCATATCCCGAAAGCGGAATACGCCCGGCGCCGCAAGGCGCTGATGGCGCAGATGGAACCCAACAGCATCGCGATCCTGCCTGCCGCCGCGGTCGCCATCCGCAACCGCGACGTCGAGCATGTCTATCGCCAGGACAGCGACTTCCAGTACCTCAGCGGTTTCCCCGAGCCACAGGCGGTCATCGTCCTGATGCCCGGTCGCGAACACGGCGAGTACGTGCTGTTTTGCCGTGAACGCAATGCCGAACGCGAACTCTGGGACGGTCTGCGCGCCGGCCAGGAAGGCGCGATTCGCGATTTTGGCGCCGACGACGCTTTCCCCATCACCGACATCGACGACATCCTGCCGGGCCTGATTGAAGGCCGCGACCGGGTGTATTCGGCCATGGGCAGCAACCCGGAGTTCGACCGCCACCTGATGGACTGGATCAACGTGATCCGTTCCAAGGCGCATCTCGGCGCCCAGCCGCCGAACGAATTCGTTGCCCTGGATCACCTGCTGCACGACATGCGTCTGTATAAATCGGCGGCAGAAGTGAAGGTGATGCGCGAAGCGGCGCGGATTTCCGCCCAGGCCCACATCCGGGCAATGCAGGCCAGCCGTGCCGGCCTGTACGAGTACAGCCTCGAAGCCGAGCTCGATTACGAGTTCCGCAAGGGCGGGGCGAAAATGCCGGCCTACGGTTCGATCGTCGCTGCCGGGCGCAACAGCTGCATCCTGCATTACCAGCAGAATGACGCGTTGCTCAAGGACGGCGATCTGGTACTGATCGACGCTGGCTGCGAAATCGACTGCTACGCCAGCGACATCACCCGCACCTGGCCGGTCAACGGCAAGTTTTCCGCCGAGCAGAAAGCGATCTACGAATTGGTATTGGCCTCGCAGGAAGCAGCGTTCGCTGAAATCGCTCCGAACAAACACTGGAACCAGGCGCACGAGGCCACGGTCCGGGTCATTACCGCCGGGCTGGTGAAGCTGGGGCTGTTGCAGGGCCAAGTCGACGAATTGATCGCCTCCGAGGCCTACAAGGCGTTTTACATGCACCGCGCCGGCCACTGGCTCGGGATGGATGTGCATGACGTCGGCGAGTACAAGGTCGGCGGCGAATGGCGGGTGCTGGAAGTCGGCATGGCGCTGACCGTGGAGCCGGGCATCTACATCGCCCCGGACAATCAGAACGTAGCGAAAAAATGGCGCGGCATTGGCGTGCGCATCGAGGATGACGTGGTAGTGACCAAGAGCGGTTGTGAAATCCTGACCGGCGGCGTGCCGAAAACCGTCGCCGAGATCGAAGCCCTGATGGCGCAAGCACGGACCTGCGCGGCATGAGTCGGGTCAATCTGGCAATCATCGGTGGCGGTCTGGTCGGCGCCAGTCTGGCGTTGGCCTTGCAGGCCGGGGCCAAGGCCCGTGGCTGGAAGATCGTGCTGATCGAACCGTTCGCCCCCGGGAACACCTGGCAGCCAAGCTACGACGCGCGTTCCTCGGCGCTGTCCTTCGGCTCGCGACAGATTTATCAGCGGCTGGGCGTGTGGCAGGAAATCTCCCGCCGCGCCGAGCCGATCAAACAGATTCACGTGTCCGACCGTGGGCGCTTTTCCACCGCTCGCCTGTCGGCGATGGAAGAGGGCGTTCCGGCACTTGGTTATGTAGTGGAAAACGCCTGGCTCGGTCAGTGCCTGTGGCAGCACCTCGACAAAGACGTGATCAGCTGGCGCTGCCCGGCAGAAGTCTCCCGCATGGAACCGTTGCCGGACGGCTATCGCCTGACCCTCAACGATGAGACCACGGTCGAGTGCGATCTGGCGGTGCTCGCCGATGGCGGCCGTTCCGGTCTGCGTGAGCAACTGGGCATCAACGTACGCAAGCGCCCCTATAACCAGAGCGCACTGATCGCCAACATCACCCCGAGCGAAGCCCACAACGGCATGGCGTTCGAACGCTTCACCGACGAAGGCCCGATGGCGCTGCTGCCGCTGCCGGAAAACCGTTGCGCGCTGGTCTGGACCCGTCTGGGCATGGACGCGCAACGTCTGGCGGACCTGAGCGAGCGGGATTTCCTCAGCGAACTGCAAGGCGTGTTCGGTTATCGCCTCGGCACCCTGAAACAGGTCGGCGCACGGCATCTGTACCCCCTGGCGCTGGTGGAAGCCGAAGAGCAGGTGCGTTCGCATCTGGCCGTTCTCGGCAACGCCGCCCACAGTCTGCACCCGATTGCCGGGCAGGGTTTCAACCTGTCCCTGCGCGATGCCGATGCGCTGGCCGCCGCGCTGCTGACCAGCGACAAACCGCTGGGGGATTTCGCCACGTTGCAGGCTTATCGCGAGCGTCAGCGTCTCGATCAGGACCTCACCGTCGGCTTCTCCGATCAGGTCACGCGGCTGTTCGGCAGTACCCAGCCGCTGGTATCACTGGGACGCAACATCGGCCTGCTCGGCCTCGATCTGCTGCCGCCGGCCAAACGCTGGTTCGCCCGTCAGGCCATGGGGCTGGGGACGCGGCCGGATGCGTGAGTGGCTGATCAAACTATTTGGCAAGGCGCGGCTGATGCGCTGGATCATGACGTTCTACCCGCCATACTTCGGCGCGGGTGTCCGGGTGAAGCACATCAGCGATGACTTTCGGGACATTCAGGTCTCGATGGGCCTGGGCTGGTACAACCGCAATTATGTCGGCACCCAGTTCGGCGGCAGTCTGTATTCGATGGTCGATCCGTTCTTCATGTTGATGCTCATGGAAAACCTCGGCTCGCGGTACATCGTCTGGGACAAGGCCGCTGACATTGATTTCATAGCGCCAGGCAAAGGCCCGGTGTTCGCCCGGTTCCACATCGACGACACGTTGCTCGACGAGATCCGTCGGCAGACCGCCAGTGGCGAAAAGTACCTGCCGCAGTTGCAGGTCGATATTCATGACGGCGCCGGCAACCTGGTGGCGCGGGTCGGTAAAACCCTTTACGTGCGGCTCAAGCCGCCAGCGAGACAGGCTTAAAGCATGGAAATGCGCGCGGATGTGCTGATTGTCGGAGCCGGAATGGTCGGCAGTGCCCTGGCGCTGGCGTTGCAGGGCAGCGGACTGGAAGTGCTGTTGCTCGACGGCAGCCCGTTGAGCGTCAAACCCTTCAATGGCGACGCGCCGTTCGAGCCACGGGTGAGCGCACTGTCGGCGGCCAGCCAGCGCATCCTCGATCGCCTCGGCGTGTGGGACGGCATCGTCAACCGACGCAGCAGCCCTTACACCGACATGCACGTCTGGGACGGCAGCGGCACCGGCCAGATTCACTTCTCGGCCAGCAGCGTACACGCCGATGTGCTCGGGCATATCGTCGAAAACCGCGTGGTCCAGGATGCCTTGCTCGACCGTCTGCACGATTGCGACATGGGCCTGCTGGCCAACGCGCGGCTGGAGCAGATGCGCCGCTCCGGTGACGACTGGCTGCTGACCCTGGCCGACGGCCGCACTTTGCGCGCACCGCTGGTGATTGCGGCGGACGGGGCCAATTCCGCCGTGCGCCGTCTGACCGGCGTCGCCACCCGTGAGTGGGATTACCTGCATCACGCCATCGTCACCAGCGTGCGCAGCAGCAAACCGCACCGGATGACCGCGTGGCAGCGTTTCACCGATCACGGGCCGCTGGCGTTTCTGCCGCTTGAGCGTAACGGTCAGCAGGACTGGTGCTCGATCGTCTGGTCGACCACGCCGAGCGAGGCCGAGCGATTGATGGCGCTGGATGAAGCGGATTTCTGCCGTGAGCTGGAGCGAGCGTTCGAAGGCTGCCTTGGCGAAGTCATCAGCGCCGACCCGCGCCTGTGCGTGCCGCTGCGTCAACGCCACGCCAAACGTTACGTGGCCGAAGGCCTGGCGCTGATCGGCGATGCGGCGCACACCATTCACCCGTTGGCGGGGCAGGGCGTGAACCTCGGCTTCCTCGATGCCGCCGTGCTGGCTGAAGTGCTGCTGCAAGCGCACGAACGCGGCGAACGCCTGGCGGACGTGAAAGTCCTGAGCCGCTACGAGCGCCGGCGCATGCCGCACAACCTGGCACTGATGGCGGCGATGGAGGGGTTCGAGCGGTTGTTCCAGGCCGATCCATTGCCATTGCGCTGGTTGCGCAACACCGGCCTGAAAATCGTCGAGCAGATGCCAGAGGCCAAGGCGCTGTTTGTGCGTGAAGCATTGGGGCTGACTGGGGACCTTCCAGTCCTGGCTAAACCTTAGTGCTCTATTGAGGCTGACGGCGCCGGAAGTTTCGGGCTGTGCAACATCTGGTAACTCCTTGGGAAAGTGTTCGATTGAGCTCGCAAATGTGAGTCCTTATCATTTGGGCCACTTTTCCCGACCGAGAGACCGCTCCCATGTTGGCATCCAAGCGTGTTCTGACCGCACTGGCCCTGACCCTGATCGGCAGCACTGCCGCCCAGGCCGCCGACGAGGTGGTGGTCTACTCCTCGCGTATCGATGAACTGATCAAACCGGTGTTCGATGCCTACACCGCCAAGACCGGGGTGAAGATCAAGTTCATTACCGACAAGGAAGCGCCGCTCATGCAGCGGATCAAGGCCGAAGGCGAGAACGCCACCGCCGACCTGCTGCTGACCGTCGATGCCGGCAACCTCTGGCAGGCCGAGCAGATGGGCATTCTCCAGCCCTTCACCTCGAAAACCATCGACGCCAACATTCCCCTGCAATACCGCTCGTCCAGCCACGCCTGGACCGGCCTGAGCCTGCGCGCCCGGACCATCGCCTATTCCACCGAACGGGTGAAACCGGGTGAACTGACCACTTACGAAGCATTGGCCGACAAGAACTGGGAAGGCCGCCTGTGCCTGCGCACGGCGAAGAAGGTCTACAACCAGTCGCTGACCGCCACCATGATCGAAGTGCACGGCGCCGAGAAGACCGAGAAGATCCTCAAGGGCTGGGTCAACAACCTGTCCACCGACGTGTTCTCCGACGACGTCGCGGTGCTGGAGGCGATCAACGCCGGCCAGTGCGACGTCGGCATCGTCAACACCTACTATTACGGGCGCCTGCACAAGCAGAAGCCGGAACTGCCGGTGAAACTGTTCTGGCCAAACCAGGCGGATCGCGGTGTACACGTCAATCTGTCGGGTATCGGCCTGACCAGACACGCACCACACCCGGAAGCGGCCAAGGCGCTGGTCGAGTGGATGACCACGCCTGAAGCGCAGAAGATCTTTGCCGATGTGAACCAGGAGTTTCCGGCGAATCCGGCGGTGAAACCTTCGGACGAAGTGGCGGCTTGGGGGGAGTTCGTGGCTGATACGCTGCCGGTTGAAGTGGCGGGCAAGCGTCAGGCTGAAGCGATCCGGATGATGGATCGGGCGGGTTGGAACTGAGTTTTCACTTTTTTTGATCATTCCCACGTCGAACCGACTGCGTGGGAATGCAGGCCCCGACGCTCTGCGTCGCATCAACGATAGCGTGATGCGGAGCGTCACAGGATGTGTGCCCACGCAAAGCGTGGGCACACACATTTGAACGAGACTGTTTCATTGGCCCACCCCGCCCAACGCCGCTGGTACCCCATCGTCTTCGCCATCGCCGCGTTGGTGTTGCTCCCTCTCAGCGTGCTCCTGCTCTCATGGCAAACCATCGACCAGCAGATCTGGTCGCACCTGTGGGAAACCCAGATGCCGCGCCTGCTGGGCAATACGCTGACGCTGGTCTTCGGCGTCGGTGTCGGTGTGACGCTGATCGGCGTGAGCCTTGCCTGGCTCACCAGCCTCTGCGAATTCCCCGGACGACGCTGGCTCGACTGGGCGCTGATGCTGCCGTTCGCCATCCCGGCCTACGTGCTGGCGTTCGTCTTCGTCGGCCTGCTGGACTTCGCAGGTCCCGTGCAGACCCTGCTGCGCGAATGGTTCGGCAGCGGCCTGCGCCTGCCGCGAGTGCGCTCCACCGGTGGCGTGATTCTGGTGTTGGTGCTGGTGTTTTATCCCTACGTTTACCTGCTGGCGCGCACCGCGTTCCTGGCGCAGGGCAAGGGCTTGATGGAAGCCGCGCGAGTGCTCGGCCAGTCGCCGTGGCAGGCGTTCTGGCGCGTGGCGTTGCCGATGGCGCGGCCGGCCATCGGTGCCGGTGTGGCGCTGGCGTTGATGGAAACCCTGGCGGATTTCGGGGCGGTCTCGGTGTTCAACTTCGACACCTTCACCACCGCGATCTACAAGACCTGGTACGGCTTCTTCAGCCTGCCAAGCGCCGCGCAACTGGCCAGCCTGTTGTTGCTGGTGGTGATGCTGGTGCTGTACGGCGAACGTCGCGCACGCGGCGCCAATCGGGCAAGCAACGAGCGACCACGGGTCAAGGCGCTGTATCACTTGCGCGGGCCAAAGGCCTGGGCGGCGAGCGGCTGGTGCGGTCTGGTGTTCGCCTGTGCGTTTGTCATTCCGGTGCTGCAACTGGTGGTGTGGTTCTGGCAGCGCGGGCGATTCGATCTGGATGAGCGCTACGCCGGGCTGATTCTCCACACGTTATATCTGGGCGGCATGGCGGCGCTGATCACGGTCGGCGTGGCGATGTTGCTGGCGTTCGCCCGGCGTCTGGCGCCGACCCGGACGATCAACTCCGCGGTCGGTCTGGCCAATCTCGGTTATGCCTTGCCGGGCTCGGTGCTGGCGGTGTCGGTCATGCTTGCGTTCAGTTATCTGGATCGGGAGTTGGTGATTCCACTGTCCGGCTGGCTTGGCGGTGCGGGCAAACCGTTGCTGCTGGGCAGTCTGGCGGCGTTGCTGCTGGCGTATCTGGTGCGGTTCGTGGCGGTGGCCTATGGGCCGCTGGAAAGCAGTCTGGCGCGTATACGGCCTTCTTTGCCTGAAGCGGCACGCAGCCTGGGTGTCAGTGGGCCGCGACTGTTTTTCAAAGTGTATCTGCCGCTGTTGCTGCCCGGCACGCTCAGCGCCGCCTTGCTGGTGTTCGTCGATGTGCTCAAGGAAATGCCCGCGACCCTGCTGATGCGCCCGTTTGGCTGGGACACGCTGGCGGTGCGGATCTTCGAAATGACCAGCGAAGGCGAATGGGCGAGGGCGTCGCTGCCGGCATTGACCCTGGTGCTGGTCGGTCTGTTGCCGGTTGTCGGACTTATTCGCCGCTCGGCACATCGAAACACTTAGTAGTGAGTCCTGAATCATGCGGCTACAATGCGCGGCATTCGGTGCGGTCCGTCTGACAGACCCTGTCGCTGAAATCGGCTGAAAGCCCTTTTTTACGGGGTTTTCCGATCCGTGCAGCAGCGTTCCGCACCTTCGCCACGCCCGGAAGGAGAAACCCATGGGACAGCGTACGCCTCTGTATGACCTGCATCTCGCCCTTGGCGCGAAGATGGTCGATTTTGGCGGTTGGGACATGCCCCTGCATTACGGCTCGCAGGTCGAGGAGCATCACGAAGTGCGTCGCGATTGCGGGGTGTTCGATGTTTCCCACATGACCGTGATCGATGTCACCGGCCCCCAGGCCAAGGTCTGGCTCCAGCATTTGCTGGCCAACGACGTCGAACGTCTGCACAGCCCCGGCCGTGCGTTGTACAGCACCATGCTCAACGAGCGCGGCGGTATCGTCGACGACATGATCGTCTACCGTCTCGAGGACGGTTATCGTCTGGTGGTCAACGCCTCCACCCGCGATCAGGATCTGGCCTGGATGCAGGCACAGTTGGGCAGCTTCGATGTGCAAATGCACGAACGCTCCGAGCTGGCGATGCTCGCCATTCAAGGCCCCCATGCCCGGCACAAGATTGCCGAACTGGTGACCCAGTCCCGCGCCAATCTGATCCAGATGCTCAAGCCTTTTGAAGGCCACGTCGACGGCGACTGGTTCATTGCGCGCACCGGCTATACCGGTGAGGACGGTCTGGAAATCGCCCTGCCGGCCGATCAGGCTCCGGGATTTTTCAACGATCTGGTGGGCGCCGGCATTTCTCCCATTGGCCTCGGCGCTCGCGACACCTTGCGGGTGGAAGCGGGGATGAACCTCTACGGTCAGGACATCCATCAGGACGTTTCGCCACTGGCCTCGAACATGGCCTGGAGCATCGCCTGGGAACCGGCCACGCGCCGATTCATCGGACGTGATGCGCTGGAAGCGGAAAAAACCGCCGGCGTGCAGCACAAACTGGTCGGCCTGGTGCTTGAGGAACGCGGGGTTTTGCGTGCGCATCAGGTGGTTCGTATCGCAGATGTTGGCGAAGGAGAGATCACCAGTGGTAGTTTCTCTCCTACGCTTAGCAAGTCGATTGCCCTGGCGCGTGTACCGATGGCGACTGCCGACCGCGCCGAAGTGGAAATCCGTGGCAAGTGGTATCCGGTACGAGTGGTCAAACCGACCTTTGTCCGTCACGGCAAAACCTTGATCTAAACCTTTTCCGGCGGGCACGACCGCTGACAATTTCTTGAGGACACCGAGCATGAGCAACATCCCAGCTGAACTGCGTTTTGCCGAAAGTCATGAATGGGCGCGCCTGGAAGCCGACGGCACTGTCACCGTGGGCATCAGCGATCACGCCCAGGAAGCGTTGGGTGATGTGGTGTTTGTCGAGCTGGCAGAAGTGGGCAAGGTGTTCGCCGCCGGTGATGCCGCCGGCGTTGTCGAATCGGTCAAGGCTGCTTCCGACATCTATTCCCCGGTTGGTGGCGAAGTGATTGCCGTCAACGAAGACCTGGCCGGTTCGCCGGAAGAGCTGAACAACGATCCGTACGCCGCGTGGATCTTCAAGCTCAAGCCAAGCGACAAGTCCGAGCTGGACAAACTGCTCGACGCTGCCGCCTACAAGGCCGCCATCGGCGAATAAGCTGCAGGCCAGATCCCAAGGCCCCGACCCGTCGGGGCTTTTTTCTGCCCGGGACTTTTGCGGTCGGGGTGGCTGCTATGCTGGTTTGACCGTGTTGCATTGACGCTGAGCCGCCAGCCAAGAGAGAGCCCGTCATGTCCCAGTTGCCATCCCTGAGCCAGTTACGCGATCCCCATGCCTTCCTGCGCCGCCACCTCGGCCCGGATGCCGCCGAGCAGCAGGCGATGCTCGACAGCCTCGGCCTCGGCAGCCGGGTCGAACTGATCGAACAGACCGTGCCGCCGGGCATTCGCCTCAACCGCGAGCTGGACCTGCCGCCGGCGCTGGACGAACAGGCGGCGCTGGCCAAGCTGCGCGGTTATGCCGAACAGAATCAGGTCTGGACCAGCCTGATCGGCATGGGCTACCACGGCACCCTGACGCCGACCGTCATCCTGCGTAACGTGCTGGAAAATCCCGGCTGGTACACCGCCTACACGCCTTACCAACCGGAAATCGCCCAGGGCAGGCTCGAAGCGTTGCTCAACTTTCAGCAACTGACCATCGACCTCACCGGCCTTGAACTGGCCAACGCCTCCCTGCTCGATGAAGCCACTGCCGCCGCGGAAGCCATGGCTCTGGCCAAGCGGGTGGCGAAGTCAAAAAGCAATCTGTTCTTCGTCGACGAAAACTGTCATCCCCAGACCATTTCCGTGGTGCAGACCCGCGCCGAAGGCTTCGGTTTCGAGCTGATCGTCGACACTGTGGATAACTTGAAGCAGCACCAGGTGTTCGGCGCGCTGCTGCAATACCCCGACACCCACGGCGAAGTTCGCGACCTGCGGCCGCTGATCGACCACCTGCACGCGCAGCAGGCGCTGGCCTGCGTGGCGGCGGATCTGCTCAGCCTGTTGCTGCTGACCCCGCCGGGCGAACTGGGTGCGGACGTGGTGTTCGGCTCATCCCAGCGCTTCGGTGTACCAATGGGTTATGGAGGCCCGCACGCGGCGTTTTTCGCCAGTCGCGAGGAATACAAACGGGCAATTCCCGGGCGGATCATCGGCGTGTCGAAAGATGCCCGTGGCAACGTCGCGCTGCGCATGGCCCTGCAAACCCGCGAGCAGCACATTCGCCGGGAGAAAGCCAATTCGAACATTTGCACCGCCCAGGTGTTGCTGGCCAACATCGCCAGTTTCTATGCGGTCTATCACGGCCCGGAAGGACTTAAACGAATCGCTCAGCGCGTGCATCGGCTGACCTGCATTCTCGCCGCCGGGCTTGAACGCCATGGCATCAAGCGCCTCAACGAACACTTCTTCGACACCCTCACGCTGGACGTCGGCGGGGCGCAAACCGCGATCATTGAAAGTGCCCGGTCCGCGCAGATCAACCTGCGCATCCTTGGTCGTGGCCAACTGGGGCTGAGCCTCGACGAGGCCTGTGATGAAACCACCGTGGCCAGGCTGTTCGATGTGCTGCTGGGCGCCGATCACGGGTTGAGTGTCGATGATCTCGACGGCGAAACGCTGACCTCCGGCATTCCCGACACACTGCAACGCAGCACGCCGTACCTGCGTCACCCGGTGTTCAACGCCCACCACAGCGAAACCGAGATGCTGCGCTACCTCAAGCAGCTGGAGAACAAGGATCTGGCGCTCAACCAGTCGATGATCCCGCTGGGCTCCTGCACCATGAAACTCAACGCCACCAGCGAGATGATCCCGATCACCTGGCCGCAGTTCGCCAACCTGCACCCGTTCGTTCCCCGGGAGCAGGCTGTCGGTTACACGCTGATGATCGAGGAGCTGGAGCGCTGGCTGTGCGCGATCACCGGGTTCGATGCGATCTGCATGCAGCCCAACTCCGGTGCCCAGGGCGAGTACGCCGGGCTGCTGGCGATCCGCAAATACCATGAGAGCCGCCAGCAGGGCGGGCGGGATATTTGTCTGATTCCTTCCTCGGCCCACGGCACCAACCCGGCCTCGGCGCAGATGGCCGGGATGCACGTGGTGATTGTCGAGTGCGACGAGGCCGGCAACGTTGATCTGGAAGATTTGAAAGCCAAGGCGTCCGAGGCTGGCGCCAGGCTGTCGTGCCTGATGGCGACCTACCCGTCGACCCACGGCGTGTACGAGGAAGGCATCAGCGAAATCTGCGAAGTTATCCACAAGCACGGCGGCCAGGTGTACATGGACGGCGCCAACCTCAATGCCCAGGTCGGGCTGGCGCGGCCGGCGGACATAGGCGCCGACGTATCACACATGAACCTGCACAAGACTTTCTGCATTCCCCACGGCGGAGGCGGGCCGGGCATGGGGCCGATTGGCGTGCGTGCGCATCTGGCGCCATTCGTTGCCAACCATCCGGTGATCCCGATCGACGGGCCGCAACCGCAGAACGGAGCGGTCAGCGCTGCCCCGTGGGGCAGTGCGAGCATTCTGCCGATCAGCTGGATGTACATCGCGATGATGGGGCCGCAACTGGCGGACGCCAGCGAAGTGGCGATCCTTGCGGCGAATTACCTGGCGCAGCACCTGTCCGGCGCTTTCCCCGTTCTGTACACCGGGCGCAACGAGCGGGTCGCCCACGAATGCATTCTGGATCTGCGGCCGCTCAAGGCCGCCACCGGCATCAGCGAGGAAGACGTCGCCAAACGCCTGATGGATTACGGCTTCCACGCGCCGACCATGTCGTTCCCGGTGCCGGGCACCCTGATGGTCGAGCCGACCGAAAGTGAGTCCAAGGCCGAACTGGATCGCTTCATCGGCGCCATGCTGAGCATCCGCGCAGAAATCACCGAGGTGCAGAACGGCAACTGGCCGGCCGAAGACAACCCGCTCAAGCGGGCGCCACACACCTTGGCCGATATCACCGGCGTGTGGGATCGGCCTTACAGCATCGAGCAGGGCATCACGCCGGATGCTCACACCAAGGCGCACAAGTATTGGCCGGCGGTGAACCGGGTCGATAACGTCTACGGCGACCGCAACCTGTTCTGCGCCTGCGTGCCGGTGGACGATTACCGCTGATCTTTCGCGTATGCCTCGACCGTGGGAGCGGGTCAGGGCGAACCGGAAACTGCGGGCACAAAAATGCCGCTCGTGTGAGCGGCATTTTTGTCTGTCCGGAAAGTTATTCCGACGCCACGGCGTTCTTCGCCAGAATCGCGTTCGCCAGTTCCATGTCCGTTGCCTGCAGGCCCGGATTGTCGGCGCGGACTTTCTGCATCGCCGCTTCCAGGTACGGGCCACGGATACCGCCGTCACTGGCGACGAAGCTGCCGGCATCGTCCTGGGCGGCAACGATCAGTTTGTGATCCTTGAAGGTCAGGTAGGTCGAGCCGGTGGTGGCACCGGACGAAATGACGTTACGCCAAAAGCTGTCGGCCATTGCCGAACCAACAGGCAGAGACAGCAGGGCAAGGGTGGCGACAGCAAGTTTGAGATGCATGTTGGGTGACTCCACTGGTGTTGAATAACCGGTTGGATCGCCGTTTCCCCGATCCGGTTCCGTGAGCGGCTATTTCTGCTCGCTCTGGGGTGTCACCCGCAACACTTCCTCAAGGGTTGTCAGCCCTGCCGCGACTTTCTGTGCGCCGGACAATCGCAGGCTGCGCATGCCTTCCTTGAACGCCTGCCGGCGGATCGCGGTGAGATCGGTGTCGGTGCTGATCAAGGCCTTGAGGCTGTCGCTCAGTTGCATGATTTCGTAGACCCCGGCACGACCGTGATAACCGGTGTCGCGGCATTCCAGGCAACCGATGGCCCGTTGCGCATTGCCCGGCAGCGGCGCCTGCCACGGCCGGGTCAGGGTTTGCCAGTCTTCTTCGTCCAGAGTCAGCGGCGCCTTGCAGTGCGGGCACAGGGTTCGTACCAGTCGCTGCGCCATCACCCCGAGCACGGTGGCCTTGATCAGGTAATGCGGCACGCCGAGTTCCAGCAGGCGGCTGATGGCGCTCGGCGCATCGTTGGTGTGCAGGGTCGAGAGCACCAGGTGCCCGGTCAATGCCGCCTGGATTGCCATTTCGGCGGTCTCTAGGTCACGGATCTCGCCGATCATGATGATGTCCGGATCCTGCCGCATCAGCGCGCGCACGCCGGCGGCGAAGGTCAGGTCGATGTTGTGCTGGACCTGCATCTGGTTGAACGCCGGCTCGACCATCTCGATCGGATCCTCGATGGTGCAGAGGTTGACCTCCGGGGTCGCCAGTTTTTTCAGTGTGGTGTAGAGCGTGGTGGTCTTGCCCGAACCGGTCGGGCCCGTGACCAGAATGATGCCGTTGGGCTGGCGGGTCATGTCCTGCCAGCGCCGCAGGTCGTCGGCGGAAAACCCGAGCTGGTCGAAATCCTTGAGCAGCACCTCCGGGTCGAAGATCCGCATCACCATTTTTTCGCCGAACGCGGTGGGCAGGGTCGACAGCCGCAGCTCGACTTCGCCGCCGTCCGGGGTCTTGGTCTTGACCCGGCCGTCCTGGGGTTTGCGCTTCTCGGCAACGTTCATCCGGCCGAGGCTTTTCAGGCGGCTGACGATGGCCATCGTCACCTGCGGCGGAAATTGATAGACGTTGTGCAGCACGCCGTCGATGCGAAAGCGCACCGTGCCTTGCTCGCGCCGGGGCTCGATGTGGATATCGCTGGCCCGCTGCTGGAAGGCGTACTGGAACAGCCAGTCGACGATGTTGACGATGTGGGCGTCGTTGGCATCCGGTTCCTGATCGCTGGCACCGAGATTGAGCAGTTGCTCGAAGTTGCCGAGATTGCCGCCGTGCGCATCGGCACTGCTGGCACCGCTGACCGATTTGGCGAGACGAAAGAACTCGACGCTGAAACGCTGAATGTCGGCGGGGTTGGCCACCACCCGTTTGATCGGCAGTTTCAGGACGTGAGTCAGATCCGCCTCCCAGCCGCTGACGTAGGGCTGGGCGCTGGCCACAGTGACCGCGTCGCGGTCGACCGACACCGCGAGGATCTTGTGGCGCTGGGCAAACGCATAGGACATCAGCGGTGTGATGGCGGCGACGTTGATCTTCAGTGGATCGATCCGCAGATATGGCTGGCCGGCCTGCTGCGCCAGCCACAGGGTCAGGCTTTCCAGGTCGAGGTGTTTGCCCGGACGGCTGAGGTCGTCCAGTTGCTGGCTGGCGATGAATTCCAGCGGGTGCTTCTGGCCGTGGGCGGCATGCCGGCGCCGGGCATTCAGCGCCTGCTCGGCCGAGTCCTGGCAGATGAAACCCTGGGCGACCAGTTCACGCAGTACCTCATTGAGATCCAGCCAGCGGTCCTGAGTGGCAAGTTGAACGGGCATGCGGACTCCTTTTGAACGACAGTGCGCAAAGGATAGTCGTGGCCCCGCCGACCGTTGGGCCACTACCCGACGAAGACGTTTCGGCTCTTGTCAGCCGGTCGCCTGCGCCGGCGCATCCCACGCCGCGTCGGGGTTTTGCAGGTTTACCGAGCAGACGCTGATCAGGTTACGAAGTTTTTCCGCGATCACCTGGGCGCGGTGCCAGCTCAGGCCACCCATGACGATGTCGATCGATAGCAAATCGTCCATTCGCTGGACATTGACCTGTTCCGGGGTGAGGAACTGCAAGGCGAACAGGTTCAGCACGCGCACCAGCACATCCGGCTCGGCCTCGGCCAGGATCCGGTACTGCGCAAGGCAATGAGGGTTGCTGGCGTTCCACACATCGGCACGGGGCGCGGGGGTGTTGACGGCTTCGAGGTGTGGCATGGCAGGTCTCCGGAATCAGTGGAGAAATTTTTACATTCGATGCCGGGCATTTCTTATCTAAGATGAGCCGATTCTGCAATTGATCGGCTGGATCAATTCGCTATTGGCTGATTCCGAGGATTATTTATGCACAGTGAGCTGGACGGTTACGACCGACGCATTCTCGCGTTGCTGCAAGAGGACGCTTCCCTGTCCAGCGCACAGATTGCCGAACAGGTCGGCCTGTCGCAGTCGCCCTGCTGGCGGCGAATTCAGCGAATGAAGGAGGAGGGGATCATTCGTGGTCAGGTGACCTTGCTCGATCGCAAGAAAATCGGCCTGAACACGCAGATCTTCGCCGAGATCAAACTCAACGCCCACGGCCGTTCGAACTTCACTGAATTCACCGAGGCGATTCGCGGCTTTCCCGAAGTGCTGGAGTGTTATGTGCTGATGGGGGCGGTGGATTTCCTGCTGCGGATCGTCGCGGCGGATATCGAGGCGTATGAGCGATTCTTCTTCGAGAAGCTGTCGCTGGTGCCGGGGATTCAGGAAGTGAATTCGATTGTGGCGTTGTCGGAGATCAAGTCGACGACGAGCCTGCCGGTACTGCGCTGATTTGATGATCGTTCCCACACTCTGCGTGGGAATGCAGCCCGGGACGCTCCGCGTCCCAAAGCGGACGCAGAGCGTCCATTGAGGCATTCCCACGCAGACGGTTCGACGCCTCGACGTGGGAACGATCACAGTCTGCTGGCGATGGCGGTGTTACATGCGCAGCAGCATTTTCCAGGCGCGATTCTGGTACACCGCAATCGCCTGATGCTTGCGTGCATCGAGCAGTTCGTCAGTGATGGTCGGCTCGTTGGCCAGTTGCGCCAGTTTGTTCAGCTCGCCGTACAGACGATCCATTTCCGGGATGTCCAGCACGTTGCGCGCGTGGTGCAGCCAGACCTGGATGCGCTCGATGCGCGGCAGTTGCTCGGCCAGATCTTCCGGTTGCTGCTGATAACGCTGCAATTGCAGCGAAGTGGCTTCTTCGCCCAGCAGGCGCGGCAGCCAGCTTTGCAACTGCGCGGCACCCTGGCGATTGCCACGGGTGTTGCGGTCTGCCGTCCAGGTGCGGGCCAGCAACCAGCGCGAAGCGTTCAGCGAGAACAGGCCCCAGCGCGGGTCTTCCAGTTCTTCGAGGAACTGCTCCGGCGCGGCTTTGCGCACGTCTTCGTCTTCGATGCCGACCTGTACCAGCGGGCGCCAGTCTTCCAGCAGTGCATCCAGCGCAACGCGCAAGTCGTGGGTCGACTGACGGGGCGCAGCCTGGCCAAGGCTGCTCAGCAGGGCGCGCATTTCCGCAAGGTTCTCGACCCAGTCCTGCAGCAGGCGCCAGTGACCGTTGAAACGATACTGTTCGGCCAGACGTTGACTGCTGCCGAGCAAGTGCCAGGCCAGGGCGGCGAAGGCGTCGTCCAGCGGTGTTTCGGCGGTAATGGCCGGCGCCGGCAGGCTCAGCGAGTAGCTGTTGGCGTCGTACAGGCGATAACCGCGCTCGGCCTTGCTGATGTCGCACGGCATCAGGGCCAGGGTTTCGGCCAGTTCGGCGGCCAGTTCCAGCAGCGCGGCAGGTTCGCCTTCGCGCAGTTCCAGTTCCAGCTCGCAGATTTCTTCTTTCTGCTTGCCGACCACCACGTGGCCCAGGTCCAGCGCGGCTTCGATGACCACTTTGGTCTTGCCACGGCCCCAGGCGATTTCGGCGCGTTCGCGGACGAAATCGGTGGTGAAGATCGGCTTCAGGGTTTTCTTGTCCAGCTCGGCAAGGGACTCGGGCCAGCACTCGCCGTCGAGTTTCTTCACGTCGAGCTTGGCTTTGGGCAGGTGCCAGTCGTACTCGTTACGCTCGGACAGGCCGGCGACGCTCTGGCCACGGGTCTTGAGGGTCTGAATCACTTCTTCACCGTCCTTGCGCAGGCGCAGGGCAACTTTGGCCCGGGCCAGGTCACGCTCGGGCGTGTCGAAGTATTGATTCATCAACTCACGGCGTTCCCAGCCACTTTTGTTGCGTTTTTTCAGGAGAGGGTGCTCGCGCAGGGCGGCGAGGGTTTCGCGGCTGACGCGGAGTTTGATTTCGGTTTCTTTCTGCATGGCCGGAAAATCCAGGATCGGGAGCGCAGCCGGGGGAATGTGTGGCTGCCAAGGTCGTGCAGTGTACAGGACTGAACCTTCCTACGCTTTGCGGCGGTTTATTCTCGGCGCCGGATGGTTCTATGATGAACCTCAATCCGGGAGTTGGAGTCAGCGATGCCTTTGCCGTCCATGCAAGACCAGTTCGCTGCACTGATCGCCGCGCCGTCGGTCAGTTGCACCCAGCCGGGCCTCGATCAGTCCAACCGGGCGGTGATCGACCTGCTCGCGGGCTGGCTCTGCGACCTCGGTTTCGCTTGCGACATCCAGCAGGTCAGCCCCGGCAAATTCAACCTGCTCGCCAGTTTCGGCAGCGGCCCCGGCGGGCTGGTGCTGGCCGGGCACAGCGACACGGTGCCGTACGACGATGTGCTGTGGAAAACCGACCCGCTGAAACTCACCGAAGTCGATGGCCGCTGGGTCGGCCTCGGCAGTTGCGACATGAAGGGCTTTTTCGCCCTGATCATCGAAGCCGTGCAACCGCTGCTCGACCAGCCGTTCAAGCAACCGCTGCTGATCCTTGCCACCTGCGATGAAGAAAGTTCGATGTCCGGTGCCCGGGCGCTGGCTGAAGCAGGGCGGCCGCTGGGCCGGGCGGCGGTGATCGGCGAGCCGACCGGGCTCAAGCCGATCCGCATGCACAAGGGCATCATGATGGAGCGCATCGATATCCTCGGGCAGAGCGGCCATTCGTCGGATCCGCGTCTGGGACACAGCGCTCTCGAAGCAATGCACGACGCCATCGGCGAACTGCGCGGCCTGCGCCTGTTGTGGCAGCGCGAATTCAACAACCCGCAGTTCAGCGTGCCGCAGCCGACCATGAACTTCGGCTGTATCCACGGTGGCGACAACCCCAACCGCATCTGCGGCCAGTGTTCGCTGGAATTCGACCTGCGGCCGCTG
Source organism: Pseudomonas sp. IAC-BECa141 (assembly GCF_020544405.1). Taxonomy (NCBI): domain Bacteria; kingdom Pseudomonadati; phylum Pseudomonadota; class Gammaproteobacteria; order Pseudomonadales; family Pseudomonadaceae; genus Pseudomonas; species Pseudomonas sp. IAC-BECa141. The sequence goes on along the minus strand of NZ_CP065410.1, from coordinate 5,904,378 downwards.
CCGGGGATGGACCCCAAGGTCTTGCGCAGCGAGATTCTGCACAGGCTCAATCCGGTCGCCGAACGCCATCAGGTGAAGATCGATTACGCACCGCTGTTTCCCGAAGTGCCGCCGTTCGAGCAGGCCGAAGACGCGGAACTGGTGCGAATTGCCGAAAAACTCACCGGCCACGCGGCCGAAGCGGTAGCGTTCGGCACCGAAGCGCCTTATCTTCAGCGCCTTGGCTGCGAAACCATCGTCCTCGGCCCCGGCGACATCGCTTGTGCGCACCAGCCGGACGAGTACCTCGAAATGTCACGTTTGCAGCCTACCGTGCATCTATTGCGGCAGTTGATCGAACATTACTGTCTCAAAGCTGTATAAATTGCCCACACACCCACCCGTATTCATGAGGAGAGCGCGCGTGTCGCCAAGCCTGTTCCGACGATAACCATCAGCCCGCTGTGCGTTTTCCGTTTCGCCCCTTTTCCGGCTGCTATTTATTACAGGCCCAGGTTCATGCCCGAATACGTCAATTGGCTTCGCCACGCGTCTCCCTATATCAATGCTCACCGCGATTGCACCTTCGTCGTCATGCTTCCGGGCGACGGCGTCGAGCATCCGAATTTCGGCAATATCGTCCACGACATCGTGCTGCTGCACAGCCTCGGCGTGCGGCTGGTGCTGGTTCATGGTTCTCGCCCACAGATTGAGACCCGTCTCGCCGCCCGCGGCCTGACCCCGCACTACCACCACGGCATGCGCATCACTGATGCCGCGACGCTGGAGTGCGTGATCGACGCGGTCGGCCAGCTGCGCATCGCCATCGAAGCGCGGCTGTCGATGGACATGGCTTCGTCGCCGATGCAGGGCTCGCGTCTGCGGGTGGCCAGCGGCAACCTCGTGACGGCACGGCCGATCGGCGTGCTGGAAGGTGTCGACTATCACCACACCGGCGAAGTGCGCCGGGTCGACCGCAAGGGCATCAACCGCCTGCTTGACGAGCGCTCCATCGTGCTGCTGTCGCCGCTGGGCTATTCGCCGACCGGTGAAATCTTCAACCTGGCCTGTGAAGACGTGGCGACCCGTGCTGCGATCGATCTGGGTGCCGACAAGCTGCTGCTGTTCGGTGCCGACCCCGGTCTGATCGACGAAAACGGCAAACTGGTGCGTGAGCTGCGCCCGCAACAGGTGCCGGCGCACTTGCAGCGTCTGGGCAGCAACTATCAGGCGGAACTGCTGGATGCTGCCGCCGAAGCCTGTCGTGGCGGCGTGGCGCGCAGCCATATCGTCAGTTATGCGGAGGACGGTGCGCTGCTGACCGAACTGTTCACCCGTGACGGTGGCGGTACGCTGGTGGCCCAGGAGCAATTCGAACTGGTGCGCGAGGCGGCTATTGAAGATGTCGGCGGCTTGCTCGATCTGATCAGCCCGCTGGAGGAGCAGGGGATTCTGGTGCGTCGGTCCCGTGAGGTGCTGGAGCGTGAAATCGAGCAGTTCAGCGTGGTCGAGCGTGAAGGAATGATCATCGCCTGTGCGGCGCTGTATCAGATTGCCGATTCGGATGCCGGCGAGCTGGCGTGCCTGGCGGTGAATCCCGAGTATCGCCATGGCGGTCGTGGCGACGAACTGCTCGAGCGCATCGAAACCCGCGCCCGGGCGCAGGGTCTGAAGACCCTGTTCGTCCTCACCACCCGCACGGCCCACTGGTTCCGCGAGCGCGGTTTCGAACCGAGCAGCGTCGAGCGCCTGCCGGCGGCGCGGGCTTCGCTCTATAACTATCAGCGCAATTCGAAGATCTTCGAAAAGACGCTTTGACTCATCAGGCTGTGGGGCAGCAGATGCAGGCCGCAAGCTCCCCACTCAGCCGCTTTCTGCAGTACTCCTCCTGATTCAACGTCACTGAACACAATTGCTGCATCGAGCCAGGTCAATTCGGCAAGGCGGATGCGTTGTGCGTGAAAAAAATATCCCGATACACAAACTGTAACAATTGATCTGGATATTGCGCGGGTTGGCGGTTGTTGTGATGGAAATGTTTCCGGATTGCTTCAGCACAAATCACTCTCGACAGGGTGATTCAAATACTCTTCAGAAATTGATCGTCGCGTTCGCGTGGGGAGCACTCGAGCCTTTAAACACGGGGTTTAAATTCCTAAAGGGTATTAGAAAAGAAGACATCAATTCTTTTCGGATTCATGACGAACTCATGAAACTGCATGGACCAAAAAACCGGAGATTAGACTATGGTCGTAGACACACATGGTTACGATTGACTTGTGAGTCACGCTCTGGCGCTAATCGCTAACCTTGGGACTCGGGCGTCGATCCGGGCCGGGAAAACAAGAATTAGAAACGAGAGGAGCTTGACAATGAATAAGTCCACCTTGGCCGTGGCTGTGGCCTTTGGGGTATTGGCGCAGCAGGCAGGTGCCGCGGGTTTCATCGAAGACAGCAAGGCTTCCCTGAGCTCCCGCACCATGTACTACAACAACGATAACCGTGATGGCGGCGCCGATCAGAAAGAGACCGCGCAGGGCTTCAAGTTCGATTACCTCTCCGGTTTCACTCAGGGCACGGTCGGGTTTGGTCTGGATGTGCAGGCGATCAGCGGCATTCACCTGGATGGTGGACGTGGGCACCACCCGGACAGCAACACGTTCTCCCCAAGTGATTCCGACGGCTCGGCAACACATTCCTGGAGCCGCATAGCGGGTAACGTCAAGGCACGTCTGTCCAAGACCGAAGCTCACTTGGGTGGTGCTCTGCAACCTAACTTGCCGATTCTGGTCGCGAACGATAGCCGCCTGCTGCCTCAAACCTTCGAGGGTGGCACGGTCACCTCCAAGGAAATCGATAACGTCACCTTCAACGCCGGTCAGCTCGAGCATGCAGTGGGTCGTGCCTCGACAAACAGCACTGGCCTGGCAGTGGCTGGTGGTACGCAGGACAGCAATCAGTTCCGCTATGCAGGCGCCGACTGGAAGGTCACCAAAGACCTGACCCTGCAGTACTACCACTCCAACCTGCAGGATTATTACAAGCAGAACTTCTTCGGCCTGGTGCATGTTCTTCCGATCGGCACCAACCAGTCGTTCAAGACCGATATCCGCTATTTTGACAGCAGCTCCGATGGCAAGAACGGGGAGGCAGGCTACCGCTTCAATAACAACGGTGGTTATGCCAGGAACCCGGGCGAGGTCGATAACAAGACCTGGAGCGCCATGTTCACATACACCTTGGGTGGCAACGCGTTCTTGCTCGGCCATCAACGCGTCAACGATGACGGTGGTTTCGTCTACTTGAACCAAGGCAACGTGGTGGATGGCAACGGTCGTCCCGAAGGTGCCGGTGGGACCAGTTTCTATTTGTTCACTGACGCCATGGTTAACGGCTTTGTCCGTGCCGGTGAAAACACCACCTTCGGACAGTATTCCTATGACTTCGCAGGTCTGGGCGTACCGGGCCTCAAAGCCTCGATCGCTTATCTGCATGGCGAAAACATCAAGGCAACGAACGGTACCGGTAGCGACATGTCCGAGTGGGAGCGAGACATGCGTATTGATTACACCGTTCAAGAGGGCGTACTCAAAGGCTTCGGCGTGACACTGCGCAATGGTGTTTATCGTGGCAGCCAGATCAATATTGCCGATCAGGATCAGACCCGTCTGATCTTCAACTACACCTATAGCTTCCTGTAAAAGGTGCTGAAAAAAGACCTTGCCGCTCGGCAAGGTTTTTTTTGCCTTTTATTCCATATTCCTGAATGTTACTTATTGAGTGTTTTTTATTCTTTTTGTGTTTTTCGGCGTCAGTCTAGAGTAGACCGTCCGACGTCCGGAATGCGCTGCGGTGTTTTGGCATTTTTGTCCCTCGACAATCTGAAGGGTTCAGGAATCGGCGATTGAGCCGATACCTCGATTCTGTCGCGCGTTTGTATATGTCTCGACGTTCTTAAAAAGAGTGGAACAATTCTTTTCGAGATTATGACGAGGTATGCTTCCGCGGCTTTGACGGGGCTAAGAGATCCGCAGCGTTAGGTGTTCCAGGTTTTCGGGCAATTGATCCGGAGCCGACAGCAAAAAAAAGCAAAAGAAATAGAAACGAGAGGAGCGAAACATGAACAAGTCCACCTTGGCCCTGGCCGTGGCCGTAGGGGTTTTGGCGCAGCAGGCAGGCGCCGCCGGTTTCATCGAAGACAGCAAGGCCACCCTGGGGCTGCGTAACTTCTATATCAACACTGACAACCGCGATGGCGCTGCCAAAACCGCCTCCGGCGTGCAGAACAAGAACGAAGAATGGGGCCAAGGCTTCGATCTGCGTTTCATCTCCGGTTACACCCAAGGCACCGTAGGCTTCGGTATTGATGCTATCGGCCTGCTGGGCGTTCGTCTGGATTCGGGCGGCGGCACTAACGGCGCCACTGGCGCTTCTTACGGCGGCACCGTGTTCCCAAGCAAGTCCAACGGTGAAGCGGTTGATAATTTCTCCAGCCTGGGCCTGACTGCCAAGGCCAAGATCTCCCAGACCGAACTGAAGCTGGGTACTCTGCAGCCGAAGAACCCGGTTATCGTGACCAACGATGGCCGTCTGCTGCCACAAACCTGGCAGGGCGGTCAGATCACTTCCGGCGAGATCAAGGACGTGACTTTGGTCGCTGGTCAAATCGAAGCTGTGAAAGGTCGTAACTCCAGCAACAACGAGAACCTGTCCATCGGCGGTGCGAATGCTCGCGTAGCCAACAGCAACAAGTTCTACTACGCCGGTGGTGACTACAAGATCACCAAAGACCTGACTGCCCAGTACTACTACGGCAACCTGGAAGACTTCTACAAGCAACACTTCCTGGGTCTGGTTCACAACTGGGCAATCGGCCCGGGCGTGCTGAAGTCTGACTTCCGTTACTTCCACAGCAGCGACGATGGCGCCAACAACAACACCGCGGCCTACTTCGGCAACGGTAATTATGTTGGCAACGTCAGCGGCAAAGGCCCGATCGACAACAACCTGTACAGCGGCCTGTTCCTGTACACCGTTGAGGGTCACACTTTTGGTGGCGGCTACCAGGTTTCCAACGGCAGCTCCGACTTCCCTTGGCTGAACCAGGGCGACGGTTCGTCGAACTACACCATCACCGACATGCAGATCCAGAAGTTCGGTCGTGCCGGCGAGAAAACCTGGCAAGCTCGCTACTCGTATGACTTCGCCAAAGTCGGCCTGCCAGGCCTGACTGCCGGTGTGGTTTACCTGCGCGGTGACGACATCGACACCGTAGGCTCCAACCGTCGGGAGAACGGTACCGGTGCTTCCGAGTGGGAACGCGACCTGACTGTTGGTTACGTGGTACCAGAAGGCCCGCTGAAAAACCTGGGTCTGATGTGGAAAAACGCTACCTGGCGCAACGACATTCCAGGTCAGCGTGACCAGGACGAAAACCGCCTGATCGTCAGCTACTCGATCCCGCTGCTGTAATAGCGCGCTCCTGCACTGATGTAAAAAGCCCGATGTAAAAAAGCCCCGTCCGGCATCGCGCCGGACGGGGCTTTTGCGTTTCGGGTCCGGCTCACCCCCGTAAGCCTTTCCCGATGTTCCCCTCTTTACAGCAACTCAAGGCCTTCTCGAACCTTGTGGGCGATGTTCGTCGCGATGCTGCGGGGCGTCCAGTGAACAGATGTTTAATATTCAATAACGATATAAATATCTCGTTATTTATTCTTTTTCAGAAGAACGAATCCCGAGCTACAGTTGAGGTCTCCAACAACTCATCAGGAGCCGCACCATGAGCCTCAGACTTGGCGATATCGCCCCCGATTTCGAACAGGATTCCAGCGCCGGCAAGATTCGTTTCCATGAATGGCTGGGCGATAGCTGGGGCGTGCTGTTTTCTCACCCGGCGGACTTCACCCCGGTCTGCACCACCGAGTTGGGCTTCACTGCCAAGCTCAAGGATGAGTTCAGCAAACGTGGCGTGAAAGCCATTGCGCTGTCGGTCGATCCGGTGGATTCGCACCACAAGTGGATCGAAGACATCAACGAAACCCAGAACACCATCGTCAACTTCCCGATCCTGGCCGACGCCGATCGCAAGGTCTCCGATCTGTACGATCTGATCCATCCGAACGCCAACGACACCCTGACCGTGCGTTCGCTGTTCGTGATCGATCCGAACAAGAAGATCCGCCTGACCATCACCTACCCGGCGAGCACCGGGCGCAACTTCCACGAGATTCTGCGGGTGATCGATTCGCTGCAGCTCACCGACAACTACAAGGTGGCCACCCCGGCCAACTGGCAGGACGGGCAAGACGTGGTGATCGTGCCGTCGCTCAAGGACGAAGACGAAATCAGGCAACGCTTTCCGAAGGGCTACCGCGCGGTGAAACCGTATCTGCGCCTCACACCACAGCCGAACAAGTGATCTGACCGGGCACACCTCGTTGCAGATCGTTCCCACGCTCCGCGTGGGAATGCCGCCCGTGACGCTCTGCGTCACAGTGGACGCGGAGCGTCCATGGATTCATTCCCAAGCAGAGCGTGGGAACGATCATCAGTGCTAGGGAGCGATCAGTACGAACACGATGCAGGGTTTCAGGCCGTTTTCACGGCCTGTTTTTTTGCCCGCAGGAAAGTGAAATACATATCTCTTTAAAGAATAACCAAATGAATAAATATGATTTATGGATATATAAATGAGCTGGTAAGGTCACTGTCATTGAAGCGAGACCGCAACCCGCGAATCGCCTGTAACGCGCAAGGAATCTTCTGAATGCTGGTCGTCTCACTCGGTGGCAGTCCCAGTCAACGTTCCCGCTCCGGGGTGTTGCTGGAGCGCTCGCAACGCTGGTTGCAGCAGCAAGGGGTGGAAGTGGTGAGTTATCAGGTGCGGGACTTTCCGGCTGAAGACCTGCTCCACGCCCGCTTCGACAGCCCGAAGGTGCTCCACCTGCTGCAACAGATTGAAAACGCCGATGGCCTGCTGATCGCCACGCCGGTGTACAAGGCGTCGTTTTCCGGCGCTCTGAAGACCGTGCTGGATCTGCTGCCCGAACGTGCGCTGAACCACAAGATTGTTTTGCCGATGGCCACCGGCGGCAGCATCGCCCACATGCTGGTGGTCGATTACGCCCTCAAACCTGTGCTGTCGGCATTGAAAGCCCAGGAAATGCTGCAAGGTATTTTTGCCGAGGACAGCCAGATCGCCTACGGCGAGGGCAGTGCCCAGGCGCAGCTGGCACCGGCGCTGGAGCAGCGGTTGCATGAAGCGCTGGACCAGTTTGTCAGCGCCATGGCCCGTCGGCCGAAGCCACTGGAGCCGGGGTTGTTGAACGAACGTTTGTTGAGTGCTCGCTGGAGCATTTGAGCCACATCGAAAGTTGAAGTACTGGCCTTACTCGCCCGCCAACGGGCAAGCAGGTGCAGCCAAAACCCAACAGCAAAAAAGGAGAGCGCTATGCGCACTGTATTTTTGCGTCGTGGTCTGGTCGCTCTGTTTGCTGCGGCTGTGTCCTTCGGCGCCATCACTCAAGCTCAAGCCGAGACGCTAAGAATCGGTTATCAGAAGTACGGCACCCTGGTGCTGCTCAAAGCCAAGGGCACCCTGGAAAAACGCCTCGCCGCCCAAGGCGTCGACGTGCAATGGACTGAATTCCCAGGCGGCCCGCAATTGCTGGAAGGCCTGAACGTCGGCTCGATCGACTTCGGTGTCACCGGCGAAACCCCGCCGGTCTTCGCCCAGGCAGCCGGTGCCGACCTGCTCTACGTGGCCTACGAGCCGCCAGCGCCGAACAGCGAAGCGATCCTCGTGCCGAAAGATTCACCGATCAAATCGGTGGCGGATCTCAAGGGCAAGAAAGTCGCCCTGAACAAAGGCTCCAACGTTCACTACCTGCTGGTGCGTGCGCTGGAAGACGCCGGCCTCAAGTACACCGACATTCAAACCGTATTCCTGCCGCCGGCCGATGCCCGCGCCGCGTTCGAACGTGGCAGCGTCGACGCCTGGGTCATCTGGGACCCCTACCAGGCTGCCGCCGAGAAACAGCTGCAAGCGCACACCCTGCGTGACGGCAAAGGCATCGTCGACAACCACCAGTTCTACCTGGCGACCAAACCCTATGCACAGAAAAATCCCGAGGTGATCAAGACCCTCGTGGACGAGGTGCGCGCCGTCGGCGAGTGGTCCAAAGCCAACCCGCAAGACGTCACCCAACAGGTGTCGCCGCTGCTCGGCCTGCCGGCAGACATCACCCTGACCTCGGTGAAACGCCAGGGCTACGGCGCGCTGTTCCTGACCCCGGAAGTGGTCGCCGCACAACAGAAAATCGCCGACACCTTCTACCAGCTCAAGCTGATTCCCAAGCCGCTGAGCATCAAGGACGTGATCTGGACCCCACCGGCCGCTGTGGCCCAAAGCTCGGCCACCCAGGCCCAGTAATTCGAATCCCCAAGGAGACCACTCCATGAGCCTCAACATCTTCTGGTTCCTGCCGACCCACGGCGACGGCCATTACCTTGGCACCGCCGAAGGCGCCCGCGCCGTCGACCACGGTTATCTGCAACAGGTCGCGCAAGCGGCGGATCGACTGGGTTTCGGCGGCGTGCTGATTCCCACCGGCCGTTCCTGCGAGGACTCGTGGCTGGTGGCGGCCTCGCTGATCCCGGTGACCCAGCGTCTGAAATTCCTCGTCGCCCTACGCCCCGGGATCATTTCCCCGACGGTGGCGGCGCGTCAGGCCGCGACTCTGGATCGTCTGTCCGGCGGCCGTGCGCTGTTCAACCTGGTGACCGGTGGCGATCCGGAAGAGTTGGCGGGTGACGGTCTGTTCCTCGATCACGAAGCGCGCTATCAGGCCTCGGTTGAATTCACCCGGATCTGGCGCCGTGTGCTGGAGGGCGAAACCGTGGATTACGACGGCGAGCACATCAGCGTGAAGGGCGCCAAATTGCTCTATCCGCCGATCCAGCAACCGCGTCCGCCACTGTACTTTGGCGGCTCGTCGGAAGCCGCGCAGGATCTGGCCGCCGAACAAGTGGAAATGGTGCTGACCTGGGGCGAGCCGCCCGCGGCAGTCGCCGAGAAGATCGAACAGGTTCGCGCCAAGGCTGCCAAGCTCGGCCGCACCGTACGCTTCGGCATCCGTCTGCATGTGATCGTGCGGGAAACCAACGCCGAAGCCTGGCAAGCGGCGGATCGTCTGATTTCTCATCTGGACGACGACACCATCAAGCGTGCCCAGGCCTCGCTGGCGCGGTTCGATTCGGTCGGTCAGCAACGCATGGCCGCGCTGCACGGCGGCAGCCGCGACAACCTCGAAGTCAGCCCGAACCTGTGGGCCGGCGTCGGTCTGGTGCGCGGCGGTGCCGGTACGGCGCTGGTCGGCGACGGCCCGACCGTGGCGGCACGGGTGAAGGAATACGCGGATCTGGGCATCGATACCTTCATCTTCTCCGGTTATCCACACCTCGAAGAATCCTATCGCGTGGCCGAGCTGTTGTTTCCGCACCTCGACGTCGAGCGCCCGGAACTGCCGAAAAGCGCCGGTTACGTCAGCCCGTTCGGCGAGATGGTGGCCAACGACATTCTTCCCAAAGCCGCGTCCCAGAGCTGAGGCGCTGCCATGAAGAAATTTATCCACAGCCTCGCGCTCTGGGCGTTGCCGGTGTTGTTGCTGGGGGTGTGGCAGTTGTCGGTGTCGGCAGGGTGGTTGTCGACGCGGATTCTGCCGGCACCGGTGGCGGTGATCGAAGCCGGCGTGAGTCTGGTGCGCAGCGGTGAAATCTGGACGCACCTGGCAATCAGCGGCTGGCGCGCCGCGCTGGGATTCACCATCGGTGGCAGCATCGGCCTGGTGCTGGGTTTCATCACCGGTCTGTCGAAGTGGGGCGAGCGTCTGCTCGACAGCTCGGTGCAGATGATCCGCAACGTGCCGCACCTGGCGCTGATTCCGCTGGTGATTCTGTGGTTCGGCATCGACGAGTCGGCGAAGATTTTTCTGGTGGCGTTGGGCACGTTGTTCCCGATCTACCTCAACACCTATCACGGCATCCGCAACGTCGATCCGGCGCTGGTGGAGATGGCGCGCAGTTATGGCCTGTCCGGTTTCAGCCTGTTCTGGCAGGTGATTCTGCCGGGCGCGCTGCCTTCGATTCTGGTCGGTGTGCGCTTCGCCCTTGGCTTCATGTGGCTGACGCTGATCGTGGCGGAAACCATTTCTGCCAGTTCCGGCATCGGTTACCTGGCGATGAACGCCCGGGAATTTTTGCAGACCGACGTGGTGGTGCTGGCGATTCTGCTGTACGCGGTGCTCGGCAAGCTGGCCGACCTCGCTGCCCGTGGCCTTGAGCGCGTCTGGCTGCGCTGGCATCCGGCGTATCAAGTGGCCAAAGGAGGTGCGGCATGACCGCTCAACAACCTCCACGCCTGCTGCGCGGGATTCCGCTGGCGGTGCGCAACCTGCGAAAGACCTTCGGCGCGCGGCAGGTGCTGCGAGACATCGATCTGCACATTCCGGCGGGGCAGTTCGTCGCTGTGGTCGGGCGCAGCGGATGCGGCAAAAGCACCTTGCTGCGCTTGCTGGCCGGCCTCGATCAACCCACCGGCGGCGATCTGCTGGCGGGTGCTGCACCGCTCAGCGATGCCCGGGATGACACCCGGCTGATGTTCCAGGAAGCGCGGCTGCTGCCGTGGAAAAAGATCATCGACAACGTCGGTCTCGGCCTCAAGGGCAACTGGCGTGCGCAAGCCTTGCAGGCGCTGGATGCAGTCGGTCTCGCCGATCGCGCCAATGAGTGGCCGGCGGCGCTGTCCGGCGGGCAGAAGCAGCGCGTGGCGCTGGCTCGGGCGCTGATTCATCAACCGCGTCTGTTGCTGCTCGACGAGCCGCTGGGTGCGCTGGATGCGCTGACCCGGATCGAGATGCAGCAACTGATCGAACGTCTCTGGCAACAACATGGTTTCACCGTGTTGCTGGTGACCCACGACGTCAGCGAAGCGGTGGCGATTGCCGACCGGGTGATTCTGATCGAGGACGGCGAAATCGGTCTCGATCTGCAAATAGAGCTGCCGCGCCCTCGGGTACGAGGCTCACATCGCCTGGCCGCGCTGGAAACCGAAGTACTCAATCGTGTGTTGTCCCTGCCCGGCGAGCCGCCGGCGCCGGAACCCGTTTCACCCTTGCCGACGCAACTGCGTTGGGCTCAATAACTCAAGCAAACGACAGGAATCAATGCCATGACTATCAAAGCCATCAACGTACGCAACCAGTTCAAAGGCTCGATCAAGGAGATCGTTCTCGGCGACGTGCTGTCGGAAATCGACGTGCAGACCGCTTCCGGCATCGTCACGTCGGTGATCACCACCCGTTCGGTCAAGGAACTTGAGCTGGAGGTCGGCAGCGAAGTGATCGCCTTCGTGAAATCCACCGAGGTGTCCATCGCCAAGTTGTAAGTCTGTGAGTAAAACACAACCCCGAAGGGTGTGAGCCCTTCGGGGTTTTTTATGGTCAGTGCGGTCGAGTGATCGTTCCCACGCTCCGCGTGGGAATGCAGCCCGTGACGCTCCGCGTCACTGGACGCGGAGCGTCCCCAGAGGCATTCCCACGCAGAGCGTGGGAACGATCATGTCTCAGCGTTTGGGCAGATAGGGCGGCAGATACAGCCCGATATAGGCATCGAACACCCGCATCCCTTCTTCGGCCATGCGCGGGGTGATCTGCCCATGCTGCTGCACCGAACGGGCGTAGACGCGGTCGCCCAGTTCCATGGCCAGCGCGAACACATCCACGTCATCCGGCAGGCGCGGCAGTTCGAAGTGATGATCGAACAGCTTGTGCATCAGGTCGCCGAGTTCGAGGTCGTGCTGGCGGTCGGCCTGGGTGACTTCGGTCAGACCGTGTTGCGCGAGGATCAGTTGCCGGGCGGCGGCATCCTCGCCGTAGATCTGCAGCATCCGCTCTTCGACCAGCCGCGACAGGTCACGCCAGTCGCGCAGGGCAGTGTGGTCGATCGGCGCTTGCAGGCAGGCGCGGAAGGCTGCGTGCACGTCCGCCGTCAGGGCTTCGAGCAGCGCCGGGACGCTGGCGAAGAAGTGGTAGACCGAGGAGGGCGGAATCTGCGCGCGCTCGGCCACGCTGTAGATCGACAGGCTCGCCACGCCCTCGGCGGCCAGCAGCGTGCGTGCGGCGTCGAGTATCGAATCGATCCGCGCCTGACTGCGGGCACGGGGTTTGCGGACGGGGGCGGGACGCGTCATGAAAGTCTCCTGCGGGGCAGCGGGCATTGTACGCAGAGCTTGAATCTCTGCCACAGAGGCCAATAAAAAAACGCCGCTGGCTGAGAAGCCAACGGCGTTTTCGTTTGCTGCAATCCGCTTAAACGGTGTGCAGGTACCAGTTGTACTCGAGGTCGGAGATGGAGTGTTCGAACTCCTCCAGCTCGCTCTCTTTACAGGCGACGAAGATATCGATGTATTTCGGATCGATGTACTTGGCCATCACCTCGCTGTCGTCCAGCTCGCGCAGGGCATCGCGCAAGTTGTTCGGCAGGCTCTGCTCGTTCTGCTCGTAGCTGTTGCCTTCGGTCGGGGCCGGTGGCTCGATCTTGTTGGTCAGACCGTGGTGCACGCCCGCCAGCACCGATGCCATCAGCAGGTACGGGTTGGCGTCGGCGCCGGCCACGCGGTGTTCCAGACGGACCGCGTCGGCGGAGCCGGTCGGTACGCGCAGGGCCACGGTGCGGTTATCCAGGCCCCAGCTCGGCGAGTTCGGCACGTAGAACTGTGCGCCGAAACGACGGTAGGAGTTGACGTTCGGGCAGAGGAAAGCCATCTGCGCGGGCAGGGTCTCGAGCACACCGCCGATCGCGTGACGCAGCGCGGCGTTCTGCTCGGGATCCTCGCTGGCAAAAATGTTTTTGCCTTGTTTGTCGAGAACCGAAATGTGGACGTGCAGACCGTTGCCTGCCTGGCCCGGGTACGGCTTGGCCATGAAAGTGGTGTCCATTTCATGGTCGTAGGCGATGTTCTTGATCAGACGCTTGAGCAGGACTGCGTAGTCGCACGCCTTGATCGGGTCGGCGACGTGGTGCAGGTTCACTTCGAACTGCGCCGGGGCACTTTCCTTGACGATGGCGTCGGCCGGGATACCTTGCTCTTTGGCACCTTCCAGAATGTCCTGGAGGCAGTCGACGTACTCGTCGAGGTCGTCGATCAGGTAGACCTGGGTCGAGTGCGGACGTTTGCCGGAGATCGGCGAGCGTGGCGGCTGAGGGCGGCCGTTCACGTTTTCCTGGTCGATCAGGTAGAACTCGAGTTCGAATGCGGCGCAGATGGTCAGGCCAAGCTCGTCAAACTTTGCAACAACTTGACGGAGCACTTCGCGCGGATCGGCGAAGAAAGGGTCACCTTCGAGTTCGTGCATGGTCATCAACAGTTGCGCGGTCGGGCGCTTCTGCCATGGCTCGTTGCACAGGGTATCGGGGATTGGATAGCAGATACGGTCGGCGTCGCCGATGTCCAGGCCCAGACCGGTGCTTTCCACCGTCGAACCATTGATATCCAGAGCAAATAGAGAGGCCGGCAGGTTGATGCCTTTCTCGTAAACCTTGTGGAGGCTGGTGCGTTCGATGCGCTTGCCGCGCACCACACCATTCATATCCGCAATCAGAAGGTCAACGTACAGAACCTCAGGATGTTCCTTAAGGAACGCGTTCGCTTCGTTAAGCTGAACGGCACGCGGGGGTACCGACATGATGCAACACCTTTGTTGTTAAAAATATCAATCATTGATCTTTTCTGGTTTCAGTCAACCCGAACGGCCTGCCGAAGTCAAGCGAGGCCTTTTCTGCCCTGAAAAAGCGCCACGAGGGCATTTATGGGGCACTTTGGGGCATTTTTTTATCCGTGAAGGACGCGCCACCCGCAGGCTTGAGCAGGCCGTGTTGTATTTTTTACGGGGGTGTTGTGTAAAAAAATGAACAAGGCTAAGCTCGGGTCAAACCCATAACAGCAATAATACCGGGGTGCTTCATGTCTCGCCTGCCGTTAATCGGCGTCACCGACTGCTCTTTGCAGTCCGGTCTGCATGCTTATCACATCAGTGGCGACACGTCCGTCCGCAGCACGGCCCGCAAGGCCTGCAACGTGCCAGCGATCTCCCTGCCCATGGCAGATCGAGCGGCAGCGTCCGATATTCCGGACGTGTGCGAGGGCATCCTCTTTAACGGTTCTACTTTCAATATAGATCTCTTTCCCGCTCCCGGCCTGCATCGCGTCCGTCGCCGTGCCCGTGATTCTGCACACCCGGAATGTGCACAGGAAATGCAACACCAGCGTAAAGGGCAGGTAAGCTCCTCCTTCATTGTCTATGCGCGGTGCCAGGCGTAAGCCGGCACTGCGCGCGAGCAAGGCCCTTTAACGCGACGCCTGGTGCGTCAAACATTGCCTGACATCTGTCAGGAGACTCAGCCCAGAGGCATTTATGAGTAACAACCTCGACCAGCTCACCGATTGGTTGAAAGACCACAAGATCACAGAAGTCGAATGCATGATCGGCGACTTGACCGGCATCACCCGGGGCAAGATCTCGCCGACCAACAAGTTCATCGCCGAAAAAGGCATGCGTCTGCCAGAGAGCGTTCTGTTGCAGACCGTGACCGGCGACTACGTCGAAGACGACATCTATTACGAACTGCTCGACCCGGCCGACATCGACATGATCTGCCGTCCCGACCAGAACGCCGTGTACCTGGTGCCATGGGCCATCGAGCCGACCGCCCAGGTGATCCACGACACTTACGACAAGCAAGGCAACCCGATCGAGCTGTCGCCGCGCAACGTCCTCAAAAAAGTCCTGAAACTCTATGCCGACAAGGGCTGGCAGCCGATCGTGGCGCCGGAAATGGAGTTCTACCTGACCAAGCGCAGCGACGACCCGGACTATCCATTGCAGCCGCCGGTCGGCCGTTCCGGACGTCCGGAGATCGGTCGCCAGTCGTTCTCCATCGAAGCGGCGAACGAATTCGATCCACTGTTCGAAGATGTCTACGACTGGTGCGAATTGCAGGAGCTGGACCTCGATACGCTGATCCACGAGGACGGCACGGCGCAGATGGAAATCAACTTCCGTCACGGCGATGCGTTGTCGCTGGCCGACCAGATTCTGGTGTTCAAGCGCACCATGCGTGAGGCTGCGCTGAAGCACAACGTGGCCGCGACCTTCATGGCCAAGCCGATGACCGGCGAGCCGGGCAGTGCGATGCACCTGCACCAGAGCATCGTCGACATCGAGACCGGCAAGAACGTGTTCTCCAATGACGACGGCACCATGAGCCAGCTGTTCCTGCACCACATCGGTGGCTTGCAGAAGCTGATCCCTGAATTGCTGCCGCTGTTCGCTCCGAACGTCAACTCGTTCCGCCGCTTCTTGCCGGACACCTCGGCGCCGGTGAACGTGGAGTGGGGCGAAGAAAACCGCACCGTGGGCCTGCGCGTCCCGGACGCCGGCCCGCAGAACCGTCGGGTGGAAAACCGTCTGCCGGGCGCGGACGCCAACCCGTACCTGGCGATTGCCGCAAGCCTGCTCTGCGGCTACATCGGCATGGTCGAAGGCATCAACCCGAGCGCGCCAGTCGTGGGCCGTGGTTACGAGCGCCGCAACCTGCGCCTGCCGCTGACCATCGAGGACGCCCTGGAGCGCATGGAAAACAGCGCGACCATCGAGAAATATCTGGGCAAGACCTTTATCACCGGCTACGTCGCGGTCAAGCGGGCCGAGCATGAAAACTTCAAGCGCGTGATCAGTTCCTGGGAGCGTGAATACCTGCTCTTCGCCGTCTGATACGCCGGGCGCGGTGGCCAGCCGCCGCGCCTTCACCGATAACAAGGAGAATTGGCATGACCAGCAACAACCCGCAAACCCGTGAGTGGCAAGCCCTCAGCAGCGATCACCACCTGGCCCCTTTCAGCGACTTCAAGCAGCTGAAAGAAAAGGGTCCACGGATCATCACCAACGCCAAGGGCGTGTACCTGTGGGACAGCGAGGGCAACAAGATCCTCGATGGCATGGCGGGTCTGTGGTGTGTGGCGATCGGTTATGGACGCGATGAGCTGGCCGATGCGGCCGCCAGACAAATGCGCGAACTGCCTTACTACAACCTGTTCTTCCAGACCGCGCACCCGCCGGCGCTGGAACTGGCCAAGGCCATCGCCGACGTGGCGCCGGAAGGCATGAACCACGTGTTCTTCACCGGTTCCGGCTCCGAAGGCAACGACACCATGCTGCGCATGGTTCGCCACTACTGGGCGATCAAGGGCCAGCCGAACAAGAAAGTCATCATCAGCCGCAAGAACGGCTACCACGGCTCCACCGTGGCCGGCGCGAGCCTGGGCGGCATGACCTACATGCATGAACAGGGCGACTTGCCGATTCCGGGCATCGTCCACATCGCCCAGCCGTACTGGTTTGCCGAAGGCGGCGACATGACCCCGGAAGAGTTCGGGATCTGGGCGGCCAATCAGCTGGAAGAGAAGATTCTCGAAGTCGGCGTGGACAACGTCGGTGCCTTCATTGCCGAGCCGATCCAGGGCGCCGGCGGCGTGATCATTCCGGCAGACACCTACTGGCCGCGCATCAAGGAAATCCTCGCCAAGTACGACATCCTGTTCGTGGCTGACGAAGTGATCTGCGGTTTCGGCCGTACCGGCGAATGGTTCGGCAGTGATTTCTACGACCTCAAGCCGCACATGATGACCATCGCCAAAGGCCTGACGTCCGGCTACATCCCGATGGGTGGCCTGATCGTGCGTGACGAAGTGGTGGCGGTGCTCAACGAGGGCGGCGATTTCAACCACGGCTTCACTTACTCCGGTCACCCGGTGGCGGCGGCGGTGGGTCTGGAAAACATCCGGATTCTGCGCGAAGAGAAAATCATCGAACGCGCCCACGAAGAAACGGCACCGTATTTGCAGAAACGTCTGCGCGAACTGAACGATCACCCGTTGGTGGGTGAAGTGCGCGGGGTCGGTCTGCTGGGGGCCATCGAGCTGGTGCAGGACAAGGCCACTCGCAAGCGTTACGAAGGCAAGGGTGTGGGCATGATCTGCCGCCAGTTCTGCTTCGACAACGGCCTGATCATGCGTGCCGTGGGCGACACCATGATCATCGCGCCGCCGCTGGTGATCAGCAAGGCGGAGATCGACGAGCTCGTTACAAAGGCACGCAAGTGCCTGGATCTGACCCTGAGTGCGTTGCAGGGCTAAGTGCTAGGCTCAGAGCGATGGAGCTGTTGCGAAGTCGCTCGGAACTGTCAGAAAGGCTGGTCTTTTCTTGAAAGACCGCCTCGGATCTTGCCAGACTAGTCGCGGTTCCAGTTGTCCGGGTTCGGCCGCTGAACAAAGTGGTTCAAAAAAGAAAATTTGGAGCATTAACGCATGAAGGCATTAGGCAAAAAGCTCGCTGGCAAGACTCTGCTCGCCATGTCCCTGATGGGCGTGATGGCGGGTGCGGTTCAGGCGGACGACAAGGTGTTGCACGTTTACAACTGGTCCGACTACATCGCGCCGGACACGGTTGCCAATTTCGAAAAAGAGACGGGCATCAAGGTCGTCTATGACGTTTTCGACAGCAACGAAACCCTGGAAGCCAAGCTGCTGGCCGGCAAGTCCGGTTACGACATCGTGGTGCCTTCCAACAACTTCCTGGCCAAGCAGATCAAGGCCGGCGTTTATCAGGAACTGGACAAGTCCAAGCTGACGAACTGGAAGAACCTCGACGAAGACCTGCTCAAGGCCGTTGGCGACGCCAGCGACCCGGGCAACAAGCACGCGTTCCCGTACATGTGGGGTTCGATCGGCATCGGTTACAACCCGGAGAAGGTCAAGGCCGCGCTGGGCATCGACAAGATCGATTCCTGGGACATCGTGTTCAAGCCTGAAAACATCGAGAAGCTGAAAAGCTGCGGCGTGAGCTTCCTCGACGCTCCGACCGAAATGATTCCGGCGGCTTTGCACTACCTGGGCAAACCGACCAACAGCAAAGACAAGGCTGACCTGAAAGCCGCCGAGGACCTGTTCCTCAAAGTGCGTCCTTCGATTGCCTACTTCCACTCCTCGAAGTACATCTCGGACCTGGCCAACGGCAACATCTGCGTGGCGGTCGGTTACTCGGGTGACCTGGAACAATCCAAGACCCGCGCCAAGGAAGCCGGTGACAAGGTCAAACTGGCCTACACCATTCCGAAAGAAGGTGCCGGTACTTTCTACGACATGGTCGCCATTCCCAAGGATGCCGAAAACGTCGAAGCCGCCTACAAGTTCATGAACTACCTGCTCGAGCCGAAAGTGATGGCCGAAATCACCAACGCCGTGCGTTTCCCGAACGGCAACAAGGCGGCCACGGCGCTGGTGGACAAGGAAATCACCAGCGATCCGAGCATCTACCCTTCGGCTGAAGTGAAGAAGCAGCTCTATGCGATCAGCGATCTGGACGCAGCCACCCTGCGTCTGATCACTCGCAGCTGGACCAAGATCAAATCCGGTAAATAAGCCGGTTTGAAGCAGTCATCGCTGGCCGTCGCCTTCATCCGGGCGGCCAGCGGTGCAATTAAATGACAGAAAGTTTTGCTGGAACGGTTTTTCGAAGGTAAGTTGCGCGCCGGTTTTGTTGCCGGGCAACCGTGACTGTCATGCAGCACGGGGCAACTTGGGCCCAACTAAATCAGAGGACCTCCACTTGCCTATTTTTTCTTCTTTGCGCAATGCCTTGCTGGCTGCCGCCGGCCTGACGTTCGCTGTCGGTGCCCAAGCCGCCGGTACTGTGCATATTTATAACTGGTCGGATTACATCGGCGAGACCACTCTGGCCGACTTCCAGAAAGAAACCGGGATCAAACCGGTCTACGACGTGTTCGACTCCAACGAAACCCTGGAAGGCAAGCTGCTCGCCGGGCGTACCGGTTACGACGTGGTCGTGCCGTCGAACCACTTCCTCGGCAAGCAGATCAAGGCGGGCGCGTTCCAGAAGCTCGACAAGGCGCAGTTGCCGAACTATTCCAATCTCGATCCGGTGCTGCTCAAGCGCCTGGAGCAGAACGATCCGGGCAACCTGTACGCCGTGCCGTACCTGTGGGGCACCAACGGCATCGGCTACAACGTCGACAAGGTCAAGGAAGTCCTCGGCGTCGACAAGATCGATTCCTGGAGCGTGCTGTTCGAGCCGGAGAACATCAAGAAGCTGCACAGCTGCGGCGTGGCGTTCCTCGATTCGGCCGATGAAATGATGCCGACCGTGCTCAACTACATGGGCCTGAACGCCAACAGCACCAATCCAAAGGATTACGAGAAGGCCACGGCCAAGTTGCTGGCGGTGCGTCCTTACGTGACCTACTTCCATTCTTCGAAATACATCGGCGACCTGGCCAACGGCGACATCTGCGTGGCCATCGGTTTCTCCGGCGACATTTTCCAGGCGAAGAACCGCGCCGAAGAAGCCAAGAAAGGCGTGAACATCGCCTACTCGATCCCGAAAGAAGGTGGCGCGCTGTGGTTCGACATGCTGGCGATTCCGAAGGATTCGGCCAACGTCAAAGAGGCCCACGCCTTCATCAACTATTTGCTGAAACCTGAGGTGATCGCCCAGGTCAGTGATTACGTCGGTTACGCCAACCCCAACCCGGGTTCGGACAAGCTGATGGAGCAGTCCATCCGCACCGACGAGTCGGTTTATCCACCGCAGGCCGTACTCGACAAGACCTACGTGTCGATCGAGCTGCCGCCGAACATTCAGCGTTTGATGACCCGCAGCTGGACCAAGGTCAAGTCGGGTAAATAGCTTCAACGTACAAACTATCCTGGGTTCGTCTTGCGTGGGCGAACTGCACTCTTTTTCTGGGAGTTTTGTAAATGGCAGTTGCCTCCGGCGCCTATAAGAAAGCCCTCGAGGGCGATCAGACACCGAAACAGGTGCTGGTCAAAATCGACCGGGTCACGAAGAAGTTCGACGAGACGGTTGCCGTGGACGATGTGTCCCTGGAAATCAAGAAGGGCGAGATATTCGCCCTGCTCGGCGGTTCGGGATCGGGCAAATCCACTCTGCTGCGGATGCTGGCAGGGTTCGAACGGCCCACGGAGGGGCGCATTTTCCTCGACGGCGTCGACATCACCGACATGCCGCCGTACGAGCGACCGATCAACATGATGTTCCAGTCGTACGCCTTGTTCCCGCACATGACCGTGGCGCAGAACATCGCGTTCGGCCTCAAGCAGGACAAGATCCCGGCAGCCGAGATCGACGCCCGCGTGGCCGAGATGCTCAAACTGGTGCAGATGAGCCAGTACGCCAAGCGCAAGCCGCACCAGTTGTCCGGCGGCCAGCGTCAGCGTGTGGCGCTGGCGCGTTCGCTGGCCAAGCGGCCGAAACTGCTGCTGCTCGACGAGCCGATGGGCGCACTGGACAAGAAACTGCGTTCGCAGATGCAGCTTGAGCTGGTGGAAATCATCGAGCGCGTCGGCGTGACCTGCGTGATGGTGACCCACGACCAGGAAGAGGCCATGACCATGGCCGAGCGCATCGCGATCATGCACCTGGGCTGGATCGCCCAGATCGGCAGCCCGATCGACATTTACGAAACCCCGACCAGCCGTCTGGTCTGCGAATTCATCGGCAACGTGAACATCTTCGAAGGCGAAGTGATCGACGACGCCGAAGGCCACGCGACCATCACCTGCAAGGACCTCGACCGGCAGATCTACGTCGGCCACGGCATCAGCACCTCGGTGCAGGACAAGTCCGTGACCTACGCGATCCGTCCGGAAAAACTGCTGGTCACCGCCGACCAGCCGACCTGCGAGTACAACTGGTCGAGCGGCAAGGTGCATGACATCGCCTACCTCGGCGGTCACTCGGTGTTCTACGTCGAGTTGCCGAGCGGCAAGCTGGTGCAGTCGTTCGTGGCCAACGCCGAGCGCCGTGGCGCACGTCCGACCTGGGGCGATCAGGTCTACGTGTGGTGGGAAGACGACAGCGGCGTGGTACTTCGCTCATGAACATGCGCAAATTCAAACGCCGGCTCAATCGAATAATTCCCGGTGGCCGTCAACTGGTCATCGGGGTCCCGTTCATCTGGCTGTTCCTGTTCTTCATGCTGCCGTTCTTCATCGTCCTGAAGATCAGCTTCGCTGAAGCGGACGTGGCCATCCCGCCGTACACCGAGATCTACACCTACGCCGAACAGAAGCTGCAACTGCTGCTGAACCTGGGCAACTACGCGATGCTCGGCGACGACGAGCTGTACATCGCCGCCTACCTCGGCTCGCTGAAAATGGCGTTTTTCAGCACGTTGCTGTGCCTGTTGATCGGCTACCCCATGGCCTACGCCATCGCCAGCGCCCGCAAGGAAGTGCAAACGGTGCTGGTGCTGCTGATCATGATGCCGACCTGGACCGCGATCCTGATCCGCGTGTATGCGTGGATGGGCATCCTCAGCAACAACGGTCTGCTCAACGGCTTCCTGATGAGCATGGGCTTGATCGACGAGCCGCTGCAGATCCTCAACACCAACCTCGCGGTGTACATCGGCGTCGTCTATTCGTACCTGCCGTTCATGATCCTGCCGCTGTACGCCAACCTGGTGAAGCATGATCCGAGCCTGTTGGAGGCTGCGTCCGACCTGGGTTCGAGCACCTTCAACAGCTTCTGGAAAATCACTGTGCCGTTGTCCAAGAACGGCATCATCGCCGGCTGCATGCTGGTGTTCATCCCGGTGGTGGGCGAGTTCGTGATCCCGGAACTGCTCGGCGGCCCGGAAACCCTGATGATCGGTAAAGTGCTCTGGCAAGAGTTCTTCAACAACCGTGACTGGCCGGTGGCGTCCGCCCTGGCGGTGGTGATGCTGGCGATCCTGATCGTGCCGATCATCCTGTTCAACCGCAGTCAGGCCAAGGAAATGGAGGGTAAAGAATGAAGCGCTTCCGTTTCTCCAGCCTGATGCTGGTGCTCGGCCTGTTGTTCATCTACCTGCCGATGCTGATCCTGGTGATCTACTCGTTCAACGCCTCCAAACTGGTGACGGTATGGGGCGGCTGGTCGGTGAAGTGGTACGTCGGCCTGCTCGACAACACCCAACTGATGGGCTCGGTGGTGCGTTCGCTGGAAATCGCCTGCTACACCGCGGTTGCCGCCGTGGCGCTGGGTACGCTGGCAGCCTTCGTGCTGACCCGCATCACCCGCTTCAAGGGCCGCACGCTGTTCGGCGGCCTGGTCACCGCGCCGCTGGTCATGCCTGAGGTGATTACCGGTCTGTCGCTGTTGCTGCTGTTCGTGGCGATGGCGCAGATGATCGGCTGGCCCCAGGAGCGCGGCATCGTCACCATCTGGATCGCCCACACCACGTTCTGCGCGGCCTACGTGGCGGTGGTGGTGTCGGCGCGTCTGCGCGAGCTGGACCTGTCGATCGAAGAAGCGGCGATGGACCTCGGTGCGCGTCCGTGGAAGGTGTTCTTCCTGATCACCATCCCGATGATCGCGCCGTCGCTGGCTGCGGGCGGCATGATGTCGTTCGCCCTGTCGCTGGATGACCTGGTATTGGCGAGCTTCGTGTCCGGCCCGGGTTCGACGACCCTGCCGATGGAGGTGTTCTCGGCGGTGCGTCTGGGCGTGAAGCCGGAGATCAACGCCGTGGCCAGCCTGATTCTGCTGGCGGTGTCGCTGGTGACCTTCCTGGTCTGGTTCTTCAGCCGCCGTGCCGAAGAAGCCCGCAAGAAAGCGATCCAGCAAGCCATCGAAGAAGGCGCTGCGGATTCGTGGAAGCAACCGGACGTGCGCCGGGCGCCGACGCCGGAAGCGGCTTGAGCCAGTGGGGGTGATCACAACTCTGTGATCAACCCCAATCCAAACTGTGGGAGCGAGCTTGCTCGCGAAAGCGGTGTGTCATTCAACATCAATGTTGGCAGATACGCCCCCTTCGCGAGCAAGCTCGCTCCCACAGTTGGTTTTAGGCCGACCAAGGAGAGTTGCGGATGACCTCGACAAAGTTCATCGGCTTGAACCCCGGCATCTGATCTTTCAGCACATCGGTTTTCACATTGCCGAACGTGGTCTGCGGACGATGCCGCAAGCCGTCGGCAAACGCGCAGATGATGCACTCCTTGAAGCCTTCGCCCCGTGGATGCGCATGCACCACTGCCTCGCGCTGCACCGTGGTGAACGCCGCGTAGTCCATGCCCAGCACATCCATCTCGACACCCGCCGTCACCAGCGCCACGGTCGGACGCAAATGCTTCGGCACCCCCGGCGTGGTGTGCAGGGCGATCGACAGCCAGACCTGCTCGATGTCGTCATCGCTCAAGCCGTATGGCTTGAGAAATTCGGCAGCTGCGTTGGCGCCATCGACTTCGAAACGCTCGTCATCGCTGCGGTGACCTTCGACCAGCCCCAGGTCGTGGAACATCGCGCCGACGTACAGCAGCTCCGGATCATAGGCCAGTTGCTTGCGTTCGCCGCTCAAGGCGCCGAACAGAAACACCCGGCGCGAGTGGTGGTAAAGCAGGTCGGATTCGATGTCGCGAATGTATTCGGTGGTGGCCCGGGCGAGGGCGCTGTCGGGGATCCGGATACCGGCGATGGTCGTGGTCATGTTGAGCTTCCTCGTCGAAAACGCCGTCGTGGCGCTGATGGAGAAAGTCTGTTCCCGGGGGCAAAACCGGACAATCGATCCATGGCTGCGATCCTTGCCATTGCACCTGCAAATCGTGCCAGCTCGCTTCTGCGGTGAGGATTGGCTAGGGTTGGCGCTGATCCGTCATTCCCCGGGAGCCCACATCACCATGAACAAAACCGTCGCCATTGTGGTGTTCCCCGGCGTGCAGGCGCTGGACGTCAGCGGGCCGATGGATGTGTTCGCCGAGGCCAACCGCTTCCTGGCACCAGAGGATCATTACCGGCTCGAGGTGATCGGCGTTGAGCGCGGGTCGATGGCGTGTTCCAACGGGCTGACCCTGAGCGCGCATCGGCATTTCAGCGAAGTGCAGGAGGCTTATGACTTGCTGCTGGTGGCGGGCGGGCCACAGTTGCCGTTTCTGGATTTCGGCGAGACGTTCGATGCCTGGCTGCGTGAGGCTTGTGGACGGGCGCGGCGTTTTGGCTCGATCTGCAACGGCGCGTTCATGCTCGCCCGTGCGGGATTGCTGAACGGGCGCACGATCACCACACACTGGAACGACGCCGAAGCACTGGCGCAGTTGTGCCCGTCGAGCCGGGTCGAGGCGGATCGGTTGTACGTCGAGGATGGCCAGCTCTACACCTCGGCGGGGGTGACGGCGGGGATCGATCTGTCGCTGTACCTGCTGGCGCGTGACTACGGGGCCGAGGTGGCGCTGAGCGTGGCCAAGCGGCTGGTGGTGTTTACCCAGCGTTCGGGCGGGCAGTCGCAGTTCAGCCCGTTTCTCGCGCCCCATGCCGAGCCGACGTCGGCGGTGGCGAGGGTGCAGCTGTACGTGCTGGCCAATCTCACCGGCGACCTGACCATCGCCGACCTGGCGAATGCGGCGAACATGAGTGCGCGGAATTTCTCCCGGGTGTTTGCGAGGGAGGCGAAAGTCACCCCGGCGGAGTTCGTCGAACGGGCGCGCGTGGATGCGGCGCGGGTGATGCTCGAAAGCACCACGGCGCCGCTGAAGACGGTGGCCTATCAATGCGGGTTTCGCGATGCGCAACACATGCGCAGCGTGTTCAACCGGCGGCTGGGGGTGACGCCGCAGCAATTCCGGCTGAATTTTGCGGCGATGGTTTGAGCGGCGCTTATTGCGCCGCTCGCGCCGGCAACAGCTTTAAGGTACTGCGCGTATTCGCCGTTACCTCTTCATCACTGAAATGCGCCTGCACATACATCCCATCCACATACGCTTCCGCCTGATCGTCATAGTGACTGTCGAACGGCACGCCGCTTTGGCCGACCGGGTTGATGGTCAGGCTGTGAGCCGGATCAGCGAAGTCAACCAACCGCCGCGTCGACGGGCCGTAAGTCACCGGCCATGGCGCCGGGCCGATTTTCGCCGAGAGATTGTTCGGCACTTCATGGGAGCCTGGTGCAGCGAACGGGCCGACGTTGAAAATGCGATCCAGCGGCTTCTGCTGCCCCAGCGGATGACCATGGGTCAACGTGTGCGCCTTGCCCCATTGCCAACCGGAAGCATCGTCGCCGAGAGTCGACTTCAGGTGCGCCATGCTCGCCTGCCACGCGGCGCGTACGGTGTCGACGCGGGTTTCCTTGGCCGGCGTGCTGCGGTTGTCCCACCACGGTGAATCGGCATTCGCCGCGAGCCGGGGCAGGGCTGCATCGATCACTCGGGTCGACAGCAGGGTTTCGAAGAAATCATTGCCCAGCTCATCACGCATCGCCGCGTCGGCAAGGTTGAACAGGAACTGGTTGAACACCGTCGCACTGACCGAATCCAGCGGATAGTCGCCTTGCCATTGGGCCAGTTGTTCGATCAGCTTCTGCTCGGCGGGATTGCCCGCCACTTCACGCAGTACCGGCAGCAACGGCGCCAGCAGACGCGGCCCGTAACCCGTGGCGGTGCCCAGTTGCAGTTTCTGGTTGGCCTCGTTGTCCCACTTCACGCTCTTGTCGGCGAGCTGGCGGTTGAGCTGCTGGCCACGGTCGGCGAGGTTGTAGTAACCGGGAATCTCCATGCCGGTCGGCGACACGGGCTGGAAGTTGGCCGAGACGATATAGCCCCGCGCCGGGTTCTCTTCCTGCGGGTTGGCGCTGAACGGGAAGTAGCCGTCCTTGTCCGCCTGATTGCTGCTGCCGTCGAGAATGAAGCCAGGCTTCACCCCGGCCGGACGCTTGGGCAACAGCGCCGAGGCCCACCACGCGATATCGCCCTTGGCGTTGGCGTAGACGATGTTCAGCCCCGGTGCCTGCACCTTGGCGGCAGCGGCGCGAGCCTTGGCCAGGGTGTCGGCGCGGTTGAGCTGGTAGAAACCTTCGAGGATCGGGTTTGGCGTTTCGAGAAATGCCCACCACATCGCAATCGGGGTTTTCCCGGCGGCGCTGCCGAGGGCGTCGTTGACGATCGGGCCGTGGGGCGACTGGCGCAGGGTGATGGTCACCGGGGCCTGGCCTTTCACCGCGATCTGCTGCTCGGTCTTGACCATGTCGGTCCACTGGCCGCGATACCAGACCTGATCCGGGTGGTCCGGGTTGACCTTCTCGGCGATCAGGTCCAGGTCATCGTTCTGGAACATGGTCAGGCTCCAGCCGAAATCCAGGTTGTGCCCCAGAAACGCAAACGGCACCAGCGCCTGATGATGGCCGTAGAGTTCAAAGCCCGGCGCCGACAGCTGCGCTTCGTACCACACCGACGGTACCGAGAAACGGATATGCGGGTCGCCGGCCAACAAGGGCTTGGCGCTCTTGCTGCGACTGCCGGCGATCACCCAGGCGTTGCTGCCTTCGAACTGCGGCAGGCCGTTATCGATCAGCGCCTGTTCGCTGACGCGGGCGAGGGTGTTCAGGTCTTTCCAGTCTTCGGCGGCGAGGGCCGGCGCCATGCCGGCGTGACCCTTGGCGAGCACGCCCTTGGGCTGCCAGTCGAGGTCGAAGACGTTGAGGTAGTCGGCGCCCAGTTGATCGCGCACGTAGGTCAGCAGCGGTTCGGTGCGAAACGCGGCGGCAAAGCTGTAAGCCATGTAGCCGGCGACGCTGATGCTGTCTTCGGCGGTGAACGGCCGCTTGGGGATGCCCAGCACGTCGAACTCGACAGGGGCGGCGTGCGAGTCCTGATATTGATTGATGCCGTCCAGATAGGCTTGCAGGGCCTTCCACGCCGGTGACTGCTTGTCGAGGCCGGCCACGTAACTGGCGGCGCGCTCGCGGATGCGCAGGCTGCGGAACAGTTTGTCGGTGTCGAGCAGTTTTGGTCCGAACACTTCGGCCAGTTCGCCCCGGGCGAGACGGCGCATGGCTTCCATCTGAAAGAGGCGATCCTGGGCGTGCACATAGCCGAGGGCGCGGTAGAGGTCGGCCTCGTTTTCGGCGCGGATGTGCGGCACGCCGCGCTCGTCGTAACGCACGGTCACCGAACCTTGCAGGTTGCGCAGTTCTACCTGGCCCTGACGCGTCGGTTGCTTGCTGTAGACATACCACCCGCCGGCGGCGAGCAGGACAACGATGAGCAAGGCAAGAACGGTGAAGACGCGTTTCATGGTGACTCCTTGTGCATTCGGGATTGCCGCCCGTGCGGGCTGCAAACAATTAGCACACGCTTCGTGTGCTGCGCATCGCCGTCCTTGAAATGTCCGGAATGCCTTACTTCGTCTCTGCCGGCCACGGACAGTAGCAACCAACCGCCAGCGTATGGGTGGCATTGACCGGACGATCGTCACTCAAGGCTCGCAGGATCGGTTCGATAAAACTGTTGCTGGAATTACAGGTCAGCCCTTCGCTGTAAGGCCCGAAATACGCCAGTTTGCCGCTGCGATCCCAGATCGCTACGGCGGGGCTCGCGGGAATCTGTTCGGCGCCGGGCAATACCGCGATGGTCTTGAGATTGCTGAGCGTGGCGGGCAACTGGCCGTGGCTGCCGGCCTTCTGCACGGCAAAGAACTCGACGCCCTTGGGGCCGAACTGTTCGACCATCTCGGTCAGGTGCTGTTGATTGCCGACGTTGCACGGGCAGGCCGGATCCCAGAAATGCACCAGACGGATATTGCCGGGGCCGGCGAGGTCGTCGGGCAGGCGCAACGGGTCGCCGGAAAACACCGCAGTGTGTTCGCTGAACGCCCGCAGGTAGCTGCCCTGAAACCAGTCGTACGCTGCCCACAGCACGCCGGCACACACGATGGCGAGCAGGCTGGCAAACAGTGCGGTGCGGTAGGGCGGGCGCATGGATTTGGTTCCTCAGAGGCTGGGGGCGCTCTCGACTGATTTCCCCGCCGCGCCGGGTCTGCTGTTGTGCAGGGCAAGGCGCGAGAAGCGCGGTTTGGTTGTTCCAAATAAGCTTCGAGCAAAGCAGCCCTGCACAACAGCAGGCCCGGCCCTTCGGGTTGTGCCTTAAAGCGAGCCAGCCTGCGTTGCAGGCCTTGGAAAGGGAACACCATTCCCCGCGGCCTGCGCCTTGCCTGGCTCGCTTTAAGGCGACAACGCGGTGGGGAAATCAGTCGAGAGCGCCCCCAAGCTTGCCATGCTTGCTTCTACAGATGAATATCGCAGGCCGATAAAGTCCGTTTACCGTTCTGGAATTGCCCATGTCTGTTGCTTTCGATCCCGATCATCTGCGTGCGAGCCTCAAGCCGTTGGCCGAGTGGCAGCCGTTGTCCGAGGAGGCGAAGGCGTATCAGCGGTTCTACAAGACCGACTTTCCGGAGCGTGATGTCTGGCGAGGAATGGGCCGGTTCGACATTGATGGCTATCAACTGGTCAGTCATTGCTGGTGGCCGGCGGAAACGGCCAAGGCCACGCTGTTTCTGGTGCACGGTTTTTATGACCACACCGGCCTGTACCGGCATGTGATCGAGTGGGCGCTGGATCAGGGCTTCGCCGTGATTGCCTGCGATCTGCCGGGGCATGGTCTGTCCAGCGGCGAGCGTGCGAGCATCCGTGATTTCTCCGAATATCAGGATGCGCTGCAAGGCCTGTTCGCCGAGGCGCGCTCGATTGCGTTGCCGCAGCCATGGCACCTGTGCGGGCAAAGCACCGGCGGGGCGATCATTGTCGATCATGTGCTCAACCATGGTGAAAACAGCCCGGCCCAAGGGCAGTTGATTCTGCTGGCGCCGCTGGTGCGGCCGCGCGCCTGGGGCTGGTCGCAGTTCAGTTACTACCTGCTGCGGCCCTTTGTCAGGGGCATCGCCCGACGTTTCAGCGAAAACTCCAACGACCCGGATTTCCTGTCGTTCCTGCAGGCCGATCCGTTGCAGCCCAAGCGTCTGCCGACCGCGTGGGTCGGTGCGCTGTCACGCTGGATCAACCGGGTGGAATACGCGAAGAAAAGTCCGCGCCGGCCACTGATCGTGCAGGGCCAGGCGGACATGACCGTGGACTGGCAGCACAACCTGCAAGTGATGAAGTGGAAGTTCGACCGGCCGCAGATTTTGCTGCTGGCCGACGCGCGCCATCACCTGGCCAACGAAACGGCGGAAATGCGCGAGGAGTATTTCGAGTTTCTGAGCAAGCGGATCAAAGGCCGGTATCACTCGTGATCCTGAGGGCCCCTTCGCGAGCAAGCTCGCTCCCACAATAGATCGCAATCCTTTGTGGGAGCGAGCTTGCTCGCGAAGGCGGTCGGTCAGGCAGCAGAGATTTATTGATTCAGGTTCGAGGTGCTCTGGCCGACGGCCAGCCCGGCGCGGATCGCGGCCAGCGCGGCCTGATAGTAGGCCTTGCCTTCAGTGGATTCGGCAAAGGTCGCGAACTCTTCCAGCTCTTCATCCGACAGGTCGCGATAGACGTACAGCAGCGTGTTGTTCAGGTCGGCGCCGATCTGATCCATCAGCCGTTGGCGCTGACCGTTCAACATGCCCTGGGCCTGACCGCCGCCGAGCAGGCCGGGGATCATCGAACTCAGGCTGTCCGCCGCCACGCCGGCAATCGCCAGACTGACTTCGGCACCGGCTTCACGGGCGGGCAGGGCCTGGGCGAGGTGGCCGATGATCAGCAAACGACTGTCGCTGGCCGGCATCTTCGGCAGGCCCTTGGCGTTTTTCGCCAGTTGATCGCGGCGGGTCGCCAGCAGTTCGGCGGCGACGATCTTCTTGCCCAGCGGTGACTGAAAGAACGACAGGGCCGGTTGCGGATCGGCGAGGTTCTTGCGCAGTTGCGCTTCGGCGCGTTGATCCACGGCCTGGGGGGCGAAGCGCTGGTTGCTGTTGTTCACCAGCGCTTGAAACACCGCGGGCGGCAGGCTGTTCTGGTAACGCTGCTGCGCGGCACTCAGTGCGTCGTTGAAATGCGCGCGTTGTTCTGGCCAGCCAGCGACCTTGTACAACTGGTCGTGGTCGTCCGCCCAGGCGGGCAAAACGCAGAACATCAACAGTGAAAAAAGCAAACGGCGCATAAGGACTCCTGTCGGCAGCCGACTATTCTCCGTGCGGTGCCAGTACTTGTCGAGAATTCGTATCAAGCCGCCGCGTGGCTCTGTCGGATTTCTTGCCGCAGGCATACTATGCGCGCCATGCAAATATCCTCTGATCACCCGCTGCTGTTACGTATCGTCGACGACCTGGCCGAGCGCGGCTGGTCGCAGCAGAACATTTTCCTGCCTGCGGATTTGACCCGCGCGCTGGCGGCCGAGTGCCGCAAACGTGACGCCGAAGGTGAATTGGCGCCGGCGGGCGTCGGACGCGGGCCGTTTTCTGAGGTTCGCGAGGGCATTCGCGGCGACCATATCCAATGGATCGATCCCGGCCAGGCCGAGGCCAGCGACCGTTATCTGAACCTGATGGACAGTTTGCGCGAGGCCCTCAATCGCGGACTGTTCCTCGGTCTGGAAGATTTCGAATGCCATTTCGCCCTGTACCCGCCGGGCGCGTTCTACCGCAAGCATGTTGACCGTTTCCGCGACGATGACCGGCGCATGGTCTCGGCGGTGATCTACCTCAATGACGGCTGGTTGCCGGAGGATGGCGGGCAACTGCGCATGTACCTGGAGAACGACCGCGTTCATGACGTACAGCCTACGGGCGGTTGTCTGGTGGTGTTTCTCTCCGGTGAAGTCCCCCACGAGGTTCTGCCGGCACAGCGCGAGCGGCTGTCGCTGACAGGCTGGTTCCGCCGCCGTGGCAACGAGCCGTTCTGAGATGCACAGGATTCTGGTCAGTCGCTGCCTGCTGGGCCATCGCGTGCGTTATGACGGTGGGGCCAGCGGGCCGTTCGATCTGCTGGAACAGTGGATTGCCGAAGGGCGCGTGGTGCCGTTGTGTCCGGAGGTCGCCGGCGGCTTGCCGACACCACGAGCGGCGGCAGAGATTCCGGGCGGGCAGGGCAGCGAAGTACTGGACGGGCTCGCCTCGGTGATCACCACCGAGGGCGAAGATGTCAGCGCGCAGTTTCTCGACGGCGCGCGGCAGGCGTTGGCGCTGGTGCACAAGCACGGGATTCGGGTGGCGGTGCTCAAGGCCAACAGTCCTTCGTGCGGAAACCTGTTGACCTATGACGGGACGTTCAGTGGGGTGAAGGTGAGTGGCGAGGGGGTTACTGCAGCGTTGCTCAAGCGCCATGGAGTGCAGGTCTTCAGCGAGCTCGAATTGCCGCAGGCTGCACAAGCGCTGACACAACTCGACTAATCACACACCAACAACACTGTGGGAGTGAACTTGCTCGCAATTGCGTATTGTCAGTACCGATATCGGTGGCTGACAGGCCGCTTTCGCGAGCAAGCTCGCTCCCACACGGAAGTTGTGTTCACTTCAGGTCTTCAGAGGCCTGCACGCTCAGCCACTTTTTCGACAACGCTTCCAGCCGCCCATCCGCCCTGATCCGCTGCAAGGCATTTTCCAGGCTTGCGTGGAACGCCGGGTTACCCTTCTGAAACGGAATCGCCAGATCCACCGGCGGCCCGACCTTCGGCTTCTCTTCGGTCAGTGCCTGGACCAGTACCATCGGCCGGGGCTGCTCGTCCTTTTTCGCCAGCAATTGTGCATTCACCTGCGTGTAAGGCTCGCTCATGTCGAAACGTTCCTTGAGCTCAGGTGTCAGTGCTATGTGGTTGAGCGCGACGTCGTACTTGCCGCTTTCGACGCCCTGGAGCAGATCGGCTTCGTCGGTGACGATGAAGTCGGCCCGCACATCCAGTTCGTTGGCCAGCAGTTGCCCAAGCTCGACCTCGAACCCCGTGAGCGTGTCGCCGTCCTTGAAATTGAAGGGCGGTGTATTAGCCTCAAGGGCTATGCGCAACTCGCCACGGTCGTTGACGTCATCAATCAGTTCGGCGTGAGCCAGAGGGCTCAGAAGGGGAAGCAGACAGATCAGGCCAGGCAGAAAACGCATGGTCACTCCTTTGAAATCGATATCGGCCTGTTTTCCAGGCTCGCTTTGCTATGGTTGTCGAGTGCCTTCGACAACGAATGGTCATGAAGTTGTCATGACCGTGCGGATTTTACGGAAAAACTGGAGAAGAAAATGAAAAGCTTTATGTCACGTGCAGCGTTGGCCGGTGTGCTGATGGGTGTTTCGGTACTGGCCAGTGCGGCCACTCCGGCACCGAAGGGCGCCGAAGTGTTCATCGTTTCTCCCGAGGACGGAGCCACGGTTCCGCAGACCTTCACGGTCAAGTTCGGTGTAAAGGACATCGCGCTGGCGCCGGCCGGTGACGTCACCAAGAACACCGGTCATCACCATCTGCTGATCGATGCCAAGGAAATCGTTCCGGCCGGCTCCGTTGTGCCGACCGACGCCAACCACATGCATTTCGGCAAGGCGCAGACCCAGGCGGACATCAAACTCGCGCCGGGCAAGCACACCCTGCAACTGGAGCTGGGTGACAGCGGTCACATGGCGTTCGATCCGCCGATCGTGTCGAAGAAGATCACCGTCAACGTCGAATGACGTTCTCGCGTGCATGAAAAAGGGAGCCCGAAGGCTCCCTTTTTTGTCGCTCAGCGCCGGATCAGAACAACACGCGGCTACGGATGGTGCCGTTGACGTGTTGCAGCTTCTCTTGCGCCAGCTCCGAGTACTCGGCGTCGACGTCGATCACCACGTAGCCGACCTTCTCGTTGGTCTGCAGGAACTGACCCGAAATGTTGATGCCGTTTTCGGCGAAGACCTTGTTGATCTCGCTCATCACACCCGGGATGTTCTCGTGGATGTGCAGCAGACGGTGCTTGCCAGGGTGAGCCGGCAGGGCTACTTCCGGGAAGTTCACGGACGATACCGAGGTACCGTTGTCGCTGTACTTGACCAGTTTTTCTGCTACTTCCAGACCGATGTTGGCCTGCGCTTCAGCGGTGGAACCACCGATGTGCGGGGTCAGAATCACGTTGTCCAGGCCGCGCAACGGGCTTTCGAACTCTTCGTCGTTGGAGCGCGGCTCGACCGGGAACACGTCAATGGCGGCGCCGATCAGGTGCTTGTCCTTGATCGCGGCGGCCAGGTGATCCAGCTCGACCACGGTGCCGCGTGCAGCGTTGATCAGGATGCCGCCCTTCTTGATGGCGCGGATTTCCTTCTCGCCGATCATCCACTGGGTCGCAGCGGTTTCCGGAACGTGCAGGGTGACGATGTCGGACATGCCCAGCAGCTCGTGCAGGTTGCCGACCTGGGTCGCGTTGCCCAGTGGCAGCTTGGTCACGGTGTCGTAGAAGAACACCTGCATGCCCAGACCTTCCGCCAGGACCGACAGCTGAGTACCGATCGAGCCGTAACCGACGATGCCCAGTTTCTTGCCACGGATCTCGAAGGAGTTGGCTGCGGACTTGATCCAGCCGCCACGGTGGCAGGAAGCGTTTTTCTCAGGGATGCCGCGCAGCAGCAGGATCGCTTCGGCCAGCACCAGCTCGGCCACGGAGCGGGTGTTGGAGTACGGCGCGTTGAACACGGCGATGCCGCGCTCGCGGGCCGCTTCCAGGTCAACCTGGTTGGTGCCGATGCAGAAACAGCCGACAGCGACCAGCTTCTTGGCGTGATCGAAGATCTCTTCGGTCAGCTGGGTGCGCGAGCGAATGCCGATGAAGTGAGCGTCAGCGATCTTTTCCTTGAGCTGGGCTTCCGGCAGGGAGCCTGTCAGGTATTCGATGCTGGTGTAGCCCGCCGCCTTGAGGACGTCGACAGCCGATTGGTGGACGCCTTCGAGAAGAAGGAACTTGATCTTGCTCTTATCGAGAGAAGTCTTGCTCATCTGCGTAAACCTGTATCCCGGAGAAAAATGGCAGGAAATGGTCAACAGACATTGACCTGGACGACAAGAAAGCCGTCACCGCAGAACCGGCCTGGGGCACTGGCCTGCGGGGTCGGTATGCTAGCATAGCCACCCCGCTAATCACTCATTCCTGCGACGTGAAGCGTTCTCAGGATGACCATGAATTGTTCGAGAGTTCCGTCGATGACCAATCCTGCCCTGATTGATGAACTGAAGACCCTGGTCGAGCCTGGCAAGGTCCTGACCGATGCCGACTCCCTGAACGCTTATGGCAAGGACTGGACCAAGCATTTCGCCCCGGCGCCCAGCGCCATCGTGTTCCCCAAGACCATCGAGCAGGTGCAGGCCGTCGTGCGCTGGGCCAACGAACATAAAGTGGCGCTGGTGCCGTCGGGCGGGCGCACCGGGCTTTCCGCCGCCGCCGTGGCCGCCAATGGCGAAGTGGTCGTGTCGTTCGACTACATGAACCAGATTCTCGATATCAACCTCACCGACCGCACCGCCGTCTGTCAGCCGGGCGTGGTCACCGAGCAATTGCAGAATGCCGCCGAAGAACATGACTTGTACTACCCGGTCGACTTCGCCTCGGCAGGTTCCAGCCAGATTGGCGGCAACATCGGTACCAATGCCGGCGGGATCAAGGTCATTCGCTATGGCATGACCCGCAATTGGGTCGCAGGCATGAAAGTGGTGACCGGCAAGGGCGATGTGCTGGAACTGAACAAGGACCTGATCAAGAACGCCACCGGTTATGACCTGCGGCAGCTGTTCATCGGCGCCGAAGGCACCCTGGGTTTTGTGGTCGAGGCGACCATGCGCCTGGACCGTTCGCCGAAAAACCTGACCGCGATGGTCCTCGGCACGGCTGATTTCGATTCGATCATGCCGGTGCTGCACGCATTCCAGGGCCGGCTCGACCTGACCGCGTTCGAATTTTTCTCCGACAAGGCCCTGGCCAAGGTCATGGGCCGTGGCGACGTCCCGGCGCCGTTCGAAACCGACTGCCCGTTCTATGCCTTGCTGGAATTCGAAGCGACCACCGAAGAAGTGGCCAATACCGCGCTGGAAACCTTCGAGCATTGCGTGGAGCAGGGCTGGGTGCTGGACGGCGTGATGAGCCAGAGCGAAACCCAGTTGCAGAACCTGTGGAAGTTGCGCGAATACATCTCCGAAACCATTTCCCACTGGACGCCGTACAAGAACGACATCTCGGTCACCGTCTCGAAAGTCCCGGCATTTCTGCAGGAAATCGACGCGATCGTCGGTGAACACTATCCCGATTTCGAAATTGTCTGGTTCGGCCACATCGGTGACGGCAACCTTCACCTGAACATCCTCAAGCCGGACAACCTGAGCAAGGACGAGTTTTTCGCCAAGTGCGCCACCGTCAACAAGTGGGTGTTCGAAACCGTGGAGAAGTACAACGGTTCGATTTCAGCCGAACACGGCGTGGGCATGACCAAACGCGACTACTTGACCTACAGCCGCTCGCCGGTGGAAATCGAATACATGAAAGCGGTCAAGGCGGTGTTCGACCCGAACGGCATCATGAACCCGGGCAAGATCTTCGCGGTTTGATTGGCAATCCCTGATGAATCAATGAAGGCAGGAGTCGGTAATGAGCTATCAGCACCAGTATGTCGACGGTACGCGGATTCATTTTCCGCTGGGAAAAGTGGTGTGCATCGGCCGTAACTACGCCGAACACGCCAAGGAACTGGACAACCCGGTGCCTACCGAGCCGTTGCTGTTCATCAAGCCCGGCAGTTGCGTGGTACCGCTGGAAGGCGGTTTCAGCATTCCGACCGAGCGTGGCTCGGTGCATTACGAAGCGGAAATCGCTGTGTTGATCGGCAAGCCACTGTCGACCAAGCCGAGCCGTGAAGAAGTGCTGGACGCGATCTCCGGTTTCGCCCCGGCGCTGGACCTGACCCTGCGCGACAAGCAGGCCGAGCTCAAGTCGAAAGGGCTGCCGTGGGAAATCGCCAAGTCGTTCGACGGCGCGGCGGTGATTGCACCGTTCGTGGTCGGCAGCACCTTTTCCGACCTGACCGACATCGGCATTCGCCTGACCATCAACGGCGAAGTGCGCCAGGACGGCAACAGCAGCGCGATGCTCAACCCGATCGTGCCGATGATCCAGCACATGGCCGGCTGCTTCTCGCTGCAGGCCGGTGACGTGATTCTCACCGGCACACCGGTGGGCGTCGGTCCGCTGAACGTTGGCGATGAAATCGTGCTGGAACTGCCGGGCGCCAGTCGCTTCACCAGCAGCGTTCGCTGACGGCAACTCTGAAAAAAACTGTGGGAGCGAGCTTGCTCCCACATTTGTTTGTGCGTTTCAGCTCGCAAACATATAAGGCGTTCCGGCCATTTGCCGTTTTTTTCACATTTAGTCCGGATAATTCCGGTCATTCTGGCGTCTGAGCCGGCCTCTTTGTGCTATTACCCGTAGCCTGAATTTTCGGAACGCGTCCTTTGATGTCATCTCAAACTCAGCTCAAACCCGCTCGCCGTTCACGCTTCGCCCTGCGCTGGTATTCCTGGCTGTTGTTGGTAGCCGCCGCTACGTACGGGCTGGCGTTTGCCATGCATTGGGATGACCGTGGCCTGTTGTGGGTGCTGGAGCGCTTCGAGAGTTCGACCGAGAAGCAGGAAAGCGTCTGGCTTCCGGACTACCGGGCGGTCATCGACGCCAAACTGCTGCCTGGCATGGAGAAGGACGAAGCTTCGGACCTGTCCTATAACCCGCAGACCAAAACCCTGTTTTCGGTGATGGGCAAGAACCCGTTTCTGGTCGAGCTGACTCTGCAGGGCGACGTGCTGCGCAAGATGCCGCTGGTGGGCTGGAGCAATCCGGAAGGCCTGACGGTGATGGAAAACGGCTTGATGGCGATTGTCGACGAGCGCGCGCACATGCTCTCCATCGTCAAGGTCGATGCTGACACCCGTGAGCTGAAGCGCGACGATTTCCCCAAATACGACCTCGGCCCGTCGAAAGACCAGAACAAAGCTTTCGAAGCCATTACCTGGGACGCCCGCAATCAGCAACTGCTGCTGGGCGAGGAGCGTCCGCCTGCGCTGTTCACCTGGAAAAGCGACGGCAGCCAGACGCTCAAAGGCGACAAGCAGAAACTCGACAGCGATGAGCTGGACCTGCGCAACCTTTCAGCATTAGCGATTGACCCGCGCACCGGTCACACCCTGGTGCTGTCCGCCGATTCGCACCTGTTGCTGGAGCTGGACGAGAAGGGCGAACAAGTCAGCTTCATGACCCTGCTCGGCGGTTTCAACGGCTTGAAGAACACCATTCCCCGCGCCGAAGGCGTGACCATGGACGAGGCAGGCACGCTGTACATGGTCAGCGAGCCGAACCTGTTCTACCGCTTCGAAAAGCAGAAGTAATTGCTCCCGCAGCAATTGCAGATCTGTGGAGTTGTGGCTTGAGGCAAGTGGCCATTAAGCTTCAGTTCAGACAGGCGTGATATTTCATCCGCCTGTTTTGATTCCGAGCCTGCCCCGAATGCGTCGACTTGCCCGTCCCAAGCCTCTGTTCATCATCCTGTCGGTGATTGCCCTGATCGCGCTGATTGCGATCGGCCAATACATGCGCCTGTTCGAGCGTGCCTGGTTCAACCTGAATACGCTCTGGCAGCCGATGAACAGCGAGGCCATCGGGCTGGATCAATATCGGGTAGCGATCGAAGCGAAGGTCATTGACGGACTGAACGACGACGTCTCGGCGCTGACCTACGATCCGGTGCGCAAGAGCCTGTTCACCGTGACCAACAAGAATGCCGAGCTGATCGAGCTGTCACTGGATGGCACGATCCTGCGCCGTGTTGCCTTGATCGGCTTCGGCGATCCGGAGGCGGTGGAGTTCATCAGCGCCGATACCTACGTAATCACCGATGAGCGCCAGCAACGGCTGATCAAGATCCATCTGGAGCACGACACTACGTTCCTCGATGCGGCGGACGCCGAGCAGATGACCCTTGGTGTGCACATGAGCGGCAACAAGGGGTTTGAAGGCCTGGCTTACGACTCGGTGGGCAAGCGCCTGTTCGTGGCCAAGGAACGGGACCCGATGCTGATCTATGAAGTGCACGGTTTTCCGCACTTCAACCCGGAAAAATCCTACGCGGTACACGTAATCAACAATCCCAAACGCGATGCCGGGATGTTCGTGCGAGATCTGTCGAGTCTGCAATACGACGAGCGCAGCGGTCATTTGCTGGCGCTGTCCGATGAATCGCGGCTGATTCTGGAACTGGATGTGGACGGGCGCCCGTTGAGCACGATGTCGTTGAGCGGTGGTCGACAGGGCCTGAAGAAAACCGTGCCGCAGGCGGAAGGTATCGCGATGGATGACGACGG
The DNA here is from genome assembly GCF_020544405.1 of Pseudomonas sp. IAC-BECa141. Lineage (NCBI taxonomy): Bacteria > Pseudomonadati > Pseudomonadota > Gammaproteobacteria > Pseudomonadales > Pseudomonadaceae > Pseudomonas > Pseudomonas sp. IAC-BECa141. The sequence goes on along the minus strand of NZ_CP065410.1, from coordinate 5,866,175 downwards.
GACGTTGTATCTGGTGAGCGAGCCGAATCTGTTCTACGTCTTCAAGAGGCCTGCGCAGAACTAACCAAAAGCCCAAAACACTGTGGGAGCGAGCTTGCTCGCGATGAGGGAGGGTCAGTCGCCAAACATGTCGACTGTCACACCGCTATCGCGAGCAAGCTAGCTCCCACAGGTTTTTTCATCTGCCCACAAAGATGTGGGTAGTTTCGGCTTATTCAGCTTTCAGTGTTTTCACACCTTCGGAAGTGCCCAGCAACAACAGATCCGCCGGGCGTGCCGCGAACAGGCCGTTGGTGACCACGCCGACGATCGCGTTGATCTGCGCTTCCAGCTCCACCGGATTGGTGATCTGCAGGTTGTGCACGTCCAGGATGATGTTGCCGTTGTCGGTCAGCACGCCTTCGCGGTAGACCGGGTCGCCGCCCAGCTTCACCAGCTCGCGGGCCACGTGGCTGCGGGCCATCGGGATCACTTCCACCGGCAGCGGGAACGCGCCCAGCACCGGCACCAGTTTGCTGGCGTCGGCGATGCAGATGAAGGTCTTGGCCACGGCCGCGACGATCTTCTCGCGGGTCAGTGCTGCGCCGCCGCCCTTGATCAGGTTCAGGTGTTCGTCGCTTTCATCGGCGCCGTCGACGTAGAACTCCAGATTGCTCACGGTGTTCAGCTCGTACACCGGAATCCCGTGGCCCTTGAGGCGCGCGGCGGTGGCTTCGGAGCTCGCGACCGCGCCATCGAATGCGCCCTTGTGCTGGGCCAGGGCATCGATGAAGCAGTTGGCGGTGGAGCCGGTGCCGACGCCGACGATGCTCTTGTCGTCGAGTTTCGGAAGGATGAAGTCGACGGCGGCCTGGGCCACGGCCTGTTTGAGTTGATCCTGGGTCATGCGGGCTCCGGAAGCGGGCAAGGTAAGAACGGAAAGGCCGGCATTATAGCCTCAAGCCGGGCTAAAACCTCTGGATTCGTGTGGTCGTGCGCCCAAAAGCCGGGTTAGACTCGTTGGCCCTGCCCAACCCGCTCAGTGATGCTTTCCGATGCTCGAACAGTACGTCAAGAAGATCCTCACCTCGCGCGTTTATGACGTTGCCGTAGAAACGCCGCTGCAGAACGCCCGCCAGCTCTCCGAGCGGCTGGGCAACGACATCTGGCTCAAGCGCGAAGACTTGCAGCCGGTGTTCTCGTTCAAGATTCGCGGCGCCTACAACAAGCTGACCCAGTTGAGCGACGAAGAGCGCGCCCGTGGCGTGGTCACCGCGTCGGCGGGCAACCATGCGCAGGGCCTGGCCCTGGCGGCGAAAGTGCTGGGCGTGAAGGCGACCATCGTGATGCCCAAGACCACCCCGGAAATCAAGGTCGAAGGCGTGCGCTCCCGTGGTGGCAAGGTGGTGCTGCACGGCGATTCCTTCCCGGAAGCGCTGGCCTACTCGCTGAAACTGGTCGATGAAAAAGGCTACGTCTACATCCACCCGTACGACGATCCGCACACCATTGCCGGGCAGGGCACCGTGGCGATGGAGATTCTGCGCCAGCACCCGCAGCCACTGGACGCGATCTTCGTCCCGGTGGGCGGCGGCGGTCTGATCGCCGGCATCGCGGCGTACGTGAAATACCTTCGTCCGGACATCAAGGTCATCGGCGTCGAACCCGACGACTCCAACTGCCTGCAAGCGGCGATGGCCGCGGGCGAGCGTGTGGTGCTGCCGGCCGTGGGCATCTTCGCTGACGGCGTGGCGGTGGCGCAGATCGGCCAGCACACCTTCGACATCTGCAAGGATTACGTCGACGAAGTGATCACCGTCAGTACCGACGAAATCTGCGCGGCGATCAAGGACATCTACGACGATACCCGTTCGATCACCGAACCGGCCGGCGCCCTGGGCGTGGCCGGTATCAAGAAGTACGTCGAGCAGCGCGGCGTCAGCGGCCAGACCTTCGTGGCCATCGATTCCGGGGCCAACGTCAACTTCGACCGTCTGCGCCACGTCGCCGAGCGCGCCGAGCTGGGTGAAGGTCGTGAAGCGATCATCGCCGTGACCATCCCGGAGAAGGCCGGCAGCTTCAAGGCATTCTGCGAGGCCATCGGCAAGCGCCAGATCACCGAATTCAACTACCGCTATAACAATGGCAGCGAAGCGCACATCTTCGTCGGCGTGCAGACGCACCCGGACAGCGACCCGCGCAGTGCGTTGCTGGCGAGCCTGACCGAGCAGGGTTTCCCGGTGCTCGACCTGACCGACAACGAGCTGGCCAAGCTGCACATCCGTCACATGGTCGGCGGACGTGCGGCGCACGTGGTCGATGAAGTGGTGCTGCGCTTCGAGTTCCCGGAGCGTCCGGGTGCGCTGTTCAACTTCCTCAACAAACTCGGCGGCCGCTGGAACATCTCGATGTTCCACTACCGCAACCACGGTGCGGCGGACGGCCGTGTGGTGGCGGGCCTGCAAGTGCCCCACGACGAACGTCATCTGGTGCCCGCAGCCCTTGAGGAAATCGGCTACCCGTACTGGGACGAAAGCGACAACCCGGCCTATCAGCTGTTTCTTGGCTGAACGGCTACGCTGATGGGCAGGCCATAAGGAAATCGGATCATGGAAACGTTAACCGCCCTGAAAGCGGCGCACATGCTGGCGACCGCGGTGTTGCTGCTCGGTGCGCTGGGCCTCGGAACAGGCGTCTGGCGCGCACGGCGCAACGGTGATGCGACGGCGGGCAGCCGCACGTTGCAGCGGCCATGGCTGTTTGTCTGGTTGTTGATCGTGCTGGCGCTGGTGAGCATGCCGTTTACCGGCTGGTGGATGGTGCATCTGGTGGGCTGGCCGCTGGGGCAGACGTGGATTCTGGCTTCCAGCGTGCTGTACACCGTGGCCGCACTGGCGTGGTTCTGGCTGCTGGTGCGCTTGAACCGGTTGCGCAAGGCGCCGGGCGGCGTGGGCCGGTTCAGTCTGGGGCTGGCGTTGTTCGGGCTGGTCTGCTTTATCGCGATTGCCGGGTTGATGGGCGCCAAGCCGGTTTAAGGCCCGGGATCGAGTCGACCCCAATCGCGAGCAAGCCCGCTCCCACAGGGGATTGTGTGCGACACAGATCCAATGTTGGGGCGGGCTTGGTCCGGGCGGCGTTCCGACGAAGGCGTAGTCAGTCGCGCAGACTGATTACCGGCCAGCCGCGTTTCTCGGCTTCGGCCCGCAGGTTCGGATCCGGGTCGACTGCGACCGGATTCACCACCTGCTCCAGCAGCGGCAGGTCATTCATCGAGTCGCTGTAGAAATAGCTGCCTTCCAGCGAATGCCCGGTTTCTTCCAGCCAGCGGTTCAGGCGCGTCACCTTGCCTTCACGGAAGCACGGCACGTCGGTGCTGCGTCCGGTATAGCGGCCGTCCTGCATCTCGCATTCGGTGGCGATCAGGGTTTCGACGCCCAGGCGCGCAGCAATTGGTGCGGTGACGAAGCGGTTGGTGGCGGTGATGATCACCAGCTTGTCGCCGGCGTCGCGGTGCTGGTTCAGCAACTCAACGGCTTTTGGCAACATGATCGGTTCGATGCAGTCGCGCATGTAATCGTTGTGCCACTGCTCAAGCACGGCCATCTCGGTGCGGCCGAGAATCTCCAGGCAGAAGTTCAGGTAGGCGGCGTTATCCAGTTTGCCGGCCAGGTAATCCTGGTAGAACTCGTCATTGCGGGCCTTGTAGGCGATCGGGTCAAGGAAGCCGCGTTCGCACAGATAATCGCCCCAAGCGTGGTCGCTGTCGCCGCCCAGAAGGGTGTTGTCCAAATCGAATAAAGCCAGGCGCATTGCAGTTACCCGCTGAAAAGTCAGTAAAAAGGCCACAAGAATACGGTCTTTTCACAAGAGTGCACATAAGCTCGGAACCTTCGTTGCCGCCTTCACAACCTTTGTGGAACAATGCGGCGACATGCGTTTGCGAGGTTGTTGCCGTGATCGACCCCGATGGTTTCCGCCCTAATGTCGGGATCATTCTGACGAATGACGCCGGCCAGGTGCTATGGGCTCGCCGTATCAATCAAGATGCCTGGCAGTTTCCGCAAGGGGGAATCAATCCCGAGGAGACGCCGGAAGACGCCTTGTACCGCGAGCTGAACGAAGAAGTTGGCCTGGAACGCGAAGATGTTGAAATTCTCGCCTGTACCCGGGGCTGGTTGCGCTATCGTTTGCCGCAACGTCTGGTGCGAACCCACAGCCAACCGCTGTGCATCGGCCAGAAACAGAAATGGTTTCTCCTGCGCCTGGTCTCCAACGAGCAGCGGGTGCGGATGGATTTGACCGGTAAACCGGAGTTCGATGGCTGGCGCTGGGTCAGTTATTGGTATCCGTTGGGCCAGGTGGTGACATTCAAGCGCGAAGTGTATCGCCGCGCTCTCAAAGAGCTTGCCCCGCGCCTTTTAGCGCGCGACTGACGACGGAGTTCGACCCCGAGCCATGCTCAATACGCTGCGCAAGATCGTCCAGGAAGTTAACTCCGCCAAGGATCTCAAGGCGGCGTTGGGGATTATTGTGTTGCGCGTCAAAGAGGCCATGGGCAGCCAGGTCTGCTCGGTCTACCTGCTTGATCCAGAGACCAACCGCTTCGTGCTGATGGCCACCGAGGGCTTGAACAAGCGCTCGATCGGCAAGGTCAGCATGGCACCCAACGAAGGTCTGGTCGGCCTGGTCGGCACGCGTGAAGAACCCCTGAACCTCGAAAACGCCGCGGATCACCCGCGCTACCGCTACTTCGCCGAGACCGGCGAGGAGCGCTACGCCTCGTTCCTCGGGGCGCCGATCATTCACCACCGCCGCGTCGTCGGCGTGTTGGTCATCCAGCAGAAAGAACGCCGCCAGTTCGATGAAGGTGAAGAAGCCTTCCTCGTGACCATGAGCGCGCAACTCGCTGGTGTCATCGCTCACGCCGAGGCTACCGGCTCGATCCGTGGCCTTGGCCGTCAGGGCAAGGGCATCCAGGAAGCCAAGTTCGTCGGCGTGCCGGGTTCGCCGGGTGCGGCGGTCGGTACCGCGGTGGTCATGCTGCCGCCGGCGGATCTGGACGTGGTGCCGGACAAGACCATCACCGACATCGACGCGGAACTCGCGCTGTTCAAGACCGCCATCGAAGGCGTGCGGGCCGACATGCGTGCGTTGTCGGCCAAACTGGCGACCCAGCTGCGTCCGGAAGAGCGCGCGCTGTTCGACGTCTACCTGATGATGCTCGACGATGCCTCGCTGGGCAGCGAAATCACCACCGTGATCAAGACCGGCCAGTGGGCCCAGGGCGCGCTGCGCCAGGTCGTGACCGATCACGTCAACCGTTTCGAATTGATGGACGACGAATACCTGCGTGAGCGGGCGTCGGACGTCAAGGACCTGGGCCGTCGCCTGCTCGCCTACCTGCAGGAAGAGCGTCAGCAGAACCTGGTCTATCCGGAAAAGACCATTCTGGTCAGCGAAGAACTGACGCCGGCAATGCTCGGCGAGGTGCCGGAAGGCACGCTGGTCGGTCTGGTGTCGGTACTCGGTTCGGGCAACTCCCACGTCGCGATCCTGGCCCGGGCCATGGGCATCCCGACGGTAATGGGCCTGGTCGACCTGCCGTATGCCAAGGTCGACGGCATCGAACTGATCGTCGACGGTAATCGCGGCGAGGTCTACACCAACCCCGGCGATGTGCTGCGCAAGCAGTTCGCCGAGGTGGTGGAAGAAGAGAAACAACTGGCGCTGGGTCTCGACTCCCTGCGCGACCTGCCGTGCGTGACCCTCGACGGCCACCGCATGCCGCTGTGGGTCAACACCGGCCTGCTGGCAGACGTGGCGCGGGCGCAGAAGCGTGGCGCCGAAGGCGTCGGTCTGTACCGCACCGAAGTGCCGTTCATGATCAACCAGCGCTTCCCGAGCGAGAAGGAACAACTGGCGATCTACCGCGAGCAGCTTGCCGCGTTCCACCCGCAACCGGTGACCATGCGCAGCCTGGACATCGGCGGCGACAAGTCGCTGTCGTACTTCCCGATCAAGGAAGACAACCCGTTCCTCGGCTGGCGCGGGATCCGCGTCACCCTCGACCATCCGGAAATCTTCCTGGTGCAGACCCGCGCGATGCTCAAGGCCAGCGAAGGCCTGAACAACCTGCGGATCCTGTTGCCGATGATCTCCGGCATCCACGAGCTCGAAGAAGCGCTGCACCTGATTCACCGTGCCTGGGGCGAAGTGCGCGACGAAGGCACCGACGTGCCGATGCCGCCAGTGGGTGTGATGATCGAAATTCCTGCGGCGGTTTACCAGACCAAAGAGCTGGCGCGGATGGTGGACTTCCTGTCGGTCGGCTCCAACGACCTGACCCAGTACCTGCTGGCCGTGGATCGCAACAACCCGCGGGTCGCCGATCTCTACGACTACCTGCACCCGGCGGTGCTGCAAGCCCTGCAAACCGTGGTGCGCGACGCCCATGCCGAAGGCAAGCCGGTGAGCATCTGCGGTGAGATGGCCGGTGACCCGGCGGCGGCGGTGCTGTTGATGGCGATGGGCTTCGACAGCCTGTCGATGAACGCCACCAACCTGCCGAAGGTGAAATGGATGTTGCGCCAGATCAACCTGAGCAAGGCCAAGGAACTGCTGGCGGAGTTGATGACCATCGACAACCCGCAGGTGATCCACAGCTCGCTGCAACTGGCGTTGAAGAAACTCGGGTTGGCGAAGATGGTCAATCCGGCGGCAGCCAACCCGCTCTGAAATTCTGAGGGCCTCATCGCTGGCAAGCCAGCGATGGCGCCCGTATAGCAACGCCTAAATCAGAATTTCCACTTCCCCCAAGTGCCCGCCATACGGCCCGAAACTGCGCTCCACCATCCGCCGCGTCCCGTCAGCCTGCACAATCAACGCCGTACTCGCCCGTGTCCCGTAGCTCTGGCTGGCAATAAACACACTCGACAGCAACGACTCGGTCGCCAGCCCCACGCCGGTGTCCGGCAGCTCGGCAAACGGCGCCGTTTGTGCATCCCCCAACAACGCCAACAACCGCTCGGGCTGCGGATCATCCAGCACGCCACTCAACGCTGCCTTGGCCTTGAGCAGTTTCGGCCACGGCGTATCCAGCCCGGCGTTGGACAAACCATAAACACCGGGCTGCAACATCACCGGTTCCGATGACCGCGCATTGAAATGCCACAGCTCGTTGGCATTGCCCAGCAGCAGGTTGAAGCCGGCATATTCCGGGGAGCGGGCGACAACGTCGGACAAATAGTCATCGATCGACAGGTTTCCGGTGAGAAATCCCGCCACCAACTCGCCCCGAGAGCGTCGGGCCGGCGGTTGATGCGGATCGCGAATGTTGGTCAGCGCCGCAAAACGACCGTTGGCGCCCAGGCCGAGCCAGGTGCCCCCAGCCTCCAGATCCCGACCGGCATGAACATGCGGCGACTCGGGCCACTGCGCCAGCGGCAGGCTGGGCCGGGCGTAGAACTCGTCGCGGTTGGCCGCGACGATCAGCGGCTGGGCATGCCCCGGCCGCCAGGCGAAAACGATCAGGCACATAAGGTGGTCCTTGTGTGTTTTTTGCCCACTCTACGCAGACATTGTCCGTGCATCCATCGCCAGTGGAGCCGAAGGGTATCCATCCGTTACCATGCCGCTCCGGTTTTGGGGACGCGCCTTGGGAGGCAGTCATGGAATTTCTGCTCTATCTGGCGCTCGGCGCCTGTGCGGGCGTATTGGCCGGGCTGTTCGGAGTGGGCGGCGGGATCATCATCGTGCCGGTGCTGGTGTTCAGTTTCACCTTGCAGGGCTTCGATCCGTCGATCCTGACCCATCTGGCGGTCGGCACGTCCCTGGCGACGATCATCTTCACCTCGGTCAACGCCGTGCGTGAACATCATCGACGCGGCGCGGTGCGCTGGCCGATCTTCCGCTGGATGACCGTCGGCATCCTGCTCGGCGCCGGTTTCGGTGCGCTGACCGCCGAGGCGATCTCCGGGCCCAACCTGCAAAAGATCATCGGTGTGTTTGCCCTGGTGATCGCGGCGCAGTTGGCACTGGATGTCAAACCCAGGGCCAGCCGAACGGTGCCGGGCAAACTCGGTCTGACCGTGGCCGGCAGTGTGATCGGCTGGGCGTCGGCGATTTTCGGGATCGGCGGCGGCTCGCTGACCGTGCCGTTCCTGACCTGGCGCAGCGTGCCGATGCAGCAGGCGGTGGCGACCTCGTCGGCCTGCGGCCTGCCGATTGCCGTGGCCAGTGCAATAAGTTTCATGATTCTGGGCTGGCATGATCCGTTACTGCCGGCTCATAGTCTCGGTTTTGTGTATCTGCCGGCGCTGCTCGGCATTGCCCTGACCAGCATGGTATTCGCCCGTCTCGGCGCGCGGCTGGCGCACAGGTTGTCGCCGAAGTTGCTGAAACGGCTGTTCGCGGCTTTGCTGTTTTGCGTGGGCTTGAGCTTTTTGTTCTGAGCCGTCTGTTTTGGCAGGTCGCAATCCTGGCTTAATCCTGAGGTGACAGCGTCGCCCGGGAATTTTTGAAGATTTGAATGCTAACGAGGAGTCGCAATGCTGCCTTACCCGCAGATCGATCCGGTGGCCCTGGCCATCGGTCCGCTGAAAATCCACTGGTACGGCCTGATGTACCTGGTCGGCATCGGCGGCGCGTGGCTGCTGGCATCGCGCCGGCTCAACCGTTTCGACCCGACCTGGACCAAGGAGAAACTCTCCGATCTGGTGTTTTGGCTGTCGATGGGGGTGATTGTCGGCGGACGTCTGGGCTATGTGCTGTTCTACGACCTGAGCGCCTATATCGCCAACCCGACGCTGATTTTCGAAGTGTGGAAGGGCGGCATGTCGTTCCACGGCGGTTTCATCGGCGTGATGCTGGCCGCGCTGTGGTTCGGCAAGCGTAACGGCAAGTCGTTCTTCCAGCTGATGGACTTCGTGGCGCCGATGGTGCCGATCGGCCTGGGCGCCGGGCGCATCGGCAACTTCATCAACGCCGAGCTGTGGGGCAAGGCCACCGACGTGCCGTGGGCCATGGTGTTTCCGCCGTTCAGCGACCCGGCGCAACTGCCGCGTCACCCGTCGCAGCTGTATCAGTTCGCGCTCGAGGGCGTGGCGCTGTTCCTGATCCTCTGGCTGTTCTCGCGCAAGCCGCGGCCGACCATGGCGGTCTCCGGCATGTTCGCGCTGTTCTACGGCATCTTCCGTTTCATCGTCGAATTCGTCCGCGTGCCGGACGCGCAACTGGGCTATCTGGCCTGGAACTGGCTGACCATGGGGCAGGTACTCTGCGTACCGATGATCATCGGCGGGCTGTTCCTGATCTGGCTGGCCTACCACCGCGCCCCGGCGGCGCCGGTTGCACCGACAGCTTAAACATTCGATCCCCGGCGATGTCTGCCGGGGCTCAGGGAAACAGGTAACTCATGAAGCAATATCTCGATCTGGTGTCGCACGTCATCAACAACGGCACCAAACAGGCCAACCGTACCGGCGTGAACACCATCAGCTTTCCGGGCGCCATGCTGCGCTTCGATCTGCAGGAAGGTTTCCCGGCGATCACCACCCGCAAGATGGCCTTCAAATCGGCCATCGGCGAGATGTGCGGCTTTCTGCGTGGCGTGAACAACGCCGCCGAATTCCGTGCGCTGGGCTGCAAGGTCTGGGATCAGAACGCCAACGAAAACGCCCAGTGGCTGGCCAACCCGTTCCGCCAGGGTGAAGACGACCTCGGCGAAATCTACGGCGTGCAATGGCGCAAATGGCCGGCGTACAAGCAGATTCCGCTGAGCAACACCGCCGCCATCGAACAGACCCTGAGCAACGGCTACAAGCAGATTGCCCAGGGCGAAGAAGACGGCCAGACCTACGTGGTCTTGTACAAAGCCATCGATCAGGTGCGCCAGTGCGTCGACACGATCATCAAGGACCCGGGCAGCCGCCGCATCCTGTTCCACGGCTGGAACTGCGCCCAGCTCGATGAAATGGCCTTGCCGCCGTGCCATCTGCTGTACCAGTTCCACCCGAATGTCGAGACCAAAGAGATCTCTCTGACCCTCTACATCCGCTCCAACGACCTGGGCCTGGGCACGCCGTTCAACCTCACCGAAGGCGCGGCGCTGCTGAGCCTGATCGGTCGCCTGACCGGCTACACGCCGCGCTGGTTCACCTATTTCATCGGTGATGCCCACGTCTACGAAAACCACCTGGACATGCTCAACGAACAGCTCAAGCGCGAGCCGTTCGCCATGCCGAAGCTGAAGATTTCGGATCGTGTGCCGGAATTTGCCAAGACGGGCGTGTATCAGCCGGAGTGGCTGGAGCTGGTAGAGCCGAGCGACTTCTCGCTGGAAGGCTACGAGCACCATGCGCCGATGACCGCGCCGATGGCGGTCTGACAGGCAATGTAAAAAACTGTGGGAGCGAGCTTGCTCGCGAAAGCGTCGGGTCAGTCGATATTTTTACCAACTGACACTCCGCCTTCGCGAGCAAGCTCGCTCCCACAGTGTTATGTGGTGTGCTCAGTGACCGTGACTACGGCCCACATGCGAATGCTCAATCTCCGCCGCCACAACCCCGCCACTCACCTCCAGCCGCTGCAGGATCCCGCACTGATCCGCCTCCGGCCCTTCGCCACACCGCTGTCGCAGGTCGAGCAGTTGCGTCTGCAATGCCAGTAGCCCGTCGATCCGCGCCTTGACGTGCTGGATGTGCTCGTCGATCAGCGCATTCACGCTCTCGCACTGATCCTGCGGGCTGTCGCGCAAGGCGAGCAGGCTGCGGATTTCTTCGAGGGTCATGTCGAGGGTGCGGCAGTTGCGGATGAAGGTCAGGCGTTCGGCGTGGGCCTGGGTGTAGACCCGGTAGTTGCCGTCGCTGCGGGCCGGTTCCGGCAGCAGGTTTTCGCGCTCGTAGTAGCGGATGGTTTCCACGGCGCAATCGGTCTGTTTCGCCAGTTCTCCGATCTTCATGACGGCCATCTCCAAAAGGGTGCTTGACCCTATAGTGGCTACAGGGTCTTTACTTGGCAACAGGCACCTTCATGGACGCGACCAATGAGCGATTCCCAGCACACCCACCAATCCCACGCGGGACACGACCACCGCCACAAATTGCAGCCTGTGCATAAACACGACCACGGCGCTGATGCCTGCTGTGCATCGAAAGCGGCGGCGCCGTCGCTGATTCAACTGAGCGAAGCGAAAAGCGCTGACGCCCGGCTGAGCAGTTTCCGCATCGAAGCAATGGACTGCCCGACCGAACAGACGCTGATCCAGAACAGGCTCGGCAAACTCACCGGGATCCAGCAGCTGGAATTCAACCTGATCAACCGCGTGCTCGGCGTGACCCACAATCTGCCGGACACCGCGCCGATCATCGACGCGATCAAATCCCTCGGCATGCAGGCCGAGCCGCTGGAGGCGGGCGTTGAAGCACCAGCGCCAGCCCCGGTGAAAAAACACTGGTGGCCGCTGGCGCTGTCCGGCGTCGGTGCGCTGACTGCCGAAGTGATCCACTTCACCAGCGCTGCGCCGACCTGGGTGGTGGCGATCATCGCGCTGATCTCGATCCTCAGCGGTGGCCTCACCACCTACAAAAAGGGCTGGATCGCCCTGAAGAACCGCAACCTCAACATCAACGCGCTGATGAGCATCGCCGTAACCGGTGCGGTGTTGATCGGCCAGTGGCCGGAAGCGGCGATGGTGATGTTCCTGTTCACTGTGGCCGAGCTGATCGAAGCGCGCTCGCTGGATCGCGCGCGCAACGCCATCAGCGGCCTGATGCAGATGACGCCGGAGCGGGCGACGGTGTTGCAGGCGGACGGCAACTGGGTCGAACTGGAGGTGAAAAGCATCGATATCGGCGCCCGCGTGCGGGTAAAACCCGGCGAGCGTATTGCGTTGGACGGTGAAGTTGTCAGCGGCAGTTCGACCATCGATCAGGCGCCGATCACCGGCGAAAGCCTGCCGGTTGAGAAAACCGTCGGCGACAAAGTGTTTGCCGGCACCATCAACCAGGCTGGTTCGCTGGAATACGCGGTGACCGCAGCGGCGAACAATTCCACTCTGGCGCGGATCATCCACGCCGTAGAACAGGCGCAAGGCGCGCGGGCACCGACCCAGCGCTTCGTCGATCAGTTCTCGAAAATCTACACCCCGGTGGTCTTCGTCCTGGCCCTGGCCGTGGCGATCATCCCGCCGCTGTTCATGGGCGCCGCGTGGTTCGACTGGATCTACCGCGCGCTGGTGCTGCTGGTCGTCGCGTGCCCGTGTGCGCTGGTGATTTCCACCCCGGTGACCATCGTCAGCGGCCTCGCGGCGGCGGCGCGCAAAGGCATTCTGGTCAAGGGTGGCGTGTACCTGGAGGGCGGTTTCAAACTCGACTATCTGGCCCTCGACAAGACCGGCACCCTCACTCACGGCAAACCGGTGCAGACCGATTACCTGTCCCTCGATCCGACCGCCGACGCCACGGCCCCGGCGATTGCCGCCGCGTTGGCCGGGCGTTCCGATCACCCGGTGTCGCTGGCCATCGCCAATGCGGCTGTGGATAAAGGTTTCGCGCCGCTGATTGTGGATAACTTCGAAGCGCTGGCCGGCCGCGGGGTGAGAGGTGAGATCAACGGTCAGGCCTACCACTTGGGCAACCACCGTCTGGTCGAAGAACTCGGCCTGTGCTCGCCGCAACTGGAAGAAAAGCTGTTCGCGCTGGAGAAACAGGGCAAGTCCGTGGTGTTGCTGCTCGACCGTTCCGGCCCGCTGGCGCTGTTCGCCGTAGCCGACACGGTCAAGGAAACCAGCCGCGAGGCGATCCGCCAGTTGCATGATCTGGGCGTGAAAACCCTGATGCTGACCGGCGACAACGTCCACACCGCCCAGGCGATTGCGGCGCAGGTCGGGATCGATCAGGCCAAGGGCGACTTGTTGCCGACCGACAAACTGCAAGCCATCGAAGATCTGTACGCGCAGGGCCGTCGAGTCGGCATGGTCGGCGACGGTATCAACGATGCACCGGCACTGGCTCGGGCCGAGATCGGGTTTGCGATGGCGGCGGCCGGTACCGATACCGCGATCGAAACCGCCGATGTCGCCCTGATGGACGACGATCTGCGCAAGATTCCGGCCTTCATCAGCCTGTCCCGCAACACGGCCAGCATCCTGAAACAGAACATTGCGCTGGCGCTGGTGATCAAAGCGATCTTTCTTGGGGTAACCTTCGCCGGGCTCGCCACCATGTGGATGGCGGTGTTTGCCGACATGGGCGTGAGCCTGCTGGTGGTGTTCAACGGTTTGCGCCTGTTGCGCAAGTAGAGGAAGAGGGACGGTTGTGCTGAGTGCCGAGCTGAAAGCGTTTTACATGGTGGCCCGTCTGGGCAGCATCACGCTGGCGGCAAAAAAGCTCGGCCTCAGCCAACCGACCGTGACCACCCAGATCCGCAATCTGGAAAGCCAGTATTCGGTGGAACTGTTCTACCGTGGCGGCCGGCGCCTGAGTGTCAGCGACGAAGGCGCGCGGCTGTTGCCGATGGTCAAGGCGCTGTTGCAGCAGGAAGCCGACATCGAGTTTTTCCTGCGCAACAGTGGCCAGGTGCAGGGCACGCTGCGCATCGCCGCCACCGCGCCGTATTACATCCTCGATCTGGTGAAGACCTTCCGTGAGCGCCTGCCGCAGGTGGAAGTGTCGGTGGAAATCGGCAACTCGCAGCAGGTGCTCGAAGCGCTGGAGGACTATCGGGTGGATGTCGCGGCGTCGTCGCAACTGCTCGACGATGCGCGGTTGATCCGTAGAGTGCTCGGCAGCGATCCGCTGGTGCTGGCGGTGCATCGCAATCATCCGCTGGCAGCGCACGACCATGTAGCGCTGAGTGCGCTGGCCGGGCATACCTTGCTGATGCGTGAATCCGGCTCGACCACCCGTCGCCTGACCGAAGAGTTGCTGGCCGGCGCCGGCGTCAGTTTCGGGCCGTTGCTGGAGATCGGCAGCCGCGAGTCGATCCGCGAAGCGGTGCTGCGCAATATCGGCATCAGCATCATCGCCCGTCAGGAAGTGCCGCATGATCCGCAATTGCGGGTGCTGACCCTGGAGAATGCACCGCAGATTCCCGAATACCTCTACTGCCTCAAGGAGCGCAAGAGCGCCCGGTTGCCGGCAGCGTTTCTTGGACTGGCGCAGGAAATGTCCCCGGCCTGATCGTAATGATCGTTCCCACGCTCTGCGTGGGAATGCCTCATTGGACGCTCTGCGTCCGCTCTTGGGACGCGGAGCGTCCCGGGCTGCATTCCCACGCAGAGCGTGGGAACGATCCGTGGCGAACCAAAATCCCTCAATACCACTATCAGTCGTTTTTGCCTCGTTGCCATATGACCGACGCATTACAACTCTAGGATCTGCCTCATCCGCTTGATGAGGCCTGTCCATGACCCCTGCAATCGCAACTGCCCTGACCAACCCCGGCGCACCGATGAAAGTGCGTGGCGTGCAGAAGCGCTTCGGCGCCTTCACCGCGCTGGATAATGTCTCCCTCGATGTCGCGGCCGGTGAGCTGGTGTGCCTGCTCGGCCCGTCGGGCTGTGGCAAGACCACGCTGTTGCGTTGCATCGCCGGTCTGGAGAAGCAGGACAGCGGCGAGTTGTACCTCGGTGAGCGCGACGTTTCCCACCTCGCGCCACAGGCTCGGGACTACGGCATTCTGTTTCAGTCCTACGCGCTGTTTCCCAATCTGACCGTCGAAGCGAACATTGCCTACGGCCTCGCCGGCAGTGGTCGCGATGAAGTGCGCCGTCGTGTCGGTCAGATGCTGGAACTGGTCGGCCTCAGCGGCAGTGAGAAAAAGTACCCGGGCCAGTTGTCCGGCGGCCAGCAACAACGTGTAGCCCTGGCCCGAGCCCTGGCCCCCGCGCCGTCGCTGCTGTTGCTCGACGAACCGATGTCGGCCCTCGATGCCCGGGTGCGCGAGCATCTGTGCACCGAGCTGCGCCAACTGCAACGCAACCTCGGCATCACCACCCTGATGGTCACGCACAATCAGGACGAAGCCATGCTGATGGCCGATCGCATTGCGGTGATGAACAACGGCAAGGTCGAGCAGTACGCCACCCCGCAGGAAATCTACAACCGCCCGGCCACACCGTTCGTGGCCGAGTTTGTCGGCCAGGGCAACTGGCTGCCGTTCCAGCGCAGCAGCGACGGCCACGCCAAGGTTGGCGGGATGGACCTGCGCCTGGCCGACGGCAGCGTCCACAGTCCGTCGGGCCGACTGTTCTGCCGCCCGGAAGCGATCAACGTCAATCCGCTGGTGCATGAGGAAAACCTGTTCCCGGCCAGGGTCCGCGAGATCACCTTCCTCGGCAATCGCTGCCGCATGAGCTTCGAGCTCGATCAATTGCCCGGTCATGCCTTGCTCGCCGAACTGGCGCCGGAAGCCATGCCGCGCCTCGGCGCCCAGCAGATCATGGTTGCTTTGCCGCCCCGCAGCCTGCAGGTGTTTGCCTGATGAACAGCAACCTCGCACTGCCACTACCGCAAAAGCAGGCGCGGCAGGTGTCCGGGGCCGAGGTCGGCGACCGGATCTTCGTCCTCGGCGGCAAACTCCTGCTGCTGGTGCTGCTCGGTGTGGCGGTGCTGTTGCCATTGCTGGCGATCTTCTGGCGCGGCTTCAGCAGCGAAGCCGGGCAGGGCGGTGGCTGGCTCGCCGCGAAGGAACTGGTGACCAGCGACAATTTCCACTGGCTGCTCGGCAACAGCCTGAAAGTTTCCCTCAGCGTCGCGGCCATCGTCGTACCGCTGGCCTACCTGTTTGCTTACGCCTTGCAGCGCACATTGATTCCGGCAAAGGGTATCTGGCGCGGGATTTCGTTGCTGCCATTGATGGCGCCGTCGATGTTGCCGGGGATCGCGCTGGTCTATCTGTTCGGCAATCAGGGCATGCTGCGCGGACTGCTCTCGGACAACATCTACGGTTTCTGGGGGATTGTTCTGGGTGAGGTGATCTACACCTTCCCACATGCCTTGATGATTTTGCTGTCAGCCCTGTCACTGGCGGATGCACGACTGTTCGACGCTGCGTCGAGCATGGGCGCCAGTCCCGCGAAAGCCTTTCGCAGCATCACCTGGCCGGCGACCCGTCAGGCCGTGTTCGCCGCGTTCTGTCTGGTGTTCACCCTGACCATCACCGATTTCGGTGTACCGGTGGTGGTCGGTGGCGACTATCAGGTGCTGGCGCTGGAAGCCTACAAAGCCGTGGTCGGCCAGCAGCAATTCGGTCGCGGTGCGTTGATCGGCATGGTTCTGCTGCTGCCGGCGCTGTTCAGCTTCGGCGTCGATGCCTGGTTGCGTCATCGTCACGGCGACTCCATGAGCGGCCGCGCCCAGGTGTTCAAACCGGCGCCGTCGAAGAAGCGTGATGCCTTTTATCTCGCCGTTGTCCTCCTGATCAGCGCCGCGTTGCTGCTGGTGTTCGGCATGGCGGTGTTCTCGTCGCTGGTGAAGTTCTGGCCGTACAACCTGTCGCTGTCGCTCAACCACTATCAGTTCAACGAGACCGCCGGCGGTGGCTGGCAGGCCTACGGCAACAGTCTGAAGATGGCGCTGGGCACGGCGTTGATCGGCAGTGTGCTGATCTTCACCGGCGCCTACCTGATGGAAAAGACCCGCAGCCAGCGCGGGCTGAATCTGACACTGCGCATGCTCAGTTTCGTACCGATGGCGGTACCGGGGCTGGTGCTCGGTCTGGGTTACGTCTTCTTTTTCAACCTGACCGGCAACCCGCTGCACGTGCTGTACGGGACCATGACCCTGCTGATCGTCTGCACCATTGCTCATTATTTGACCACTGCGCAGATGACCGCCACCACCGCGCTGCGTCAGCTCGACGCCGAGTTCGAGGCCGCCGCGCTGTCGCTCAAGGCGCCGCTGTACCGGCATTACCTGCGGGTCACCGTGCCGATCTGCCTGCCGGCGCTGCTGGACATCGTGCGCTACCTGTTCGTCTCGGCCATGACCACCGTGTCCGCCGCGATTTTCCTCTACAGCCCCGACACCATTCTCGCGGCGGTGGCGGTACTGAACATGGATGACGCCGGCAACGTCGGCGGCGCGGCGGCGATGTCGACCCTGATTCTGTTCACCTCGGCGGGCGTGTCCTTGCTGCTGGCTTGGGCTTCGCGCGGCTTGCTGCGCCGTTCCCAGGCCTGGCGGCAAACGGCGCCCGGCCACTGATCCACGACTTGTCCCCTATCGCTCAACTCACCTACAGGAAAACGATCATGTTCAAGCCTATGGCCCTGGCCGCTGCTGTGCTCGCTACTTTCAGCCTGAATGCCTTCGCGGCAAAAACCGAGTTGACGGTGTACACCGCCCTCGAAGCCGAGCAGTTGAAGTCCTACAAAGAGGCCTTCGAAAAAGCCAACCCGGACGTCGAGATCAAGTGGGTGCGCGATTCCACCGGGATCATCACCGCCAAACTGCTTGCCGAAAAGGATCGCCCGCAGGCTGACGCGGTGTGGGGCCTGGCGGCGTCGAGCCTGGCAATCCTCGATCAACAGGGCATGCTGCAAAGCTATGCGCCGAAGGACCTGGGCAAGATCGGCGCAAACTACCGCGACGCCGCCAACCCGCCAGCCTGGGTCGGCATGGACGTCTGGGCCGCGACCATTTGCTTCAACACCGTCGAAGCCGAAAAGCAGGGCCTGACCAAACCGGTGAGCTGGCAAGACCTGACCAAGCCTGAGTACAAAGGCAAGATCGTGATGCCGAACCCGGCCTCGTCCGGCACCGGTTTTCTGGACGTCAGCGCCTGGCTGCAAACCTTCGGCGAGAAACAGGGCTGGGCTTACATGGACGGTCTGCACCAGAACATCGGCCAGTACGTTCACTCCGGTTCCAAGCCTTGCAAACTGGCGGCAGCGGGCGAATTCCCGATCGGGATTTCCTTTGAGTACCCGGCCGTTCAGCTGAAGCGTCAGGGCGCGCCGCTGGACATCATCCTGCCGAAAGAGGGCCTGGGCTGGGAGATCGAAGCGACTGCCGTGATCAAAGGCACGCCGCATGAAGAGGCCGCGAAGAAACTGGCCGACTTCTCCGCCAGCGCCCCGGCGATGGACCTGTACAAGGAAAACTTCGCCGTCCTCGCCCAGCCGGGCATCGCCAAGCCGCAGACCGAACTGCCGGCCGACTACGAGCAGCGCCTGATCAAGAACGACTTCGCCTGGGCCTCGAAGAACCGCGACGAGATCCTGACCGAATGGCGCAAGCGCTATGACGGCAAGTCCGAGAAAGTCGCCGCCAAGTAAATCTTCTTGCCCGCTCGTTCCCACGCTCCGCGTGGGAATGAATACCGTGACGCTCTGCGTCACAGAGGACGCGGAGCGTCCTTGGCTGCATTCCCACGCAGAGCGTGGGAACGAGAAGCGCCTGGACGCGAGTACGATCATTGGGGGCTGCATGACACACCACAAAGACTTGCTGATCGTCGGCGCCGGCATCCTGGGCCTGTCCCACGCTTACGCCGCCGCCCGGCGCGGTCTCAAGGTCACGGTTTTCGAGCGCACCTCCACGCCTCTCGGCGCCTCGGTACGCAACTTCGGCCAGGCGCTGGTCACCGGCCAGCCACCGGGCCCGATGCTGGAGCTGGCCAAGGCCAGCCGCGAAATCTGGGGCCAGTGGGCGCAGCTCGCCGGCCTGCAACTCAAACGCAACGGCTCGTACCTGTTCGCCCGCACCGAGGCCGAAGAACATTTGCTCGAAGCCTTCTGCGCCGGGCGCGCCGTCGAGCACGACTACCGCGTCGAGCTGCTACGCGGTGCCGCGCTGCGCGATCTGTATGGCGGCCAGTTCAGCCATCACCGCGCCGCGCTGCACGGGATGGACGATCAACAACTGTATTCCCGGGAAGCGATTCCGGCGCTGATCCAATACCTGCGCCGCGAACTCAACGTCGGGTTTCACTTCTCGACGCTGGTGCGCGACGTCGAACCGGGACGCCTGCACAGTACGGCCGGCACCTTCACCGCCGAGCAGATCATCGTCTGTTCCGGTCACGATTATCAGACCTTGCTGGCCGAGCCGATTGCCGCCCTCGACCCGCAAATCTGCCGCCTGCAAATGCTTCGCGCTCGGCCGCAGATTGACCTGAACTTGCAACATGCCTTGCTCACCGGTCTCAGCTGCGTGCACTACGGCGCCTTCGCTGACTTGCCGGAAGCATCGGCGGTGCAGGCGCAAATCCTGCGCGAACAACCGCACCTGCAGGAAAACGGCATCCACCTTTTGATCAGCCCGACGCCCTATGGCGAGCTGATCATCGGCGATTCGCACCATTACGGCAGCGATCCGTCGCCGTTCAACGCCGAGCAGGTGGACAACTGGATGCTCGAACTGGCCGAGCAGACTCTCGGTTGCAAGGTACAAGTGGTCGAGCGCTGGCAGGGTGTCTATGGTTCCCGGGGGCCGGGGCCGTTTTCGTTCCTGCGCCCGGCGCCGGGGCTGAGTGTGGCGCTGATGCACAGCGGCGTCGGCATGAGCGTCGGCCCGGCCATGGCCGAGCGCAATGTCGCACAGCTTTTGGGAGAGAACTGATGTTGAGTCACGAGCAAGTCATCGACCGGGTGTTCGGCCTCTATGAGCGCTTCGGCGCCAGCGACTACATCGGCGAACCGGTATCGCAGATCGAACACATGTCCCAGGCGGCGCAACTGGCCATCGCCGAAGGCTTCGACGACGAAGTGGTACTCGCCGCGTTCTTTCACGACATCGGCCATTTGTGTGCCGAAGGTGCGGAGAACATGGGTGGTTACGGCGTGGTCAGCCACGAACGCCTCGGCGCGGATTATTTGCGCGAGGCCGGATTCAGCGAGCGCCTGGCGCGGCTGGTCGAGTATCACGTTCAGGCCAAGCGCTATCTGACGCTCAGGGAATCGGGCTATTACGAACGCTTGAGCGAAGCCAGTCGCCGCACCCTGGACTATCAGGGCGGGGTGATGACCGAGGCTGAAGCCGATGCGTTCGAGCAGGATCCGTTGTGTGCCGTCAGCCTGCGGATGCGCCAGTGGGATGAGCTGGCGAAGGAAATGGCCGTGCCGGTGATGGATCTGGGTGTGCTGAAGGGCAAGGCAGCGCGGTTGCTTGCTGTGTAAGTCTTGGACCGGGCTGCTGCATTCGCGAGCTTGCTCGCTCTCACAAAGATCTTTGGTAAACACAGATCCTGTGAACGCTCAAAGTACCTGTGGGAGCGAGCTTGCTCGCGAAGACGGCGGATCAGGCACTACAGCTCTGTGGCCAGCAACTCAATCTGCTCCTGCCGCTCAGCCTGATTCAGCTTCGGATGCGGATTGAGCGAAGACCACTGCGGATGCGCCCGCGCCTTGTTCAGCGCCTCCGGCAACTTGCCCTCGCGCCAGGTCTTGTCCTGCGGCGTCGCCACCTGAATGCTGTCCAGCGCCGCATGGCCTCGGGCGTTCAGCGCTTGCAGCAATTGCCGCTGACGCAGGGCCAACAGGCGCAACACGTTGTCATCGACCGTCAGTTCCCGCTGCCCTTTGATCTTGCCGAGCAGGCGGTTGCCATAGCTGCGGGCGGTTTGCAGGGCGCCACCGGCAATGGCACCGGCCAGAGCGGCAGCGCCGAGCGTAATGCCGCCGACCAGCAGATCCACACCCGCGCCGGCTGCGGCACCGGCGGCAATTCCGCCGCCGACCCGCACGCCGAGCTGCTTGAGGGTTTCCGGGTTGAACAGGTCATCGCCCCAGCGCCCGTCGAGCAATGGCAGATCACTCGCGGCGGCGTCCTGTGGGCGGAAGGCGTAGAGCTTGAGCAGCGCTTCGACGCAGCGTTGTTCGCGCTGACGCACGGCTTTGCGCAATTCGCTGATGGCTTGTTGTTCCTGTTCGGCGTTGCTCGCCACACTGCGTCGGCACGCGGCGCAGTCGATCAGCAATTCGGCAATCAGGCGTGCGGCGCTTTGCTCGCGGACGAGGCGCTGGGCCTGTTGATCGGCGATCAGGCGTTCAAGTTGTGGGCGGGCGTTTTCCAGCAACAGGGCGAGGCTTTCATATAGCCGCCGCTCGCCATCCTCGGGCGGGGCGACGCTGTCGAAACGCACCAGCGCATGCAGGCCGAGACGCGCCAGTGCTTCGCGCCAGTCCGGCTCGCGGTGGTTGGCGCTGCTGACGAAATTCAGCACCGGCAGCAACGGCTTGCCGCAACTGGCCAGTACTTCCAGTTCGTCGCGGTATTTGGCCAGCACCGGTTCGCGGGCGTCGATCACGTACAGGCCGGCATCGGAGGCGAGCAGTTGCCGCAGCACTTTGGCTTCCTGTTCGAAACGCTGGCGCGCTTCGCTGCCGTCGAGAAACCGCGCCAATCGCGCCGGGCCGTCGAGGCGTTCACCGGGGCGTTCCAGGCGCTCGAGAAAATCCAGCAGGGCGATGGCGTCTTCCAGGCCCGGCGTGTCGTAGAGGTCGAGCAACGGCTCGCCATCCACCGACAGCCGCGCGCCTTCGACATGCCGCGTGGTGCTTGGGCGATGGGAGACTTCGCCGAAGCCGACATCGCGGGTCAGGGTGCGCAACAGTGAAGTCTTGCCGACGTTGGTGTGGCCGACTACCGCCAGTTTCAGCGGCGCTTTCCAGGCATCAGTCATGTCCGTGCTCCAGCCAGTTCAACGGGGCGCAATCGGCAAACGGCAGTTCGAGTTGTTGCAGAGCCACATGCCAGTCGCCGAGGCGTTCGGCGTCCAGTGCTTGTCCTTGCGGCGCCTGCATCAGCCAGACGCGGGTGGCGGCGGCATTGCGCGCCAACTCGGCAATCAGCGCCAGGCTGCCGCGATCCGGCGAACGCCTTGGGTCGCAGGCGATCGCCAGGCGCGCCGGCGGGAAGCGGCTGAGTTGTTCGAGCAGTTTGTTGCGCGATTCACGGCTGTCGAGGATGCCGGCGTTGCTGACGTTTTTCGGCAGCGTCGGCGGCCATGGGTGTTGATCATCGAGTTCGATGGCCACGAGTAACGCGCCATCGCTGGCGTGTTCGCCGACGGTGCTTTCGACGCGATGCAATTGCGCAGGCTCGGGATCGGTGATGCCGAGACGTTCGCTGGTCGGCATCAGGCGTTCGCGCAACTGGGCGTATCCGGGCAGGTTCAGGTCCAGACGCAGCGCAGCCTTGCCGCTGTTCCAACGCCAGAAGCAGAACAGCGCCAACAGCAGACGCGGCAGCACGCCGTACACCACCAGCACGCCGACCAGCCAGGTCGCCCAGGCCTGACGGGCGCTTTCGATGTTCAGCGCGGTGTCACCGCTGGCGCGGATCATTTCGACCGTGGGCACGTTAAAGCCCAGCAGCGCCGGCAAGGCGCCGAGGGCCTGAGTCATGTTGATGAACGTGTCGGCGCTGAGAATCGTGGTTTCCCAGACGAAGCCGTAGCGCCGGGTCGCCATCAGCGTCAGCAGCAAAACCAGCGCGCTGAGCATTGCCAGCAACCACAGGCCATTGACCAGCGTGCCGAGCGCCCAGCGATTGAGTTTCCGGCGTTGCAGCATCAGCAGCAGGGCCGGCGCCAGTTGCGCAGCCTTGGCGTCGCGAGCGAGTTTTTCACTGAGCCACAGCCACAAGCGGCCGAGAGTGGCGCCATGTTCGCCAGCGAAGATCAGCCCCAGCGCCCAGCTCAACAGCAGGATCAGGTTCAGCCCGAGCAGACTGCCCAGCGCCCAGAACACATTGACCGGCGTCTGGCCCAGTGCGGCGAAGGCCAGGCCGGCGCCGCTCAGTACCGCGAAGATCGCCAACAACACCAGCGCCAGGCGCGCGCCTTGCAGCCAGCGCTTGAGCGCCGAGGTCAGGCCATCGCGCTCGGCCAGCCACAGGGCGCGGCGTTGAATGCGTCCGGGCAGATCGCCGCCGGCCGCGCGGGCCAGGCGATTGGCTTCCGGATCGTCCAGCGGGCCTGCGTGTTCTTCGCGCAGGCGCACGGTTTCGGTGAGCCAGAGGTTTTGCAGTGGAGTCAGTTCAGTCACGCGGCATCCCGTTGCTTGATTGAGCCGTGAGCATAACCGCTGTGGCGCTTATCGGGGTAAGCGCGGCTCTGGTATCCTCGCCGGCATGACTAAATCTCTCCCCCTCAGCCTGATCGCAGCCCTCGGTGAAAACCGCGTGATCGGCGTCGACAACAGCATGCCCTGGCACTTGCCGGGGGACTTCAAATACTTCAAGGCCACGACGCTCGGCAAGCCGATCATCATGGGTCGCAAGACCTGGGACTCCCTCGGTCGTCCATTGCCGGGCCGTTTGAACATCGTAGTCAGCCGTCAGCAGGATCTGGTGCTGGAGGGCGCGGAAGTCTATCCATCGCTGGAAGCCGCCGTGGTTCGCGCCGAAGCTTGGGCGAAAGAGCAGGGCGTCGATGAGTTGATGCTGATTGGCGGGGCGCAACTGTATGCGCAGGGACTGGCGCAGGCGGATCGTCTGTATCTGACCCGTGTGGCACTGAGCCGGGAAGGCGATGCGTGGTTTCCGGAGTTCGATCTGAACCAGTGGAAGCGGGTGTCGAACGTGCCGAATCCGGCTGAAGGCGACAAACCGGCTTACAACTTCGAAGTCTGGGAAAAAGCCTGAATCTCGATCGTTCCCACGCTCCTGCGTGGGAATGCCTCTAGGGACGCTCCGCGTCCAGTGACGCAGAGCGTCACGGGCTGCATTCCCACGCGGAGCGTGGGAACGATCAGCGAGGGAGCACGCTCCCTCGCCACAACGTCAATCAAGCCTGAGCCAGTTCCGCATGCTCATCGGCATCCAGCAGGGCCTTGTCGGTCTGCTGCATCACCTGGCTGGTAATCGCACCGGCGGTGATCGAACCACTCACGTTCAGCGCCGTGCGACCCATGTCGATCAGCGGCTCGACCGAAATCAGCAACGCCACCAGCGAAACCGGCAAGCCCATGGCCGGCAGCACGATCAGCGCGGCGAAGGTCGCACCGCCCCCCACGCCCGCCACACCGGCCGAACTCAAGGTAACAATCGCCACCAGCGTCGCGATCCACAGCGGATCCAGCGGGTTGATGCCGACGGTTGGCGCAACCATCACCGCCAGCATCGCCGGGTACAGACCGGCGCAACCGTTCTGGCCGATGGTCGCGCCGAACGAAGCGGCGAAACTTGCCACCGATTGCGGAATGCCCAGACGACGGGTCTGCGCTTCGATGCTCAGTGGAATGCTCGCCGCGCTGGAGCGGCTGGTGAAGGCGAAGGTCAGCACCGGCCAGATCTTGCGGAAGAAACGCAGCGGGTTGATCCCGGCCGCCGACACCAGCAGGCCGTGCACCACAAACATCAGGCCCAGACCGAGGTACGACACCACGACGAAACTGCCGAGCTTGATGATGTCTTGCAGGTTGGAACCGGCCACCACTTTGGTCATCAACGCCAGTACGCCGTACGGGGTCAGCTTCATCACCAGACGCACCAGACGCATCACCCAGGCTTGCAGGGTGTCGATGGCGTTGATCACTTTTTGACCTTTCTCGACGTCATCCTTGAGCAGTTGCAGCGCGGCAACCCCCATGAACGCGGCGAAGATCACCACGCTGATGATCGAGGTCGGCTTGGCTCGGGCCAGATCGGCGAACGGGTTCTGCGGGATGAACGACAGCAGCAATTGCGGCACATTCAGGTCGGCGACCTTGCCGGCGTAGTCGGTCTGAATGGTTTGCAGGCGGGCCATTTCCTGCGTCCCGGCGACCAGGCCTTCGGCGGTCAGGCCAAACAGGTTGGTCAGGCCGATGCCGATCAGCGCGGCAATCGCGGTGGTGAACAGCAGCGTGCCGATGGTCAGGAAGCTGATCTTGCCCAGCGACGAAGCATTGTGCAGACGGGCCACGGCGCTGAGGATCGAGGCAAACACCAGCGGGATCACGATCATTTGCAGCAGTTGCACGTAACCGTTGCCGACCAGGTCGAACCAGCCGATCGAGGCTTTCAGCACCGGGTTGCCGGCACCGTAGATCGTGTGCAGCGCGACGCCGAATGCCACGCCCAGCACCAGCGCGAGCAGGACTTTTTTCGCCAGGCTCCACGTGGTGTGACGGGTTTGCGCCAGGCCGAAGAGCAGGGCAAGGAACACCAGCAAGTTGAGAATCAGGGGCAGATTCATGAGAACTCCAGAAAAGACTGTGCCAACAACCTTCCGGGGCTGTTGCGAACCGGCAAGCCTAACAGTTTGATTTCCAATGATTTAATACCGAAATCAAAGGTCGTCCGTCGGTTTTGGAATAAGCGGGTGTCGCTCACGGGGATGCAACTGGCGCGAAACGGACGCGGATGGTCGCTGACAGACGGGGACTGTCACATTTATTTGTTAGCGTCGATTTCTTTGACCCAGGGAGAAGCGCCAATGAAGTTTGCACCGAAATTTCTGGCTGTCGCACTGACTGTGGGAATGGGCCTGGTCACTCAGGCATTCGCCACCGACCTGAAACACTGGCCGGCGGATCAGGCCAAGGCACTGGACGCGATGATCGCCGCCAATGCCAACAAGGGTAACTACGCGGTGTTCGACATGGACAACACCAGTTACCGCTACGACCTCGAAGAGTCGTTGTTGCCGTTCATGGAAAACAAGGGCCTGATCACCCGCGACAAGCTCGACCCTTCCCTGAAACTGATGCCGTTCAAGGACACCGCCGACCACAAGGAAAGCCTGTTCAGCTACTACTACCGCCTCTGCGAAGTTGACGACATGGTTTGCTATCCATGGGTCGCGCAGGTGTTTTCCGGTTTCACCCTCAAGGAACTCAAGGGCTATGTCGATGAGTTGATGGCCTCAGGCAAACCGGTGCCGACGACCTATTACGAAGGTGATGTGGTCAAGAATCTGGATGTGAACCCGCCGAAGATCTTCACCGGCCAGAAAGAGCTGTACAACAAGTTGATGGAAAACGGCATCGAGGTCTACGTGATGACCGCCGCCTCCGAAGAACTGGTGCGCATGGTCGCGGCCGATCCGAAGTATGGCTACAACGTCAAACCGCAGAACGTGATCGGCGTGACCACGTTGCTGAAGAACCGCGAGACCGGCGAACTGACCACCGCGCGCAAGCAGATCACCGCCGGCAAGTATGACGAGAAGGCCAACCTCGGCCTCGAACTGACCCCGTACTTGTGGACCCCGGCGACCTGGATGGCCGGCAAGCACGCGGCGATTCTGACCTACATCGACGAGTGGAAAAAACCGGTCCTGGTGGGTGGCGACACGCCGACCAGCGACGGCTACATGCTGTTCCACGATGTGGACGTGGCCAAGGGCGGTATTCACCTGTGGATCAACCGCAAGGACAAGTACATGACCCAGCTCAACGGCATGATGGCCAAGCACGCAGCGGCCCAGGCGAAAGAAGGTTTGCCGGTGACGGCGGACAAGAACTGGGTGATCGTGAAGCCGGAAGAAATCCAGTAAACCTTTCTACGATGATCGTTCCCACGTCGAGGCGTCGAACCGTCCGCATGGGAATGCCTACCGGGACGCTCCGCGTCCAGTGACGCGGAGCGTCACGGGCTGCATTCCCACGCAGAGCGTGGGAACGATCAAACTGAAGGCAAAAAAATGCCCCGCACTTGGCGGGGCATTTTTATGCACGACGGTTAAGCATCACAGTCCGTCGAGCATCGCCTTGTTGCGCACCGCGCCTTTGTCGGCGCTGGTCGCCAGCAGGGCGTAGGCCTTGAGGGCCGTGGTCACTTTGCGTGGACGCTTCTCGACCGGTTTCCAGCCTTTCTTGTCCTGCTCGACCCGGCGTGCCGCCAGTTCTTCGTCGCTGATCAACAGGTTGATCGAGCGGTTTGGAATGTCGATCAGCACCTTGTCACCGTCCTGCACCAGACCGATCGCGCCGCCGGCCGCAGCTTCTGGCGAAGCGTGGCCGATGGACAGGCCGGAAGTACCGCCGGAGAAACGGCCGTCGGTCAGCAGGGCGCAGGCTTTGCCCAGGCCTTTGGATTTCAGGTACGAGGTCGGGTAGAGCATTTCCTGCATGCCTGGGCCGCCTTTCGGGCCTTCGTAGCGAATGATGACGATGTCGCCTTCCTTCACTTCGTCGGCGAGGATGCCGCGCACGGCGCTGTCCTGGCTTTCAAAAATCTTCGCGTTGCCTTCGAAGACGTGGATCGACTCATCGACGCCGGCGGTTTTCACCACGCAGCCATCCAGGGCGATGTTGCCGTACAGCACGGCCAGGCCGCCTTCTTTCGAATAGGCGTGTTCGAAGCTGCGGATGCAGCCGTTTTCACGGTCGTCGTCCAGGGTTTCCCAACGGGTCGACTGGCTGAACGCGGTTTGCGTCGGAATGCCGGCCGGGCCTGCCTTGAAGAAGTGGTGCACGGCTTCATCGTCGGTCTGGGTGATGTCCCACTTGGCGATGGCTTCTTCCATGCTGCGGCTGTGCACGGTCGGCAAGTCGGTGTGCAGCAGGCCGCCACGGGCCAGCGAACCGAGGATGCTGAAAATGCCGCCAGCGCGATGCACGTCTTCCATGTGGTACTTCTGGATGTTCGGTGCGACCTTGCACAGTTGCGGCACCTTGCGCGACAGACGATCGATGTCACGCAGGTCGAAGTCGATCTCGGCTTCCTGGGCGGCGGCCAGCAAGTGCAGGATGGTGTTGGTCGAACCACCCATGGCGATGTCGAGCATCATCGCGTTCTCGAACGCCTTGAAGTTGGCAATGTTGCGCGGCAGAACCGATTCGTCGTTCTCGCCGTAGTAGCGTTTGCACAGTTCGACGATGGTGCGGCCGGCCTGCAGGAACAGCTGTTCGCGATCGCTGTGGGTGGCCAGGGTCGAACCGTTGCCCGGCAATGCAAGGCCCAGGGCTTCGGTCAGGCAGTTCATCGAGTTGGCGGTGAACATGCCGGAGCACGAACCGCAGGTCGGGCAGGCGCTGCGCTCGTACTCGGCAACCTTCTCGTCAGAAGCGCTGGAGTCGGCGGCGATCACCATGGCGTCGACAAGGTCGAGACCGTGGCTGGCCAGTTTGGTCTTGCCGGCTTCCATCGGACCGCCGGAGACGAAGATCACCGGTATGTTCAGGCGCAGCGCAGCCATCAGCATGCCCGGGGTGATCTTGTCGCAGTTCGAGATGCAGACGATGGCGTCGGCGCAGTGGGCGTTGACCATGTACTCGACGGAGTCGGCGATGATCTCGCGGCTCGGCAGCGAATAGAGCATGCCGTCGTGACCCATGGCGATGCCGTCGTCCACGGCGATGGTGTTGAATTCTTTCGCGACGCCGCCAGCGCGTTCGATCTCGCGAGCAACCAGCTGGCCCAGGTCCTTCAGGTGAACGTGGCCCGGTACGAACTGGGTGAAGGAGTTGGCAATGGCGATGATCGGCTTCTTGAAGTCGTCATCTTTCATCCCGGTGGCGCGCCACAGTGCGCGGGCGCCGGCCATGTTGCGGCCGTGGGTGGATGTTTTCGAGCGGTAATCTGGCATGGAGCACTCCGGGCGGCTAATCAGGTATCAAAAGGGAGTGAGCTTCTATTGACGTCTGGAACACTCAGAAATGGCCGTGTGTCCTGATGTTGCCGATGACGTTGCGGGATCGCCGCTGGTCTCAGCCTGAGCTCATAAACCCGCCGGGGATGAATGGCGATGAATCTCGCGATTCTACACCGCTGGCGTCAGGAGGGAATGGCGCAAAGCGTTGTTCCAGTGCTGACGAAGCGTGCGGGATGACGACCGGCAAGGTTAATCGCTGTCCGGTCGCCCCACGAGATCATTGCGCCGACTGATCCGGGCGTTCAATACCAGTGCTACCCCGCTGAGTATCACGAAGCTGTAGCCGAGCGTGGATTGCAGGTTGGCCGGGCTCAGGCTGATCAAGGCACTGATCATGCCGCCGCAGATGAAAATGATCGTGCTGCCGGCCGAGGCCGAGGTGCCGGCGTTTTCCGGAAACAGGCTCATGGCCCGGGAAGTGGCCGCCGGCCGTGCAATGGTAGTGCCGGCGGTACAGATCAGCATCGGGATCAGCACGGTCGCCGGAGCCAGTGCAAAGCTTGATGACAGGTAAAGCATGCTCAGGCCCGCGGACAGGATCAGGCTCAGGCCGACGACCATCTGCTGGTCGCTGTTGAGGTGTCTGCTCAACAGGCTGGCGAGGATACCCCCGGTGACGTAAGCCGCACCGTAGATCAGCAGGATCAACGAAAATTCGTAAGCGGAAAGTTGCAGCCGATCCATGAAGATCAGCGGCGAGATCACGATGAATGAAAAGTGGCAGGCGAATGCAAACGCTGAAATCAGCCAGTAGCCGACGAAGTCGAAATCTCCCAGAACCCGTCGATAGGCCATGAAGAAGTTCGTACGTGTGTCACTGGCGGTCGGTCGGGTGTTTTCCAGAAGCAGCCAGGCCTTGAGCAGCACTGCGGCGGATAAGCCGATGAACACCCAGAAGCTGCCGCGCCAACCCAGTGTCGCCTGAAGAAAGGTGCCTGCCAGCGGCGATACCGAGATGAATATCCCGCCGGCGGTGACCATCAGGATCCGCAGGCGATCGCGTTCTTCGCCTTCGAACAGATCCTGCACCAGCGCCTGGGACAGCACGAAGCAACCGCACCCCAGCGCCTGCACCACCCGGAACGTCAGAAACAGCGAATAGTCCGAGGTCATCACGCACCCGAGGGCGCCGAGCATAGAAACGCTCATGCCGGCGAGCAGCAGGCCTTTGCGTCCGATCACATCCGACAGCGGCCCGATCAGCAACTGGGCGAAGGCGATACCGACGGCGAACAGGCTGATCGACAGGGCGATGTCCGCCGGGGTGCGGTGAAAGTGTTCGGCCAGTGCTGGGAACGAAGGCAGCAGGACATCCAGCGGAAAGACGCCGAGCAACACCATCGCCAGCAAAAGACTGACAGCTCCGCGCCGCTGACGTCCGGTCACCACAGATTGTCCGTCATCCATCGATCAGTCCCGCCCTGGCAAAAAGTGTCTGGTTTTGAGGTTCGGCGAAAAATCCGGCTTTCTTCAATGCGCTTATCGTGGCGAGGCTGCCGGAGCGTGCTCGCTGTCGAATGGCCTGCGCTGTAGTCATCGTGCCGAGAATGTCCATCACCGTGGTGTTGGCAATGCCCGCGCCACAGAGGCTTTCCTGCAGCCAGTGCTCATCCACTTCGAAGAAGATTTCCAGAATGTCGAGCAAGGTCGTCGCGGTGAACGTTCGCTGTCGCGGGTCCAGGTGCAACCAGAGGTAGTGGAACACTTCGGTGAAATAGCGGCTGTGGCGCGCTTCGTCGGTGAGGTGATCGCGCAACATATCGTTGACGCCGGACACCAGGCTGTCGCGGCAGACATCCAGCAGTTCACGGGCAATGATGGTTTCCGAGACGAAACCCAGAAGAAAGCGCGCCAGCGGCTGGTGCTCCTGCCCGGTGCGTGCGATCAGCAGGTTCATCCGGGTGATCCGTCCGGGCATGACCGGGCGCCCGGTGATGGCGTAGAGACTGGCGATCTGCTCCGCCACCTGACTGGAAAACAGAGCGTGATAGCCCTCGTCGGTGTAGAGCTGCAGTGCGGCGGTTTTCATCGGCGCCGGCACCGCGACCGGCAGTTCTCCGTGGACGATGGTTTCGACGGCGCGATTGACGATCCGGTGTTCGAGCAATGTGGTGTAGTCGAGAAAATGCACCAGATGTCGGGCCGTAAGCCGATGCAGCATCGAACGGCCCGCTGCCTCGATGGCCGGGTGGGCCAGGTAGGGCAGGAATGTCGGCGGAAACCAGTGCCGGGTCTCCAGTTGTTCCTGCACGTTGTCCGGCAAGCGGTAATCGTGAGGGCTGGTGCGGACCGAGGCGCGGGTGTTCCAGTCACTCAGGGTGAACTGGAAAACCGGTGCCGGGGCGAGGGCGTTCATGGTTGTGCCTCACGCAGCAGGTCGCGCATTTCCTGACACATCGCCTGACCGTCGCTTTCCCCGCAACCGACGAAAAACAAGGGTTGCTCCGCACTGTTCTCGAGTTGCAGCAACGTTTCGACCTGATCATCGGAAAACGCGCCCGTGAGCCAGGTGTTCATGCCCAGGGCCGTAGCCACCAGTTGAAACGTCTGCGAAAGGTGCCCGGCTTCGACGAATGCCATTCGATAGGCACGCGAATGCGGGTATTTCCACCAGAGCCGGTCAAAACGGGCGGTGATGAACAGCCCCAATGGCAGGTTGTTGATGAAGTGCTGGCCTCCCAGCAGATTGCCGGGCGCGGTATCGGGCAAAGGGTTGATGAAGCTCAGGGCATGTTCGGTGGGGCGGTAGGCATACATGCCGGGCGCCAGTCCGTCGACGTTCTGTACCAGCACGAACCCGGCGCAGGCATTGAGGCCGCCGCCGGAAGGGCTGCTGCGTCGCGCGCCAAGTCCATCGGCGATGCTGTCGTCGCGATCGGCGTCGCGTTCTCGCAGGTAACCAAGTGACAGATAAAGCAAGGTGCCGACATCGTCCAGCGACACGGCGGCGCCGGTGAAGGATCGGCAGGTCTTTCGCCGGGTCAGCGAATTCGACAGGCTGTCGTCATTCAATGCCAGCGGCTCGGGCAGGGCGATGAGTGCGTTCGGACCGATATCCACAGGCATGTCGTGTGGCGGTGGAGTGGCGAGCACCGTGTTGCAGTGTTCGAGGTATTGCCTGGACCATTCCTGAATATTTCGGGGAGTATGTTCGCAAGGAATATCCCGAGTCCCGATATGGTAGATCATGGACAGTTCATCCCAGCCCCAGGCAGGGGCGGAGATTTTTAAAGAAGTCAGTATTCCGGCATTTAATAGCTGTGTATCTATTATGTTGCTGCTGTCATATAAGTCGGGGTTGTGAATAAGTTGCGCCAGTCGGGAGGAATACTCAAGATCAAGTTCATGTTGAGTATGGTCTCTGTAATTCCAGACTATCTGGCCGGGAGTTCGCGGCAGTATGAATAAATAAGGGTTTATATGCATGTTGGGACACGCTGCTCTGGATAGTTGCTTTGTCAGAGGCGCTGGGTAGCCGGCTATACCCAGCGCCCACCTTATTTAACGGGCTTTAGGTGCGACCAGAAAAGCCAGGTTTGCGAGGGTGCGGGATTCCAGAGTGATTGCTTTCATGATTGAACTCCTTGTTCATTGTTACTTGGATTAGTTGGTGTCACCTCCGTGGTGACGACTTAATAATAGTTTGTAATGGATTAATCGCAAGCAAATATTAAGTAGGAATAATCCAGTAATTTTGTCGGAGTGATCTTTGGCTGGAACTGGTTATGTAAGTTAAATTTCAGTAAATAAAGTATTTGCGGAAATATCCTGCACGTTGGTAGGAAGATAAATGTAGGAAAGCAAAATCAAAGACAAAAAGAAGGGGAGCCCGTGGGCTCCCCTTTCGATAGCGTCAATGCCGTGGATCTGTCAGCTGTTCGGCAGCAGGCGGCAGGTGATGCTCTTGATGTAGCGGGTTTCCGGGATGGCCGGGTGTACCGGATGATCCGGGCCCTGACCGCCGCGCTCCAGCAGCTGGATGTTGCGGTCCAGGTGACGGGCGCTGGTCAGCAGGATGTTCTGCAGATCGTCTTCCGGCAGGTGCATCGAGCACGAAGCGCTGAACAGGATGCCGTCCTTGTTGAGCAGGCGCATGGCTTGCTCGTTCAGGCGACGGTAGGCGCCTTCACCGTTTTTCAGGTCTTTCTTGCGTTTGATGAACGCAGGCGGGTCGGCAACGATCACGTCAAAGCGCTCTTCGCCGGCCTTGAGTTCCTTCAGGGCTTCGAAGACGTCGCCTTCGATGCAGGTCATCTTGTCGGCGAAACCGTTCAGTGCGGCGTTGCGCTCAACGCCGTCGAGGGCGAAGCCCGATGCGTCGACGCAGAACACTTCGCTGGCGCCGAATGCGGCGGCCTGCACGCCCCAGCCACCGATGTAGCTGTACAGGTCCAGCACGCGCTTGCCCTTGGCGTAAGGGGCCAGGCGGGCGCGGTTCATGCGGTGATCGTAGAACCAGCCGGTTTTCTGACCTTGAACGACGGGTGCTTCGAATTTCACGCCGTTCTCTTCCAGTGCTACCCACTCCGGCACCACGCCGAAGACGGTTTCGGTGTAACGCTCGAGGCCTTCGGCATCGCGGGCAGCGGAGTCGTTCTTGAACAGGATGCCGCTTGGCTTGAGCACTTGGGTCAGCGCCGCGATCACGTCATCTTTATGGGCTTCCATGGTCGCCGAAGCGAGTTGCACCACGAGGATGTCGCCGAAACGGTCGACCACCAGACCCGGCAGCAGGTCGGAATCGCCGTAGACCAGACGATAGAACGGTTTGTCGAACAGGCGCTCGCGCAGCGACAGGGCCACGTTGAGGCGATGCACCAGCAGCGACTTGTCCAGCGGCAGCTTGATGTCGCGCGACAGCAGGCGGGCGCAGATCAGGTTGTTCGGGCTCATGGCAACGATGCCCAGCGGCTTGCCGCCGGCGGCTTCGAGGATCGCCTGGTCGCCGGCCTTGAAGCCGTGCAACGGGGTCGCGGCCACGTCGATTTCGTTGCTGTAGATCCACAAGTGACCGGCGCGCAGGCGACGGTCGGCGTTGGCTTTGAGGCGCAAGCTAGGCAGGGACATGACGTCGCTCCGGAAAAAAGAGCGGGAGTATACCGTGTTGCGCCTTATGCCGGGTTTGGCGTGCGATGAAACGCGGCGGGCCTCATCGCAAGCAGGCCCGCTCCCGTGTCCACTCGCCTGTGCTCTATGCCGACAGCGCGTCAATCAGCGCTTTGCTGAATGCCGGAATATCGTCCGGTTGGCGGCTGCTGATCAGGTTGCCGTCTTTTACGACTTCCTGATCGACCCAGTTCACCCCCGCGTTGACCAGATCGTCCTTGACGGTCTTGTAGCTGGTCATGGTCTTGCCATTGACCAGCCCGGCCGAAATCAACAGCCAGCTGCCGTGACAGATCACCGCGATCGGTTTGCCGGCGGAGGCACCGGTCTTGACCAGATGTTGCGCGTCCTGGTCGATGCGGATGGTGTCAGAGTTCTGCACGCCGCCCGGGAGCACCACGGCGTCGTACTGATCGATGCTTGCGCCCTGGAAAGTCTGGTCGACCTTGAAATCGTCCGCAGGTTTATCGTGGTTCCAGCCTTTGACGCTGCCGGTTTCGGCAGAGAGGATGTCAACCTGCGCTCCAGCCTGCTCGAGTGCGTTTTTGGGACCGGTCAGTTCAACTTGCTCGAAACCATCGGTTACCAGAAAAGCGACGCGCTTGCTGCCGAGAGAATTTGCCATCGTTAAGCTCCTGAGTCTGTTGGGATTACAGCCCGGGACAGATCGAGAACTGTTCCAGGCACTACAGATTCCGAAGGCCGGGCAAAAGTGAAAGTTCCTGCGAATTGCCCACTGGTGTGTCGTGCGGCGGTTTTTAGAGGTTAGAATCGCCGCCTGTCCCAGAGTGTGTACTTATGTCCCAAGAGCTGACCACCGAACAGATTCAACAGTCCCTGCAAGGCATCAGCGTGCCCGCGCAGCCGCAGATCATGGTGGATCTGCAAATGGAGCAATACATGCCCGACCCGGACCTGGAGACGATCGCCAAGCTGATCTCCCAGGATCCCGGCCTTTCCGGCTCGCTGCTGAAAATCGTCAACTCGCCGTATTACGGCCTGAGCAACAAGATCACCTCGATCAAGCGCGCGGTGAACCTGCTGGGCAGCCGTTCGATCATCAATCTGATCAATGCCATGTCGATCAAGGGCGAGATGAACGACGACACCATCGTCACCCTGAACCGTTTCTGGGACACCGCCCAGGACGTGGCCATGACCTGCCTGACCCTGGCCAAGCGCGTCGGCACCGAGGCGAGCGACGAGGCTTACGCCTTGGGTCTGTTCCACGACTGCGGCGTGCCGCTGATGCTTCAGCGTTTCCCGGATTACATGACGACGCTCGAAAAGGCCTACGCCAACGCGAGTGCCGAGCGCCGGGTCGTGGATACCGAGAACGATGTCTACAACACCAATCACTCGGTGGTCGGTTATTACACCGCCAAGTCCTGGCGCCTGCCGGAACATGTCAGCGCGGCCATCGCCAACCACCACAATGCCCTGGCGATCTTCAGCGACGAGACCTCGCGCAACAGTCAGATGAAGAACCTGCTGGCGATCCTGAAGATGGCCGAGCACATCTGTGCGTCGTACCGGGTGCTGGGCAACCAGACCGAAGACTTCGAATGGCAGGCTGTCGGGCCGCTGGTGCTTGAGTACATCGGCCTCTCGGATTACGACTTCGAAACGTTGAAGCAGACGATCCGCGAACTTGGCGCGCACTGATTAGAGAAGCTGATGATTCGAGGAATCCATGCCTGAACTGCCGGAAGTCGAAACCACCCGTCGCGGCATCGCCCCGCACCTGGAAGGCCAGCGCGTCAGCCGGGTGATCGTGCGGGACCGGCGGCTGCGCTGGCCGATTCCCGAAGACCTCGATGTGCGGCTGTCCGGGCAGCGCATCGTGCTGGTCGAGCGACGCGCCAAGTATCTGCTGATCAACGCCGAGGCCGGTACGCTGATCAGCCACTTGGGCATGTCCGGCAACTTGCGGCTGGTTGAGGTCGGGATGCCGGCGGCCAAGCATGAGCATGTCGATATCGAACTGGATTCCGGACTGGCCTTGCGCTACACCGATCCGCGACGTTTCGGCGCGATGCTGTGGAGCAATGACCCGCTCAATCACGAGTTGCTGATCCGTCTGGGCCCTGAGCCGTTGACCGATCTGTTCGATGGCGAGCGGTTGTATCAGCTGTCGCGCGGGCGCTCGATGGCGGTCAAACCGTTCATCATGGATAACGCGGTGGTGGTGGGGGTCGGCAATATCTACGCGACCGAAGCACTGTTCGCCGCCGGTATCGATCCGCGCCGTGAAGCCAAAGGCATTTCCCGGGCGCGGTATTTGAAGCTGGCGATCGAGATCAAGCGCATCCTCGCTGCTGCCATCGAGCGCGGCGGCACCACGTTGCGTGATTTCATCGGTGGCGACGGGCAGCCGGGGTATTTCCAGCAGGAGCTGTTTGTCTACGGTCGCGGTGGCGAGCACTGCAAGGTCTGCGGCACAGGCTTGCGGGAAATGAAGCTCGGCCAGCGCGCCAGCGTCTGGTGCCCGCGCTGCCAAAGCTGAGCTGGACGTCCGAAAAACGCCTACGGTCTATAGTGAGTTGTCTCACTGTTCAGCCCGAAGGATCGTGCCATGAAGTCCTTGCAAACCCTCATCGTCGCCCTGCTGCTGTGCTTCAGCCTGACCATTCAGGCCGCGGAAGGCGGCAGCGGCGATCCTCGTTACGCCATCCAGAATCCACCGGCCTACGCCATGCTCGGCGATCTGCTGATTGCCCGTCCGTTACTGGTGGTGGCGACGGTGATCGGTGCCGGGGCGTTCGTTGTGTCGTTGCCGTTCACCGCGCTGGGTGGCGGGATTGGCGATGCGGGAGAGGCGCTGGTGGTGGCGCCGGCGAAAGCGGCGTTCGTGCGTTGCCTGGGCTGCACTGGAGAGGGATTCGAACAGCGTGAATGACGTGATCGCAGCCTGCTGCTGCGATCACGGTCAGAAACTCAGGCCTTGCCGGTGATCTTGCGGTACTTCTCCATCAACTGTTCTTCAGTCTCCGGATGGGCTTCGTCCAGTGGAATGCAATCCACCGGGCAGACCTGCTGACACTGTGGCTCGTCGTAGTGGCCGACGCACTGGGTGCACAGGTTCGGGTCGATCACGTAGATCTCTTCGCCTTGAGAAATGGCGGCGTTCGGACACTCGGGTTCGCAGACGTCGCAGTTGATGCAATCGTCGGTGATGATCAGGGACATGCTAACTCCAGCCGGGGCGGGGAGCCCGGGCGCTATGAATCAATGCGCGCAATTGTGCCGCATTGGCGCCCGTAGTGCACGCGGGCGCCGTTTGAACGGTCGTTACTTCTTGAAGCGCAGGGTCAGGGCTTCGGCCACCGCCGGGTGGACGAACTTGCTGATATCGCCGCCCAGGGCCGCGATTTCCCGCACCAGGGTCGAGGAAATGAACGAATAACGCTCGGACGGGGTGAGAAACAGGCTCTCCACATCCGGGGCCAACTGGCGGTTCATGTTGGCCAGCTGGAATTCGTATTCGAAGTCCGACACCGCGCGCAGGCCACGCAGGAACACGTTGGCGTTCTGTTCCTTGGCGAAATGCGCCAGCAGCGTCGAGAAGCCGACCACTTCCACGTTCGGCAGGTGTTTGGTGACCTCGCGGGCCAGCTCGACCCGTTGTTCCAGCGGGAACAGCGGATTCTTCTTGGGGCTGGCGGCGACGGCGATGATCACGTGGTCGAACAGGCGCGAGGCGCGTTCGACCAGATCGCCATGGCCCTTGGTAATAGGGTCGAAGGTACCTGGGTACAACACTCGGTTCATCGCGTCGTCCTGGCGGGAATCCGTTGGGGAGTCGGATGGTATCGCAGCCGTCCCGGTCGGGAAAGTCGCCTGTTGGGTAAGAAAGCACTATAGACGATCGGAATTTTCGTCTTTTTCACGGGTTTCTCAGCCGTTCGCCGAGGGATGTCGCCAGTTGCGCCGTCAGACCGTAGACCGACAACTGCGGGTTGGCGCCGATGCTGGTGGGAAAGAGCGAGCCGTCATGAATCGACAGATTGCGCAGTTGATGATGGCGGCCGAGGCTGTCGGTGACGGCGGTTTTCGGGTCTTCGCCCATCGCGCAGCCGCCCATGACGTGGGCACTGCCCAGGCGGGTGCGATACAACTGCAGACTCAGGCTGTCGATCAACGAGCGGGCCTCGGCCGGGCTGTTCACGTAGCGCGCATCAGCGTGCATCGGCATCACTGCTTTGGCGCCGCCGGCGAACTGGATCTCGGCCATGCTGTGGAAGGAGCGACGCAAACCCTCCCAGGCGTAAGGCGAAACCTGATAGTCGAGTACCGGCGAGCCGTCACCGCGCAGCTCGACGCTGCCGCCCTGGCTGTCCGGGTGAAAACCGTCACGCAGCAGGGCCAGCATCGCGTGGGTGTGCGGCAGGTCCGCCATGTGTTGCGCACTTTCCTGACCGAACCCGCCGAGCAATGTGGCAGCCAGCGCCGGGTGCAGCGGCGGCACTTCAAGCTTGTAAGCCATCGGGCCGGTGGTGCCGTCCTTCCACTGGAAATGATCCGAATAGATCGACTGCGGCGCACCGTAGAACGGGTTTATCACTTCGTCGAAACGCCCGGCGGACATGTTCACCAGATGCAGGAAGGTGCGCTTGCCCAGGCGTTTGTGCGGATCCGGTGCATCCGAACGCATCAGCAGCGCCGGGCTGTTGATCCCGCCGCCGGCCAGCACGTAATGCCGCGCCTTGACGGTGATCGTGCGTCCGGTCGGCTCGACGCAGCGTTCGTCCATCGCCACACACTGCAGCCCGGTGACCTTGTCGCCGTTGATCAACAGTTTTTCGGCCCGGGCCAGATAGAGCAGTTCGCCGCCCTTTTCCAGCGTTGCCGGAATGGTCGTGACCATCATCGACTGCTTGGCGTTGGTCGGGCAGCCCATGCCGCAGTAACCGAGGTTCCAGCAGCCGCGCACGTTGCGCGGAATCACGTGCCAGCTGTAGCCGAGCTGTTCGCAGCCTTTGCGGATCACGTCGTTGTTGGCGTTGGGCGGCACCCTCCACGAGGCGACGCCGAGGCGCTGCTCCATTTTCTCGAACCACGGTGCCATGTCGGCGGGGCTGTGGCCTTTGACGTTGTGTTCTTTGGCCCAGTGTTCGAGGGTCGGCTCCGGCGTGCGAAAGCTCGATGTCCAGTTGATCAGGGTGGTGCCGCCAACCGCGCGGCCCTGAAGGATGGTAATCGCGCCGTCCTTGCTCATGCGGCCGGTGCCTTCCTGATAGAGGCTGCTGTAGGCCTGGTCTTCCAGCAGTTTGAAATCGCTGCTGGTCTTGAGCGGACCCTCTTCGATCAACAGCACTTTGTAGCCGGCGGCACTGAGGATTTCCGCGGTGGTGCCGCCGCCGGCGCCGCTGCCGATGATGGCGACATCGGTTGCCAGGGTCAGGTCATCGCTGAGTTGCGCGCCGTTGTAGGTTTTCCAGCCACGGGCAAGGCCTTCGCGAAACGGGTCGGGTACGGGCATCGATCAGGTTCTCTTATTATTGTTTTGCGTGGGGCGCCAGGCTCAAACGGCGGGCGGGCCGGGGTAACCGCAATGGGCCCAGGATTCGGCGCGGGTGTACCAGGCCATCATCACCATTTGCAGCAATGAGCTGTGGCCCATGCGCAGCAGGCTCAGCGAGCTGTTTTCCCAGCGATCGAGGAAATGGCGGATCGCCTCGGGGCTGGCGTTTTCCCAACTGCCCCAGATTCCGGTCAATGGCCCGCGCGTCACCGCCATGCCCAGCACATCAAACAGTTGCCGGGTGAGCTTGAGCATTTCCGGCGACAGGTGATCGAGGCTGTAATCCAGCGACTTCAGGGTTCCATCGACAGCGGCGGGCATCTTTTCCACCGCGACGGCGCCATCGAGCATTACCGGAATCAGCGCGCGCAGAAACAGCAGGTCACCGCTGCGCAGCGTGGTGAATCCGTGGGCCGATACGCTCGATGAACAGCCGCTGAGGCTGGCACCAAGCCCGGCGGTGGCGAGGAACGCCGTGGCGCCCAGGCTGAATTTCAGCAGGCCACGGCGCGAGAGGGCAGGTGTTTCGGTCAGGCTTGGGTGCATTGTTGTTATTACCCGGCGGTGACGTTAGCGAATGAACAGTTTCTGGATCAGTTTCTGAATGGATTTGCCGTAGGGCGGGTAGATCAGTTTCGCCGCGTTGAAACGCTGTTTGACCAGCACGCCCTTGGCCTTGCTGAACGTCAGGAAACCTTCGTGCCCGTGGTAATGCCCCATGCCCGACGGGCCGATGCCACCGAACGGCATGTCGTCCTGCGCCACATGCAGCAGCGTGTCGTTGAGGCAGACGCCGCCGGAATGGGTTTCGCTGAGCACGCGCTTCTGTTCGCGTTTGTCGTAGCCGAAGTAGTAAAGAGCCAGAGGACGTGGCCGCTGATTGATGTAAGCAAATGCCTGATCCAGATCCTGATACGGCACGATCGGCAACAGCGGGCCGAAGATTTCGTCCTGCATCACCGTCATCTCGTCGCTGACATTCAGCAGCAGGCTGTGCGGCATGCGCCGGCCCTGGCCCTGCTCGAACAGCGGAATCAGCAGCGCGCCCTTGCTGGTGGCGTCGCTGAGGTAGCTGTTCAGTCGCGCCAGTTGGCGCTCGTTGATGATGGCGGTGTAGTCCGGGTTGTCGGCGAGTGTCGGATAAAACCCGCGCACGGCCTGGCGATAGGCTTCGACGAAACCGCCGATGCGCGCTTCCGGCACCAGCACGTAATCCGGGGCCACGCAGGTCTGGCCGGCATTGAGGGTCTTGCCGAAGGCGATGCGTTCGGCGGCGTCCTTGAGCGGCACGTCGTGGGAGACGATGGCCGGGGATTTGCCGCCCAGCTCCAGCGTCACCGGGGTCAGGTTTTCTGCCGCCGCGCGCATCACGTGCCTGCCGACGCTGGTGGAGCCGGTGAACAGCAGGTGATCGAAGCGCATCTTCGAAAACGCCACGCCGACATCGGCCTCGCCGAGCACCACGCACACCAGATCCTCGGGGAAGATTCGCGCCAGCAGTTGCTTGAGCAGCAGGCCGGTGGCCGGGGTCGATTCGCTGAGTTTCAGCATCACCCGATTACCGGCCGCGAGGGCGCCGGTCAACGGGCCGATGGCCAGGAACAGCGGGTAGTTCCACGGCACGATGACGCCCACCACGCCAAGCGGCTGGTACACGACTTTCGCCGATGCCGGCTGGAAGGCAACGCCGACTTTGCGCCGCGAAGGTTTCATCCACTGGCTGATGTGCCGGCTGGCGTAGTGAATGCCGTGCAGGCTCGGCATCAGTTCGGCGAGCAGGGTTTCATCGGCGCTGCGGTGGCTGAAGTCGGAGCTGATGGCGTCGATCAGGGCCTGCCGCTCGCTGCTCAACAAATCGCGCAGGGCCTTGAGCCATTGCTGACGCTGGGCCGCCGGCGGCATCGGGTTGGCGGCGTAGGCGGCACGCTGCGCATCGAACAGCCGATTGAGCTCTTCCAGCGGCTGTTGCAGCGTTTGCAGGTAGGCAATATCGGCAGTCATTGTCAGCTCCGGAGATGTTGTTGTGACGAACTTTTTAGAGTCTATGCTCTAGAAAGTCAAATGGCTTCCTTGCGCATCCTGGTTTTATCCGGTTCCGGTTAGGTCGTAAGATGCCCCCCAACGCACTCTGAATTAAAGCTCAAGCCATGGCCCCACGGATCAAAACCAGCGAGCGCATCGTGCAGAACAGCCTCGAGCTGTTCAATCAGCAGGGCGAGCGCAGCATCAGCACCAATCACATCGCCGCCCACATGGAGATTTCTCCGGGCAATCTGTACTACCACTTCCCCAACAAGCAGGCGATCATCGCCGTGCTGTTCAGTGAGTACGAAAGCCTGGTGGACAGCTTCCTGCGTCCGCCCCAGGGCCGGGCCGCGACGGTCGAAGACAAGCGTTTCTATCTCAAGGAATTGCTGTCGGCGATGTGGCGCTACCGTTTCCTGCACCGCGATCTCGAGCATCTGCTCGACAGCGATCCGGATCTGGCCGAGCGTTACCGGCGCTTCTCCCAGCGCTGCGTGATCCAGGGCGCGGCGATCTACGAAGGCTTCGTTGCCGCCGGGATCCTGAAGATGGACCGGGTGCAGATCGAATCCCTGACCCTCAACGCGTGGATCATCCTCACCTCGTGGGTGCGCTTCCTGTGCACGACCCGAGAAAATTCCAATCACCTCAGCGAACAGGCCATCAAACGTGGCGTGTATCAGGTGCTGGTGCTGGAAGCGGGGTTCGTCACCGAGCAGGCCCGCGATGAGGTCAACGCCTTGTTCGAAGAGTTCTACGTGCCGCTGGCCCAGGCCCTCGAAGAGAGACCGTAATTCCATTTCCTCACTGGAGTCGTTCGCTATGCCGATTGCGCAACTGATCAGCCCGACCGCCCTGGATGCCCGCAAGGCGCAGCCGGGGCTGGTGATTCTCGATTGCCGTTTTGCCCTCGAAGACCCGGATTACGGCCAGCGCAGCTACGCCGAGGGGCACATTGCCGGGGCACATTTCGCCGATCTTGAGCGGGACCTCAGCGGCCCGGTGACCAAAGGCGTGACCGGTCGCCATCCGCTGCCGGAGCCGACGGCGCTGATTGATCGCCTGCAAGCCTTCGGCATCAACAACGACAGTGACGTGGTTCTGTATGACGACGGCCCGGGCGCCTATGCGGCGCGGGCCTGGTGGTTGCTGGCGTGGCTGGGCAAGCGCGACGGCGTGTTCATTCTCGATGGCGGGCTCAAGGCCTGGCATGCGGCGGGGCTGCCGCTGAGCCTCGATCCACCGTCAGCGGTCCGCGGCAACTTCAGCGGCCAGCCGGACATGAACCTGCTGCTCAGCGCCGAGCAATTGCAGCAGCGCCTCGGCCAACCGGCCCTGACCCTGCTCGATGCCCGCGCGTTGCCGCGCTTCAAGGGTGAAGTGGAACCGATCGACCCGATCGCCGGGCACATTCCCGGCGCGCAGTGCGCGGCGTTCACCGACAATCTGGGCAGCGACGGGCGTTTCCTGCCGGCCGATCAGCTCAAGCAGCGTTTCGCCGCGAAACTCGGCGAGCGTTCGCCGGCCGATCTGGTGGCTTACTGCGGCTCCGGGGTGACAGCGTGTCACAACCTGTTCGCCCTGTGTCTGGCGGGTTACCCGTTGGGTTCGCTGTATGCCGGATCGTGGAGCGAGTGGATCAACGAGCCGTCGCGCGGTATCGCGACGGGCGAATAAGCGCTCAGCGACCCAGCCGCGCGCTGCGATAGGCCGCCGGCCCCACACCATAAACCTGTTTGAACTGCCGGCTCAGATGGCTCTGGTCGGCAAATCCCAGCTGCGCGGCGACTTCCACCGGCACGCAGCCGCTCTGCAGCAAGCCCCGCGCACAGGCGATCCGCTGCTGCATCAGCCAGCTGTGCGGCGGCATGCCGGTGGCGCGGCGGAACACCCGGGCGAAGTGGAAGGGTGACAGGTTCACGGCCGCCGCCAGTTCTTCCAGCGAGGGCGGCGCCGCCAGTTGCGCGTGCAGCAACTCCTTGGCCATCGCCACCGCGCGATGCTCCTTGCCGGGGTTGCCGTTGATTTGCACCGCCGCGTGACGCTGCAACAGCCGCATCATCATTTCGCGCCACACCGTTTGCTGTTGCAGCGCGGTGGCGGGGCTTTCCAGCAAGCGGTGCAACTGACTGAAGCCGGTGACCAGATCCGGGTCGCGATACAGCGTTGCGCCAAAGGCCGGCATCGGCGCGGTCGGCAGCTCCAGTTCTTCAAGCAGCGAGACAATCTTGCCGGTGTCCGGGTAGAACGCACGGTACAGCCAGCCGTCCTCGGTGCCCTTGTGGCCGGTGTGCAATTCATCCGGATTGATCAGCACCAGCGTGCCGCTGCCCGCCAGGTGTTCGGCGCCGCGATAACGGTAGCGCTGGGCACCGGCCATGATCATGCCGATCACATAACCGTCGTGGACGTGCGGGGCGAAACGATGCTCGATGTAGCGCGCGGTCAACAGCTCGACCCCGGCCAGAGGCGCGGCTTGCCAGAAACGGATCGACTCGCCCCGATCGCTCATGACCTCACCCGCGACCCGCGTCAGCCAGCCACTGCGGAATCCGTCGTTCCAGGTAATAGCCCGGCTGGCGGAGCGTGCCGTCGACGAAGCCGACATGCCCGCCCTTGTTCTGCAATTCGAACACGGTCGAGCTCGATAGCTCACTGGCTGAAGGCAAACTGTGGGGAAACACGAACGGATCGTCCGCCGCCTGAATGATCAGGGTCGGCGTGCGAATCTCTCCGAGAAAGTAACGGCTCGATGCCCGGCGATAGTAATCCTCGGCATCGACGAAACCGTGCAGC
Organism: Pseudomonas sp. IAC-BECa141; assembly: GCF_020544405.1. Taxonomy (NCBI): domain Bacteria; kingdom Pseudomonadati; phylum Pseudomonadota; class Gammaproteobacteria; order Pseudomonadales; family Pseudomonadaceae; genus Pseudomonas; species Pseudomonas sp. IAC-BECa141. The sequence continues at coordinate 5,822,221 of NZ_CP065410.1, read as the reverse complement.
GGCGCGGTCACCCGGCCATCGAAATCCCAGAAAGTGCGCATGTTTTCCAGCGAGCCGAGAGCGGCCAGTGCGGCAAGACCGTCCTCGCGCCCGTCGTGCTGGAACTGGCGCTGCTTGTTCTTGATGTAGGCCACCATCTCGCGCATGAAGTGCGCCTGATAGACCTTGGAGAAACCCTGGCCGATACGGTCGGCGCATTGATCGAGGCGAAACGGCACCGACACCGCCACGGCACCCCGTACGCCGCTGGCGCTGCCGGTTTCCCCCAGATGCTTGAGCAGCACATTGCCGCCGAGGGAATAGCCGACCGCATACAACGGCGCCAGTGGCCGCTTGGCTTTCAGATGGCGGATGGTCTCGGCGAGGTCTTCGCTGGCGCCGGAATGGTAGCTGCGCGGCAACAGGTTCGGCTCGCCGGAGCAGCCGCGCCAGTTCAGCGCAACACTGGCCCAGCCCTGTGCGGCGAGCGCTGCCTGGATTCCGGCCACATAAGGCGAATTGGAGGAGCCGGTCAGCCCGTGCAACACCAGCACCAGTGGCGCTTCGGCGCTGTGCGGGCCGTACCAGTCGAGGTCGAGAAAGTCGCCATCCTCCAGCCATAGCCGTTCGCGCTGGCGGTCAAGGTGAACGGTCTTGCGCCAAAGCGGCCCCCACAAGGTTTGCAGGTGCGGATTGCCAAGGCCGAAGGCGGGCGTGAAACGAAAACCTGGTTCGGAAGGAGAAAGAAGTGCGCGCACGGTAAATCTCGACGGTGTCATGCATGAAGTGACAGTCATACAAGGGCTGTCACTTCAAGGGAGGTCTAACTTGCCACAAAGCCTGCATCGGCGCGACACGAATGCCCCGACGGCTCGACGGTCGGGACAATGGCCGGTTGCGGGAGCGGCACTTGGGGTACCGTCGGACCGACCGTCACTACCCGCCACTGATCGTCCGGCAGATGTTTGTCCATTGCCGTTCTGATCTGTTCAAGCGTCAGGCGCTGCACCTGTTGTGCGAAGAAGTCCAGGTCCAGTGGCAAGTGATGCCGGTTGATCTCGGCCAGGCGCCCGAGAATCTGCGCGTTGCTGGCGCTGCTAACGATGTTGGCGTTGGCCAGTCGGCGTTTGAAGTAAGCCAATTCCTCCTGTGTCGGGCCCTCACGCCGGAATTTGCTGAGCATCGATTTCACCAGGGCCACCGTTTCATTCGCGAATTGAGGGCTGGTCTGCAGGGTGATTGATGTCAGGCCGCTGCCCGCCCAGTCTTTGGTGCGAATGCTGGCGTCGTACACCAGGCCGCGTTTTTGCCGCAGTTCTGTCATCAGACGGGAGTTTGCTCCCCTGCCGAAAATCAGCGTCGCGGCATACAGCGCAACGAAGTCTTCGTGTTGGCGCGACAGGCTGGGTTGTCCCAGCAATACGTGAACCTGTTCCTGTGTGCGCTCGACATGGCGATGCATTTCAGTACCGAACGCCTTGAGCGGTTCGACGGTGGGCAATGCAACGAGGGGCGCGGGTAGCGCGTTGGCGATTTGCAGGCTGATGGCCTGTGCCTGTTCGACGGAAAGGTCTCCCACCAATGTAATTTGTGTCTGGCTTGCCGAGTGGGTCTGGCTGTGAAACGTTTGAACGGCCTGACGGGTGAGCGAGGTCAGGCCGGCATCGGTTCCGTAGATCGAACGGGCGTATGGCGTGTCCGCAGCCAGCAGATCCTGCAGGCGCAGCGAGGCAATTTGCGCAGGTTGTTGCTGTTCTGCCAGCTGCAAGCCACGAAGCTCGCGCTTGACCCTGAGCAGAGCTTCTTCGGTAAGAGCGGGCTGCCCCAGCATTTGCGTAAACAGCTGCAGTGCCGGGCTGCTTTTGTCTGGATCGCTCAGGCTGCGCAACGTGAAAGTGGCACGTTCCTGATCCAGGTCCATCCCGAGCTTCGCTCCCAGCCCGTCGAACACTTCGGCGATAGCTGCATGATCACTCATGTCGGCGACGCCTTCGTTGAACAGACTGAATGTCACCGCTGCCAGACCGGGTGTGTCGCCATCGCGTGCACTGCCGCCGGCGAAGCTGACGTGAACGTCGAACATTGGCAGATCCGTGGTGCGGATGAATAACGTTTTGATGCCTGTCGTGGTTTTCCAGCCCTTGATGGTAAAGGGGCGTGGAGCCTGTTGTGTGGAGTCTGTTTCCAGCAACGATTGCAATCGAGTGTCGGGAAAGCCGGCTGGCGAGTTGGCGGCAGTAGCCGGGCTGGCTGACAGCCAACCGATGAGTGCGAAACAGGCCAGGACAGACTCAAAGACGCGCGCCGATTTATCCATGTTTTTTCTCCATGAGCACATGGGCGGTGCTGAGGCGTTCGCGGATCAGATATTTTTCAGCGGTCTGACGGATGTCCTCGGGCGTCACGTTCTTTAACCCGGCAATCTCCTGATCGAGCAATTGCCACGACAGGCCAATGCTCTCGAGGGCGGCCAGCTGTTGGGCAGTGCTCTCGATAGAATCTCGTGCAAAAACCCTTTGGGCGATCAACTGGGTTCGCGCGCGTTCCAGTTCATCGATGGAGGGAGGCGTTGTGCGCAGCTCCTCGAACAGATCCCAGACGCGTGATTGCGCCTTGTCAGGCGTGGCCGAGTGCGAATTGTCGAGCCGGGTGCGCACTATCAGGAGGGTGTCGCCACGGCTGTAAAGGTTGTAGCTGGCGTCGACTTGACTGAGCAAATGCTCCTGGTGCAACAGGCGTTTTTGCAGGCGTGCGCTCTGGGAGCCTGCCAGCAACATTCTGATCAGCTGCAGTGCGTGTGCGGTCCGATCGGTGTCTGCCGTAGCCAGGCTGGGAACGTTGATTGCCATGATCAGTTGTGGGGCAGGAACCGGTTGTTTGAGTGTGATTCGGCGTTCGCCCGGCTCCGGCAGTTCATGAGGTTTCACGGCTTGTGGAAAGGCGCGACCGGGCAGGCTGCCGAAGTAACGCTGAGCCAAGGGCTGAACGTAATCGAGCGTGACGTCACCGACGACAACCAGCGTGGCATTGCCGGGGGAATAGCGTGACTCATACCAGTCCCGCAACTGAGTGGCGTTCAGACCGTGCAGGTCATCCAGCCGCTGACGGGCGTTCGGTAGCTGCTGGAGGGATAGGCCAGAGCTTCCAGGCGTTCCATTGCGGTGTCGAGAGGACTGTCTTCAACACTCCAGCGACGTTCCTCTTGAATGACGGCAATCTCGGGGGTGAAATCCTCAGGTCTGAGGTGAGCGGTCGACATCAGGTCGGCCATCAGCTCAAACGCGACGCCCAGATAAGGCTTGGGCAGCGTCTGGTAATAGGCCGTGACGTCCTTATTGGTAAAGGCATTTTCCGATGCGCCCAGGGATTCCAGAATGGCCGATGCCTCACCCGGACAAGTCTTGCTGCTGCCCTTGTAAAGCATGTGCTCCAGCGCGTGGGACAGTCCGGTCTGGCCCGGCGATTCGTCAGCCGAGCCGACTTTGAACCAGAGTTGCGAGGTGACCAGCGGGGCCCGGTGATCCTCGCGGACGACGACCTTCAGGCCATTGTCCAGCCGAAACTCATGGGTGGTCGGTGGTGGATCGGCCAGCGCCAGCAGCGGGGCGAGGGCCAGGCAAGGCAGCATCCTGCTGCACAAAGTGTCCATAAGTGATTCATCCTCAGTGGATTACGGAAATGGCGTAATCCACTGTGGAGATTTTGCAGGGGAGGCGTGCGGTAGTTATCTACCGCACGCCGGGCATTGCGTGGATCGACGGTGTCAGAGAGCGGGCAGGCTGCGCTGCCACAACGCGTAGTACACCCGCCCGGATTTCTGCTCGCGGTGCAGGCGCCAGTTGCCCGGCAGGCCGAGGGTCGATGGTGCGGTTTCGCTTTCAGTGTAGATCCACGAATCTTCGGCCAGCCATTGGCGCTCTTCCAGCAATGTGCACACCGACGGCAGCAGGTTCTGGTTGAACGGCGGGTCGAGGAACACCAGGTCGAACGCGGTCGCGGTCTGGGTTTCCAGGTAGCGCAGCGCATCGGCGGTCTGTACGTGGCCGTTGGTGCAGCGCAGCGTGCCGAGGTGTTCTTTCAGGCTGGAGACCGCAACATGGCTGGCGTCCAGGGCCTGACCCATTGCTGCGCCACGGGACAGCGCTTCCAGAAACAGTGCGCCGCTGCCGGCGAACGGATCGAGAACCTTGGCCCCGGCAACGTAAGGCGCGAGCCAGTTGAACAGGGTTTCGCGTACCCGATCCGGCGTCGGACGCAGGCCCGGCGCATCAGGAAAGCTCAGTTTGCGGCTGCGCCATTCGCCGCCGATGATGCGCAACTGGTTCACCCCGTTGTGCAGTTTTTGTACAGGTTTCTTTGGACTGGCCATTAATGCTCCGGAACCCCGAGCGGCTGCTCGGCAGGTTTATCAGATGGGGCCGGTAACGGCTTTTGCGGCACGGTCGGGCCAGCGCTGACGATGACCAGTTTATCCGTGCTCAAGTGTTTGTTCATGGCATCGCGAACCTGCTCGACCGTCAGGCTCTGGGACTGACGCATGAAGTCGTCCAGATAACTCAGCGGCAGGTTGTAGAAACCCATGGCGCCGAGTTGACCGACGATATCGGCATTGCTCGCGGTGGACAGCGGAAAGCTGCCGGCCAGTTCGCGCTTGGCGTCGTCCAGTTCTTTCTGGGTCGGGCCGGTCTTGAGGTAGTCGCCGAGCACGTCCTGCACCAGTTTCAGGGTGCCTTCGCTCATTTGCGCACGGGTCTGCAGATTGATCATGAACGGGCCGCGAGCTTGCATCGGGCTGAAGGCTGAATACACGCCGTAGGTCAGGCCGCGCTTTTCACGCACCTCGCTCATCAGCCGGGTGCCGAAACCGCCACCGCCGAGGATCTGGTTGCCCATCGACAGCGCGGCGTAGTCCGGGTCATCACGGTCGATGCCCAGTTGCGCAATCATCAGATTGGTCTGCTTGGACGGGAATTCGATGTGGCCGACGCTGGCCTTCGGTTCGGTCGGTTGCTCGATTTTCGCCAGCGCCGGGCCTTTTGGCAGCGCAGCGGACACCTGATTGGCAATCGCCTCGGCTTCACTGCGGGACAGATCGCCCACCAGTGCGATCACCACGTTGCCCGCCGCATACGCCTTGGCGTGGAACTCACGCAGTTGCGCCAGCGTGATTTTCGGCACGCTTTGCGCGTTGCCGTCGCTGGAGTGGGCGTATGGGTGATCGCCGTACAGACGCTTCATCAGCTCCAGGCTGGCGAGTTTGCCGGGGTTCTGTTTCTGGTACTCGAAACCGGCGAGCATCTGGTTCTTGATGCGCGCGAAGGAGTCGGCCGGGAAGGTCGGTTTGCCCACCACTTCCGAGAACAGTTTCAGCGCCGGCTCGCGTTTGTCGGCGGCGCTCAGGCTGCGCAGCGAGGCGATGGCCATGTCTTTATAGGCGCCGTTGCCAAAGTCCGCGCCCAGGCCTTCGAAACCTTGGGCGATGGCACCGACGTCCTTGCCCGCCACGCCTTCGTTGAGCATGGCGTTGGTCAGCAGGGCCAGGCCCGGCGCGTTACCGTCCTGGCTGCTGCCGGCGGCGAAAATCAGGCGCATGTCGAACATCGGCAATTCGCGAGCCTCGACGAACAACACCTTGGCGCCTTCGGCGGTGTTCCAGGTCTGCACGTCGAGCTTGCGGCTGGCCGGGGCCTTGCCGTCGAGTTCGGCCAGCGATTGCAGCTTCTGGCTGGACTTGGCGTTATCCAGCGCTTCGCTGGCCTTGGTGTTGTCGCTCGGCACCAGATAGAACGCAGCGGAGCCGATGACGGCCACGGCGATCAGGCCGAGCAGCAGGCGTGGGGTTTTGCGCTCACTCATGAGTCGTCTCCAATGGCAGGACGTGGGCGACGCTGAGACGTTCGCGGGTGAAATACAGCTTGGCGGCGTTCTGGATGTCTTGCGGGGTGACGCTTTCCAGATCGGCCAGTTCGGTGTCCATCAGTTTCCACGACAGACCGACGGTCTCCAGCTGGCCGATGGCGGTGGCCTGGCTGGTGATCGAATCGCGCTCGAAGACCAAGCCGGCGATAACCTGCGCACGCACGCGCTCCAGTTCTTCGGCGGACGGTGCGGTGGTTTTCAGCTGATCCAAAAGTTTCCACAGACCGGCTTCAGCCTGGGCCATGGTCTTTTTCTTCTGGGTGTTCGGCGTGGCCGACAGGGTGAACAGGCTGTCGCCGCGAGTGTAGGCGTCGTAACTCGACGAACCGCCGGACACCAGCTCTTCACCGCGCTCCAGCTGGGTCGGGATGCGGCCGCTGTAGCCGCCGTCCAGCAACGCCGAAATCAGGCGCAAGGCGTTGACCGAGCGTTTGTCTTCGGCGGTGGCGATGCTCGGAACGTTGAAACCGAGCATCAGGCTTGGCAGTTGGGTCTGCACATGCAAGGTGATCTGGCGTTCACCCGGTTCCGCCAGCTCCAGCGGCTTTTTCGCCGGTGGCACGTCGCGTTTCGGGATCGGCCCGAAGTAGCGCTGGGCGAGGCTTTTCACCTCGTCCTGGGTCACGTCGCCGACCACCACCAATGTGGCGTTGTTCGGCACGTACCAGGACTGATACCAGTGACGCAGCTCTTCGACCTTCATCCGCTCAAGGTCGGCCATCCAGCCGATGGTCGGCGTGTGATAACCGCTGGCCGGGTAGGCCATGGCCTTGTAGCGCTCGTAGGCCTTGGACATCGGCTTGTCGTCGGTGCGCAGGCGGCGCTCTTCCTTGATGACTTCGATTTCCTTGGCGAACTCGTCGGCCGGCAGCCGCAGGCTGGCCATGCGGTCGGCTTCCAGTTCGAAGGCCACGCCCAGACGGTCGCGGGCCAGCACCTGGTAATAAGCGGTGAAGTCGTCGCTGGTGAAGGCGTTCTCTTCGGCGCCGAGGTCGCGCAGGATCAGCGAAGCTTCGCCGGGGCCGACTTTTTCGCTGCCCTTGAACATCATGTGCTCGAGGGCGTGGGACAGACCGGTCTGGCCCGGGGTTTCGTAGCTGGAACCGACCTTGTACCAGACCTGCGACACCACCACCGGCGCGCGATGGTCTTCGCGCACGACGACCTTCAGGCCGTTGTCGAGGGTAAATTCGTGAGTCGGTTGCGGATCGGCCGCCAGGGCCGAAAGGGGCAGGCAGACTGTGCTGAGCAGCAGGCCTGCGGCGCGGCGGGCTAGAGCATTCATTCGTTTTTAAACCTGTTGGGCTGCCCGCTTGGTCTTAGCGTCGGCGGGCGAGAGGGTGCTAGGATACTGATCCGTTTTACCGGCGACCACGCCTATCCGGTTTTGAAACCTGATCAGGTTGTATGGGTTTGCGGCAGAAGGCTTTGGTTTATCAGCTAAACTTCGCTTTTTCGCCGATTTTGCCGGCCAGTCCTTCATTAAAACGATTCCTTTGAGGTGCCGTTGGTGCCTCGACAAAATGTTGCGCGTGAACAAGCTGGGTGAAACACAGTCTGTTCTGCATCGAATATTTATTTGCCGGGGCGCCCCTGTGGCGCGTCGCTACCGTGAGATAGCCGTCCTCCATGTTTGGTTCCAACGACGACAAGAAGACCCCAGCTGCGGCTGGCGAGAAGAAAAGCCTGTTCGGATGGCTGCGCAAGAAACCGCAGGAACCCGTCATCGAACAGCCGACTGCCATTCCTGAGCCAGCCCCCGCGCCTGCTCCCGTATTAGAAGAAGCGCCGGCACCGGTTGTGCTGCCGATCGCCGAGCCGGTGTTGCAACCGGTGGCCGAGGCCGAGCCTGAAGCGCCGGCTGCCGCCGAATTGCCGCTGACCCCGGCCAGTGAGCCGTGGCTGACCTTGCCGGTGGCGGAAGAGCCGGTGGCGCTGGTGGAAGAGGCCGCGCCGCACGTTACGCCGCCGATTCCTGCGCCGGTTGCGTTTACGCCGGAACCTGCTCAGGCGCCAGTGGTGGAAGCCGCTCCTGTCATTCCAGAACCTGTGGTTGCTGCCCCGGTTGCCCCGATTGTTGAAACGCCCGAGCCTGCACCTGCACCTGCACCTGCACCTGCACCTGCACCAGTCGCCGTAGCGCCAGTCGCTCTTGTGGAAACCCCGGTCGAGGCCCCGCGCACCGAGGAAACCAAGGCCGGCTTCTTCGCCCGCCTCAAGCAAGGCCTGTCCAAGACCAGCGCCAGTATTGGCGAAGGCATGGCCAGCCTGTTCCTCGGCAAGAAAGCCATTGATGACGATCTTCTCGACGATCTCGAAACCCGCCTGCTGACGGCCGACGTCGGCGTCGAGGCGACTTCGGTGATCATCCAGCGTCTGACCCAGAAGGTCGCACGTAAAGAGCTGGCCGATTCCGACGCCTTGTACAAATCCCTGCAGGCCGAGCTGGCCGCAATGCTCAAGCCGGTCGAACAGCCACTGAAAATCGCTTCCCAGAACAAGCCGTTCGTGATTCTGGTGGTCGGCGTCAACGGCGCCGGCAAAACCACCACCATCGGCAAGTTGGCGAAGAAGCTGCAGCTGGAAGGCAAGAAAGTCATGCTGGCCGCCGGTGACACTTTCCGTGCCGCAGCTGTCGAGCAATTGCAGGTCTGGGGCGAGCGCAACAAGATTCCGGTGATCGCCCAGCACACGGGCGCGGACTCGGCTTCGGTGATCTTCGACGCCGTGCAGGCCGCCAAGGCCCGTGGCATCGATGTGCTGATCGCCGACACCGCTGGTCGTCTGCACACCAAAGACAACCTGATGGAAGAACTGAAGAAGGTTCGCCGGGTGATCGGCAAGCTCGACGCCGATGCGCCGCACGAAGTGCTGCTGGTGCTCGACGCCGGCACCGGTCAGAACGCCATCAACCAGGCCAAGCAATTCAACCAGACCGTCGAACTGACCGGCCTGGCGCTGACCAAGCTCGACGGCACCGCCAAGGGCGGGGTGATTTTCGCCCTGGCCAAGCAATTCGGCCTGCCGATCCGCTACATCGGCGTCGGTGAAGGCATCGACGATCTGCGTACCTTTGAAGCCGAACCCTTTGTCCAGGCATTGTTCGCCGAGCGGGAGCGTTCATGATTCGTTTCGAACAGGTCGGTAAGCGCTACCCGAACGGTCACGTCGGCTTGCATGAGCTGAGCTTTCGAGTCCGTCGCGGCGAGTTCCTGTTTGTCACCGGCCACTCCGGTGCCGGTAAATCCACATTGTTGCGCCTGTTGTTGGCGATGGAGCGTCCGACCAGCGGCAAACTGCTGCTGGCCGGACAGGACCTGAGCACCATCAGCAATGCGCAGATTCCGTTCCTGCGCCGACAGATCGGTGTGGTGTTCCAGAACCATCAACTGTTGTTTGATCGCACGGTGTTCAACAACGTCGCGCTGCCGTTGCAGATTCTCGGGCTGTCCAAGGTTGAAATCGCCAAGCGCGTCGATTCGGCGCTGGAGCGTGTGGCGCTGTCGGACAAGGCCGAACTGTATCCGGGCGACCTCTCCACCGGTCAGCAACAGCGCGTCGGCATTGCCCGCGCCATCGTTCACCGTCCGGCTTTGCTGCTGGCGGACGAACCGACCGGTAACCTCGACCCGCGTCTGGCGGCCGAGATCATGGGCGTGTTCGAAGACATCAACCGTCTGGGCACCAGCGTGCTGATCGCCAGTCACGACCTGGCGCTGATCGCGCGCATGCGCCATCGCATGCTGACTCTGCAACGCGGCCGATTGATCGGCGACGGGGAGGCCGGCGTATGAGTGCAACACGTAGTCCGAAGGTTTCCGAGCGCGTGGCCCCGAAGGCAGCCGATCCGCAACCGCCAAAGAAGAAAAAGCACGACGATGACGACGGCCCGGATTTCGCCACATTGTTCCGTGCCTGGATCGAAAGCCATCGCGCCAGCTGGATCGACAGCCTGCGCCGTCTCGGCAAGCAGCCGATCGGCAGCTTCTTCACCTGCATGGTGATGGCGGTTGCCCTGAGCCTGCCGATGGGGCTTTCGCTGTTGCTGAGCAACGTCGAGCGCCTGGGCGGCTCGTGGCAGCGCGCGGCGCAGATTTCGCTGTACCTGGAGCTCGAGGCCAGTCCGTCTCAGGGCGAAGCGTTGCGCGACCAGATCAAAGGCATGCCCGGCGTAGCTGATGCTGAATATGTCGGCCGCGACCAGGCGCTGGAAGAATTCCAGCAGCAGTCGGGACTGGGCGAAGCCCTGCGCGAGCTGCCGGAAAACCCGCTGCCGGGCGTGGTGCTGGTGACGCCGAACGAGGTCGACAAGTCGACCCTGGAAGCATTAAGACAAAAACTTTCCGAGCTGCCGAAGGTACAACAGGCGCAACTTGATCTAGTCTGGGTCGAGCGTCTGGCCGCCATCCTCAAGCTCGGCGACCGTTTTGTGTTCGGTCTGACGGTGTTGCTGGTTTCCGCATTGCTTTTGGTGATAGGCAATACCATTCGTCTTCATATTGAAAACCGCCGCACCGAGATAGAAGTGATTAAACTCGTCGGCGGCACCGACAGCTATGTGCGTCGTCCTTTCCTTTATATGGGCGCGTTGTATGGCTTCGGTGCGGGGCTGCTGTCCTGGGGTGTATTGGCGTTCGGCCTGGACTGGCTGAATGACGCGGTGGTCGGGCTGGCCGGCTTGTACGGCAGTGACTTCGCACTGGCCGGCGTGCCAGTTGCCGACGGTCTGTCGCTCTTGCTTGGCGCGGTGCTGTTGGGTTATATCGGTGCATGGATTGCAGTCGCACGTCATCTCAGGGAGTTGGCGCCGAAGTAGAATCTTTTTTGCGCGTGATTGACCTTTCAGTGGTTAAGGAAACTTTCATTTGAGTTTCCGGTCAATTTTTCGCAATGCTGAAAAGCATGAGTATGTAAGTCGGAGGTTTTTCCGTATGTCCAATTCTTTGCAACCTGCGTATGCATTGGTTCCAGGCGCAAACCTGGAAGCCTACGTGCACACCGTCAACAGCATTCCATTGCTGACGCCGGAGCAGGAGCGTGAACTGGCCGAGAGTCTCTACTATGAGCAGGATCTGGGGGCGGCTCGGCAGATGGTGCTCGCCCACCTGCGGTTTGTCGTACACATCGCCCGTAGCTATTCCGGCTACGGTCTGGCTCAGGCTGACCTGATCCAGGAAGGTAACGTCGGCCTGATGAAGGCCGTTAAGCGTTTCAACCCGGAAATGGGCGTGCGTCTGGTGTCCTTCGCGGTGCACTGGATCAAGGCCGAGATTCACGAGTTCATCCTGCGCAACTGGCGGATCGTGAAAGTCGCGACCACCAAGGCCCAGCGCAAGCTGTTCTTCAACCTGCGCAGCCAGAAGAAGCGTCTGGCCTGGCTGAACAACGAGGAAGTCCACCGTGTGGCGGAAAGCCTCGGCGTCGAGCCGCGTGAAGTGCGTGAGATGGAAAGTCGCCTGACCGGCCATGACATGGCCTTCGACCCGGCTGCCGAAGCCGACGACGACAGTGCTTTCCAGTCGCCGGCCAACTACCTGGAAGACCACCGGTACGACCCGGCGCGTCAACTGGAAGATGCCGACTGGAGCGACAACTCCAATCACAATCTGCACGAAGCGCTGGAAGTGCTGGACGAACGCAGCCGCGACATTCTCTACCAGCGCTGGCTGGCAGAAGAGAAAGCCACGCTGCACGATCTGGCGCAGAAGTACAACGTGTCGGCCGAGCGGATCCGTCAGCTCGAGAAGAGCGCGATGAACAAGCTCAAGTTGTCGATTGCCGCATAACCGGTAGTCTGGCAATAAAAAACGCCCCGATCAGTGATGATCGGGGCGTTTTCGTGTGCGCTTCAGAAACTCATTGGGCCCAGGGTGCCCGACGTGACTCATCGAGTGTCAGCAGATAGCTGTCGCCACCCAGCTGGCTCATCTGCTGGCGAATCCATCCGGCGCGGCGCGACACGTAAGCAGTCGGATGACTGGCGCTCCACACCCGAGGATTCGGCAGTACGGCCGCCAGATAACTCGCCTGCTGCCGGGACAATGACTTGGCACCTACGCCGAAGTGATGCCGTGCCGCCGCTTCGGCGCCGAACACGCCGTCATCCCACTCGACGCTGTTCAGGTACACCTCGAGAATCCGCTGCTTGGGCCAGAACACTTCGATCAACGCGGTGAACCAGGCTTCCAGGCCTTTGCGCAGATAACTGCGGCCCGACCACAGGAACAGGTTCTTCGACACTTGCTGGCTCAGGGTACTGGCGCCGCGAATCGAACCGCCGAGTTCGTTGTGGGCCAGTGCTGCCTTGATTGCACTCAGGTCAAAACCCCAGTGCTCGGGGAATTTCTGGTCTTCGCCGGCAATCACCGCGACCTTCAGATCATCGGAGATCTCGTCCCACGGCTTCCAGGTGCGTTGCAGATCGATCGGCTCGCCGTCGACCCAGGATTCGATCTTTCGCTCGACCATCAACGCCGTGCCCGGCGGCGGCACGAAGCGAAACACCAACACCAGCAATACGCTGCCGCCCGCGAACCAGAGCAGGGCCTTCGTGAAACGACGGAGAAATAAACGCAGCATAGAGATGGCTTGGCCGAACCGGTTGAGCGGGCCATTATACAGACCCTGCCGATCGAGTCTGAGTGGAGTTCTACATGCTGCGTAGCTTTCTGATGCTGGCTGCCTTCTTTGGTTTCACGGGTGTCGGCCTTGGCGCATTCGCCGCCCATGGCCTGAAAAACCGCCTGACCCCGGATTACCTGGCGATCTTCCACACTGGCGTCACGTATCAGTTGGTACACGCATTGGCGCTGTTCGGCGTGGCGCTGCTGGCCACGCAGCTTCAGGGGCGTCTGGTCGCCTGGGCCGGTATCTCGTTCACCGTCGGTATCCTGCTGTTCTCCGGCAGCCTGTACCTGTTGACCACCCTCGGCATCGGCAAGCTCGGCATCATCACCCCATTCGGTGGCCTGGCATTCCTGATCGGCTGGCTGTGCCTCGGACTCGCCGCCTGGCGCCTGCAGCCAACCGCTTGACGCTTGGTGCTGACCTTTAGGTCATGATCGGGCTAGAATGCCACCCCCTAAAAAGTGATGGCGGCGTTGCGCATGCGCATTCAGTTGAACGGTGAATCCTTTGAACTGCCCGACGGTGAAACCGTTGCGGCCCTGCTGACCCGTCTGGACCTGACCGGACGCCGCGTCGCGGTCGAACTCAATCTGGATATCGTCCCGCGCAGCCAGCACGCCGACACCACGCTGAACGACGGCGACAATGTCGAAGTCGTGCACGCGATAGGCGGCGGCTAGTCGCCAGGCCTGCATGGGCCGACAATTCTGCAAGACCCTCACCCCAACAGAGGATTCCCCATGAGCATCGTTCGTAGCGACAAGCCTTTCGTTCTGGCCGGTCGTACTTACCAGTCGCGTTTGCTGGTCGGTACCGGCAAGTACCGTGACATGGAAGAAACCCGCCTGGCCATCGAAGCCTCGGGTGCCGAGATCGTCACCTTCGCCGTGCGCCGCACCAACCTGGGCCAGATCGAAGGCGAGCCGAACCTGCTCGAAGTGCTGTCGCCGGATCGCTACACCTTCCTGCCGAACACCGCAGGCTGCTACGACGCGGTGGAAGCCGTGCGCACCTGCCGCCTGGCCCGTGAGCTGCTCGATGGCCACAACCTGGTGAAGCTGGAAGTGCTGGCCGACCAGAAAACCCTGTTCCCCAACGTGATTGAAACCCTCAAGGCCGCCGAAGTGCTGGTCAAGGAAGGTTTCGACGTGATGGTCTACACCAGTGATGACCCGATCATCGCCCGGCAACTGGCGGAAATCGGCTGCATCGCGGTGATGCCGCTGGCCGGTCTGATCGGTTCGGGCCTGGGGATCTGCAATCCGTACAACCTGCAGATCATCCTCGAAGAAGCCAAGATCCCGGTGCTGGTGGATGCCGGTGTCGGCACCGCTTCCGACGCCACCATCTCGATGGAGCTGGGCTGTGACGCCGTGCTGATGAACTCGGCCATCGCCCACGCCCAGCAGCCGATCATGATGGCTGAAGCCATGAAACACGCGATCGTCGCGGGCCGCCTGGCCTACCTCGCCGGCCGCATGCCGAAAAAACTCTATGCCAGTGCCTCTTCGCCGCTGGATGGTCTGATCAAGTAAGAGCTATTGATGACTGAATCGAACGACACGCCAATCCAGACGGAACAAGGCGACGAGCGCCAACACCGCCGCATCAAGAGTTTTGTGATGCGCGCCGGGCGCATGACCGAAGGCCAGCAGCGCGGCCTGGATCAGGGCGCGCCGAAGTTCGTCCTGCCGCTGGCCGATGCGCCGGTGGATTACGACCAGGTGTTCGGCCGTTCCGCGCCGCGTTCGCTGGAGATCGGTTTCGGCATGGGCCACTCGCTGCTGGAAATGGCCGCCGCTGCGCCGGAACAGGATTTCATCGGTGTCGAAGTTCACCGTCCGGGTGTCGGCGCGCTGCTCAATGGCGTGCTGACTCAGGGCCTGACCAACCTGCGGGTCTACGATTGCGACGCGATCGAAGTGCTCAACCGCTGCATCGCCGACAACAGCCTCGATCGCCTGATGCTGTTCTTCCCGGATCCGTGGCACAAGAGCCGTCACCACAAGCGCCGCATTGTTCAGGCGTCCTTCGCTGAACTGGTGCGCAGCAAGCTGAAGGTTGGCGGCATTCTGCACATGGCCACCGACTGGGAGCCATACGCCGAATACATGCTGGAAGTGATGAACGTCGCCCCGGGCTACCGCAACCTCGCCGAAGACGGCAAGTGCGTGCCACGCCCGGTCGAACGCCCGATCACCAAGTTCGAACGCCGCGGCGAACGTCTTGGGCATGGCGTGTGGGATCTGAAGTTCGAAAAGCAGTCCTAAGCATCACGCAATAAAAACTGTGGGAGCGAGCTTGCTCGCGATGAGGCCGTCACATTCAACATTTATGTCGTCTGTTACACCGCCATCGCGAGCAAGCTCGCTCCCACAGTCGTTTTGGGTAGTAGCTGAAAATCAGCGGCGATCCGCGACCACGCCGATCAACACCAGCACCACCAGCAACACCGGCGCCAGGCTGTAGTTGTTGAACTGGCTCAGCCCCTTCACCACCCAAGGTGTGGCGTAAATCAGCGCCGCGCCGCTGCCGATCATGCACAGCAGGGCCATCAGCGGGACGCGCAGGGCGCCGGCGATGCTGCCCAGCCGTTGCTCGACCCAGCCCTTGAAGTCGGCGCCAAACAGCACCAGCAGACAGCCCACCAGCGCCAGAGCGATTTCCGAGAGGTTGCTGCGGCTCCAGCGGGACACGGTGGTGAGCAGGTCGAGTATCAAATCCATGCGGTTTCCTTAAGAGCGGTCAGCTCAGAAATTTCTGCAGCAAGTCATTGAGGAACAGCTGTCCGCGCTCGGTGGCCGCCAGACGTGACGGTTCGACCTGCAACAGACCGCTTTGTTCGGCCTCGCGCCGGTGTTCGTCGAGACTCTCCAGCGGCAGTCCGGTGCGCTCCGGGTACAGACGCGATTCGACGCCGGCGGTCAGGCGCAGGGCGTTCATCAGGAACTCGAACGGCATTTCGTCGTTGGTGAGGGCTTTCTCGCCTGCCTGGAAGCTTTTGGCCGGGTTGAGGTAGTCCTTCGGCAGGCGCGTCTTCCAGGTGCGGACGATGCGCCCGTCCGGGTGACTGAGCTTGCCGTGGGCGCCGGCGCCGATACCGATGAAGTCGCCGAAGCTCCAGTAATTCAGGTTGTGCCGCGCCGGGCGACCCGGTTGCGCATAGGCCGAAACTTCATATTGCGCGTAACCGTGCTCGGCCAGCAGCGCCTGTCCGGCCTCTTGAATGTCCCACAGCGTGTCGTCTTCCGGCAGCACCGGCGGCTGGTTCCAGAACACGGTGTTCGGCTCCAGCGTCAGCTGATACCAGGAAATATGCGTCGGCTTCAGTTCGATCGCCTGGAGCAGATCGCTCAGGGCATCGTCCAGCGACTGGTCCGGCAAGCCGTGCATCAGGTCGAGGTTGAAGTTATCGAACCCGGCCTGACGCGCCATGCCGGCGGCGCGTACCGCTTCGTCGCCGTTGTGGATACGGCCGAGGGCCTTGAGTTTTTCCTGCTGGAAGCTCTGGATGCCGATCGACAGGCGATTGATCCCCAGTTTGCGGTAGGCGACGAACTTCTCTTGTTCGAAGGTTCCGGGGTTGGCTTCCAGGGTGATCTCGATGTCATCGGCAAACGGAATGCGCTGTTTCACGCCTTCCAGCAAGCGACCGAGTGCTTCAGCGCTGAACAGGCTCGGTGTGCCGCCGCCGAAGAAGATCGAACTCAACTCACGGCCATACACTGCGTGCAGATCCTGATCGAGGTCAGCCAGCAACGCATCGACGTATTCCTGCTCCGGCAGCACCGGGCTGGCGGTGTGGGAGTTGAAGTCGCAATAGGGGCATTTGCGCACACACCACGGGATGTGGATGTACAGCGCCAGGGGCGGCAGCGTCGGCAACGGCGTCCGAGGCGAGGAGGCGGCGCCACCGACGATCAGTGGCGACGCGGAAGAGTCACCGGTCATTTCAAGCCCAGACGCTGGCGCAGCAGATTCATTGCGCGGGCGCGGTGGCTGATCTGGTTCTTGTCGCTCGGGCTCAGCTCGGCGCTGGACAGGTTACGCTCCGGCACCCAGAACAGCGGGTCGTAGCCGAAACCGTGCTCACCGCTGGCAGCGGTCAGGATGCGCCCGTGCCAAAGGCCTTCGCAGAGGATTGGCAGCGGGTCGTCGGCGTGACGCACCAGCGCCAGCACGCAGACGAACTGTGCGCCGCGTTCGGCTTCAGGCACATCCTTCAAGGCGTCGAGCAGCTTGGCATTGTTCGCCGCGTCGCCCTTGCCGTCGGCATAACGCGCCGAATAGATGCCCGGCGCACCGCCGAGGAAATCCACTGCCAGGCCCGAATCGTCGGCCAGCGCCGGCAGCCCGGAGATGCGCGCGGCATTGCGGGCCTTGAGGATCGCGTTCTCGACGAAAGACAGGCCGGTTTCTTCCGGCTCCACGCTGCTGAATTCGCCGATCGAGCGCAATTGCACCGAATCGCCGAGCATGGCCTGGAGTTCCTTGAGTTTGCCGGCGTTGTGGCTGGCCAGTACGAGTTGCTTGAGATTGATCATTGGCCAGGGAAAAGCTCTTGGTTGAAATTGATGGTGTTGATCTTGTCGCCGGTCTGCACCTTGATTTCAAAGGTGCGGGTTTCCTGCTGTTCCACCGGGTACTGGGCGATGTAATAGATCGCGCCCTGTTCGGTGACCTGGCGGAAGGTCAGCGGCACGCTCTGGCTGGTCAGATCTTTCACCGTACCGGTGACGTTGGCGATCAACGGCTTGCCGTCCTTGATCACCGAGACATTGATCACGCCCTGGTTCTTGCTGCGGACCAGCTCGGCAGCCTTGGCGATGTCCGGCGTCAGGTAGGTGGAATTGAAGGTGTTGTAATGCACGGTGACATCACCGAACACTTCCTTGCGCTCGCCCTTGATGGCATCGGCGGCAACGGCCGACAGGCTCAGGCAGGCGGCCAATAGCACGGTAATCAAGCGTCCCATGTTCGTTCTCCTCGCAATGTCGTGGTTCAGACCGCGATTCTGTGATCCGCAAGCCCCGGGCTGCTGACGCGGTAGATACCGATCTCACCTAACAGATTAGGCCATAGCTTACTGGCCCACCCGTGGCGGTGCTGTTGATCCACGGCAAGCCGATCAATGACCTTCGCCTCACGTTCGCGGCAAAGTTCTTCAAAGTCTTCGAAGGTGCAGAAGTGGATGTTCGGCGTGTTGTACCAGGTGTACGGCAGGAACTCGGACACTGGCATCCGGCCCTTGCTCGCCAGATACCAGCGGCAGCGCCAGTGGCCGAAGTTGGGGAACGTGATGATGCACTGGCGGCCGACCCGCAGCATTTCGTCGAGGATCCTGTCCGGGTAATGCACGGCTTGCAGGGCCTGGGTCATCACCACCACGTCGAAGCTGTTGCTGGCGAAGTTGCCCAGGCCTTTGTCCAGGTCCTGCTCGATGACGTTGATGCCTTTGGCCACGCACTCGGCGATGTTGTCCGGGTCGTTTTCCAGGCCGTAGCCGGTGACCTGCTTGTGGTCGCGCAGCCAGGTCAGCAACTCGCCATCACCGCAACCAAGGTCGAGCACGCGGCTGCCGGCGGGGATCCATTCCTGGATGATTTCCAGATCAGCTCTCATGGCTTTCTCACAACGTAATGCGGTTCATGTAATTGCCGAACGCCTGCAAATAACGCGGGATCGGAATCAGGAAGGCGTCGTGGCCCTGTGGCGCGTCGATTTCCAGGTAGCTGACGTCCTTGCGCGCCGCCATCAGCGCGTCCACCAGTTCCCGCGAGCGGGCCGGGGAGAAACGCCAGTCGGTGGTGAACGACATCACGCAGAACTTGGCTTTCGCACCTTCGAAGGTTTTCGCCAGGTTATCGTTGAAGTTCGCCGCAGGATCGAAGTAGTCCAGCGCCTTGGTCATCAACAGATAGGTGTTGGCATCGAAGCGCCCGGAGAACTCTTCGCCCTGATAGCGCAGGTAGCTTTCGACCTGGAACTCGACGCTGTGGAAGTCGTAGTTGAGCTTTTCACTCTTCAGGCCGCGACCGAATTTCTCGCCCATGGAGTCGTCGGACAGGTAGGTGATGTGCCCGACCATCCGCGCCAGCATCAAGCCGCGCTTGGGGATCACGCCCTGTTCCTGGAACGAACCGCCGTGGAATTCCGGGTCGGTGAGGATCGCCTGGCGCGCCACTTCGTTGAAGGCGATGTTCTGCGCCGACAACTTGGGGGCCGAGGCGATGGCCAGGCAATGGCGCACGCGATCCGGGTAAGTGATGGTCCATTGCAGCGCCTGCATGCCGCCGAGGCTGCCACCGATCACCGCGGCCCACTGGCCGATGCCGAGCAGGTCGGCCAGGCGTGCCTGGCTGTGCACCCAGTCTTCTACAGTCAGCACCGGGAAGTCGGCGCCGAACGGCTTGCCGGTTTCCGGGTTGAGGCTGCTCGGGCCGGTGGAACCATTGCAACCGCCGAGGTTGTTCAGGCTGACCACGAAGAACTTGTTGGTGTCGATCGGTTTGCCGGGGCCGATGCAGCTGTCCCACCAACCGGGCTTGCGGTCTTCGACGCTGTGGTAGCCGGCGGCGTGGTGGTGGCCGGACAGGGCGTGACAGATCAGCACGGCGTTGCTCGCTTGCGCGTTCAGCGTGCCGTAGGTTTCGTAGATCAGGTCATAATCGGCCAGCGAACGGCCGCAGGCCAGGGCCAGCGGTTCGCTGAAGTGCGCCGTTTGCGGCGTCACCAGACCAACAGAATCGGGGGGAAAGGCAGCTGGCATCGACCCTGCTCTCGTTGAAATGAGGCGTAAGTCTAAAGACCGGTGGGGTTAGCGGCAAGCAACTACCTGCGCTCGTTCCCACGCTCTGCGTGGGATCGATCAGGGAAAAACCAAACCCGGCAAATCCGGCAACTTCTTCGGCGAGCAAATCTTCACCCGCTTCTGCCGGTTCAACTCGCCGCTGAGCAAACTGACCTGACTCCTGGAAACCCCAAAAGCCTTGGCCAGAAAGCCCATCAGATAAGCATTGGCCTTGCCCTCGACCGGCGGCGCGGTCAGGCGGATCTTCAGGCGATCACCGTGCAGCCCGCAAAAGTCATCGCTGCGGGCAGCCGGCTGCAGGTGACATTCCAGAATCAGATCGTCACCGTCCCAACGAAACCAGCTCACATCAGCAGGCGCAGGATTTCCGGCATCATCGTCATCGCCGCAAGGTTGTTGATCACCAGCATGTCGATCAGCTTCAGCACGAGGAAAGCGAAGATCGGCGACAGGTCCAGGCCACCAAGGTTCGGAACGATGCGACGGAACGGCGCCAGGGCCGGTTCACAGATCTGGTTCACCAGCTCGGCGCCCGGATTGTGGCTGCCCGGTGCGACCCAGGACAGGATGATGCTGATGATCATGGCCCAGAAGAATATCTTCAGGAACAGCGCCGTCACGCCGATCAGCGACCAGATCAACAGTTGCAGCGGGTTACCGGTGGTGCCGTAAGTCAGCAGCAGGGTCAGCGCCATCAGTACCAGTTGCACGAGGATCGCCAGTACCAGCGACGACATGTCCAGGCCGAACAGGCTCGGGATGATCCGGCGCAGCGGCTTGAGCAGCGGCTGGGTAGCCTTGACCACGAACTGGCACAGCGGGTTATAGAAGTTCGCCCGCACCAGTTGCAGGACGAAGCGCAGCAGCACGATCAGCAGATAGAGGCTGCCGAGGGTTTGCAGCACGTAAACCGCTGCGGTGTTCAATCCGATCATGTAAGGCTCCTTATTTGCCCAGTTGTTCGGCCATTTCGGCCGAGCGGTGCGCGGCGGCGCCGAGTGCTTTTTCCACCAGGGCTTCGAAGCCGCCGGCCTGGAACGATTTGATCGCGGCTTCCGTGGTGCCGGCCGGCGAGGTCACGCGGCGGCGCAGCTCGGCAGCGTCGACGTCGCTGGACACCGCCATGTGCGCGGCGCCCAGCGCGGTCTGCAAGGTCAGTTGCTCGGCGGTTTCCTTCGGCAGGCCGAGTTTGACGCCGGCGGCGGTCATGGCTTCGATCAGCAGGAAGAAGTACGCCGGGCCGGAGCCTGAGACGGCGGTGACTGCGTCCAGTTGCTGCTCTTCGTTCAGCCACAGAGCGATGCCCACGGCGGACAGCAGTTCTTCAGCCTGTTGGCGTTGTTCGGCGCTCACTGCGCTGGTGGCGTACAAACCGCTCACACCCTGACGCAGCAGCGCCGGGGTATTCGGCATGCAGCGCACGATCGGCTGCTCTCCCAGCCAGGCCGTCATGCTGGCGCAGGTGATGCCGGCGGCGATGGAGACCACCAGTTGATTCGGTTTCAGGCTCGGGCGGATGGCCTCGCACACGGCCTTCATGGCCTGCGGCTTGACTGCCAGCACGACGACGTCGGCGCCGTCGATGGCCTGGGCGTTGTCGGCGAAGGTTTCGATGCCGTGCTCGGCGCTGACCCGGTTGCGGGTTTCTTCACCCGGATCGCTGGCGCGAATCCGTGCAGCTTCCAGACCCTTGGCCCGCAGGCCGCCGATCAGGCTGGCGGCCATGTTGCCGGCACCGATAAAGGCAATACGTGTGTTGCTCATGTCAGGTCCTTATCTGGAAATGGTCAAGATTGGGAATAGTCGCGGGCGCCGAACAGGGCCGTACCGATACGGACCCAGGTCGCGCCCTGGGCAATGGCCGACTCGAGGTCGTGGCTCATGCCCATGGAAAGTGTGTCGAGCGGCAGATCGAGGCCGGCCTGCAATTTCTGGACGGCAGCGAATGCAGCATCCTGCTCGGCGCGATCTTCGGTCGGCTCGGGAATCGCCATCAATCCGCGCAGCTTCAGGCGCGGCAAGGTGCTGATGGCTTGGGCCAAGGCTGGCAGGTCTTGCGGGGTGCAGCCGGATTTACTGGCTTCACCGCTGACATTGACCTGAATGCAGATGTTCAGGGGCGGCAGATCCGTCGGGCGTTGTTCGGACAGGCGTTGGGCGATTTTCAGACGATCCACGGAGTGCACCCAGGCGAAATGCTCGGCAATCGAGCGGGTCTTGTTCGACTGAATGGGGCCGATGAAGTGCCAGATCAAGGGCAGGTCGGCCAGTTCGAGCTGTTTGCCCAAGGCCTCCTGCAGGTAGTTCTCGCCAAAGTCGCGCAGGCCGGCGGCGTACGCTTCGCGCAGGGCTTGGGCGGGTTTGGTCTTGCTCACGGCCAGCAGCCGGACGCTGTTTTCATCGCGGCCGGCGGCAGCGGTGGCGGCATGAATGCGTGAACTAACGAGGGCGATGTTGTCTGCTATCGTGGACATCAAATCCTGCCTGAAAAGTGCCTGCACTCGATCATGCGGCGTTAAAAGTCACCTCAGAATGCTCATTGACTGACGTCAACTCCGCTTCTTCGCCGACTTTTGCCTTGCCTGATCATCGTTCGGTGACTTTTCAGGCAGGATTTGGCGCCAGCGGTCTGAAGGTTCGCGGCATTCTACTGGAATTGAGGGACGCTATGGATATCACTGAACTGCTGGCCTTCAGCGCCAAACAGGGCGCTTCCGACCTGCACCTGTCGGCTGGTCTGCCGCCGATGATCCGCGTGGATGGCGACGTGCGGCGGATCAATCTGCCGGCGCTGGATCACAAGCAAGTGCATGAACTGATCTACGACATCATGAACGACACCCAGCGGGTGGACTTCGAGAAACATCTGGAAACCGACTTTTCCTTCGAGGTCCCTGGCGTGGCGCGCTTCCGGGTCAATGCCTTCAACCAGAACCGCGGCGCTGGCGCGGTATTCCGGACCATCCCGTCGAAAGTGCTGAGCATGGAAGACCTCGCCATGGGCGACGTCTTTCGCAAGATCACGGATGCGCCACGCGGGCTGGTGCTGGTGACCGGACCGACCGGCTCCGGCAAGTCCACAACCCTGGCGGCAATGATCGATTACCTCAATACCCATCGCCATCACCACATCCTGACCATCGAAGATCCGATCGAATTCGTCCATGAATCGCGCAAATGCCTGATCAATCAGCGCGAAGTCCATCGCGATACCCGCAGTTTCGCCACTGCATTGCGTTCAGCGCTGCGTGAAGACCCGGATGTGATCCTGGTGGGCGAGATGCGGGACCTGGAAACCATTCGCCTGGCCCTGACCGCCGCCGAGACCGGGCACCTGGTGTTTGGCACGTTACACACCACATCGGCGGCCAAGACCATCGACCGGGTGGTGGACGTGTTCCCCGGGGATGAAAAGTCCATGGTCCGTTCGATGCTCTCGGAGTCGTTGCTGGCGGTGGTGTCGCAGACGCTGATCAAGAAGATCGGCGGCGGCCGGGTGGCGGCGCACGAGATCATGCTGGGGACGTCGGCGATCCGTAACCTGATCCGCGAGGACAAGGTGGCGCAGATGTATTCGGCGATACAGACCGGCGGCTCACTGGGGATGCAGACACTCGACATGTGCCTGAAGGATCTGGTGACCAAGGGCTTGATCAGTCGCGAACATGCGCGGGAGAAGGCGCGTACGCCGGATAACTTCTAGGCAAAAAAAATCGCAGCCCGTGGGCTGCGATTTTTTTGTTCTGATCGTTCCCACGCTCTGCTTGGGAATGCAGCCCGGGACGCTCTGCGTCCCTGCCGAAGCGGACGCGGAGCGTCCATTGAGGCATTGCCACGCGGACGGTTCGACGCCTCGACGTGGGAACGATCGGTATGGTGTTAGCGCTGAACGACGCGCATCTGCCCCTGTTCCTTCGGCAATACGCGTTTGGCCACCACGTAGTGCTTTTCCCAGTACGGCTTGTTCAGAGTGTCGATGCTCACCGACTTGCCGCGCCGTGGTGCGTGGATGAAACGATCGTTGCCCAGGTAGATGGCAACGTGATTGACCCGACGGCTCTTGATATTGAAGAAAATCAGGTCGCCCGGCTTCAGGTCCTTGCGTTCGACTTTCTCGCCGTGACCGCTGGCCATGGCATTCGAGGTGCGTGGCAGGTCGAACGTGGCGTCGTTGAACGCGTATTTCACCAGACCGCTGCAGTCGAAGCCTTTACTCGGGCTGCTGCCGCCCCAACGGTATGGCGTACCGAGGACGTTTACCGCACGACTCAGGACATTGCTGCTTTCCTTGGTCGCCATTGGTGGCACCAGCTTGCTGCGGCCGTTGCTGCTCAGCGTGGTGTGTTTGACCTGTTTGCCTTTGTTCGAAGGAGCAGAGGCATGGGATTTGGGGGTGAAACCGTTAACGTTTGGAAGACGTTGCTCACGATTGGTGGCGTGGGCGGCCAGTGGCATTAATAGGCAAATGGTTAGCCATGTCTTGAAAAATGGACGCATTAGGCAGGGCTCTTGGTGTGTTAGCGCGCAACTTTATAACAGCTTTTTTGTCACTTCCGAGGCCGTTGGTCGATTCAATCGGGTGCCAACGGAACCAAATAAGCGGCAAAAATACGCAATTGTCGGACAGAAGTCCGGTGCTATAAGGGTTTGACGGGAGACACGGTAGCATTTGCCATACGTCGGCAACCTGTAAAAAAGTCACAAAGAATTAAAGAATATTTATCTATCGCGTGTATCGAGGTCTTAATGAACAGCTATCAGCTGCCCCGTGTGAAGGAAAAAGACACCCATAGCAAGGTGATCGGTTACCTGTTGTGGATTTTCGGTTTCACAGGCTCTCACCGCTTCTATTACGGCAAGCCGGTGACAGGCACGATCTGGTTCTTCACCTTCGGGTTGCTGGGAATCGGCTGGCTGATCGACGTGTTCCTGATCCCGGCGATGGATCGCGAAGCCGACCTGCGTTTCGCCGCGGGCCCTATCGAGTACAACGTGGCGTGGATTCTCCTGACCTTCCTCGGCGCGCTCGGCGTGCACCGGATGTATCAGGGCAAGTGGATCAGCGGGGTGATTTATCTGCTGACCGGCGGGTTGTTCTTTCTGGGAGTGCTGTATGACTTCTGGACGCTGAACGATCAGGTGTCGGTGCGTAATGCCGAAGGGCGGGGTGCCTTTCAGTAAGTCATTGCTGGCAAGTCGAATCGTCGCACCGCCGCTCCCACAGGTTCTGTGTGTAACCTGGGATTTGTCACTGCACAAATCCTGTGGGAGCGAGCTTGCTCGCGATTAGGCTCGACTCGGTATCAAGCCTGATGGCTGATCCGGCCATCCACCAAGGTGTAACGCACCACACCCGGCAGGCTATGGCCGAGGAACGGGCAGTTCTCGCCCTTCGACAGCCAGGTTTCGCCAGCCACGGTCGAAGCCTTCGGATCGAACAGCACGATATCCGCCGCGCCACCCACCGCCAGCTTGCCCGCCGGCAGGCGCAGGGCCTCGGCCGGGCCGGCGCTCAGGCGTGCCAGCAGGGTTGGCAGATCCACAAGACCATCTTCCACCAGCGTCATCGCCAGCGGCAGCAGCAGCTCGACGCTGCTGATGCCCGGCTCGGTCGCGCCGAACGGTGCCAGTTTGGCATCGCGCTCATGGGGCTGGTGATGGCTGGAGATCGCCGAGACCACCCCGGACTTCACCGCCTCACGCAGGCCGTCGCGATCCGCGCGGGTGCGCAGCGGTGGTTGTACGTGATACAGGCTGCTGAAATCGATCAGCGCTTCGTCCGTCAGGATCAACTGATACAGGGCAACATCCGCCGTGACTTTCAAACCACGAGCCTGAGCCTGAGCGATCAGGGCTACGCCACGAGCACTGGTCAACTGGCTGAAGTGCGCACGCACGCCGGTCTGTTCGACCAGCAGCAGGTCCCGGGCCAGGGCCACGGTTTCAGCGGTTTCCGGAATGCCCGGCAGGCCGAGGAAACTGGCGGTAGCGCCTTCGTGGGCCAGGCCGCCGTCGGCCAGGTCGTGATCCTGGGAGTTGAAAATCACCGTCAGGTCAAAGGTCGCCGCGTACTCCAGCGCCCGGCACAGGGTACGGGTGTTGCGGAA
This sequence comes from Pseudomonas sp. IAC-BECa141, assembly GCF_020544405.1. Taxonomy (NCBI): domain Bacteria; kingdom Pseudomonadati; phylum Pseudomonadota; class Gammaproteobacteria; order Pseudomonadales; family Pseudomonadaceae; genus Pseudomonas; species Pseudomonas sp. IAC-BECa141. Next base: position 5,796,778 of record NZ_CP065410.1, on the reverse strand, counting down.
GCTCTCCAGGCCGTTGCCGAACGCCACGCAACCGGCGTCGCGCAGTGCAACGAGTTCTGCAAGCTGTTCGCCATCCAGACCTTTGCTCAGCGCGCCGATCGGGAACACTTTGGTGTTGCCGGCCTCGCGGGCGCGGTCGAGGATCAGCTCGGCCACGGCGGAGGTGTCGAGTACCGGTCTGGTCTTCGGCGGGCAGCACAGGCTGGTCACGCCGCCGGCCGCAGCCGCGCGGGTTTCGCTGGCGATGGTGCCTTTGCGGCTGTAGCCCGGCTCGCGCAGGGCAACGTTCAGGTCTACAAGGCCGGGAGCGGCGACGAGGCCTTGGGCGTCGATGGTTTCGACGGCGCTGAAACCGGCCGGTGCAGCGCCCAGGGCGACGATCTTGCAGGCTTCAACGTGAATATCGGTGATTTGATCCAGGCCGCTGCTTGGATCGATGACGCGGGCGCCGAGAATGCTGAGCTTCACTGGGCGTTCTCCTGCTCGAATTGACGCTGCGCTGTTTGTCCGCTCATGGCCATCGACAGCACGGCCATACGGATCGCGATGCCGTAGGTGACTTGATTGAGGATCACCGAGTGCGGGCCGTCGGCCACCGCCGACTCGATCTCCACGCCACGGTTGATCGGCCCCGGGTGCATGACGATGCAATCGGGCTTGGCGCCGGCCAGGCGCGCGGTGGTCAGGCCGAACAGGCGATAGAACTCGCCTTCGCTCGGCAGCAGGCCGCCGGTCATGCGCTCACGCTGCAGGCGCAGCATGATCACCACGTCGACGTCTTTCAGGCCTTCGGTCATGTCGGTGTAGACCTTCACGCCGTATTGCTCGATGCCGATCGGCAGCAGGGTCTTCGGCGCGATCACGCGGATGTCCGGGCAGCCGAGGGTCTTCAGGGCGAGCATGTTCGAGCGCGCCACCCGCGAGTGCAGGATGTCGCCGACGATGGCCACCGAAAGGTTCTCGAAGCCGCCCTTGTGGCGGCGGATGGTCAGCATGTCGAGCATGCCCTGGGTCGGGTGCGCGTGCCGGCCGTCGCCGCCGTTGATGATCGCCACCTGCGGGCAGACATGTTCGGCGATGAAGTGCGCAGCGCCGGAGTCACCGTGGCGCACGACGAACATGTCGGCGGCCATGGCTTCCAGGTTGCGCAGGGTATCGAGCAGGGTTTCGCCCTTGCTGGCCGACGAGGTCGACACGTTCAGGGTGATCACGTCCGCCGACAGTCGCTGGGCCGCCAGTTCGAAGGTGGTGCGGGTGCGTGTGGAGTTTTCGAAGAACACGTTGCACACGGTCTTGCCGCGCAGCAACGGGACCTTCTTCACGGCCCGGGCACCGACTTCGAGGAACGAGTCGGCAGTGTCGAGGATTTCCGTCAGCAACTCGCGGCGCAGGCCGTCGAGCGAGAGGAAGTGGCGCAGCTGGCCCTGATCATTGAGCTGCAGCGGGCGCTTGGTATCTAGAGGCGTCATCGCGAAGGGGACTCTCAATAGGGCGGATTAAAGGGCAAGGTCTTGCAGTTCGAGGGCCAGCTCCGGGCCGGACAGCTTGACCCGCTCGTGGGCGGCCAGCGACAGGGTCGCGCCGACCACGTTCGGGCGGATCGGCAGTTCGCCGGCGTCCAGGTCCAGCAGGCAGACCAGCGTCACGCTGGCCGGGCGGCCGTAGTCGAACAGTTCGTTCATGGCGGCGCGGATGGTCCGGCCGCTCATCAGTACGTCGTCGATCAGCACCAGATGCTGGCCTTCGATTTCGAAGGGCAGGGCGGACGGGCGCACTTGCGGGTGCAGGCCGTTCTGGCTGAAGTCGTCGCGGTAGAAGGAAACATCCAGCGTGCCCAATGGCGCGTCGCTGCCCAGCTCTGCAAGCAGGGCCTGGGCGACCCAGACGCCGCCGGTGCGGATGCCGATGTAACGCGGTTCGCTGATATTACGCTGGGCAAGGTGCGCCTTGAGGCGGGTCGCCATCTGGCTGATCAGATCGGCGGGATTGGGCAGGCTCATGGTTGCTCCTTCTTGGGGTCGAGCCGGTTCTCGCGAACCTTGGCTCGGGTTGTAACCAAAAGAAAAGCGCCGTAGCGCTTGTCAGGATTCAAATAGTGCGGTGTTTTCGTCGAGCCAGCCTTGCAGCAGCAGGGCGGCGGCGATGGCGTCCACCGGGTTGTCGCGGTAGCTGCCTTTCTGCCCGCCGCGCACCAGTCGTTCGCCCTTGGCTTCGAAGGTCGTCAGGCGTTCGTCGTGGGTATAGAAAGGCAGGTTGAAGCGGCCGTTGAGGCGTCGGGCGAATTTCTCGGCGCGGGCGCACATTTCACTGGGCGTTCCGTCCATGTTCAGCGGCAGGCCGACCACCACGGCGTCGGGCTTCCATTCCTTTATCAGGGCTTCGACCTGATTCCAGTCCGGCACACCGTTTTGCGCCTTCAAGGTGCACAGTTCGCGGGCCTGGCCGGTAATCACCTGGCCGACCGCGACGCCGATCTGTTTGGTGCCGTAGTCGAAGCCGAGGATCAGGCGCAGGGCCATCAGGCGTGTCCTGCCTGGCTGGTCAGCAGGCTGAGGTTGATCCCCAGGTGCCTGGCCGCCGCCTCCAGGCGCAGTTCACTGCTGGTGTTGAACAGGATGTCGGCGTCGTACGGGCAGGTCAGCCAGGCGTTGTCGGCCAGTTCGGCCTCCAGTTGTCCAGCTTCCCAGCCGGCATAGCCGAGGGTGATGACGCTTTTGGCCGGGCCCACGCCGTCGGCAATGGCGAACAGCACGTCCTGCGAGGTCGACAGGGCCAGGTCGCCGTCCAGCTCGACGGTGGCCTGGAAGGTCTGGCCCGCCGGATGCAGCACGAAACCGCGATCGGTCTGTACCGGGCCGCCGATGAAGATCGGTACATGCTGGCACAGCGCTGGCGGATCGATGTCCGGGCGCAGTTGTTCGAGGATGTCGGCCAGATTCAGCTCTTGCGGTCGGTTGACCACCAGCCCCATGGCCCCATTGGCCGTGTGCTCGACGATGTAGGTCAAGGTGTGGGCAAAGTTCGGGTCGGCCATGTGTGGCATGGCGATCAGGAAGTGATGCTTGAGGTAGCTGGGGCTGACGTTTTTCATGTGCGCTAGTGTGGCGTTCGGGGGGCGAACTGACAAGCTGGAGATGCTTGCAACACTGTTCCAATGTGGGAGCGAGCTTGCTCGCGAAAGCGGTGGATCAGTCACATCAATGTTGTATGACACACCGCATTCGCGAGCAAGCTCACTCCCACAGGGGTTCTTCGGTGTGTCAGTTGCTCGAGAGTTTGTCACCGCGGGCGAATTTCCAGGTGCGGATGATTTCCAGCCGGTCGATGTCCGACAGGTCGCCGGTAAACGGTGCAAACGGAGCTGCCAGTCGCACGATGCGCTGCGCCGCCTGATCCAGCAGCGGCTGGCCGGAGGACTCCAGCACCAGCACTTCATACAGCGAGCCGTCGCGGTTGATCGACACCATCAGGCGCAGATTGCCGTAGATCTGCTTGCGCCGGGCTTCCTCGGGGTAATTGAGGTTGCCGATGCGCTCGACCTTCTTGCGCCATTCGTCCTTGTACCAGGCACCCTTGTCGCGCATGGTCGATGCGGCGCTCAGGCGGTGGATGCGCGGGCGCTTGGCGTACAGCTGTTGTTCTTTGGCCAGTTCCGCTTCGAGGCTGGCGATATCGCTGGAGAGTTGCGAACTGTCGAAAGTCGGCGCATCGACCGTTGGTTTGATCTCGGTCCTGGCTTCTTCTTTCTTGGTCGGCGCCTTTTTCGGTTTCGGCGCGACGGTGGTCACGGCCGCCTTGGGCGCGGCTTCCTGCACTTGCGGCTTGGCGGCCGGCGGCGGGGTGACTTTCTTGACCTCGTTTGCTTGGAACGGCGCGACTTCGGTGGTCTTGGGGACCGCTTTCTTGTCGAGAGTGCCGCTGCCTTCCTGGTTTTCCTGGGCGAGGAAATCGGCCTTCGCCGGCTTCTTTTCGCTTTTGAAGGTGGCGAGGGTGATTTCCAGGGTTTTGCTGATCTGCTTGGGCTCGACCATGGTGAAGCCCACGCCGAGCAGCAGTGCCAAATGGATCAGCGCCGCGAGAAACAGGGTAAATCCGAGGCGATCGACCGGGCGCACGCCGCGGTGGGCGAGTTCAGCAGGCAGATCGGACGGAAGTGTCATGACAAGAAAACCAACATCGCGTTTTTCACAGGCCGCGCATGATAACGCAATGTTGGTTTTACGCCTTGGGCTTCAAGCATCAAGCGACAGGCTGCATGTGATGTACATCAACCTTGCAGCTTTTTCTCGATGGCATCCATCAGCATCCCGCCGATGTCGGTGCCGAAAGCGTTGTCGATTTCGCGGATGCAGGTCGGGCTGGTGACGTTGATTTCGGTCAGATGCTCGCCGATCACGTCCAGGCCGACGAACAGCAGGCCCTTCTCACGCAAGGTCGGGCCGACCTGGGCGGCGATCCAGCGATCCTTGTCGGTCAGCGGACGGGCTTCGCCTCGGCCGCCGGCCGCGAGGTTGCCACGGGTTTCGCCATGGGCCGGAATCCGCGCCAGGCAGTAATCCACCGGCTCGCCGTCGATCATCAGGATGCGCTTGTCGCCATCGACGATGGCCGGCAGATAACCCTGGATCATGATCTGTTGCTTGCCGTGCAGGGTCAGGGTTTCCAGAATCACCGACAGATTTGGATGGCCGGCGGTGTGCCGGAAAATCGACGAGCCGCCCATGCCATCCAGCGGCTTGAGGATCACGTCACCGTGGTGGTCGGCGAATTCGCGCAACACGTCCGGACGGCGGCTGACAATGGTTGGCGGCGTGCACTGCGGAAAGAGCGTGGCGAACAGCTTTTCGTTGCAGTCGCGCAGGCTCTGCGGCTTGTTGACCACCAGCACGCCGGCGGTTTCGGCCTGTTCGAGCAAGTAGGTGGAGTAGACGAACTCCATGTCGAACGGTGGATCCTTGCGCATCAGGATCACGTTCAGGTCGCTGAGCAGTGAATCCTGCTCGGTGCCCAGTTCGAACCATTTTTCCGGGTTGGCGAAGACTTTCAGCGGCTTCATCCGCGCCCGTGCCTGGCCTTCACCCTGATAAAGGTCTTTCTGTTCCATATAGAACAGTTCCCAGCCGCGCTTCTGCGCCGCCAGCAGCATGGCCAGCGAGCTATCCTTTTTGTAGGAAATGCTGGCGATAGGGTCCATGACAATCCCGACGCGAACGCTCATTGGGTTTTCCTCGAAAATTGGCTACCGGATCGGTATGAAAAAAGTGCCGCCAGAGTGGCGCCGGGCGGGTTTTCGGTCAAGGAAAAACCCGTCGATAGATTGCGTCTGGAGACTGTGCTAAAAAGGCTGCCAGCCGTGCTGGCCCTTGAGCATCAAGGGTTTCCAGCCATCAGTCATCGCAAAACGGACAAATTGATTCGCAAAGGCGACGGTAGAGCCCCCTTATGGAACAGCAGTCCAGCGCCTTGAAGGTCATGGTGATCGACGACTCGAAAACGATTCGTCGCACCGCCGAGACCCTGTTGAAAAATGCAGGGTGCGAAGTCATCACCGCGATCGACGGTTTTGATGCCTTGGCGAAGATCGCCGACCACCATCCCGGGATCATCTTTGTCGACATCATGATGCCGCGTCTGGATGGTTATCAGACCTGCGCTTTAATCAAGAACAACAACGCGTTCAAGGGCACGCCGGTGATCATGCTGTCGTCCCGGGACGGGTTGTTCGACAAGGCCAAGGGGCGGATTGTCGGTTCCGATCAATTTTTGACCAAGCCTTTCAGCAAGGAAGAACTGCTCGACGCGATTTCGGCCCATGTTCCGGGCTTCGCTGCCGCTTTGCCGCAGTAAGACACGCACAGAGACGCTCGGCCAGCGGGCCCGGTGTCGACAAGAAAAATGGGGAAGACCATGGCACGTATCCTGATCGTCGATGATTCGCCGACCGAAATGTACAAACTCACCGGCATGCTGGAAAAGCACGGGCACGAAGTGCTGAAAGCCGAAAACGGCGCCGACGGCGTGGCCCTGGCCCGTCAGGAAAAACCCGACGCGGTGCTGATGGACATCGTCATGCCCGGCCTCAACGGCTTTCAGGCCACCCGTCAGCTGACCAAGGATGCGGAAACCAGCCACATCCCGGTGATCATCATCACCACCAAGGATCAGGAGACCGACAAGGTCTGGGGCACCCGCCAGGGCGCCAGGGACTACCTGACCAAACCGGTCGACGAAGACACGCTGATCAAGACCCTGAACAACGTGCTGGCCGGTTGATCGCGCCGTCATGAGCGAGTCGCTGACCGCGTTCGAACTGTTGTGGCAGATCGACCAGCGCTGTCGCCTGCTGGCGGCCGACCTGCCGTCGCAAGCTGCGCGCCAGGATCGCTGGAGCGGCATCGGCTTTCGTCTGGGCGAGCACTGGTACGTCACGCCGATGGGCGAAGTCAGCGAAGTGCTGCCCGAACTGCGCGTCACCCAGCTGCCGGGGGTCAAGCCGTGGGTCAAGGGCGTGGCCAATCTGCGCGGTCGGCTGCTGCCGGTCATGGACCTGTGCGGATTCTTCGGCCATGAGCTGTCACCGATGCGCAAACAGCGGCGGGTATTGGTGGTAGAGCATCAGGACGTGTTTGCCGGGTTGCTGGTCGATGAAGTCTTCGGCCTGCAGCACTTCGAGCAGGACAGTTTCGAGTCGGTCTCGATCAGTAAACGGCAAGGCTCCAAGGGCGAGTTCATCAAGGGCTATTTCCGGCGCGAGCAGAACTGGCGGGTGTTCAGCCTGTTTGCGCTGGCGCAGTCACCGAGTTTCATGCACGTCGCGGTTTAACAGGCGAGGACCGATGATCAAAGCAAAAACAGGCAAGCCCGCAGAAGGCTCGCGCAGCCGCTCGCAGATCATCGTGCTGTTCATCGCACTGATCGTGTTCATCATGCTGCTGTTCGCTAACTTCGCTTACCTCAACACCCAGGCCAACTACGACAAGCAGTACATCGGCCACGCCGGCGAGCTGCGGGTGCTGTCGCAGCGGATCGCCAAGAACGCCACCGAAGCCGCCGCCGGCAAGGCCGCCGCGTTCAAGTTGTTGAGCGATGCGCGCAACGACTTCGCCCAGCGCTGGGGCTATTTGAAGAAAGGCGACCCGGCCACCGGCCTGCCACCCGCGCCGTCCACCGTGCGCCCGGAAATGCGCGCCGTGCAGCTGGATTGGGAACGCCTGCTGAAAAACACCGACGCGATTCTCTCCAGCGAACAGACCGTGCTGTCCCTGCATCAGGTGGCCGCGACCCTGGCCGAAACCGTGCCGCAGTTGCAGATCGAATACGAAAAAGTCGTCGAAATCCTCCTGCAACGCGGTGCCCCGGCGGGACAGGTGGCGATGGCCCAGCGTCAGTCGCTGCTGGCCGAGCGGATTCTCGGCGCGGTGAACACCGTGCTCTCCGGCGATGAAAACTCCCAGCAGGCCGCCGACGCCTTCGGTCGCGATGCCGCACGCTTCGGTCAGGTGCTTAACGGCATGCTGCAAGGCAACTCGACGCTGAAGATCAGCCAGGTCGAAGACCGCGACGCCCGCGCTCGCTTGAGCGATATTTCCGAGCTGTTCCAGTTCGTCTCCGGTTCGGTGGATGAAATCCTCGAGACCTCGCCTGAGCTGTTCAAGGTCCGTGAGTCGGCCACCAATATCTTCAGCCTGTCGCAGACCCTGCTCGACGAAGCCTCGCACCTGGCCACCGGTTTCGAAAACCTTGCCGGCGGACGCAGCACCGACACCATCGGCGGTTATGTGCTGGGCCTGCTGGCGCTGGCTTCGATCATCCTGATCGGCATGGTCATGGTCCGGGAAACCAACCGCCAGTTGCGCGAGACCGCCGAGAAGAACGAACGCAACCAGAACGCGATCATGCGCCTGCTCGACGAGATCGAAGACCTCGCCGACGGCGACCTGACCGTGACCGCCTCGGTGACCGAAGACTTCACCGGGACCATCGCCGACTCGATCAACTATTCCGTCGATCAGTTGCGCGATCTGGTGGCCACCATCAACCTCACCGCCGGCCAGGTCGCCGCGGCGGTGCAGGAGACCCAGGCCACCGCGATGCACCTGGCCCAGGCCTCGGAGCATCAGGCCCAGCAGATTTCCGAAGCCTCGACCGCGATCAGCGACATGGCCCAATCCATCGATCAGGTGTCGGCCAACGCCGCCGAATCGTCGGCGGTGGCCGAGCGATCGGTGGAGATCGCCAACAAGGGCAACGAGGTGGTGCACAACACCATCCACGGCATGGACAACATCCGCGAGCAGATCCAGGACACCGCCAAACGCATCAAGCGTCTGGGCGAGTCGTCTCAGGAGATCGGCGACATCGTCAGCCTGATCGACGACATTGCCGACCAGACCAACATCCTCGCCCTCAATGCGGCGATTCAGGCCTCGATGGCCGGTGACGCCGGCCGTGGCTTTGCCGTGGTTGCCGACGAAGTGCAACGGCTGGCCGAACGTTCGTCTGCCGCGACCCGGCAGATTGAAACGCTGGTGCGGGCGATCCAGACCGACACCAACGAAGCCGTGATTTCCATGGAGCAGACCACCACCGAAGTGGTGCGCGGCGCGCGGCTGGCGCAGGATGCCGGTGTGGCCCTGGAAGAAATCGAAGGCGTGTCCAAGACCCTCGCGGCGCTGATCCAGAGCATTTCCAACGCGGCGCAGCAGCAAACATCTTCGGCCGGGCAGATTTCCCTGACGATGAACGTGATTCAGCAGATCACCTCGCAGACCTCGTCCGGTTCCACGGCCACCGCCGAGAGCATCGGCAACCTGGCGAAAATGGCCAGCCAGTTGCGTCGCTCGGTGTCCGGGTTCACCTTGCCGGCGGCGCCTTCGCCCGTCGCGGACAAGGCGTGAGGCCTGCGGGCGAGGCCATGTCGAGCGGAGTGGTTATGGGTGACCGGCACGACTACGTGGCCCTCGAATGGGTCAAGGGTGAAATAGCCGAGACGCTGAGACAGGCGCATCAGGCCATTGAAGCCGTTCTCGACGATCCGCAGTCGGTGCCGGGGCTGGACGAGTGTCTGGCCTGCATCCATCAGGTGCATGGCAGCCTGCAGATGGTCGAGTTCTATGGCGCGGCATTGCTCGCCGAAGAAATGGAACACCTGGTCGAAGCGTTGCAGAACGACCGTGTCAGCCACCGCGACGAAGCGCTGCACTTGCTGTTGCAGGCGCTGGGCCAGTTGCCGACTTACCTCGACCGCGTGCAGGGCGCCCGCCGTGACCTGCCGCTGGTGGTACTGCCGCTGATCAACGACTTGCGCAGCGCCCGAGGCGAAAGCCTGTTGTCGGAAACCAGCCTGTTCAGCCCGCAATTGCCCGAACTGGCGCCTTTGAGCGAAGAAACACTGGCGCTGCTGGAACCGCCAGAGCTGGCGAATGTGCTGCGCAAGTTGCGCCAGATGCTGCAAATGGCGCTGGTCGGATTGCTCCGCGAGCAGGACGACCAGACGCATCTCGGTTATCTGGCCAAGGTTTTTACCCGACTTGAAGCACTCAGCGGTCACTCGCCGCTGAGCCCGTTGTGGCAGGTCGCCTCGGCGCTGGTCGAGGGCATGCGCGAAGGGCGAATCGCCAACAGCCCGGCCCTGCGCAGTCTGTTCAAGGACGCCGACAAGGAACTCAAGCGCCTGCTCGAACAGGGCATGCCCGGCCTCAACCAGCCGCCACCGCCTGAACTGCTGAAAAGCCTGCTGTTTTATATCGCCAAAGCCGAACATCCCACCGGGCAGATGCTGACCATGAAAGATCGCTACTCCCTGGACGACGCGCTGCCCGACAGCGCGATGGTCGACGAAGAACGCGCGCGCCTGGCCGGTCCCGACCGCGATGCCATGCGCTCGGTGCTCGCGGCGCTGTGCGAAGAGCTGGTACGGGTCAAGGAACGCCTCGATCTGTTCGTGCGCAGCGACCGCCAGCACGCCTCGGACCTGGACAGCCTGCTGGCACCGCTGCGGCAGATCGCCGATACGCTGGCGGTGCTTGGTTTCGGTCAGCCGCGCAAGGTCATCATCGATCAACTGGCAGTGGTGCTCAGCCTTGCGCAGGGCCAGCGCGAACCGAACGATGCCACGCTGATGGACGTCGCCGGCGCCTTGCTCTACGTCGAGGCGACGCTGGCCGGGATGGTGGGTACGGTGGAGCCGGAGAGCCCGGAAGACTCGCGCCTGCCGACCACCGACCTGACGCAGATCCATCAGATCGTGATCAAGGAAGCGCGCATCTGCCTGCAACAGGCCAAGGACATGATCGTCGACTACATCGACGCCGACTGGGATCGCCAGCAACTGCAAAGCCTGCCGGCGCTGCTGACCCAGGTGCGCGGTGCACTGGCGATGATTCCGCTGGCGCGCGCGGCAAGCCTGCTCGAAGCCTGCAACGGGTTCATCCGCGAGCATCTGTTGCTCGACCCTCATGAGCCGGGCTGGCAGCAACTCGACAGCCTCGCCGACGCCATCAGCAGCCTCGAGTACTACCTTGAGCGCATGACCGATGACCCGCAGGCACCCAGCGAGCACTTGCTGGATATCGCGCAGAAAAGCCTCGCCAGTCTCGGTTTCTTTCCCGACGAACAGCCCGGCGAGCCGCATGTGCCGGTGCTCGACGATGTGCTCAGCCCCAGCGAAGCCTTGGTGATGCAGGATTTGCAGGAGCTGGATGATCCGCAGATCGTGCAGTCGTTGGCCGAAGTGCTGGCCAGCCCGGTGTCGGCGGTCAACCCGCCGGCGCTGACCACGCCGGGCAGCCTGCTGCCGCCACCGGCTGATGAAGAACCGGTGGACGACGAGCTGCGCGAAGTGTTCCTCGAAGAGACCGGGGAAGTGCTCGAAGTACTGAGCGAATACCTGCCGCGCTGGTCTGCCGAGCCCGATGACCGCGCCGCCCTCAGTGAGCTGCGCCGCGCGTTCCACACCCTCAAGGGCAGCGGCCGGATGGTGCGTGCGCTGGTTATCGGCGAACTGGCCTGGGCGGTGGAAAACCTGCTCAACCGCGTGCTCGAACACAGCGTCGAACCCGGCCCGGCGGTGCACCAGTTGCTTGCCGACACGCTGCTGCTGTTGCCGGACCTGATCGGCGAATTCGCCACCAACGGCCAGCGTCAGCGCCACGATGTCGATCAACTGGCGGCCCGTGCTCATGCGCTGGCCAAGGGCGACACACCGCTGCCGGCTGAAGACGTGGAAGACGTCGCGGCCCTCGATCCGCTGCTGCTGGAGATTTTTCGCAACGAAGCCGAAACCCATCTCGCCAGCCTCAACCGTTTTCTCGATCAGGCCGCCGAGCATGTGCCGTTGCAGGCCAGTGACGAATTGCAACGTGCACTGCACACGCTCAAGGGCAGCGCCTCGATGGCGGGGGTTTCACCGATTGCTGAATTGGCGGCGCCGCTCGACAAGCTCGCCCGGGAATTCAAGGCCCATCAACTGGCGTTGGACCTGGACGAAGTGGAACTGCTGCTCGAAGCCGAGGGCCTGTTCCGCGTCGGTCTGCGTCAGCTCAAACACGATCCGCTGGCGCCGATTGTCGGCGCGCAATCGCTGATCAAACGCACCGAAACCCTGCTCGGCGAGCGCCTGGAATCAATCCTCAGCGCGCCGAGCAGTGCGTTGCGGGTCAAGCGCGATCCGCAACTGATCAACAACTTCCTGGCCCAGGGCATGGACATCCTGCTCGACGCCGAAAACCTCCTGCAGCGCTGGCAACAGCACCCCGGCGAACGTCAGGAACTCAGCGCGCTGCTGGATGAACTGACGACCCTGGGCGAGGGCGCGCACCTGGCGGATCTGCTGCCGGTGGACGTGCTGTGCGAAGCGTTGCTCGATCTGTACGGCGCCGTCGAAGAAAGCAGCCTGGCGGTCAGCGAGCGGTTTTTCCATGAGGCGCAGCAGGCCCATGAAGCCCTGATCAACATGCTCGACGAACTGGCCGCCGGCCAGGAAATCACCCCGCAACCGCAGCGTATCCGCGCCTTGCACGAACTGCTCGACGAAAGCCTCGACCCGTCGGCCATGGGCCTGATCCGCAGTGATGGCAGCCGTACCCCGAGCATTCGCGAACTGGGCAGCGCCACCGCCGAGCTGCAACAACACAGCACCGACAGCGGGCCGGACGACGAGATCGTCGAGATCTTCCTCGAAGAGGCGGTCGACATTCTCGACAGCGCCGGGCAAGCCTTGCAGCGCTGGCTGAAAGACCCGGAGAACGGCGCACCGCTGTCGTCGCTGCAACGGGATCTGCACACGCTCAAGGGCGGCGCACGGATGGCCGAGGTGGCGGCTGTCGGCGATCTGGCCCATGAGCTGGAAGGCCTTTACGAAGGGTTGGTGGATCGTCGTTACAGCCACAGCGAAGCCCTCGACCGATTGCTGCGCCAGAGCCACGAACGTCTGGCGCAGTTCCTCGAACAGTTGCACCTGCACCAGCCGCTGGATCCGGCGCAGGACCTGATCGAGGCGATCCGCCGTTTCCGTCAGGGCTCGACCGCCAATCCTGAAACACCGCCAACCAGCGTCACGCAGGACGGCCCCGGACACGATCCGGAGCTGCTGGAAATCTTCCTCGAAGAAGGTTTCGACATCATCGAAAACTCCGGTGCCGCGTTGCTGCGCTGGCAGGCCGAGCCCGGCAATCGCCAGGAAGTGGAAACCCTGTTGCGCGATCTGCACACCCTCAAGGGCGGCGCGCGGATGGTGGAAATCGGCCCGATCGGCGACCTCGCCCATGAGCTGGAATACCTTTACGAAAGCCTGTCCGCCGGTACCCTGCAGGGCAGTGCCGAACTGTTTGCCCTGTTGCAGCGTGGTCATGACCGGTTGGCCCAGATGCTCGATGCGGTGCGCGCCGGCCAGCCATGCCCACCGGCGGATCGGCTGATCAGCGCGATCCAGAATTTCAGCCATCCGGTGGTGCAAACTCCGGCGCCGGTGCCGCCGGTGGCGGTGAAGGTTGAGCCTGCTGCTCCGGCGCCCGAAGCCGGGGCGGACATGGTCAAGGTCTCCGCCGAGCTGCTGGATGAACTGGTCAACCTCGCCGGCGAAACCTCGATTTTCCGTGGGCGCATCGAACAGCAAGTCAGCGATGCGCAGACCGCTCTGCACGAGATGGAAACCACCATCGAGCGCATGCGCGACCAGTTGCGCCGGCTCGACACCGAAACCCAGGGGCGGATCCTCAGTCGTCAGCAAGTGGATGCCGAACGCCTCGGCTACGAGGATTTCGACCCGCTGGAAATGGACCGCCATTCGCAGTTGCAGCAGTTGTCCCGGGCGCTGTTCGAGTCCGCTTCCGACTTGCTGGATCTGAAGGAAACCCTCGACCGGCGCGCCCACGACGCCGAGAACCTGTTGCAGCAGCAGGGACGGATCAACACCGAGTTGCAGGAAGGCCTGATGCGCACGCGCATGGTGCCTTTCGAGCGCATGTTGCCGCGTTTGAAACGCATCGTCCGACAGGTCGCCGAAGAGCTGGGCAAGGACGTCGCGTTTACCGTTGGCAACGCCGAAGGCGAGATGGACCGCAACGTACTCGAACGCATGGCCGCACCGCTGGAGCACATGCTGCGCAATGCCGTCGACCATGGTCTGGAGTCCGCCGAAGTCCGGCTGGCGGCGGGCAAACCGGCGCAGGGGCAGATCAGCCTCGACCTGTCCCGCGAGGGCGGCGACATCGTGTTCGACATCCGCGACGATGGCGCCGGCGTGCCGCTGGACGCTGTGCGACGCAAGGCGATCAAGCGAGGATTGCTGGCACCTGACGCGCAGATCAGTGATCGCGATGTGCTGCAGTTCATTCTTCAGCCAGGTTTTTCCACGGCCGAGAAAATCACCCAGATTTCCGGGCGTGGCGTGGGCATGGACGTGGTGCACGAAGAAGTCCGGCAACTGGGCGGCACCATGAGCATCGACTCGGTGCCGGGGCAGGGCGTGCACTTCCGCATTCGCCTGCCGTTCACCGTGTCGGTCAACCGTGCGCTGATGGTGCAGTGTGGTGAGGATCAGTACGCGATTCCGCTGAACACCATCGACGGTATCGTCCGTGTGCTGCCGAATGAACTGGACGGGCATTTCCGTCTCGACCCGCCGAGTTATCAATACGGCGGTCAGCGTTATGAACTGTGCTATTTGGGCGAGCTGCTGAAAACCGCGCCACGGCCGAAGCTGTCCGGCCAGAGCCTGCCGGTGCCGGTCTTGCTGGTGCAGTGCAACGACCGGCACATTGCGGTGCAGGTCGACACGATGGCCGGCACCCGCGAGATCGTGGTCAAGAGCCTCGGCCCGCAGTTCGCGTCGGTGCAGGGCGTGTCCGGGGCGACGATTCTCGGCGATGGCCGGGTGGTGCTGATTCTCGACCTGCTGGCGCCGATCCGCGCGATGCAGGCGCGGTTGCCGCAGCGGCCGGCCAGTCACGAAATCGAGAGCGAACCGCAAAAGCCGTTGCTGGTGATGGTGGTCGACGATTCGGTCACGGTGCGCAAGGTCACCAGTCGTTTGCTGGAACGCCACGGCATGAACGTGCTGACCGCCAAGGACGGGGTCGATGCGATGCTGCTGCTGGAAGAACACATGCCGGACCTGATGCTGCTCGACATCGAAATGCCGCGCATGGACGGCTTCGAAGTGGCGACCCAGGTGCGCCACGACGAGCGCCTGAAACACCTGCCGATCATCATGATCACCTCGCGCACCGGCCAGAAACACCGCGACCGCGCGATGGCCATCGGCGTCAACGACTACCTCGGCAAGCCGTACCAGGAATCGGTGCTGCTCGAAAGCATCGCGCTGTGGAGCAAAAAACATGCATGAACGCCGGGACAACCAACGCACCAGCCAACTCACCGGGCTGCTGCTGCCGCTGGCGGATCGCAACCTGATCCTGCCCAACGTCGCCGTTGCCGAGCTGATCGACTACCAGTCCAGTGCCTTCGATCTCGACACGCCGCCGTGGTATCTGGGCCGGGTGACCTGGCGCGAGCGGCAGATTCCGCTGCTGAGTTTCGAGTCGGCCTGCGGCAACAAGATCGTCATCGGCGAGCGGGCACGGATCGTCATCCTCAACGCCCTCGGCGGGCGGCCTGAGTTGAAGTTCATCGCGCTGCTGGTGCAGGGGATTCCGCGCTCGTACAAGCTCGACAGCCAGTTGAGTTATGTCGACGTGCCGTTGTGTGCGCTGGAGCAGGCGGCGGTGCAGGTCGGGGAGCAGGTGGCGAAGGTGCCGGATTTGTTGGCATTGGAGAAATTGTTGGTGGATGCCGGACTGGTTCACTGAACCAGGGCTTGCCAGCGATGAGGCCAGTATTCATTACGCTGACCGTAACGGTTTGCCACCGCGCTTGATTGATGCCCCCACCTGACACTCCTAAGGTAGCTCCACGACAGCGAACCCGTGGAGTGAGCATGACAACAACAATATCCCCCGACTCGCGCTGGACGCGGCGGCGTGACGAGAAGCAGCGGCGCCTCGACAAGGTGCGCGGGCTGGCCGACGGTGCGGTGTTGCCCACCGACAGGATCGTCGCGGCGCTTGAGGCGCTGATCCTGCCCGGCGACCGTGTGGTGCTGGAGGGCAACAACCAGAAGCAGGCGGATTTCCTTTCCCGTGCTTTGGCCAAGGCCGATCCTGAAAAGCTCCACGACCTGCACATGATCATGCCCAGCGTCGGTCGCTCAGAGCATCTGGACCTGTTCGAACGCGGCATCGCCCGCAAACTCGATTTCTCCTTTGCCGGCACCCAGAGCCTGCGCATCAGCCAGTTGCTCGAAGACGGTCTGCTGGAAGTCGGCGCGATCCACACCTACATCGAACTCTACGCCCGGCTGGTGGTGGACCTGATTCCCAACGTCGTGCTCTCGGCCGGGTTCATGGCCGACCGTGCCGGCAACATCTACACCGGCCCGAGCACCGAAGACACCCCGGCGCTGATTGAGCCGGCAGCCTTCAGCGACGGCATCGTCATCGTCCAGGTCAACCAACTGGTGGACGACGTCAGCGAACTGCCTCGCGTGGACATCCCCGCATCGTGGGTCGATTTCGTGGTGGTGGCGGACAAGCCGTTCTACATCGAACCGCTGTTCACTCGCGACCCTCGCCACATCAAGCCTGTACACGTGCTGATGGCGATGATGGCGATCCGCGGCATCTACGAAAAACACAACGTGCAGTCGCTGAACCACGGCATCGGTTTCAACACCGCGGCCATCGAACTGATCCTGCCGACCTACGGCGAATCCCTTGGCCTCAAGGGCAAGATCTGCCGTAACTGGACGCTCAATCCGCACCCAACCTTGATCCCGGCGATTGAAAGCGGTTGGGTCGAAAGCGTGCATTGCTTCGGCACCGAACTGGGCATGGAAAACTACATCGCCGCTCGCCCGGACGTGTTCTTCACCGGGCGCGACGGCTCGCTGCGTTCCAACCGGATGTTCTGCCAACTGGCCGGGCAATACGCGGTAGACCTGTTCATCGGCGCGACCCTGCAAGTCGATGGCGACGGCCATTCCTCCACCGTGACCCGTGGCCGTCTCGCCGGATTCGGCGGCGCGCCGAACATGGGTCACGACCCGCGCGGTCGCCGTCACGGCACTCCGGCATGGCTCGATATGCGGCATGACGATTCGCAGCAGCCGATGCTCGAGCGTGGCAAGAAACTCGTGGTGCAGATGGTCGAGACGTTCCAGGAGGGCGGCAAACCGACCTTCGTCGAAACCCTCGACGCGGTTGAGGTGGCGAAGAAAAGCGGCATGCCGCTGGCGCCGATCATGATCTACGGCGACGACGTCACTCACCTGCTGACCGAAGAGGGCATCGCCTACCTGTACAAGGCGCGCTCGCTGGAAGAGCGTCAGGCGATGATCGCTGCGGTCGCCGGCGTCACGGCCATCGGCCTGCGCCACAACCCGAAAGACACTGAACGCATGCGCCGCGAAGGCCTGATCGCCTTGCCCGAAGACCTTGGCATCCGTCGCACCGACGCAACCCGCGAGTTGCTGGCGGCGAAAAGCGTGGCCGATCTGGTCGAGTGGTCCGGCGGCCTCTATAACCCGCCCGCCAAGTTCAGGAGCTGGTAATGCACGCACTCAACCTGCAACCGAAAACCATCACCCTCGCGGAACGGCTGGCGGACCTGGCAGTGGACGCGCTGATCGACGAAGCCGACCTGTCGCCGAAACCGGCGCTGGTGGACCGACGTGGCAACGGTGCGCACACCGATCTGCACTTGGGATTGATGCACGCCTCGGCGTTGGCGTTGTGGCCGGCGTTCAAGGAAATGGCCGAGGCCGCGCTCGAGTTCGGCGAGATCGGCTTGCCGCTGCGCGAAGCCATTGGCCGCATCGGCCGGGAAGGCGAGCAAGCGATGCTCGCCACCACCCACGGCGTGAACACCCATCGCGGGGCGATCTGGGCGCTGGGCCTGCTGGTCACGGCTGCCGCGCTGGACACCAGGTCCACCAGCGCTGGCGCCGTTACCCTGCGCGCTGCGCGCCTGGCATTGCTCGATGACCGTCATGCGCCGCGCCCGCTGAGCCATGGCGCGCAAGTCGCCCAACGCTACGGCGCTCGCGGTGCCCGGGAAGAAGCGCAGCTCGGTTTCCCGTCGGTGGTGCAGCGCGGTTTGCCGCAGCTCCAACGCAGCCGCGCCGCCGGCCATGGCGAACAGAACGCCCGGCTCGATGGCTTGCTGGCGATCATGACTGAGCTCGCCGACACCTGCGTCCTGTACCGCGCCGGCGAACAGGGCCTGCACGCCATGCAGCACGGCGCCCAGGCCGTGCTCGACGCCGGTGGCAGCGCCAGCCTCACCGGTCGCCGCCGCCTGCATGAACTGGATCAACAACTCATCGCATTGAATGCCTCGCCCGGTGGCGCCGCCGACTTGCTCGCCGCCAGCCTGCTGCTTGATCGAATCGAGCGCGACGGCATCCTTCAGGGAGCGTTTTGATGGAAACCTTATCCTTTGAATTCCCCGCCGGGCAGCCGCCGCGCGGTCGCGCGCTGGTCGGTTGTGTCGGCTCGGGCGATCTGGAAGTGCTGATCGAACCGGGCCTGGCCGGCAAGCTGACGATCAACGTGCAGACCTCGGTCAACGGCGCGCAGCAGCGCTGGCAGCACCTGTTCGCGCGGATGTTCGACGGCACCACGCCACCGGCGATGGCCATCGATATCCATGACTTCGGCGCGACCCCGGGCGTGGTGCGCCTGCGTCTGGAGCAAGGCTTTGAGGAGATCGGCCATGACTGACACCTCAACACTTTTGCACAAACACAGCTTCGTCGAACTCGGCGCACGGCAGCGGGCGAAAGCCTTGCTCGACGCCGGCACCTTCCGCGAACTGCTCGACCCGTTTCAACGCGTCATGTCGCCGTGGCTCGGGCGTCAGGGCGTGGTGCCGCAGGCGGATGACGGTGTGGTGATCGCCAAGGGCCGCCTCGACGGTTTGCCGGTGGTGATCGCGGCGATTGAAGGCGCGTTTCAGGGCGGCAGTCTCGGTGAGGTCGGCGGCGCGAAAATCGCCGGCGCGCTGGAGCTGGCCGCCGAAGACAACCGCAAAGGCATCCCGACTCGCGCCATTCTGCTGCTGGAAACCGGCGGTGTGCGCCTGCAGGAAGCCAACCTCGGACTGGCGGCGATTGCCGACATTCACGCGGCGATTGTCGATCTGCAGCAACACCAACCGGTGGTCGGCGTGGTGGCCGGCAGCGTCGGTTGCTTTGGCGGGATGTCGATTGCTGCCGCGCTGTGCAGCTATTTGCTGGTGACCCAGGAAGCACGCCTCGGCCTGAACGGTCCGCAGGTGATCGAGCAGGAAGCCGGGATCGAGGAATACGACTCCCGCGACCGGCCCTTCATCTGGAGCCTGACCGGTGGCGAGCAACGTTTCGCCAGTGGCCTGGTAGACCGTTATGCCGCTGATGACGTGGCGCAGATTCGCCATCAGGTCGGCGAGCTGCTGCACCAAGGCCTGCCGAAACAACCGCGCAGTCAACGGGCCGAGTGGTTCCTGCAACGCCTGACGAGCCTGGACACTGACAAGCAAATCGAGCCTTCGGTGGTTCGCGATCTGTATCAAGGAGAGCGCTCATGAGTGGTTATTCCGTGCGCGGTTTGAACTGGTTCAACGCCTTGAGTGCGGGCGCGAAGGCCATTGAGGGTTTGCCGCCCTCGTTGAAGGTCGTCGATGGTGAGCTCGGGCGGTTTATCGCAGTGGTCGCCGATCCGCAAAACCGTTTCCCTCGCGCTCGCAACGGCGAAGTCGGGTTGCTCGAAGGCTGGGGTCTGGCCAAGGCTGTGGATGATGCGATCACCGCCGACCGTGACAAACCGCAAAAGCGTCCCTTGATCGCCATCGTCGATGTGCCGAGCCAAGCCTACGGTCGCCGCGAAGAAGCCCTCGGCATTCATCAGGCTCTGGCCGGTGCGGCGGACGCTTATGCTCGCGCGCGTCTGGCCGGGCACCCAGTGATAGCGCTGCTGGTGGGCAAGGCCATGTCAGGGGCGTTTCTCGCTCACGGTTATCAGGCTAATCGCTTGATCGCCCTGCGTGATCCGGGGGTGATGGTGCATGCGATGGGCAAGGCTTCGGCGGCTCGGGTGACCTTGCGCAGCGTCGAAGAACTGGAAACCCTGGCGTCCAGCGTGCCGCCGATGGCCTATGACATCGACAGCTATGCCAGTCTCGGGTTGCTCTGGGAAACCCTGTCGGTGCAGCAGATCGAGCAGCCGACGGCGGAGGATCTGGCGCGGGTCGGCGAATGCCTGAAGCAGGCGATCGGCAATATTGGCGCGACGGATTTGAGCAATCGTCTCGGTGCGAAAAATCGCGAAGCCTCCAGCCGCGTGCGTGAACTGTTGAGGGCGCAGTGGTGAACACGCCTCTGGCCCACGACCTGCTGTGGGGCATGACGCCGGCGCAACTGCCGGCGGATGCGCCGCAGTGGGCGATTGACTCGCTGGCTGCCGGGCAACCGGTGGTGGTGCGGCGGGCGTTGAGTGAGGAGGGATTCGTGGCGGTGGGCGTGCGCGGTCGCTTGCGTGAGCAGCGGTTGGCGGCGTTCATGGCGCTCGATTCGATTGCTTGCCGGGTCAGCCCGGAAGCGCTTTGTCAGGTCGACAGCCAGCGTGATCTGCCGGTCATGCAGGCGCTTCGGCAACTGCGCTCGATGCTCGATGATTGCGGCTGGGTCTGGGGTGTCAGTGGCAGTGTCGGGTTTGAACTGGCGAGCGGTTTTGCGGCCATGCACGAAGCCAGTGATCTCGATCTGATCCTGCGTACACCGCAACTCATCACCCGTCACCAGGCACGTGAACTGGTGGCGGTTTTCGATCAGGCGATCTGCCGGGTCGACCTGCAGTTGCAGACGCCATTCGGTGCTGTCGCCCTGCGCGAGTGGGCCGGAAACACTTCGCGGGTGCTGCTGAAAAACGCCCATGAAGCCTGTCTGGTGAGCGATCCGTGGAACCCGCAGGAGCTGGCAGCGTGAGCAGCCTGCTGGTGTTTCCCGGTCAGGGCGCGCAGCAGCCCGGCATGCTCCAGCGTTTGCCTCGGGAAACGCTGATTGAGGCCAGCGATAGCCTCGGTGAAGACGTCTTGCGGCTGGATTCCGGCGAAGCATTACGCAGCACCCGGGCGGTTCAGCTCTGCCTGCTGATCGCCGGCGTCGCCGCCTCGCGGCAATTGTTGCAGGCCGGACTTACCGCCGATTACGTCGCCGGCCTGTCCATCGGTGCGTATCCGGCAGCGGTGGTCGCGGGAGCGTTGAGCTTCAGCGATGCGTTGCATCTGGTCAGCCTGCGCGGCGAGTTGATGCAGCAGGCTTATCCACAGGGCTTCGGGATGACCGCGATCATCGGTCTGCAACT
The DNA here is from genome assembly GCF_020544405.1 of Pseudomonas sp. IAC-BECa141. Lineage (NCBI taxonomy): Bacteria > Pseudomonadati > Pseudomonadota > Gammaproteobacteria > Pseudomonadales > Pseudomonadaceae > Pseudomonas > Pseudomonas sp. IAC-BECa141. The sequence continues at coordinate 5,775,881 of NZ_CP065410.1, read as the reverse complement.
CTCCACAGTCGAAGATTTGCTGGCTCAGGTGCACAGCGCAGATACACCGGTGTACCTGGCCAACATCAACGCCGATAACCAGGTGGTGATTGCCGGCAGCGACAAGGCGATGCAGGCAGTGGCCGAGCTGGCGCGCAGCCGTGGCGCCGGGCTGGCAAAACGTCTGGCGGTCAGCGTGCCGTCCCACTGCCCGTTGCTGGATGAGCCGGCACAAACCCTCGCCGAGGCGTTCACCCAGGTAGAGCTGAAAACACCAAAAATCGCTTACCTGAGCGGCAGTCGCGCAAGGCCTGTGACCAAGGTAGAAGCGCTGCGCGACGACCTCGCCTTCAACATGTGCCGCGTGGTGGACTGGCGCGGCACCGTGCAAAGCGCCTACGAGCGCGGCGTGCGACTACAGATCGAACTGCCGCCCGGTGCGGTGCTGACCGGGCTGGCGCGCCGGGTGTTCGAACAGGGGACCGTCACTGCCTTCGACAGTGCCCGGCTCGACACCTTGCAGGCGCTGTTGCGAGAGGAGGAGGGCCGACGACCCTAAATCACCGACTCAGGCTTCGAACAACAAAAACAACATTCGACGATGCACTTTGAGGACTACAACAATGATTATTTACGGTGTGGCGTTTCTCGCCTTTTGTACGCTGGTGGGTATCTGGGTCGGTGAACTGCTCGGCAAGTTGATCGGCGTGCCGGCCAATGTCGGCGGTGTCGGTATTGCGATGCTGCTGTTGATCGGGTTGGGCAGTTACTTGAACAAAAGTGGCTGGCTCAAGGGCAAGACCGAACAGGGCGTCGAGTTCTGGAGTGCGATCTACATTCCGATCGTGGTCGCCATGGCCGCGCAACAGAATGTTTACGGCGCGCTGAAGGGCGGGCCGATGGCGATCCTTGCGGGAACGCTCGCCGTGGTCATTGCCTTTGCCTTGGTGCCGGTGCTGGTGCGCCTGGGTAACAAGGAACCGGCGCCGATCACACCTGCCAAGACTGCGGGGTGAGCGCCATGTACGAATCAATGATGAAAGTCATCACCGGCTACGGGCTGATCAGCGGTTTCCTGATTGTCGGCCTGACCATGTGGGTGTCCTACTGGATGTCCAACACCTTCACCAAGGGCCGTCTGCACGGCTCGGCCATCGCCATTTTGCTCGGCTTGGTGCTGTCGTATATCGGCGGAGCCCTGACTGGCGGTCAGAAAGGGGTCGTGGACATTCCGTTGTTGTCGGGTATCGGTTTACTTGGCGGCGCCATGCTGCGGGACTTCGCGATTGTTGCCACGGCGTTTGGCGTCAGTGTCGATGAGCTGAAGCGGGCCGGGTTTGTTGGTGTGCTGGCGTTGTTTGTCGGCGTGGGCACGTCATTTGTTGCCGGGGTCGGGGTGGCGATGGCATTCGGTTATACCGATGCGGTGAGTCTGACGACCATTGGCGCAGGGGCGGTGACCTACATCGTCGGACCGGTAACCGGCGCGGCGATTGGCGCGAGTTCCGAGGTCATGGCGCTGTCTATCGCCGCAGGGTTGATCAAGGCGATTCTGGTGATGGTAATGACGCCGTTCGTGGCGCCGATGATCGGTCTGAACAACCCACGCAGTGCGGTGATTTTTGGCGGTTTGATGGGGACATCCAGTGGTGTGGCCGGAGGGTTGGCGGCCACCGATCCGAAACTGGTGCCTTATGGTTGCCTGACGGCGGCGTTCTATACCGCACTTGGATGCTTGCTCGGGCCTTCGCTGTTGTTTCTGCTGATGCGTGGTTTGATGGGCTAGGACGATGATGGGTGATCGTTTCCACTCTGCGTGGGAACGATCATTGCGAGACCTGGCGATTGGCATACATCCGACACTCCGCCAGCAACGCCAGCAAATTCGGATCCCGCTCCTTGGCCTTCAAAAACACCACGCCGATGTGCTGCTGCAACCGGTACTTCTCCTGCAACGGAATCAGCTTCACCCGGTTCTCGTACACCGCCGCAATTCTCCCCGGCAGCAACGCATAACCGACCCCGGAGCTGACCATGCTCAGCAGGGTGAAGATGTCGTTGACCTGCATCGCCACCTTCGGCTCGAACCCTGCCTGCCTGAACACTCGAATCCCGTCCTGATGGGTGGCGAAGCCTTGGGTGAGGGTGATGAAGGTTTCGTCGCGCACCTGCGCCAGGTCCACTTCGCTGCGCTGAGCAAAACGGGAATCGGCCGGGGTGGCGAGGAAGATGTCGTCGGAAAACAGCGGAATCTGTTCGCAGTCCGGGTCGTTGACGGTGTCGTCCAGCGACACCAGGATCGCGTCGACTTCCATGTTTTTCAGTTTGTAGAGCAGGTCGATGTTCGAGCCGAGGATCAGGTCGATGTTGAGTTCGCTGCGGCGGATCTTCAAACCCATGATCAGCTGCGGCACGGTCTTCACCGTCAGCGAATACAGTGAGCCGAGCTTGAAACGCTCGGCCGAGAACCCGGCGGCTTCGCGGGTCAGGCGCACGCTTTCGACCACGTCCTGAATCAGCTTCTGCGCCCGCTCTTCGAGTACGAAGGCGCTTTCCAGCGGCGTCAGGTTGCGCCCTTCGTGCTTGAACAACGGGCAGCGCAGGGCGCTTTCCAGCGAATGGATTGCGCGGTGCACGCTGACGTTGCTGGTCTGCAACTCGGCGGCGGCGCGGGCGAGGTTGCCGGTGCGCATGAAGGCGAGGAACACCTCGAGTTTCTTCAGGGTCAATTCTTCGTCGATCAGCATGGCGCGGACTCTTCTTGGTATCGGTCGATTGTGCCCAAATATCAGGACAGGCGCAGGCCCGCGTTGAACGGAAACATTGCGCTTTTACGCTCAAGGCCCGAGCCTTGCGCGCTGCGGTAATGAAATCGAGGTGTGCGACACATGTATCACGGAGAAAAACTGAACGCCTGGACGCATCTGGTCGGGGCGGTAGCGGCGTTTGTCGGGGGCGTCTGGATGCTGGTGATCGCCAGCCTCGACGGCAGCCCGTGGAAGATCGTCAGCGTGGCGATTTACGCCTTCACCTTGCTGGTGCTCTACAGCGCATCCACCGTGTACCACAGCGTGCGCGGGCGCAAGAAAGCGATCATGAAGAAGGTCGATCACTTTTCGATCTACCTGCTGATCGCCGGGAGTTACACGCCATTCTGCCTGGTGACCCTGCGCGGGCCGTGGGGCTGGACGTTGTTCGGGATTGTCTGGGGCCTGGCGCTCATCGGCATCCTGCAAGAGATCAAACCGCGCTCCGAGGCGCGGATCCTGTCGATCGTGATTTACGCGGTGATGGGCTGGATCGTACTGGTGGCGGTCAAGCCGCTGATTGCGGCGCTGGGGACTGCGGGGTTTGCCTGGCTGGCGTCGGGGGGCGTGCTGTATACCGTGGGGATCATCTTTTTCGCCCTCGACCATCGGTTACGGCATGCCCACGGGATCTGGCATCTGTTCGTGATCGCCGGGAGTCTGCTGCACTTTGTGGCGATACTGTTTTACGTCCTGTAGATCACCCAAAACCTTTGAGCGGGCTTGCCCGCGATGACGGACTGTCAGTCACTCAGGTGTTGAAGGGGCCAGTGCAATCGCTGGCAAGCCCGCTCCCGCAGGGCCGAGGTTTTGCAGTTCTATCTGCGCGCGGCTGCTGAATATCTGCAACAGGTCGCCGAGGGTATGCGGCGGCGGTTCAGTGGCGCGAGTTACCGCGTACAGCGTGATCGGCAGCGGCGGAGTGAGAGGGCGGATTACAGTGCTGGTCGGCGAAGCACCGAGCGCCGTGAACGGATCGATCACCGCCACCCCGGCGCCGGACTCCACCATCGCTCGCGCCAGTGAGTACGTCTGCACGGCGATCCGTACCCGAGGCGGGGGCTCGACGGCTTCCAGATAACTGTCGAGCCGGGCGGCCAGCGGATCGGCGCTGGACAGCCCGATCAGCGGCGCACCAGCCAGGGCCATCAGCGACAACGGCTGACCCGCGTCTTCCTCGGGCCAGTAACCTTTCGGTGCCAGCGCCACCAATACGCCCACTGCCAATGCCTGCGCCTTCAGCCCTGGATGATCCGGCAACTGCAACGTCAGGGCCACGTCCACTTCGCGCATCAGCAGGTTCTGCATCAGCTCGCGGCTGTGGGCGCTGGACAGTTCGCAGGCAATGTCCGGGAACTGCGCCGTCCATTGCCGTATCGCCGGCGGCAGCAATGACAGCGCCAGGGCAGGCGTCGCGCCGATCCGCAGGCTGTGGCCGGGCTCGCGGCGCAGGCTCTGGGCCAGACGCCGCACGCTTTGCAGGCTTTCGGTGACCTTGTCGACTTCGCGCTCCAGCTCCAGCGCTTCCGGGGTCGCCTGCAACTTGCCGCGCACCCGCAGGAACAATGGAAAACCCAACTGCTGTTCGGCGTGCTGCAACACCTTGGTCACCGCCGGTTGCGAGACGTGCAGCAATTGCGCAGCGGCGCTGACCGAGCCGGTCTGGCGGATGGCCTGGAAAATCTCGATGTGGCGAAGGCGCATGGTGAGTCCATAACCTTGGTTTATAGGTTTGGCATCTTTATTCATTGTTCGGCGCCTGTCACCTCGCCCTAACCTCGGTCTCGTCTTCAAGAGCGATTAAGGACGGACATGGCTCAGCGTGTGTGCATCATCGGCGGCGGCGTGATCGGGTTGGCAACGGCCTATGCGCTGGTGCGCGACGGCTTCGAAGTGACAGTGGTCGAGGCGCGGCAGTCGCTGGGCAGCGAAACCAGCTTCGCCAACGGCGGCCAGTTGTCCTATCGCTATGTTGCGCCGCTGGCCGATGCCGGTGTGCCGCTGCAGGCGATCGGCTGGATCCTGCGCGGCGATTCACCGCTGAAGCTGCGCCCGCGCCTGGACCCGACGCAGTGGCGCTGGATGGCGTCGTTTCTCGCCGCCTGCCGCACCTCGGTCAATCGTGAAAACGCCGCGCATCTGTTGCGTCTGGCGCTGTTCAGCCAGAGCACGCTGAAACGCTGGCGCGAGGACGACGGGCTGGCCGGTTTCAACTGGCGGCGCAACGGCAAACTGGTGACCTTCCGCAACGCCGCCAGCTTCGATCATGCGCGCAAGGGCCTGGCCGATCCGCAGCAACAGCAGGTGTTGTCCGCCACCGAATGTACTCAACTGGAACCGGCATTGGCCAAGGCGCCGTTTGTGGGCGCGATCTACACGCCGGATGAAGAAGTCGGCGACTGTCACGGTTTCTGCCAACAGTTGGCGGCGCGATTGAACGCGTCGGGCCGCTGCGAGTTTCGCCTCGGTCAGGCAGTCACCGGCATCCATCACAGCCACGGCGCCGTCACGGCCATCGAACTTGGCGAAGAAACCCTGCCGGTCGAACAACTGGTAATCGCCGCCGGCCATCGCAGCCCGTTGCTGGCGCTGCCCGGCCTGCGCCTGCCGCTGTATCCGCTGAAGGGCTACAGCCTGACCGTACCGATTGGCAGTGAACACCGGGTACCGGACGTCAGCATCACCGACTACGACCGCAAGATCGTCTACGCCCGCATCGGCGAACAGTTACGCGTGGCGGCGATGGTCGACATCGTCGGTTTCGACCCGGCGGTGGACCCCGAGCGACTGGCTCTGATCAAACGCCAGGCCCGCGACACCTTTCCCGACGCCGGCCACTATGACGCCGCCATTGAGTGGGCCGGCATGCGTCCGGCAACGCCCACCGGCGTTCCGCTGCTGGGCGCCACGGCGTATCGCAATCTGTGGCTCAACCTCGGCCACGGTGCGCTCGGTTTCACCCTGGCCTGCGGCAGCGGGCAGTTGCTCAGCGAACTGATCGGCCAGCAACGCACATCCATTGATCTGCACGGGTTCAATCCCCGTGCGGCGTGACGTTTTCTGCTAAAACACCCCACCCACAACGGAGAATAACAATGCAAAAAATCACGTTGCTCGGCTGCACACTGGCGCTGTTCATCGGCGCCCAGGCACAGGCCAATGAAGTGCCGCTGACCGGTACGCTCGGCAAGATTGCCAGCGCCAACAGCATCACCCTGGGTTATCGCGATGCGTCGGTGCCGTTCTCGTATGTGGGCGATCACACCGGGCAGCCAATGGGGTATTCGGTGGAACTGGCGGACAGGATCGTCGAGCGCATCAAACAGCAGTTGGCGCTGCCGGAGCTGAAGGTGAAGTACAACCTGGTGACCTCGCAGACGCGGATTCCGCTGGTGCAGAACGGCACGGTCGACCTTGAATGCGGCTCCACCGGAGTGACGGCCGAACGGCAGAAGCAGGTCGCGTTCTCCTACGGTTTCATCTACGTCAAAGGCCAGTTGTTGACCGCAAAGGACAGCGCAATCCACAGCTTCGATGACCTGCGCGGCAAGAACGTGGTGACCACCGCCGGCACCACCAACGAGCGCTATCTGAAGAGCTACAACCTCGATCACAAATTGAACATGTTCGTGATCAGTGCCAAGGATCACGGCGAGGCGTTCCAGATGCTGCAATCGGGGCGCGCGGCGGCGTTCTACATGGACGATGCGTTGCTCTACGGCGAACGGGCCAAGGCGCGCGACCCGCACAACTGGGTCGTGGTGGGGGAGGAGCAGTCGCGGGAAATCTACAGCTGCATGGTGCGCAAGGATGATCCGCAGTTCCTTGCACTGGTCAACGGTGTGTTGGCCGACCTGTACAGCTCGGGGGAGATCAACGGGATCTACCGCAAGTGGTTCGAACAGCCGATCCCGCCCAAAGGCTTGAACCTTGAGTTCCCGATGACTAGCGAACTCAAGGCAATCATTGCCAGACCGATCAGTGATCCGGTGCAGTGACGGGTTAGAAATCACCCCACAGTTGCTGCGCCACCGCCAGCGCCACAACTGGCGCGGTCTCGGTGCGCAGCACGCGCGGGCCGAGGCGGGCGGCGTGGAAACCGTTGCCTTTGGCCTGCTCGACTTCGGCGTCGGACAAGCCGCCTTCGGGGCCGATCAGGAACGCCAGGGTCGATGGTTTGGCGTGGCTGATCAACGGCTCGGCGACCGGGTGCAGCACCAGTTTCAGCTCGGCTTCGGTCTGCTTCAGCCAGTCGGTGAGCAGCACCGGTGGGTGAATCACCGGCACCCGCGAACGACCGCATTGCTCGCAAGCGCTGATTGCCACCTGACGCCAGTGAAGCAGGCGTTTGTCGGCGCGTTCGTCCTTGAGGCGGACTTCGCAGCGCTCGCTGAAGATCGGGGTGATTTCGGTCACGCCCAGCTCGGTGGCTTTCTGGATCGCCCAGTCCATCCGCTCACCCCGTGACAGGCCCTGGCCGAGGTGGATTTGCAGCGGCGAATCGACCTGACCTGCAAACTGCTCGTCGATCTGCACCACCACGCGTTTCTTGCCGACTTCCACCAGCGATCCGCGAAACTCGTGGCCGGAACCGTCGAACAACTGCACCGCATCGCCCTCGGCCATGCGCAGCACGCGGCTGATGTAATGCGCCTGGGCTTCCGGCAGTTCGTGTTCGCCGGTGCTCAGCGGGGCGTCGATAAAGAAGCGGGACAGTCTCATGGTGGTTCTCTGAAAAGATGTGAATCAGTTGGATCGGAGTCGACTTCATTCGCGAGCAAGCTCGCTCCCACATTTAGAATGCATTTCGCTGTGGGAGCGAGCTTGCTCGCGAAAGAGGCAGTCCAGGCACTGCAAATCTCAAGTAAGCCGAATCAACCCGGATCACGGAACCCGGGATGGAAATCCTTCGGTACCGCCACGCTGACACTCTCGCGGGTGGCGATGTCGATGCCTTCGCTGGCGACTTCGGCAAGGAAGTCGATCTGCTCCGGGGTGATTACGTACGGCGGCAGGAAATACACCACACTGCCCAGCGGACGCAGCAATGCGCCACGCTCCAGCGCATGCTGGAACACCTTCAGGCCGCGGCGTTCCTGCCACGGATAAGCCTCTTTCGTGGCTTTGTCCTTGACCATCTCGATGGCCAGGACCATGCCGGTCTGACGGACTTCCGAGACATTCGGATGATCCACCAGATGCGCCGTCGCCGAGGCCATGCGTTGAGCCAACGCCCGGTTGCGCTCGATCACGTTGTCCTGCTCGAAAATGTCCAGGGTCGCCAGCGCCGCCGCGCAGGCGAGCGGGTTGCCGGTATAGCTGTGCGAATGCAGGAAGGCGCGCAGGGTCGGGTAGTCGTCGTAGAACGCGCCGTAAACCTCGTCGGTGGTCAGGCACGCCGCCAACGGCAGGTAACCGCCGGTGAGGGCTTTCGACAGGCAGAGGAAGTCCGGTCGGATGCCGGCCTGTTCGCAGGCGAACATCGTCCCGGTGCGACCGAAACCGACGGCGATTTCGTCGTGGATCAGGTGCACGCCGTAACGGTCGCAAGCCTCGCGCAGCAACTTGAGATAGACCGGGTGATACATGCGCATGCCGCCGGCGCCCTGGATCAGCGGCTCGACGATCACGGCCGCGACGCTGTCATGATTTTCCGCCAGCGTCTGCTCCATGGCCGCGAACATGTTGCGCGAGTGTTCTTCCCAGCTCATGCCCTGCGGACGCAGGTAGCAATCGGGGCTCGGCACCTTGAGGGTGTCCATCAGCAACGCTTTGTAGGTCTCGGTGAACAGCGGCACGTCGCCGACCGACATCGCCGCCATGGTTTCGCCGTGGTAGCTGTTGGTCAGGGTGACGAAGCGCTTCTTGTTCGGCTGGCCGCGGTTGAGCCAGTAGTGAAAGCTCATTTTCAGCGCGACTTCGATGCAGGACGAACCGTTATCGGCGTAGAAAACCCGGTTCAGGCCTTCCGGCGTCATCTTCACCAGACGCTCGGACAGTTCGATCACCGGCTGATGGCTGAAACCGGCCAGAATCACGTGCTCCAGCTGATCGACCTGATCCTTGATGCGCTGATTGATGCGCGGGTTGGCGTGGCCGAACACGTTGACCCACCAGGAGCTGACTGCATCCAGATAACGCTTGCCTTCGAAGTCTTCCAGCCAGACACCTTCACCGCGATTGATCGGGATCAGCGGAAGCTGTTCGTGGTCTTTCATCTGGGTGCAGGGATGCCACAGCACCGCGAGATCGCGTTGCATCCACTGGTTGTTCAGGCCCATGTTCAGTCTCCTCGAGGCGGCTCGCGTCAGGCGCGGGCAAACAATCGCGCAAGCCTATGCAATGCATCGCGCCGGAACAACCCATTGTGTCGATTGAGCTACTTTGTACGGGCCGATAGACGTCGCTGGCGGCGTTTTGATGGCTGACGTATTCTTCGCGATTCTTTGGGTCGTATGACCCGCAAAACTGCATTTTCCTACGTGTTTTTCCGGAGTTCGCTGAATGTCTGTCGGTTGGCTGCGCGCCTGTGCGCTAGTGGTGTTGGGGCTGTTTAGCGTTACGGCGCTGGCCAAGGATAAAACCGCAATCGTGATCGGCGGCGGCCTGTCGGGCCTGACGGCGGCTTACGAACTGCAGAACAAGGGCTGGCAAGTCACGCTGCTCGAAGCCAAACCGAGCCTGGGCGGTCGCTCGGGCATGGCCACCAGCGAGTGGATAGGCAACGACAAGACTCAACCGGTGCTGAACAAGTACGTGTCGACCTTCAAGCTGAACACCACGCCAGCCCCTGAATTCGTGCGGACTCCTGGTTACCTGATCGACGGCGAGTATTTCTCCGCCGCCGACCTCACCACCAAACAACCGGCCACGGCCGAAGCGCTCAAGCGCTACGAGAAAACCCGTGACGATCTGGCGCGCTCGATCGACGACCCGCAGAATCCGGCGGCGACCAACACCCTGCACGCCCTGGACCAGATCAACGTCTCGAGCTGGCTCGACAAGCAGAATCTGCCGGCCACTGCGCGTCAGCTGATCAACCAGGATATCCGCACCCACTACGACGAGCCTTCGCGTCTGTCGCTGCTGTATTTCGCGCAGCAGAGCCGGGTGTATCGCGGCGTGTCCGACCGTGACCTGCGCGCTTCGCGTCTGGTCGGCGGCAGCCCGGTGCTGGCCCAGGCCTTCGTCAAACAGCTGAAAACCATCAAGACCAACTCGCCGGTGTCCGCCATCACCCAGGACAAGGATGGCGTCACCGTCAAGGTCGGCAGCGTTGGCTACCAGGCGGATTACGTCGTGCTGGCGGTGCCGTTGCGCGCCCTCAACAAGATCCAGCTGACCCCGGCGCTGGATGCCCAGCACCTGGCCGCGATCAAGGGCACCAACTACGGCTGGCGCGACCAGATCATGTTGAAGTTCAAGACGCCGGTGTGGGAAAGCAAGGCGCGGATGTCCGGCGAGATCTACAGCAACACCGGCCTGGGCATGTTGTGGATCGAGCCAGCCCTGAAGGGCGGCGCCAACGTGGTGATCAACCTGTCCGGCGACAATGCCCGCGTCATGCAGGCCTTTGGCGACAAGCAGATGGTCGATCAGGTACTGATCCGTCTTCACGCCTTTTATCCACAGGCCCGTGGCTCGTTCACCGGCTATGAAATCCGTCGTTACAGCACCGACCCGTCGACTGGCGGCTCTTACCTGGCCTTCGGTCCTGGCCAGATCAGCAAATTCTGGCGCCTGTGGGAACGTCCACTGCAACGCGTAGCGTTTGCCGGCGAACACACCGACACCTTGTACCCAGGCACCCTGGAAGGCGCGCTGCGCACCGGCCAGCGCGCGGCCAGTCAGGTTGAAGACCTGGCGGCAGGCAAATCCTTCGAACCGATCAAGGTCGGCCCGGCAGCGGCCACCGCAGCCGCGGCGGCAGGTGCAGCGGGTGCGGCCACGGCAGCGAAGAAAGGCAACTTCTTCACCAACCTGTTCGGTGGTTCGGACGACGACAAAAAACCAGAGCCAGTAAAAGCGCCAGAGCCGGCACCTGCTCCAGCCGCTCCAGCCCCTGCACCGACCCCGGCGCCTGCGCCAGCCCCGGTAGAAGCACCGAAGCCAGCGGCTCCGGTGAAGGCCGAGCCGGCGAAGAAAGCGCCAGCCAAGCCTGCAGCGAAGAAACCGGCGGCCAAGACCGAAACGAAAAAACCTGCAGCCAAACCTGCGGTGAAAAAAGCTGAACCGGCGAAGAAGCCAGCGGCCAAACCGGCGGCAACCACTGATACGAAGGCTCAGTAAGCCTTTGCTTCAATAAAAAGCGCGGCCATACGGGCCGCGTTTTTTTTCGCGTTTATCCACTATCAGATGCTTGGTTATTACGTTTTTTTGAGCAGTGCCGGTGATCTTTCAAAGCAATCGGAAACATCCCACAAATTATTCGGAAGGGATTGATTGCTTGCAGCTCGCCGTACGCCATAGGCTCCATAAAAACTTGGAGCATCTATGAAATTTACAATATTGTTGATCCTGTCAGTTGCACTTTCTGGGTGCGTATTGGGTGAGTGCAGAGACCCATTGAAAATCCCGATGATTCCCAGGAATGATTTCGAGTTAGCACATAAATGCAAGATTGATCCATTTAAACCGGAGTGCTCGGTAAATTAGCTGAATACTCTTTGACTATTAATTGAAGCGCTCAGAGGGCGTATTTTATGGGAAATTCCATATGAATATTGGAATGCCTTCAGACAAGATCTTGAGAGGCCTTGGCTTAGGAAATCTGCCGGGGACAAACCCCCAGCGGGCCCAGCTAAGTTTCCCAGTCCGTCCGTCATAGATGACTAGATTTCCATCATCCTGCAGGATGAGGTGAGCGTTGTACCAAAGCGATTTATCAGTACTGTGGTTGCCTTCCGCGATCCATAAACGCCTTCGGGAAGGATCATATAGGAATCCGTTGTTACTAATGACGAATTGCAGAGGTTCGCGCATTCTCTTTTGATGGAGTGTTTTACTGTAAGCCTGATTGCTATCTGCAATCCAGATCACGGCTTCTCCATCTTTAATTACTAGATTTCCATCACTTTGTAATAGTAAACGGAATCGGCCGTTTTCGGATTGAAGATATTGCCCCGCTGTCATTGTTTGATTGGGAGGTAGTACCGATGATCCACTTGCTTGAAAAGGAATGTATCGTAGAGCCATGTTTTCACCTGTCAAATGAATGCCTGAGTTTTCATTTGAACATGGGCAAATTCGCAATCTGCAATACATATATATCGTTAATGTTTGTCCTACGTGGCCGTCTCTGCGAGCGGAGCGGCGAGGTCCATGCCTCGTATCACGCCGCAGAAATGGGGGGAGGGTCTGCCAGCCCTTTCTCAACCGCACCTGGGCAAAATCGCCTTTAATCTTTCCTTAACACGCCACTTCCAGACTCTTGATCGTATTTCTCGATATTTCAAAGCAAAATTTTCCGCTTTAATTCGATAGATAACTCGCTAGTCTTGGTTCGCAGTTCTCACAGGATTTGGGCAATGCAGCTACGTAACTCTTCTTCGCGCTACGGTTGGGTCAGCATCTTCATGCACTGGGGTGTGGCGCTGGCGGTCTTCGGGCTGTTTGCGCTGGGCTTGTGGATGGTGGGGCTGGATTACTACAGCACCTGGCGCAAAGACGCGCCGGATCTGCACAAGAGCATCGGTCTGGTGCTGCTGGGGGTGATGGTGTTGCGGGTGTTGTGGCGCTTTGTCAGTCCGCCGCCGCCGTCGCTGGAAAGCTACAGCCGCATGACGCGCCTCGGCGCGAAGTTCGGCCACGCATTTCTGTACTTCGGTCTGTTTGCCGTGATGATTGCCGGTTACCTGATTTCCACCGCAGACGGTGTCGGGATCCCGGTGTTTGGCCTGTTTGAAGTTCCTGCACTGGTTTCCGGACTACCGGATCAGGCAGATACCGCCGGTGTGATTCATCTCTGGCTGGCGTGGGCGCTGGTAATTTTTTCCGGCCTTCATGCGTTGGCAGCATTGAAGCACCACTTTATCGATCGTGATGCGACCCTGACACGAATGCTGGGACGCAAAGCCTGATGTTCAACCTCGACTCCAAAGGAAAACAAAGCATGTTGAAAAAGACTCTGGCCGCTCTGGCAATCGGTTCCGCCGTTCTGTCCGCCAACGTGATGGCCGCTGACTACGTGGTTGATAAAGAAGGCCAGCACGCCTTCGTCGACTTCAAGATCAGCCACCTGGGCTACAGCTACATCACGGGTACCTTCAAGGACATCAGCGGCAAGTTCAGCTTCGACGCTGCCAAGCCTGAAGACAGCAAGATCGAATTCGACGTGAAGACCGCCAGCGTGTTCACCAACCACGCCGAGCGTGACAAGCACATCGCCAGCAAAGACTTCCTGGATGTGGGCAAATTCGCCGACGCCAAGTTCGTTTCCACCAGCGTCAAATCCACCGGCAAGAACGCCGCTGGCAAAGACACGGCTGACGTCACCGGCGACCTGACCCTGCACGGCGTGACCAAGCCGATCGTGGTCAAGGCCACTTTCCTGGGTGAAGGCAAGGATCCATGGGGCGGCTACCGTGCCGGCTTCGAAGGCACTACCAGCATCAAGCGCTCTGATTTCGGCAAGATGATGGATCTGGGTCCACAGTCCGACAACGTCGACCTGTACATCTCGTTTGAAGGTGTCAAAGCGAAGTAATTTTCGCCTGACACACAAAAACGCCCGCGGTCTTGCGACCGGGGGCGTTTTTTTATTGCCTTCGGCAACGCTCGTCTCGGCGACGCACAAAAAAATGCCCCGGTTTTCAGGCCAGGGCATTTTTCATAGCAGTCGAAAACTCAGCGATTGCGGGTCAGCAAGGCCGGTTTTTCACCGCGTGGGCGGCTTGGCAGTTGATCCAGCTGCTCAGGCGTCGGGAAGCGGTCGGCTTTCGATTCCTTGTGCATGATCTTCGGCCCGCTGCTGCGTGGGTTCTGCACGGCCGGTTCAGCGCGTTGCTGATCGTCACGGGCCGGGCGGCGGTTGCGCGAGTTTTCATCGCGACGACCCTGGCCGTCACGCGGGGCGCCATTGCGCGGGCCGTTGCGTTTGCCTGGCGGGGTGCCGGTGCTCGAACCGTTGCTGTTGCGCGGGCCGTTCTGGCGACCTTGCGACTGACCGCCGCGTGGCGCGCCCGAACCTGCGCCCTGGCCCTGACCGCCAGGACGGCGACCACGGCCACCGGCCGGAGCCTGCTTCGGCACGTAGTCAACGCGGTTGCCGAAATTATCGATATCGTCGTCGAGGAATTCATCCGGAGCGCGATCTGCCGGGATGCGTGGCGGCTGGCTCGGCTGGCGTTGTTCGCGAGCCTGGGTGCCTTCGCGCGGCTTTTGTTGACGGGCAGGACGTTCACCACGCTCGCCACGCTCACCGCGTTCGCCGGCCGGTTTTTCCTTGCCCTTGTCTTTGCCTTTGTCTTTACGACCGCCGCCGCCACCGCCACCATTCGGGCCGTCGCCGCGTGGACCACGGGCGTTGCGCGGGTTGCGCATGTCCGGACGTTCACGGGCTTCCGGCTTCTCGGCCTCGATGGTGCAGGCATCGAAGCCCATCAGGTCGCCGTCGGCGATTTTCTGCTTGGTCATGCGTTCGATGCTTTTCAGCAGCTTTTCTTCGTCCGGCGCGACCAGCGAGATCGCCTCGCCCGAACGGCCGGCACGGCCGGTACGGCCGATGCGGTGCACGTAGTCCTCATCGACGTTCGGCAGTTCGTAGTTGACCACGTGTGGCAACTGGTCGATGTCCAGACCGCGAGCCGCGATGTCGGTCGCTACCAGGATGCGCACCTGATTCGCCTTGAAGTCGGCCAGGGCTTTGGTGCGAGCGTTCTGGCTCTTGTTGCCGTGGATCGCCACAGCCGGCAGGCCGTGTTTGTCCAGATACTCGGCCAGACGGTTGGCGCCGTGCTTGGTGCGGGTGAACACCAGCACCTGTTCCCACGCGCCGGCGGTGATCAGGTGGGCCAGCAGTGCACGCTTGTGGCTGGCTGGCAGACGGAAGACGCGTTGTTCGATGCGCTCGACCGTGGTGTTCGGCGGCGTCACTTCGATGCGTTCCGGGTTGTGCAGCAGCTTGCCGGCAAGGTCAGTGATGTCTTTGGAGAAGGTCGCCGAGAACAGCAGGTTCTGGCGTTTGGCCGGCAGGCGCGCGAGGACTTTCTTCACGTCATGGACGAAGCCCATGTCGAGCATGCGGTCGGCTTCGTCGAGCACGAGAATTTCAACGTGGGACAGATCGACGCTGCCCTGGCCGCACAGGTCGAGCAAACGACCCGGGCAGGCAACGAGGACGTCCACGCCGCGGGACATGGCCTGAACCTGCGGGTTCATGCCGACGCCGCCGAAGATGCACGCGCTGACGAATTTCAGGTCACGGGCGTAGATCTTGAAGCTGTCGTGAACCTGGGCCGCGAGTTCGCGGGTCGGGGTCAGGACCAGCACGCGCGGTTGGCGCGGGCCGTGACGCTGGGATTTGTCCGGGTGGCCGTTGGGGAACAGCCGCTCGAGGATCGGCAGGGCGAAACCGCCGGTTTTACCGGTACCTGTCTGTGCCGCAACCATCAGGTCGCGACCTTGCAACACGGCGGGGATGGCCCGCTGTTGCACCGGAGTAGGCTCGGTATAGCCCGCATCTTCGATAGCGCGGACCAAAGCCTCGGAGAGACCGAGGGAAGCAAAGGACATGAGTAATCCTGTTTCAGTTAGGGCTTGGCCCAATGGGAGTCTTGCCTGGCGCGAATGGCGTTTAAGAGGACGCAATCCCGTCCGGTCCTGCTGCGGTTCCGAAGGCACGTCCGGAGTGCTCGCGCGGGCTGAGAAGCTGCGCTGTAGCGGGTCGGGAGGCCTGTTACGGTTCCGGGCGTCCGGGCGTGAGCCTGGCGGGAACGCCGGAGTATAACAGAGCAATCACTGCGCGCCGCTTTCCTGCTGCTCAACGGTTTTGCCGCTGGCGGTGGCGTTGCCCAGCGGCGCCGCCAGGGCGGGGGCCGCGCCGTAGCGGGCGCTGAGCTCGGCGTAGGCCGGTTCGCGCTTGAAACGCTTGAGCTCGGCGCCGAAGCGCTGCACCAGCAGATCCATCCCGGCATTGCGCCGCACGGCCAGAAACTGGCTCTGGCGGCTGATGACGGTCGGATTTTCGGTAATTTTGTCGCGAATGCCCAACTCATCGAGCAAATGCTGGCCCACCCGGCGATCCGTGATCAGCAGGTCGATACGCCCGCGCACCAGTTTGCCGAAGTTGGCTTCGTGGGTCGGGGCCGGCTCGCGGGTGAACAGGGTCGATTCGCGAAAGTCGGAGCTGTAGAGATAGCCCGGCGAGGTGCCGACGGTCAGGCCCTTGAGGTCTTCAAGGCTGTGAAAAGGGTGCGGCCGGTCGTTGGCATAGAACATCACGAACTCGACGTCCGACAGTGGTTCGCTCGGGTAAAGCAGGGTGGCGTCGCGTTCGTCGCTGTGGAAGATGTCCAGCGCGCCGTCGGCCTGGCCGGTTTCGAGCATCGACAGGCAGCGTTTCCAGGGCAGGAACTGCCATTCGACTTCGATGTCCAGGCGCTTGAACACAATGGCGGTGGTTTCGTAGTCCAGTCCGAGGTTCTTGCCGCCCTGTTCATAGACGTACGGCGCCCACGGTTCGGTGACGATACGCAGCTTCTCGCCCCGAGCCGCAAAGCTCAGGCAAGCAAAAACCAGCACGGCGAATAACTGCGTGATCAAAGGCATGGCTTGAGATTACGACGAGAAACGGCAAAGAGCCAGAAACTGGCCGCAGAAGCTCTGTTTCGGGCGTTAAAAGCAAAAGATCGCAGCGGCGAAAACGCTGAAAGCGCTGTCGCAACTGCGATCTCCTGGTCCTGCGGTTACGTCTTTTTAGCGCGGCAACTTCAGGTTGTTCCAGATTGCCAGGCTCGGTTCGGCCTGGTTCATGGAATAGAAGTGCAGGCCAGGCGCGCCGCCTTGCAGCAGGCGTTCGCACATCTCGGTGACGACCTGTTCGCCAAAGCGCTGAATGCTTTGGCTGTCATCGCCGTAGGCTTCCAGCTGCTTGCGGATCCAGCGCGGGATTTCCGCACCGCAGGCATCGGAGAAGCGCGCGAGTTTGCTGTAGTTGGTGATTGGCATGATCCCCGGCACGACCGGGATGTCCACGCCCAGCGCCTGCAAACGGTCGACGAAGTAGAAGTAACTGTCGGCGTTGAAGAAGTACTGGGTGATCGCGCTGTCGGCGCCGGCGCGGGCCTTGCGCACGAAGTTGGCGAGATCGTCTTCGTAGTTGCGCGCTTGCGGATGCATCTCCGGATAAGCGGCGACTTCGATGTGGAAATGATTGCCGGTTTCTTCACGAATGAATTCAACCAGTTCATTGGCGTGACGCAGCTCGCCGCTGGTCATGCCCATGCCGGACGGCAGGTCGCCACGCAGGGCGACGATGCGCTTGATGCCGGCAGCCTTGTACTCGTTCAGCAGGCCGCGCAGGTCGTCCTTGCTGTCGCCGACGCACGACAGGTGCGGGGCGGCGGGGATTTTGACTTCGCTTTCCAGCTGCAGCACGGTGTTCAGCGTGCGGTCACGGGTCGAACCGCCCGCGCCGTAGGTGCAGGAAAAGAAGTCAGGGTTGTAGGTGGCCAGCTGACGGGCAGTGGCGAGCAGTTTTTCATGCCCAGCATCGGTCTTGGTCGGGAAGAACTCGAAGCTGTAGCGGCGTTCTTGGGACATGGAGGGAGCCTCCAGTTACGAGCGGCAAGTTACACGCTGCGAAAGAAGCGGAGGTGCGCTGATCTCTCGTGCGTGAAACCTGCTGCCTGAAACTGTTTTGAAATAGGGGCAGAGCTCTCAAGCTTCGCACGGCAAGTCCGGCTTTTGACCTTGCTTGCCGCTTGAAGCTTGTAGCTCGCAGCTGCTCTTGTCTTAGTAGCGGTATGCGTGCGGCTTGAACGGGCCTTCGACGGTCACGCCGATGTAGTCAGCCTGTTGCTTGGTCAGTTTGGTGACCACGCCGCCGAAGCCGCGAACCATTTCCAGGGCTACTTCTTCGTCGAGTTTCTTCGGCAGTACTTCAACGGTCAGACGCTCGGCTTTCTGGGCTGGCGACAGGTCGGCGTACTTCTGGCCGAACAGGAAGATCTGCGCCAGAACCTGGTTGGCGAACGAACCGTCCATGATGCGGCTCGGGTGACCGGTGGCGTTGCCCAGGTTCACCAGACGGCCTTCGGCCAGCAGGATCAGGTAGTCGTCATTCTGAGCGTCGAAAGCGCCCGGGCCGGTACGGTGGATCTTGTGTACCTGTGGCTTCACTTCTTCCCATGCCCAGTTCTTGCGCATGAAAGCGGTGTCGATTTCGTTGTCGAAGTGACCGATGTTGCAGACAACGGCGCGCTTCTTCAGGGCTTTGAGCATGTTTGCGTCGCAAACGTTGACGTTACCGGTGGTGGTCACGATCAGGTCGATCTTGCCCAGCAGCGCTTTGTCGATGCTCGCTTCGGTGCCGTCGTTGATACCGTCGATGAACGGCGAAACCAGTTCGAAACCGTCCATGCAGGCCTGCATGGCGCAGATCGGGTCGACCTCGGAGACTTTAACGATCATGCCTTCCTGACGCAGGGACTGGGCCGAGCCCTTGCCCACGTCACCGTAACCGATGACCAGCGCTTGCTTGCCGGACAGCAGGTGGTCGGTGCCACGCTTGATGGCGTCGTTCAGGCTGTGACGGCAGCCGTACTTGTTGTCGTTCTTGGACTTGGTCACCGAGTCGTTGACGTTGATCGCCGGGATTTTCAGCTCGCCCTTGGCCAGCATGTCCAGCAGACGGTGTACGCCGGTGGTGGTTTCTTCGGTCACGCCGTGAACGCGGTCCAGAACCTGTGGGTATTTCTTGTGCAGCAGCTCGGTCAGGTCGCCGCCGTCGTCGAGGATCATGTTGGCGTCCCATGGCTGGCCATCCTTCAGGATGGTTTGCTCCAGGCACCACTCGTACTCTTCTTCAGTCTCGCCTTTCCAGGCGAAAACCGGGATGCCGGCAGCGGCGATGGAAGCAGCGGCCTGATCCTGAGTCGAGAAGATGTTGCAGGACGACCAGCGCACTTCGGCACCCAGGGCAACCAGGGTTTCGATCAGCACGGCGGTCTGAATGGTCATGTGGATGCAGCCGAGGATTTTTGCGCCTTTCAAAGGCTGCTCGGAAGCGTACTTGCGGCGCAGACCCATCAGGGCCGGCATTTCCGACTCGGCGATGATGGTTTCGCGACGGCCCCAGGCAGCCAGGGACATGTCGGCAACTTTGTAATCGTTAAAATCTGCAGGCGTGATAACAGCGCTCATGAAGAGCCTCCATTCGTAATGTATGCGAATGGGCGCCGTTGTGCGTTTAGTGTCCGGCGCAAGCCGGCCAACGCCCCATCCGAGCCTGACAGGTTGAACCTGCTGCAGCGCCCCTCGGACAGGTGGCGGGAAAACGGTATCAAGTGAAGGTTACCGTTTTGAAACGGGGGCGATTATAGCCGTCTAGACTGATCTTCCAAAGGGTTTCTGTCGGCCGGATGAAGATCGCCAATCGCGACCATAGTAGAAGCCTCATGGAGCATGACCGCTCAGTCTGCCAAGATGGCGCCATCATTCGGCAAGACGCTCAGGAGTGAAGATGAATTTCCACACCCGCAAGTGGGTAAAACCCGAAGACCTCAACCCCAACGGCACCCTGTTCGGCGGCAGCCTGCTGCGCTGGATCGACGAAGAAGCGGCGATCTACGCGATCGTTCAACTGGGCAACCAGCGTGTGGTGACCAAGTACATTTCCGAAATCAACTTCGTCAGCGCTTCACGCCAGGGCGACATCATCGAGCTGGGCATCACCGCCACCGAGTTCGGCCGTACCTCGATCACCCTGACCTGCGAAGTGCGCAACAAGATCACCCGCAAAAGCATCCTGACCGTCGAGAAAATGGTCTTCGTCAACCTCGGCGAAGACGGTCTGCCGGCGCCGCACGGGCGGACCGAAATCAGATACGTCAAAGACCAGTTCAAGGATGACGTGCCCGTTACCGAGTAATCGCGTCTGACCGGCGAACGGAAGCCGAGCGGCGCGTGTCGTAGCCTTATGACTCCGCCACCGGTTTCCCGCCATGACCACACCAACAGACGGCAAGACCCCCGACCTCTCGGCCAAGGAACAACACGAAGTCGAGAAAAGCCAGCCGCCCCGCGCGGCGGTTCTGCATGAAATCATCCGCAAACAGGGCGACCAGGAACTGGAGCGCAGCATTGCCGCGCTGTGGTGGTCGGCGCTGGCCGCCGGGCTGACCATGGGCCTGTCGCTGATGGGCATGGGCCTGCTCAATTCGCGTCTGCCCGAGGGCGAAGAATTCAAGGTGATCGCCAGCTTCGGCTACTGCGCAGGCTTTCTCGCAGTGATCCTCGCCCGCCAGCAACTGTTTACCGAAAACACCCTGACCGCCGTGCTGCCGGTGATGACCAAACCGACGTTCGGCAATTTCGGCCGATTGATCCGGCTCTGGACTGTCGTGCTGTTCGGCAACCTGTGCGGCACGATTCTGGTGGCGTACGTGATGCTTGAACTGCCGATCTTCGACAGCAAGACCGATGAAGCCTTTCTCGAAATCGGCCGCAAGGTCATGGAGAACCACGCGAGTCAGATGTTCGCCAAGGGCATCGTTTCTGGCTGGATGATCGCCACCATGGTCTGGATGATTCCGTCCATGGAGAGCGCGAAGATGTGGATCATCATCCTCATCACCTATCTCATGGCGCTGGGCGATTTCACGCACATCGTGGTGGGTTCGGCGGAGGTGTCCTATCTGGTGTTTGCCGGCGAGCTGCCGTGGAGTGATTTCTGGGCGGTGTTTGCCGGGCCGACCCTGGCGGGGAACATCATCGGCGGCAGTTTCATCTTCGCCCTGATCAGTCATGCGCAGATCCGCAGTGAAAGCGGCGCTCCGAAAGAGTCTGCGGATCAGGCCGAAAAGCCCGATCCGCAGCAGATCAAAAAATGATCAGTGGTGCGCCGGTCCGGCAGCGGTCGCCGGCTCGTCGCGCGTTGCATGCTTGACCAGTTTGCCGATGGTCAGGCCCTGCAACAGGATCGACGACAGCACCACGATGTAGGTGATGCTCAGCAGCAGATCGCGCTCCGGGCCCAGCGGCAGGGCCAGGGCCAGTGCCACCGAAACACCGCCGCGCAAACCACCCCAGGTCAGGATCCGGATCGTGCCGCGCGGCACCGTGCGCCAGCGCCGTAGCAAGACGATGGCCGGGGCCACGGTGAGCAGGCGCGACAGCAGAATCGCCAGCGCCAGCAGAGTCGCCGCCGCCACATGCAGCCAGTTGAACGGCAGCAGCAACAGCTCCATCCCGATCAGCGCGAACAGCAGGGCGTTGAGCATGTCGTCGAGCAATTCCCAGAACCCGTCCAGGTATTTGCGCGTCATGTCGTTCATCGCCAGGTTGCGGCCGAGGTTACCGATGATCAAACCGGCAACCACCATCGCAATCGGCGCCGAGACGTGCAGCTCGGTGGCCATCGCCGAACCGCCGATCACCAGCGCCAGGGTCAGCATGACTTCGATCTGGTGCTGCTCGATGCTCTTGATCATCAGGTACACCAGATAACCGATCAGCCCGCCGAACAGCACGCCACCAATGGCCTCATGGGCAAACAGCATGGCCGTGGCGCCGACGGTCGGGGTTTCGCCCAATTGCGCGATGCCCAGCAACACGGTGAACACCACCACGGCGGTGCCGTCGTTGAACAGCGATTCGCCGACGATGGTGGTTTTCAACGGCTTCGAGGCGTTGGCCGTACGCAGCACGCCGAGTACCGCGATCGGGTCGGTCGGGGAAATCAGTGCGCCGAACAACAGGCAGTAGAGGAAGCTCACGTGCCAGCCGAACAGGGCAAAAATGTAATAGGCGAGGCTGCCGATCACGGCAGTGGCGATCAGTACGCCGAAGGTCGCCAGCAGACCAATGGGCCAGCGGTAGCTGCGCAGGTCGCTCAGGTTGACGTGCAAGGCGCCGGCGAACAGCAGGAACGAGAGCATCCAGTTCATCAGCAGATCGCCGAAGTCGATCTGGCCGATCAGCTGCTGTACGCGCTCTTCGAGACCGGGGTAACCGAGCAGGCTCAGGCCTTGCAGCAACAGGGAAAACATCAGTGCAGTCACCATCACGCCGATGGTTGGGGGCAGGCCGATGAAACGGAAATTGACGAAGGTGAGGAGGGTGGTCAGGCAGATGAAAGCGGCAACGAGTTCAAGCATCCGGAGTCCTTTGGATGGGGGGTGAAAGACAGCGCGCCCGCGCAAGGACGCAAGGGTTGGATGGGCTGACGCCGGGTGGGGACACAATGGTGTCCCCGGGGAAATCAGCCGGACACATTGACCGCAGCGACACCCCGACGTTGCAGGTAGATGAAAAACAGCGCCGTCAGCACGGTCAGCACACCCACCAGCGCGCCGGTCCACGGCAAGTCGGCCAGGTCCGCACCGCTGGCGACCACCAGCCCGCCGATCCACGCGCCGGCGGCATTGCCGAGGTTGAACGCGCTCTGGTTCAGGGTCGAACCGAGGTTCGGTGCTTCATGCGCCTGATCGATGATCAGCAGTTGCAGGATCGGGCACAGGGCGAAGGCAAAAATCCCCCACAGCACCAGCGTGACCGCCGCCGGAACCACCGCTCGACTGGTCTGGCTGAACGCCGCCAGAATCACCACCACCGCCAGCGCGACACCCACCAGCGACGGCAGCAGGCGACTGTCGGCCAGGCGACCGCCGAGCATGCTGCCGCCGGTCAGGCCGACGCCGAACAACAACAGCATCACAGTCACGCCGTGGGGGCTGACGCCGGTGATGTCCTGCAGAATCGGCGCGATGTAGGTGAACACGCTGAACAGGCTGGTGGAGGCCAGCACGCTCATGCCCAGCGCCAGCAACACGTTGACCTTGCCCAGCACTTTGAATTCGCTGGCGAGGTTGGCCTTGTCCATCGGGATATGTTTCGGCAACCACAGCCACTGGGCGAGGGCGGCGATCACACCGATCACCGAGACCGCCCAGAAGGTCGAGCGCCAGCCTGCGTACTGGCCGAGCGCAGTGCCCAGTGGTACACCGAGGACGTTGGCCAGGGTCAGGCCGGTGAACATCATTGCAATTGCCTGCGCCCGTTTGTTCGGCGCGACCAGCCCGGCGGCCACCACCGAACCGATGCCGAAGAACGCCCCGTGGCACAACGCAGTCACCACCCGCGCCGCCATCAGTGTCGCGTAGTTCGGCGCCAGTGCGCACAGCACGTTGCCGAGGATGAACATCAGCGTCATGCCCAGCAGTGTGGCCTTGCGCGGCATGTTGGCGGTGCCGATCGCCAGGATCGGCGCACCGAACACCACGCCCAGGGCGTAGCCGGTGATCAACAGGCCGGCGTGGGGAATGCTCACCGCGAGGTCGCGGGCGACATCGGGCAGCAGGCCCATGATGACGAATTCAGTGGTGCCGATGCCGAAAGCGGCAACAGCGAGTGCAAGCAAGGCGAGTGGCATGCGCAAGGTCTCTGTCGTTAGTCTTGACGCTTTGATCAGGCATACGCAGGCCGTCGACCGCTCTCGGACGAGAACGGGACAGGCAGGAATTATTGGAATTTGTCTGTGCGCAACTGAGTGCGGCGTGGTCGCTTGCAGTATAAACAGCTGCTGACACATCGCGAATCAATAATCTGACTAATTGGCTCAGTCTCAATAACAAGAAGCAAGGAGTGGCACGTGCTGGCGACAGCTCTGGTGTTGGTGGCGGCGCTGTTGCATGCAGCGTGGAATACGTTGATCAAATTCAGTGCCGAGCGGCTGCTGGTGGTGGCCTGCATGGACACCGTGGCACTGTTGTTCGTCGCGCTGGCATTCCCTTTCATCAGCCTGCCGCCGCCGGAGATCTGGCCGTGGATTCTGGCGTCGGCGGCGTTCGAGCTGCTTTATCGCTACCTGTTGATCCAGGCCTATCGGGTCGGCGACCTGGGGCTGGTCTATCCATTGATGCGCGGATTGTCGCCGCTGGTCGTGCTGGCGCTGACCCTGATCTTCGCCGGCGAAGTGCTGACCACCCAGCAGATCTTCGGGATCCTGTTGATCCCGCTGGGCATGGCCTGCCTGCTTTGGCAGGGCGGCGGCGGGAAACACCTGCCGTGGTCGATGCTGCCGGTAGTGGCGCTGATCGGCTTGTGCATCGGCTGCTACACCTACATCGATGGCCAGGCGTTGCGGCGCTGGTCGCATCCGCTGGATTACCTGGTCTGGGTCACACTGCTCAGTGCCTGGCCGTTTCCGTTGCTGGCGTGGGTGGCCAAACGTCCGGCGTTCAGGCTGTTCTGGCGCGAGCAATGGAGGCTGGGTCTGGCGGTCGGGTTCTGCGTGTTGTTCAGCTACGCTCTGGTGCTGTGGGCGATGCAGTTGGGTTCGATTGCCGAAGCGGCGGCATTGCGTGAAATCAGCGTGATCCTGGTGGTGCTGTTCGGCATGCGATACCTGAAAGAACCTTTCGGCCGGCCACGGCTCTTAGCCTGTGGGCTGGTGCTGGTCGGCATGCTGGTGATGAAGCTCTGACCGCCCGGCAACTCTAAAACTCGAAAGAAGGACGGCGTTATGACGGTGGCTCTGTGGTGTGTGTTGATCGCGATCTTTCTGCCCTATCTGTGCACCGTCGTGGCCAAGGCCTCGGGTGGTTTCAGGCTGCGGGACAATCATGATCCCCGGGACTTTCTGGACAGCGTGGATGGCGTGGCGCGCCGTGCCCATGCGGCGCAACTGAACAGTTTTGAAGTGACCCCGGCGTTTGCGACGGCGGTGATCGTCGCGCACCTGGTGGGCACTGCGGAGCTGGTAACGGTCAATGTGCTGGCGGTGCTGTTCATCACCAGTCGCCTGCTCTACATCATTTGCTATCTGGCGGACTGGGCGATGCTGCGGTCGCTGGTGTGGTTCGTCGGGATGGGGCTTATTGCCAGTTTCTTCTTCGTGTCGGTCTGAACCGTGAAAGATCGCAGGCTGACGAGGCCTGCGATCTTTTGCATTGTGCCTACGGCTTGTCGGCCACCTGCGGCACTTGCGGCAGCGCCGCGCCTTTTGGCCAGAGCATCCAGATCTGCCCTTGCTGCTTCATGTCGCCGGCCAGTTGTCCAGCGGCATCGCCGGTGCCCCAGAACAGATCCGCGCGAACTTCGCCGGCA
This sequence comes from Pseudomonas sp. IAC-BECa141, assembly GCF_020544405.1. NCBI lineage: Bacteria > Pseudomonadati > Pseudomonadota > Gammaproteobacteria > Pseudomonadales > Pseudomonadaceae > Pseudomonas > Pseudomonas sp. IAC-BECa141. The sequence continues at coordinate 5,750,829 of NZ_CP065410.1, read as the reverse complement.
ATCGCGCCGCCGGTGTCCTGCGCGGCCACCGGGCGCACCAGCGGCGTGCCGTCCGGGCGAGTGGTCGACAGCCACAACAGGCTGCCCAGCGGAATCACCTTGCGATCCACTGCCGCGCTGTAACCGGCGGTCAGCGGCACATTCAGCGAGCCGCGCGGGCCTTCGTTGCTGTCCGGGTTGCGGGTGAAGAACACGTAGCTCGGGTTGCTCGCCAGCAGTTCCGGAATGCGCGACGGGTTGGCCTTGGCCCAGTCGCTGATTGCGCCCATGGTCACTTCTTCTTTTTTCAGCTCGCCCTGTTCCACCAGCCAGCGGCCGATCGGCCGGTACGGGTGACCGTTCTGGTCAGCGTAGGCGATACGCAGTTGGCGGCCGTCATCGGTCTGAATCCGCCCCGAACCCTGAATCTGCAGGAATTGCAGGTTCATCGGGTCGGTCAACCAAGCCACGACCGGCGCCTTGACGCCCTGGCTTTCGATGGTCGCCGCGTCGTCGTAAGGCTTGAGCACGCGACCTTCGAGGCGGCCGCGCAGGCGCTTGCCTTTCAGTTCCGGGTAAATACTGTCCAGCGACACAATGATCATGTCCTCGGGCACGCCATACACCGGCACGTTGGCGGTGGCGGTCTGCGTCAGGCTGCCGGGATAGACCGGTTCGTAGTAGCCGGTGATCAGGCCGTTGGGGTTGTCGTTCTCGGCGCGCAGGCCGAAGACGTCGAGGTTCTGCTTGAGGAAGGCGCGGATGTCGCCGGCGCTTTGCGGCACATTGGCGGCTGCCGCGCAGGTCGCGCCCCAGACCGGATCAGCCTTGAGCCGGGTGCAGGCGCTGCGCCAGGAACCGAAACCGGCCACCAGATCGCTGTCGGACACTGCCGGCAATGCGTCCCAGGTGGCACTGGAGTAGGTGGCCAAGGCGTGGGTTTTCGGCTTGGCGCTGTCGCCACCGGTGCAGCCGGCGAGGACCGCCAAGAGCGGGAGGATAGCGATAAGCGGATGACGCCAGGCCTTGAAACGGCTGTTCATGGAGAATTTCCTGTGCCGGTTGCAGAAGTGCTCCATGCGCTCAAGCAACCCTTATTGTTAATAGGGCTATTGGTGTTTGGCGGTGACCCGAGGATACTGGCCGCCGATTTCCGTGATCTGAAGCCACCATGACTCTTAAAAGAATTTCTGTTGTATTGCTGGCCTGCCTGACCCTGTCCGCCTGTGGCGGTGTCGACCCGAATTCCCCGCTGGGTCAGCGCAAGGCGATCTTCAAACAGATGCTCAAGACCAGCGAAGACCTGGGTGGCATGCTGCGCGGGCGCATTGCTTTCGACGGGCCGAAATTTGCGGAAGGTGCGGTCAAGCTCGATGCGTTGTCCCATGAACCGTGGAAACATTTCCCGCAGGTGCGCGAGGAAGATCACACCAGCGCCAAGGACGATGTCTGGCAAAAACAGGCCCGCTTCCAGGAAATGGCCCGCACCCTTGAAGCGGCTACCGGTGAACTGGTGATCGCCAGCAAGGTTCAACCCTACAAGGCCAGTAACCTGGGGCCGGCCGTGCAGAAAGTCGAAGATGCCTGCAGTGCCTGCCATAAAGAATTTCGGGACCATTGATTTCTGTTGTTTGAGTGAACGCCTTCGCGAACAGGCCCGCTCCCACACTTGACCGTATTCACCTGAGCAACCCGGTCTGATGTGGGAGCGGGCTTGCTCGCGAAGAGGGCATCACATTCAACGCATTGGCGGTTACTTGTCGAGTTCGTCCAGCGCGTCCTGCAATTCCTTGCGCGATTCGGCGAGTTTGTTCTTGCGCTTGTCGATCTTCTCCGGATCGCCTTTCTTCATGGCCTTGTCCAGATCGGCCTGGCGCTTGCTCACTTCGTGCTTGGCATCGAGTACCTTGTTTTCGCGTTCTTTCTTCAGACCGGCGTCGGTGCAGTGTTCGGTGACTTCGCGCAGGGCGGTTTCGAGGCCGGCCTGCTGGTCGGTGTTGCCTCGGGACTTGGCCTGTTCGATCTGGTTGATGATGCCCTGCTTCTTGGCGGCACAACCGGTCAGGCCCGGCGCGTCTTCGTCGGCCATCACGGGAGCGGCGAGGACTGCGCAGAAAGACAGCAGGGCGAGCGGTGCGAGAAATTTCATAAAAGCTCCATGTGCAAAGGCAATCGGGTCGGTAAAGCACTGCGCTGTTGGAGCGCTCCGGCGGACATTGGGTTCCCGGCGGGCCGGGGATTGCATGTTCAGAAGCCGTCGACGCCGGCGGCTTGCAGGGTTTCACTCAGGGCCAGTACCTGCGGGTCGCGAAAAAAGGCGCTCAATTGCGCCGCGCGGCCCGGGCCGATCCCGGCTTCTGCCTGCCATTGTTCGGTGTTGCGTTGTGCCAGCGCCTGCCACGAATCGGCGAGTGTTGCCTGACCGGTCGGTGGCAATCCCAGGGCTTTGAGCCACTGTAGAAACGGCCGTTGGCGGGCGCTGTGAAAACTGTGCAGCAGGCGGGCACTGCTGCGCTCGCCGAGACCGGCAATGTTAGCAAGCTCCGGCCCGTCGAGGGTCAACCAATCCAGCAGGCTGTTCAGGCGGCCTGTTTCGAGAAGTTTCTCCCAGGTACCGCGACCGACATGGGGCAGGGCCAGCCCCTGTTTCCCGCTGAGCCAGGTCAGGCGCGCGAGGAACTGGCTTTCGCAGCCCGGCGTCGGTTGCCAGCAGCTCAGGGCATGAAAGTCGCTGGCCAGCGGAACGTTCAGATCGGCGCGTTCCTTGCTGCGCAGCACTACGCTGTCGAGTCGCGGAATCGTCAGCCCGGCCAGGCTGATTGCCACCTGATCGCCGGGGCGAATGTCCAGATCCTGCCAGCGCCTGAGCGAACTGACGCTGACCCGTTTGATCTGCCGGTCATCGAGCGTTACCGGCGACAGTTCAAGCACCGGCGTGATGCGCCCGGTGCGGCCGATCTTGAAATTCACCTTGCGTACATCTGCCAGCGCCTGGGCAAAAGGGTATTTCCAGGCGACAGCCCAGTAGGGCGGACGAGCCTGCCAGCGTTCGGCGGGCGGTCGCTGGCTCTGGCGCAGAACCACGCCGTCCGTGGCGAATGGCAATGGCGAGCGATACCAGTGATCGCGCCAGCGTTGCGCGTCGTTCAGGCTGGCGACGGCCTGGGTGTAGGGTTCGGTGGGGGGAAAGCCGAATTGCGCCAGGGCCGCGATTCGCTCTGGCGAGTCCTCAGGCCCTTGCGGCCAGTCCCAGACAAACAGCCCGATGCCGGCGGCATGTTCCGCGTCGAGATCCTTGCGCCCCAGCAGGCCGGCCACGGTGGCGCGGGCATTGGCGCCGCCGGCGCGTGCCTGCATGTGTCCGTTCAAGCGCCAGTAAAGTTCGCCTTGCACCAGCAGATCCTGTGGTTGCGTCAGCTGTTGCGGAATGGCTCCGATCTTTTTGGCCGAAGCCGTCCAGTCCTGCCCGCGAATGCCATCCCCGCGACTGATTGCCTGATGCAACCGGCCGTCGCGATAGATCAGGGTGACCGCCACGCCATCGACCTTGGGTTGTATCCAGACGTTTTGGCGGTTGCGCAGCCAGATCGCGATGTCCGCAGCGTCATGAAGTTTGTCCAGGCCGGTGTGGGCGACAGGGTGCGCCACCGGGCCTGATGCAGTGCGCAACGGCTCGGGTGGTGAAGGAAGTTTGAAGCATCGGCGCCATTGGTTCAGGCGCAGGCGTGACTGATCGTACAGCTCATCGGCGATCACTGATCGACCTTCGCGATGATAGGCGTCGTCCCAACGGTCGATCTGTTGTTGCAGGGCGGCGACTTCGCTCGATGCCCGGTCGGCGGGCCAGTCCGGGCAGGTGGCAGCGAAGGTATTGAGGTGGAAAACCGGCAGGAAAAACAAAAACAGGCGCAGTGTGGCAAGCATCGTGAGCGTCCTTGCTCAGGTAGATGCTTGAAGGCTAGGCGAGGATTTGTTGTTGAGAGAGATGGGTGTTTTGCGAGCTGTTTCCAGTCCGAATGTGATGTCGCTGATTCGGGCCTCTTCGCGAGCAAGCTCGCTCCCACGGAGTACGAATGAAAAAGCCCCGCACGGCGAACCGTGCGGGGCTTCCTGTACCGCCAGGAAAATTACAGGCCGGCAGCGGAGCGCAGAGCGTCGGCGCGGTCGGTTTTTTCCCAGGTGAACGTGGAGAAGGTGTCTTCGCCAACAGTCTTGGTCTGCGGAGCACGACCGAAGTGGCCGTAGGCTGCGGTTTCCTGGTACATCGGGTGCAGCAGGTCGAGCATGGTGGTGATCGCGTATGGACGCAGGTCAAACACTTCGCGGACCAGTTTGATGATCTTGTCATCGCTGATCTTGCCGGTGCCGAAGGTGTTCAGCGAGATCGAGGTAGGCTGGGCCACGCCGATCGCGTAGGAAACCTGAATCTCGCAACGCTCGGCCAAGCCGGCAGCCACGATGTTCTTGGCAACATAACGGCCAGCGTAGGCAGCCGAACGGTCAACCTTGGATGGATCTTTACCGGAGAACGCGCCGCCGCCGTGACGAGCCATGCCGCCGTAGCTGTCGACGATGATCTTGCGACCGGTCAGGCCGCAGTCACCCACCGGGCCGCCAATGATGAACTGGCCGGTCGGGTTGATGTGGAACTGGGTGTCCTTGCTCAGCAGTTCGGCAGGCAGCACGTGCTTGACGATCAGCTCCATCACGCCTTCGCGCAGGTCGTTGTACGACACTTCAGGGTTGTGCTGGGTCGACAGCACCACGGCGTCGATGCCGACAACCTTGCCGCCTTCGTAACGGCAGGTCACTTGCGACTTGGCGTCCGGGCGCAGCCAAGGCAGCAGACCCGACTTGCGGGCTTCGGCCTGACGCTGCACCAGTTGGTGCGAGAAGGTGATCGGTGCTGGCATCAGCACGTCGGTTTCGTTGCTGGCGTAGCCGAACATCAGGCCCTGGTCGCCGGCGCCCTGATCTTCAGGCTTGGCACGGTCAACACCCTGGTTGATGTCAGGGGACTGCTTGCCGATGATGTTCATCACGCCGCAGGTCGCGCCGTCGAAGCCAACGTCGGAGCTGGTGTAGCCGATGTCGCAAATCACGTCACGAACGATCTGCTCCAGGTCGACCCAGGCGCTGGTGGTCACTTCACCGGCAACGATGGCCACGCCAGTCTTGACCAGGGTTTCCACCGCAACGCGTGCGTGCTTGTCCTGGGCGATGATGGCGTCCAGCACTGCATCGGAAATCTGGTCGGCGATTTTGTCCGGATGTCCTTCAGACACGGACTCGGAGGTGAAGAGGGAGTATTCGCTCATCTCGATGTTTTCCTGAATTTACCGATGGTGAGTGTCGCCAGCCGGTCGCTGAAAATGGCGGACCTGAATCTGGAAACCATTACGTAAGCCTACATAGAGGCTTTCCCCGGGAACGAGTCCCGCAGCGGTGGCCCAACGGGCCAGATCGTCCTGTTCAAACCCCAACCACAGATCACCGCAGGCCTCCCTGGCCCAACTCTGGTTGTGGCTACATAACTCTGTCACGAGCAGGCTACCGCCCGGTTGCAGCAGGCTGGCCATGTGCTTGAGCGCTTCGGCCGGCGCGGCGAAATGGTGCAACACCATGTTCAACACCACGCAATCGGCCTGAAGGCTCACGCCATTCAATGCATCGGCCAATTGCAGGCTGACGTTAGCCAGCTGTTCACGTTCACATACCTGACGGGCCAGTTCGAGCATCGCCGCGCTGTTGTCCAGTGCGGTTACGGTGCCGAAGCGGCGCGCCAGTTCCGGCAGGAATGCACCATCGCCGGGGCCGACTTCAATGGCCGTGGCTGCGCCATTGAAATTCAGTTTGTCGAGCAGGGCCAGCACGCTTTCACGGTACTGCGGCAGGCCGGCAATCAAATCCTGCTGGGCGCGGAATTTCTCCGCGACCCGGGCAAAAAAGTCCTGGCTGTTGGCAGCGCGTTGCCCGTGAACCTTTGCGATCCGGGTTTCCACGTCGGCCGGCAGCGCCAGATTGTCGACTTCTTCTAACAATGCAGTGTGCAACTTGCCGCCCAGCAACTCGGTGTGGGGCAGGGCGCGGCGATAGAAAACCGCATTGCCTTCGCGGCGAGTCGCCACCAGATCCGCCTGCGCCAGCACTTTAAGGTGATGGCTCATGCCGGACTGGCCGATATCGAAAATCTGCGCCAGTTCCAGAACGCCGAACGAGTCGTTGGCCAGGGCGCGCAATACATTCAGCCGCAGTGGATCGCCGCCGGCCTTGCACAGGGCCGCCAGCTCGTCGCAATCGTCATGGCGAATGGAAGGCACACGTAAGTTCATAGGGCTGGCAGTCTAGTGACGGCCGGAAGGCATCGCAAGGTCTATATCAAAAAGTTTTGATATTGCTCGATGGATGGCGCATCCGATTGCACTTCTCACCGCCCGGTTAACTCTACAAACGAACAGCGGAAAGGTTTCACCCGCCGAAACCGATGTTATCCATTGGAAAAACGCCTCCGGATGACTATCTGTCATTGCCCCGAGGCGCTCGGGTGAGGGAAAATGCCCTCCTTTTTTCCGTTTCAATCTATTCACACCCAGGAGATCAGCGATGCCTAGCCGTCGTGAGCGTGCCAACGCCATTCGTGCCCTCAGCATGGATGCCGTGCAAAAAGCCAACAGCGGCCATCCCGGTGCCCCCATGGGTATGGCAGATATCGCCGAAGTGCTTTGGCGCGACTACCTCAAGCACAACCCGAGCAATCCATCGTTCGCCGACCGTGACCGCTTCGTGCTGTCCAACGGCCACGGCTCGATGTTGATCTACTCGCTGCTGCACCTGACCGGTTACGACCTGTCGATCGACGACCTGAAGCAGTTCCGTCAATTGCACAGCCGCACCCCCGGCCATCCGGAATTCGGTTACACCCCGGGCGTTGAAACCACCACCGGCCCGTTGGGTCAGGGTCTGGCCAACGCCGTGGGCTTCGCCCTGGCAGAAAAGGTACTGGGCGCCCAGTTCAACCGTCCCGGCCACAACATCGTCGACCACCACACCTACGTGTTCCTGGGTGATGGCTGCATGATGGAAGGCATTTCCCACGAAGTCGCTTCCCTGGCCGGCACTCTGGGCCTGGGCAAGCTGATCGCCTTCTACGATGACAACGGCATCTCCATCGACGGCGAAGTCGAAGGCTGGTTCACCGACGACACGCCCAAGCGCTTCGAATCGTACAACTGGCAAGTGATCCGCAATGTCGACGGTCACGATCCGGAAGAGATCAAGACCGCCATCGAGACCGCTCGCAAGAGCCCGCTGCCGACCCTGATCTGCTGCAAGACCACCATCGGTTTCGGTTCGCCGAACAAGCAAGGCAAGGAAGATTGCCACGGCGCCCCGCTGGGTGACGCGGAAATCGCCCTGACCCGTCAGGCGCTGAACTGGAACCACGGCCCGTTCGAAATCCCGGCCGACATCTATGCCGAGTGGGACGCCAAGGAAAAAGGCCGCGCTTTCGAAGCCGAGTGGGATCAGCGTTTCGCTGCTTACTCCGCCGCATTCCCGACCGAAGCCAATGAACTGATCCGTCGCCTGAGCGGCGAGCTGCCGGCCGACTTCTCCGAGAAGGCTGACGCCTACATCGCCGACGTTGCGGCCAAAGGCGAAACCATCGCCAGCCGTAAGGCCAGCCAGAACACCTTGAACGCGTTCGGCCCGCTGCTGCCGGAAGTGCTGGGCGGTTCGGCCGACCTGGCCGGTTCCAACCTGACCCTGTGGAAAGGCTGCAAAGGCGTCAGCGCCGAAGACGCCAGCGGCAACTACATGTACTACGGCGTGCGCGAATTCGGCATGACCGCCATCATGAACGGCGTTGCCCTGCACGGCGGTCTGGTGCCTTACGGCGCGACCTTCCTGATGTTCATGGAGTACGCCCGCAACGCGGTGCGCATGTCCGCTCTGATGAAGCAGCGTGTCATCCACGTCTACACCCACGACTCCATCGGTCTGGGCGAAGACGGCCCGACGCACCAGCCGATCGAGCAACTGACCAGCCTGCGCAGCACGCCGAACCTCGACACCTGGCGTCCAGCCGATGCCGTTGAATCGGCCGTGGCCTGGAAAAACGCCCTGGAGCGCAAGGACGGCCCGTCGGCGCTGATCTTCTCGCGTCAGAACCTGCAACACCAAACCCGTGATGCCGGCCAGATCGCCAACATCAGCCGTGGCGGTTATGTACTGAAGGACTGTGCAGGCGAGCCTGAGCTGATCCTGATCGCCACCGGTTCGGAAGTCGGTCTGGCCGTTCAGGCCTACGACAAACTGACCGAGCAAGGCCGCAAGGTGCGCGTGGTTTCCATGCCATGCACCAGCGCGTTCGATGCTCAGGACGCCAGCTACAAGCAATCGGTCCTGCCGTTGCAGGTTGGCGCGCGTATCGCGATCGAAGCGGCACACGCCGACTTCTGGTTCAAGTACGTGGGTCTGGAAGGTCGCGTGATCGGCATGACCACCTACGGCGAATCGGCTCCGGCTTCGGCACTGTTCGAAGAGTTCGGCTTCACCCTGGAAAACATCCTGGGCCAGGCTGAAGAGCTGCTGGAAGACTGATCCAGAATAGGTGTCGCCTGAACTGACGCCATCGCGAGCAAGCTCGCTCCCACAGGGGATTTGTTGTGTGACACAAATAGTGTTTGCAACATATGCCCCTTGTGGGAGCGAGCTTGCTCGCGATAGCGATGGTTCAGGCGCCATCGCATCAACGGATACACCACGGTAATCGAGAACCCCATGCCTCAACCGCGTCCCTACAAAGTTGCACTCAACGGCTACGGCCGGATTGGTCGTTGCGTCTTGCGTGCGTTGTTCGAGCGAGGCGAGAAGGCAGGGTTTGAAATTGTCGCGATCAACGACCTGGCCGACATGGCCAGCATCGAATACCTGACACGCTTCGACTCCACTCACGGCCGGTTTCCCGGCGAAGTGAAGGTCGACGGCGATTGTCTGCATATTAATGGCGGCTGTGTGAAGGTCCTGCGCAGTGCCACCCCCGAAGGCATCGATTGGGCGTCGCTGGGCGTCGATCTGGTGCTCGAATGCTCCGGCGCCTGGCACACCCGCGCAGACGGCCAGCGTTTCCTCGACGCTGGCGCGCCGCGTGTGCTGTTTTCGCAGCCGATGGCCAGCGAGGCGGATGTCGACGCCACCATCGTCTACGGCGTCAATCAGGATTGCCTGACCGGCGATGAATTGCTGGTGTCCAACGCCTCCTGCACCACCAACTGTGGCGTGCCGCTATTGCGTCTGCTGGATCAGGCAGTCGGCCTGGATTATGTGTCGATCACCACGATTCACTCGGCGATGAACGATCAGCCGGTGATCGATGCCTATCACCATGAAGACCTGCGCCGCACCCGTTCGGCGTTCCAGTCGGTGATCCCGGTTTCCACAGGGCTGGCGCGAGGTATCGAGCGCCTGCTGCCGGAACTTGCCGGGCGAATCCAGGCCAAAGCCGTACGCGTGCCGACGGTCAACGTGTCCTGCCTCGACATCACGATGCAGACCGCGAGCGATACCGACGCCGGCGAGGTCAACCGGATCCTGCGCGAGGCTGCCACCAGCGGCCCGCTCAAAGGTCTGTTGGCCTACACCGAGCTGCCCCACGCAAGTTGTGATTTCAACCATGACCCACATTCGGCCATCGTCGATGCCAGTCAGACCCGCGTTTCCGGCCCCCGGCTGGTGAACATCCTGGCCTGGTTCGACAACGAATGGGGTTTTGCCAACCGAATGCTGGATGTTGCAGAACACTATCTGCAGACAGCGACTTCAAAAAAACCGTAGGAAGTGCGACCCATGACCGTGTTGAAGATGTCCGACCTCGATCTGCAAGGTAAGCGCGTATTGATCCGCGAAGACCTCAACGTCCCAGTCAAGGACGGTGTTGTCACCAGCGATGCGCGTATCCTGGCTTCGCTGCCGACCATCAAGCTGGCCCTGGAAAAAGGCGCGGCCGTGATGGTTTGCTCGCACCTGGGTCGTCCGACCGAAGGCGAGTTCTCCGCCGAGAACAGCCTCAAGCCGGTCGCCGACTACCTGAGCAAGGCGCTGGGTCGTGAAGTGCCGCTGGTAGCTGATTACCTGGGCGGCGTTGACGTCAAGGCCGGCGACATCGTGCTGTTCGAAAACGTGCGCTTCAACAAGGGCGAGAAAAAGAACGCCGACGACCTGGCTCAGCAATACGCCGCCCTTTGCGACGTGTTCGTGATGGACGCTTTCGGCACCGCTCACCGCGCCGAAGGCTCGACCCACGGCGTTGCCAAGTTCGCCAAAGTCGCTGCTGCCGGCCCGCTGCTGGCCGCTGAGCTCGACGCACTGGGCAAAGCCCTCGGCTCCCCTGCCAAGCCGATGGCGGCCATCGTTGCCGGCTCCAAGGTCTCCACCAAACTCGACGTGCTGAACAGCCTGAGCCAGATCTGCGATCAACTGATCGTCGGCGGCGGCATCGCCAACACCTTCCTGGCTGCAGCCGGTCACCCGGTCGGCAAGTCGCTGTACGAGCCGGACCTGCTGGACACCGCCCGTGCCATCGCCGCCAAAGTCAGCGTCCCGCTGCCGGTGGACGTAGTGGTTGCCAAGGAATTCTCTGAAAGCGCCGAAGCGACCGTGAAGCTGATCGCTGACGTCGCTGCGGACGACATGATCCTCGACATCGGCCCGCAAACCGCGGCCAACTTCGCCCAACTGCTGAAATCGTCGAAAACCATCCTGTGGAACGGCCCGGTCGGCGTGTTCGAATTCGACCAGTTCGGCAACGGCACCAAAGTGCTGGCCGAAGCCATCGCCGAAAGCGCGGCGTTCTCGATTGCCGGCGGTGGCGACACCCTGGCCGCCATCGATAAATATGGCGTGGCAGAAAAGATCTCCTACATTTCCACCGGTGGTGGCGCGTTCCTCGAATTCGTCGAAGGCAAGGTGCTGCCGGCCGTTGAAGTCCTGGAAAGCCGGGCCAAGGCCTGAGGCCGCCCGTTTGGCCAGGCAAAGGAGTGTTCAGATGGTCAAGTCGTTAGCGCTGTTGTTGCTGACCGGTACATTGGCAGCCTGCGGGAGTAACCCGAAGGCTGCGCCGGAGCCGGCACCCGGCGAGGCACAGAAGGGCTGCTACCAGGCCGACTGGCAGGCCGAAACCAACCCGGTGCTGAACAAGCGCTCGGGGCCGGACGGTCTGGACAAATACGAGACGCAAACCCCGGCCAAGGAACATGGTTGTCCTTGACCGGTCTGACTCTTTACTCAAGTCCGGCGGCGTGCGCTGCCGGTCGAGGAACACGGATGAAAGGTTTGATCGCCGTTGCGGCACTGGGCTTGTTGGGTGGTTGTGCGCAGTGGAACCCGTTCCAGTCGTCCGCTCCTGTGGATAACTGGACCACCTGGACCTGCGACAGCCAGGCCAAGGTGCTGTGGCGTTACACCGACGCCGGCCAGAAGGCAGTCGATGTGCGACTGGGCGGTGGCGATCAGGTCTATCGCCTGAAAGAAGAGCCGGGCGCCTCGGGCACGTTGTACAGCGACGACATGCTGGCGTTTCACATCAAAGGTAATGAAGGCCTGGTCTACTGGGTCGCTACCAATGATCTGATCGGCCGGGGCTGCAAAGCCGAATAGAACAGAATTTGCTTTATCGAATCACCAGGCCGGGCCTCAACCCCCGATCTGCAATCACTTGAATAGCCGCCGCCGCTCCGGCAGGCTGGCACGATTAACGACCCAAACCGGGAGAGAGACACACAATGGCACTTATCAGCATGCGCCAGATGCTGGACCACGCAGCCGAGTTCGGCTACGGCGTTCCAGCCTTCAACGTCAACAACCTTGAGCAGATGCGCGCCATCATGGAAGCCGCTGACAAGACTGACTCCCCGGTGATCGTCCAGGCTTCGGCCGGCGCTCGCAAATACGCCGGCGCCCCGTTCCTGCGTCACCTGATCCTGGCCGCGATCGAAGAATTCCCGCACATCCCGGTGTGCATGCACCAGGACCACGGCACCAGCCCTGACGTCTGCCAGCGCTCGATCCAGCTGGGCTTCAGCTCGGTGATGATGGACGGCTCCCTCGGCGAAGACGGCAAGACTCCGACCGACTACGAATACAACGTCCGCGTGACCCAACAAACTGTCGCCATGGCTCACGCCTGCGGCGTTTCGGTTGAGGGCGAGCTGGGCTGCCTGGGTTCGCTGGAAACCGGCATGGCCGGTGAAGAAGACGGCATCGGCGCCGAAGGCGTTCTGGATCACAGCCAGATGCTGACCGACCCGGAAGAAGCCGCTGACTTCGTCAAGAAGACCCAAGTTGATGCCCTGGCCATCGCTATCGGCACCAGCCACGGCGCCTACAAGTTCACCAAGCCGCCTACCGGTGACGTGCTGGCGATCGACCGCATCAAGGAAATCCACAAGCGCATTCCGAACACCCACCTGGTGATGCACGGTTCCTCGTCGGTTCCGCAAGAGTGGCTGGCGATCATCAACCAGTACGGCGGCGACATCAAAGAAACCTACGGCGTACCGGTTGAAGAAATCGTCGAAGGCATCAAGCACGGCGTGCGCAAGGTCAACATCGACACCGACCTGCGTCTGGCATCCACCGGCGCCATGCGTCGCCTGATGGCCACCAACCCGAGCGAATTCGACCCGCGTAAATTCTTCGGCGAAACCGTGAAGGCGATGCGCGACGTATGTATCGCTCGTTACGAAGCTTTCGGTACTGCCGGCAATGCTTCGAAGATCAAGCCGATCTCGCTGGAAAGCATGTATCAGCGTTATCTGAAGGGTGAGTTGAACGCCAAGGTCAATTGAGACTGGGTGTTGAGCTGATTGAATAAAAAATCCGCCGAGAGGCGGATTTTTTATGGGCGACGATATTCTTGGGCCATGAGGTTATCCAAAAGTAAGAGCAAACGGCGCTGCTGTTTGCTCAATGGCATGATAAATAAATCTGTCCCCATAAGTTCTTGTTTCGCTGTCCCCATAAGCTCTTCATAGTTCTCTAGAGCTCTTGGAGTCGTCGGTTGGCTTATGCAGGGCGGTATGTATATCTTTTTACCTTGACGGTTTCAGTTGACTCCTCAATTGTTTCTTGCGCTTCGAAGGTAAATTTCAATGCATAAGTAGTTGAGTCGCTTCTAACATAGCCTTGTTGTAATTGTTGTCCGTTTGAACCCTCCACGTACCCGGGATTATTGTAGCGATCCCAAATCCACGGAGTGCTATCAGGTTCAGGAGGGATATAGGGTTTAACAGTAATTGGTTTTGGGTCGGCGGGTGGGAAACTAGGTATGCTTACGGTTTCTGCGATTCCCGGATAGATATTTGGGGAGTCAGGCTGCGGGTTGAAAGCTGCTGGCTTTGAGCCAACATAATCAAGTATATGATAATCAAAATTGTCTAGCTGCAGTGCAGTGATATCAGTCTTTCTAATAGTTTCTAATATGCCTGCTGTATTCTTTACTTTTACGCTTGCGCCGTCTATCGATTCGATGGTGCCGTCGACCAATTTGTTTTTTTTTGTGATCGCGGTGAATTTGTCGCCAGTGCGCAGGTGCACCTGGCGTTGTACGTTTTGTGTTGTACTCATGTCAGTTACTCCAGGTTTCTTGGTGTGATGGTGTTAAAGTGACCGATAACAGATTTATTTATTCTGCAGATGAACTCATTGGTTTGGTGTGTATGGCAAATTTATAAATTACGCCCCCTCAATTTTTCACTTTGGTATTCAATGATCCGGTTTTCTAAGGTTTCTGGATCGTGAAGAAAAGAGACTGCATAACATAAACAGTGTTGTTCACTGCGTCTGTCACAGAGCCATAGCACTCGATCAGGCCGTTATCCAGTTTGTCCATGGCTGGAATGCCCATGAAAATCCTTACATCGGTATTGTTGAAGTTGCTGGGTAGTGTCAGCTGGTTGATGAATGAGTTTGCAGTTATGCCTGTGGTTGTGTTGTCTGCATAAAAGTCTACGACCATGCCGGGTATGAAAGGAATGGATGTTGGAAGCAAAAAATTACAGCCGCCCAGAAATTGATACTTGCCGTAAGGTTTGTTGTACAAGGTATAGGCGACGTTATTGGTGTCTCTTGGTTTTACACCCATGATGGGTTCCGCTCTTTCAGTTGTTGTGTCTGAATAGAAATGGGCAAATGGTTCTTTAACTACAACGTATTGGGTGGCCATGGAGAGCTTCCTTTTTTAGTTAAGGTGGTCACGCTGTCTTTCAATGCTTGAGGAAAGATGAGGGGCTTTTTATGGGGGCGGATTCATATGTTAAATAAATCTGTCCCCTTAAAGTCACTTAAAGTCATTTTGCCGAAACAAGCTATACGGTTTGTTGTAGAGCGTGTAGGCAACATTGTTCATATCCTTGGGGTCGAAACCTATTTTTCGTTCTGCTGGAATATTGCTATCGGAGTAAAAAACTAGAGGTGCAGGAGAAACGATGTACTTAGCCATGTGAAGTGCCTCCGTTGGCTGGTGAGTATTTTGCGGTGTATAAAAATCGAATGGTCTACATGGAAGGAAAAAGGGGAAGATTTATTTGTTGATAAATAAATCCGTCCCCTTTTTCTCCCCTTTTTTCTATTTTTTTAAGCTCACCTTTCTGATCTTTCAAGGTTTCACTGGGTCACCGTACCTATAATCTCCCCATGGCGTTGCAGGATGACCAAGAGAAGCAGTGGCAGCAGCGTAAATCGCCTGACACCTCCAGCAAACGCAAAGGTTCGAGTGCCAACTTGTTTGTTGCCCAGGATAATCAGGGACATTCCAAGCGTGCTCTGGGCGTGGAACTAAGGGTGGCTCACCGTCATCCCAATTAGTGCTCCCGGCACCGGGCGTTCCCCAAAATGCAATCAAGCCGCCTGAGACTGCACCATTACCATTCCTTGGATAAGCAGTGAGCGTTTGCGTACCAACTGAAAGTTGGTTTTTAGGCGGTTCTTTGAAACTTATTTTTGTAAGGAGTGTTGTATTCCTGAATAGGTAGGGTTTCAGTTTGCTTGGAGCACTATTAGGTGCGGCAATTAAAGAGGTTGCGGTCTGGTCGATTCCAATTATTCGCATGTCGAAAAGTGCTGACCCGTCGTGGGTGAAGTTGATAGTGTCGCCAATTTTGTATTGCAAACCTTCGCCCTGGGAGTGAAAGATAGTCATTCTGTTCTCCATCATCTTTTGATGTTTTAAAAAGTTAACTCGCTATTTTTTTGTGGCTGCTTGCCACTCAACGTAGCTCTCTCGGTATAGTTCAATGTCAGAGATTTCCTCGGTAATACTTGTTCCGTCGAGACGTGTGGCGTAAATTTTTCTGTTAATCATATCTATGTTGTCTAATACGACTGTTTCGCTTGTGCCGTCAGGTCTTCTAATCCAGCATTTCGCGCCCCTACCTATAGAGTCGAATGGGAAAAGCACAAATGGAACTGACCGCTGGGTTGATATTGTTGGTGTGGAAGTGCTCATGGTTTGATTCTCCGTTTGGTTGTTGGGGGATATAGCTTGATAGGGAAGATTTGTGATTTTGTATATGGCGGTTTTTATATGCTCTGCGATCGTGTGTGTCTTATCCTACTAGTTAAAAATTTCTGTCTGGCCCAACTTGGTACGTTTCGTTGTTCTTGGGTTATGGCTGTTGTATGGTAATGATCGCTGGAGAGGATTATGTAAATCCTGTTGTTCGCTGTATCAGTCACCGAGCCGTAGCATTCAATATCTCCAGTGTCCAGTATTCTCATGGCCGGCATTCCAGCAAAAACTTTAAGCGGTTGAGGTCCTAATATTTGACGGTTATGTGAGAACGAATTGGCAGGGTTGTTGGTCATGATGTTGTCACCATATGCATCGGGTGTTTGGCCAACTTGTAAAGGGATTGAAGGGTCAATAGCCAAGTTGAATTCACCTAGCCTCTGGAATTGCCCATAGGGTTTTCCATATAGTGTATAAGCGGCGTTTTGGGGAAACTTAGTGTCAATGCCGATAGTTTTTTCGGCAGGAATTGTAGAGTCCGAATAAAAAAACGTTGTAGCTGAAGTCACTATGTATGTCGGTTGTGCCATGATTTATGGCTCCTAAACTATTAAGCTTCATGCGGGCGTACCTATTGAGTCGCGCCGCTGTCGAGTGGAAAATGGTGCGTAGGGTTTTTATGATTGTCTGGATATATTTTTCCATTGTTACGTTGTCGATATAGAGAGACAAGTCCCCAGCCATTGGTGTGTTGGCGGGGAGTTTTATGCTGATACCGGATAGGCGCTGGTAAGACGCATAAGGTAGTCCGTGAATCTGGTAGACAACATTTTGAGGGTCTTTCATATTAACCCCGAATGGTGACTTTAGTGGGTGCTGTACAGCGTCGCTGTAATAAAGAGTTACTCCTGGAAGTACGACGTACTTGGCCATGATGCTCTCTCTTGGTTACTCGAGGTTTGTTGGCTTTGGTGTCAATAGTGTGAGTTGTTTTTCTGGTTTTTCTAACTGTCAAATATGACAGTTTTTTATATCAATTACTTATTTGTTCAAAATCGAATAGTTATATGTCGATACTGGTTTTTTGCGACGTATTAAGAAGGTGACGGATTTATTGTTGGCAGTTTTTCGGTACTGCGCGAAGAAAACCCGCCTATGGCGGGTTCTGTGGTAGATGAGTTACCTCAGCCAGTTGCTGATTAAGTTTTTGGCTCCACGTGGTCCAGCGCCTGATTCACCGCCAGTTCTCCAAGCATCACCAGTTGCGCAATGCCTATCGCAGTCTTGCGGTCGGCGGGAGGGAGGGTGGCGGCGAAGTTGTTGAGCATTTCGCTGGCGGAGCCGAGGGTTTCGCTGGCGTTGGCCAGCAGTGATTCGGTGTTGTAGGCGGGGTTGGCGAAGTACATGGGGTCGGGTTCGTTGACCGTGGCCATGATACGGGCGCCGGGGCAGAGGTAGTGGTCGAGGGCGCGTTCGGCGGCTTCGTTGAGTTTTTTGGGGTCGAGGGAATCGTAGGGGGAGGCCGGATCGGTTTCTGGCGGGTTAGGCGTAGGTTTGAACATAAGCTGAAAACTCCTGTAAGGAGCTGCCGGTCCTTCCCTACTAAAAGAAGGGTGGCAGCTGTGCGCAGGTTAGTAGACCGGGGAGTATTCAGCATTAACCGGCGCGCCGAAGCGCCCTGCGCACAGCCACCATCACAGTCAGACTGGAATGTCTGATGGACAGCGCGTTGCACGTAGCTGAAAACACCACAGGCTACTAAACCCGATCACTGCGAATCAGTGACCCGAATCAAGTTACCGACGGCCCTCCAGGCGCACAAGCCGGCGGATTCTGGCGTACCGGTAGGCAGCGACGCAAGCCGTTGTAGGCTTCAGGACGTAACGCGAACCGTCTTTAAACAGCAGCCTTAAACGTGTGCGCCACCGCTATTTATTGTGATCGATATCCAGCTTGCTGAACGTCACCTGCCCGCCCTCGCTGGTGTACCCGGTGTTGTCCTGCACATACACGCCGGCCTTGAAATACAACGGTTTGTTACGCCACGTCGCGCTGATCTGCGAATCCCACTGATACCCGGCCGCACTCACGCCCAGCGCGCCGCCGGGGCTCAGGTGAATGAGGTAGTTGAACTCGCGATTGAGTTTGATCCCGGTGGCGAGGGTGATGACGCGGCTTTCGTCCTGATCCGGATGGGTGCGCAGTTTGATCACCAGGTTGCCGGTCTCGGTTTTGTCTTTGTATTGGTACTCAAGCTTGAGCATCGGCTTCTGGCTTTCATAGGCATGGATCTGCCCGATGACGATCTTGCCGGAGCTGGGCACCTTGTTGACCGAGAGGGTCGCGCGCAGCAGGTTGTCGGCGTCCGGGTAATACCAGTTGCGCAGGGTGCCGTTGCTGTAGGTTTCACGAAGTTCGGTACGCGGGTAGATGGCGTTTTCGGTTTTCGAGCCGGTCACCGGGGACCAGAAGAACAGGGTGCCGGTGTCGGAATGGAAGTACTGATCCTTGAAGCCGTTCACCAGTCTGGAGGTTTCGACGGTGTAGGGCGGGCTGCCAACGGGAACGCTGAGGTTCCAGGTTGCGAGGTCGATCATGTCGGTTCTTCCACTCTGTTGCAGTTGTACGCGCGTGCCAGATGCTCTAGCCCGCGGTTCTTGGGGCGGCCTTTATAAGCGTAGTGGGATTTTTTGTTAACGGCCGTCTGGCGGATGATTGGCGTCAACAACCTGTCGAAATGCCATGTTTCCCGGTTTTCGAGGGCTTCAGCGGTGACCGTTAGTCGGCTGCCTATCGGTTTGGTTAAATGATGGCTGGATGACAGCTATTGCTTTTACAGATCCCGGACTAGAGTGAACGCTCAGTGACTGTACGGTTTTCACGAGAAAACGCCGGAACACTGATCCGAGATGCCCCGACACAAGATGTCCCGACAAGAGAAGCAGCATGGAATGCGCGCAACCCCAGCCAGGTGAAGGCAGCTCAGTCCTTTTGATCGTTGATGATTACCCTGAAAATCTGATCAGCATGCGCGCATTGTTGCAGCGCCAGGACTGGCAGGTTATGACCGCAGCTTCCGGTTTCGAAGCCCTCAGTTTGCTGCTCGAACACGACGTCGATCTGGTGCTGCTGGATGTGCAGATGCCGGGCATGGACGGTTTTGAAGTCGCGCGTCTGATGCGCGGCAGCCAGCGCACGCGCCTGACCCCGATCATTTTCCTCACCGCCAACGAGCAGTCCCAGGACGCCGTGATCAAGGGCTATGCCAGCGGTGCGGTGGATTACCTGTTCAAACCGTTCGATCCGCAGATTCTCAAACCCAAAGTCCAGGCGTTGCTGGAACATCAACGCAATCGCCGGGCGTTGCAGCGCCTGAGTCAGGATCTGGAGTCGGCGCGGGCCTTCAATGCGTCGGTGCTGGATAACGCTGCCGAAGGGATTCTGGTACTGGGCGAGGAGGGTCTGATCCGCTTCGCCAACCCGGCGATTTCCCGGCTGCTCAATGCACCGGTAAAGGAATTGGAAGGGCAGGAGTTTCTCGATTTCCTGCAGAAACCGCACATTCCGCTGTGGGTCGATTCCGAGTTTTATGCCAGTTACAAACGCGGCGAGACGTTGCGCTTACACGACGCGTTGCTGCGTACCGCACCAGGCCAGCAGGTGCCGGTGGCCTTGTCTTGCGCAGCGTTGCCGAGTGAACAGCACGCGATGGTGGTGACGGTCCTGGACATGTCGGTGGTGCGCCATCTGCATCAACAGCTGGAATTTCAAGCGGTCACTGATCCGCTGACCGGGCTGCTCAATCGTCGGGGTTTCTACCAGACTGTGGAAAACCTGTTGCTGCGCGGCGAGCGCGCGGACAGCAGCTGGGTGCTGATGTACCTCGATCTCGACGGCTTCAAAAGGGTCAACGATTCCCTCGGGCATGATGCCGGGGACCGGGTGTTGCGCTGGGTCTCCGAACAACTGAAAGCCTGCCTGCGGCCGTTCGACATTCTGGCGCGGATGGGTGGCGATGAATTCACCGCGCTGCTGGATCTGGAATTCCCCGAACAAGCGGCGAAGATCGCCGAGAAACTCATCGAGCGGGTGTCGATCTGTCAGCAGATCGAAGGCCTCGATATTGCTTTGGGTGCGAGCATCGGCATCGCCACCTACCCGGATTGCGGCAACAACCTCGACGGTTTGATGCGCGCCTCGGACATCGCCATGTACGAGGCCAAGCGTGCCGGGCGTCAGCAATATCGCTTTTACGATCATGAAATGAACGGCCGCGCGCGCTCGCGGCTGATGCTGGAAGAGAGCGTGCGCAACGCCATCGAAAACCGCGATTTCAATCTGGTGTACCAGCCGCAGGTGGCGATTGGCGATGGCCGGATTCGCGGTTTCGAGGCGTTGCTGCGCTGGCAGCACCCGAGCGTCGGCGACGTGCCGCCGGGGTTGTTCCTGCCGTTGCTGGAAGAGGCGACGCTGATCAGCCGGCTCGGCAGCTGGATCTATCATCGCAGCGCCGGGCAGCGTAAGGCGTGGGAGGCCGAGTTCTCAGGAGATCTGGTGATCGGCGTGAGCCTGAGCAACACCCAGTTCGGCCTGCCTAATCTGGTCACCGAATTGCGTCAGGTGCTGGAGCGCCATGGTTTGCAGCCGCACCAGATGGAAGTGGAAGTGACCGAAGAGGCGCTGACGATCAACCCGGACGAGACCCGCAAACAGCTGAAGCTGCTGCGTAATCTCGGGGTGCGGGTGGCGCTGGACGATTTCGGTTCCGGGTCTTGCTCGCTGTCGCACTTGCGCGATCTGGAGCTGGACACCCTCAAGCTCGATCGCCACCTGATCGCCCGATTGCCGAACTCGTCCCGCGACGCCTCGCTGGTGCGCACGGTCATAGACTTGTGCAAGGAATACGGCTTGCTGGTGATTGCCGAAGGCGTGGAAACCGTCGAGCAATATCAGTGGCTGCAAGCTCATGGTTGTGAGTATGTGCAAGGGTTTTTGGTGGCGCGGCCGTTGGTCGCCGAGGACACCGCACGCTTTACCGAGCCGTTCGACTGGAGCGCGTTGGCCGGTTGAATTCGCTACACTGGCGGCCTTTTCATGATCTGTGCCGCCCCATGACTGCGTTGAAATACCTCCAGGCCTATCCCGCGAATCTGCAGGATCAGGTGCGCCAATTGATCGCTGACAACCGCCTTGGTGATTACCTGAGCCAACGCTATCCGGGCCGTCACGACGTGCAGAGCGACAAGGCGTTGTACGGTTACGCGCTGGACTTGAAGCAGGAATACCTGCGCAACGCCCCGGCCATCGACAAGGTGCTGTTCGACAACCGCCTCGACCTGACCCACCGCGCCCTCGGCCTGCACACCACGGTCTCGCGGGTGCAGGGCGGCAAGCTCAAGGCCAAGAAAGAGATCCGCATCGCCTCGCTGTTCAAGGACGCCGCGCCTGAGTTTTTGAAGATGATCGTCGTGCACGAACTGGCGCACTTCAAGGAGTCGGATCACAACAAGGCGTTCTATAAATTATGTGAGCACATGCTGCCGGGCTATCACCAGATCGAGTTCGATCTGCGGGTGTACCTGACGTGGCTGGACATGCAATAAGACATCAAACACCGGAGCGCATGCATGGACGTAAGCAAGACCAAGAGCAGTTTCTACCGGCGCTTGTACGTGGCGTACCTGATCGACAGCGGCCTGGCCAGCAGCGTGCCGGCGCTGACCGAGATCACCGGCATGCCCCGGCGTACGGCGCAGGACACCATTGCGGCGCTGGCGGATCTGGATATCGTCTGCGAGTTCGAACAGGAAGAGGGCGCGCGCAATCATGCGGGGCGTTATCGGATTCGGGAGTGGGGGGCGATTGATCGGGGGTGGATCGAGCGCAATTTGCGGCAGATCAAGGCTGTTCTCGAGTATCCCTGACCGATGTAGTCCCTTCGCGGGCAAGCCCGCGAAGGGGAAATCTCAAGACCGACGCATTCCTATGTGCGGAATGTCATCCTCCAGATATTCCTCACCCGCCACCACAAAACCGTACCGCCCGTAATACCCCTGCAAGTGCGCCTGGGCCGACAGGTAGATCGGCACTTCAGGCCAACGCTTCTCGGCCTGTTTCAGCGCCTGTTCCATCATTTCATGGCCCAACCCCTTGCCACGCCCGGCCGGCGCCGTGAGCACGCGGCCGATCACCACGTCGCCGCCCTGGGATTCCGGGTCCAGCAGGCGCAGGTACGCCACCAGTTGATTACCGTCCCAGCCCATCAAATGGCAGGTGTCACCGTCCAGATCCTGTCCGTCCGGATCCAGGTACGCGCAACGCTGTTCGACCACGAACACTTCCGAGCGCAATTTCAAAATGGCGTACAGCTGCTCCAGTCCCAGATCGCTGTGATGTTTGCAGACCCACTCGATTGTCATCTTCCGATTCCTTGAACTACGTCGCCCGATACTAAGCGCAGCGCCGAAATAAGTCTGTATGGCTGAGAAATCTGTGACAAAGGCCAAAATGCCATCATTCCAATATCGCGGTCCGCCGTACTTTGTGTAATCTGCTGGGAAGCGCTGTGCGATGGCTTCAATGAGCTAATGTTAGGGCCTGGGATTCGCCGGTAACGGGCCTTGGGGTTTTGACTGAAAACACGCCGGGCGGCCCGCCCGCTAAGGATTTTCAAGCATGCCGCGATTGCATCGAGCCTTTGCTTTGATCGGGTTGCTGTTGCTGGGTCAAAGCGCTGCAGCGGAGAAACTGCGTCTGGTATTCGACGTCTGGCCGCCTTTTACCGATGACACGCTGGTCAACGGTGGGCTGGCGACCGATATCGTCAGCACGGCCCTGGCTCGTGCCGGTTATGCCAGCGCCTATGAGCAGGTGCCCTGGGCGCGGGCGTTGATGGGGGTTGGCGAAGGGCGTTACGACGTGCTGGTCAACGCCTGGTACAACGACGAGCGCACGAAGCTGGGGCAGTTTTCTGCCGAGTATCTGCTCAATCGCGTGCGTTTTCTCAAGCGCAAAGACTCGCCCATCGAATACAACAACCTGCAGGAATTGCACACCTATCCGATTGCGGTCGTGCGCGGCTACGCCTATTCGGCGCCGTTCGATGCCGACGCCGCGTTACAGAAAGTCCCTGTGCATAACTTCGCGATGGCCGTGCGCATGCTGGCGGCGGACCGGGTCAAGCTGACCCTGGAAGACGAATACGTCGCCCGCTATTACCTGGCTCGGGAGTCACCGAAAGTACGCAACGCAGTGGAGTTTCTGCCCAAGCCGCTGAGCGAGAACAGCCTGCACATTCTGGTCAGCCTGAAGAACCCGCAGCACGAACAGATCGTGGCCGGGTTCGACAAGGCGATTGCGTCGATGAAGGCCGATGGCAGCTATGACAAGCTGCTCAGGCAACACGGAATGTAGCCTGAAAGATTTTTAGTGCACGAACGGGCCTCTTCGCGGGCAAGCCCGCTCCCACAGGTACAGCGGCAGTTCACATATTTTGTGTACCACACCGACACTGTGGGAGCTGGCTTGCCAGCGATGAGGCCTGTGCGGCCAACTCAGTCTTCGGCTGTGTCTTTGATCAGGTGCGCCGCCAGCGTGCGCAACGGGCCAAGCTGGCGGCAGATCAACGCCAGTTGCGTCTGCACCAGTCGCTGGCCTTCGTCGATCTCGTCTGCCATTTGCTCAAGCTCATTGGCCAGCGCCTCTTCCTCATCGCTCTGGATCGCGATCGGCGTTTTGCTCGCCAGGCCCTGGGCGATCTCGTCGATGCTGCTGGCCAGTTTCACTCCCGCACCATCGATCAGATGCTCACGCACCTCGGCCGGCAGTTGGGTTTCCCGGTGTGCGCCAAGCCCTGACAGATAGCTGAGCAAGGTGTGCGACAGCACCAGGAAGCGGAAACCGACGTCGGCTTCCTTCCGGAAATGCCCCGGCTCCATCAGCATGTTCGCCAGCGTCGTGGAGAGTGCCGCGTCGGCGTTGTGCGCGTTGCGCCGGGCCAGTCGATAGGCGAGGTCGTCGCTCTTGCCGGCGGCGTATTGCTGCATGATCTGGCGCAGGTAAATGCTGTTGCAGGTGAGGGTGTTGGCCAGCACCTTGTTCAGGCGCCGACCCTGCCAGTCCGGCAGGAACAGGAACACCGCAAGCCCGGCAATCAGGCTGCCGAGCAAGGTGTCGAACAGTCTTGGCACAAACAGACCATAGCCGTCACCGACCTGGTTGAAGCAGAACAGCACCATGATCGTGATCGCGGCGGTCGCCACGGTGTAGCGGGTGGTGCGGTTGGTAAAGAACACCACGCCGGCGGCGATGGCGAAGCACGATTGCACCAGCGGGCTCGGGAACAGATCGAACAGCGCCCAGGCAATCGTCAGGCCGATCGCCGTGCCGAAAATCCGCTGGCCGAGTTTGCGCCGGGTCGCGCCATAGTTCGGCTGGCAGACAAACAGCGTGGTGAGGATGATCCAGTAACCCTGCGACGGGTGGATCAGGTGCACCATGCCGTAGCCGATGCTCAGTGCCAGCGGCAAGCGCAGGGCGTGACGGAACAGCAGCGAGGTCGGCGTCAGCTGCGTGCGCAGACGAATCCACACATCCTTTAAGTTGCGCGGCGAGCGGTCGAGCAGGCTGCTGTCGGTGGCATCCGCCAGCGCATCGGGGTTGCTCGCGTCGCTGAGCAACCGGTCGAGGGTGCCGAGGTTGGCGGCGAGTGCGCGCAACGAACGCAGGAGTCCGCGCCAGGCCGGGTTGCTCTGGATGCGCAGGTGTTCGAGGGAAGCGTGCAGGTCGCTCAGGGCTTCGGCGAAACTCGCGTCGTAAATGAATGGCTGGCGCATCTGGATCGATTCGGCCAGCGCCCGACAGACCTTGCCTTGCTGGCGCAGCAGGCGCTGGCAGCGGAACAGGACATCGCTGTGAAAAAACGCATCGGCCAGGGCGTTGTAGGGATAGTGCGAAGAACTGGCGCGTTCGTGAATGTCTTGCGCCAGGAAGTACAGCTTCAGGTAACGGCTGACTTTCGAGCCGGGCCGACCGTTGCCGACCCGGTGCAGGATGATTTCCTTGGCGCTGTTCAGCGCTGCGACCACCCGACCGTTTTGTTGGGCCAGTTCCAGGCGCCGCGCTTCGACGTCCAGCTGACGGATCGGCTCGAACAGCGAGGCTTTCAGCTTCAGGTAAAAGCCCAGTTCACGGAACAGCCGCGCCAGGCTCTGTTGCACCGGCTGGTTGGAAAACATCGCCTGCCACAGCACCGACAGCAGGCCGTACCACGCGGCGCCGGCCACCAGCAGCATCGGCTCATGCCAGAAATCCGTGACCGCGCCACCGCGCTGATCCACGCCGATCATGGTGTAGACGGAAAGAATCAGGGTCGCCGAAGCAATCGCGCCATAACGCTCGCCGAGCGCACCGAGCATGGTCAGGCCGAAACTGGCCAGTGCCAGCGCAATGACGAAAACGATGGGGTAGGGAAACAGCAATTCCACGGACAGCGCCGCGACGCTGAAACACACCAGCGTCACCGCCAGCGCGTTGAGGCGGCCCTGCCAACTGTCGTCGGTCTCGGCCAGGGCGCTGGCGATGATCCCCAGGAACAGCGGAATCAGCAGCCCCATTTCATCCTGATACCAGCACAGCGCCATGCTGCCGGTCAGGGCGATGAACACCCGCACGCTGTAGCTGAATTTATCCAGCGCCCACAGGCGCCGCAAAGACTGACGAAACGAGGTCGAGGACATGAAGTGCGAAGGCCTTCCGAGGCGATGCCGCTAAATTGAGCCAGTAATGACGCCGACGCAATGGCGCCGATCACATCTGACAGCAAAAAGTGTTCCTTTCATGCACCACATACCACTGTGGGAGCGAGCTCGCTCCCACAGGGTTTTGTATATGGCTTTGGATCAGACGTACTGCGCGGCGGCGTAGCCAGAGGCCCAGGCCCACTGGAAGTTGAATCCGCCCAGATGCCCGGTGACATCCAGCACTTCGCCAACGAAGTACAGGCCCGGGCTTTTCAGCGATTCCATGGTCTTGGACGAGACTTCGCGGGTGTCGACGCCACCCAGCGTTACCTCGGCGGTGCGGTAGCCTTCGGTGCCGGCCGGGACGACTTTCCAGCTGCCGAGTTTCTGCGCGATGTCCGCCAGTTCGGCGTGGGTGTACTGCTTCATCGGTTTGGAGACGAACCAGTTGTCCGCCAGCAGGTTGGCCATCTTCTTGGTGAAGATTTCGCCGAGCAGGGTTTTCAGTTCGCTGTTCGGACGCTCGGCGGTCTGCTGTTGCAGCCAGCTTGCGGCGTCGTGATCGGGCAGCAGGTTGATCTCGACTGTGTCGCCCGGCTCCCAGAACGAGGAAATCTGCAGAATTGCCGGGCCGCTGAGGCCACGGTGAGTGAACAGGATGTTCTCGCGAAAGCTCTGGTCGTTGCAGCTGACCAGACAATCCACCGAGGTGCCGGACAGCTCGGTGCACAACTCCTTGAGCTGATCGGTGATGGTGAACGGCACCAGCCCGGCGCGGGTCGGCAGCAGCTCGTGGCCGAACTGTTTGGCGACCTGGTAACCGAAACCGGTGGCGCCCAGCGTCGGGATCGACAGCCCGCCAGTGGCGATCACCAGCGACTGGCACTGGATCTGGCCGAGTGTGGTGTCGAGCAGGTAACCGCCTTCAACCTTTTCGATGGTCTGGATCGAGGTTTCGAGGTGCAGGTTGACGCCGACCTGATCGCATTCGTCCAGGAGCATGCCGAGGATGTCGCTGGATTTGTTATCACAGAACAGCTGACCGAGTTTCTTCTCGTGATACGGCACGCCGTGCTTGGCGACCATGCCGATGAAATCCCACTGGGTGTAGCGGGCCAGCGCGGATTTGCAGAAGTGCGAATTCTGCGAGAGGAAATTGCTCGGTTCGGTGTACATGTTGGTGAAGTTGCAGCGCCCACCGCCGGACATCAGGATTTTCTTGCCCGCCTTGTTCGCGTGGTCGAGCAGCAATACCTGACGTCCGCGCCCGGCGGCTGTCAGTGCACACATCAACCCTGCGGCGCCAGCGCCAATGATCACGACTTCGGTAGAGCGCAAAACGGTGTCCTCACACAATGACCACGCAGATCGTTCCCACGCTCTGCGTGGGAAAGCATCCTGTGACGCTCCGCGTCACGATTTAAAAGCGGACGCAGAGCGTCCATGGCGGCATTCCCACGCGGAGCGTGGGAACGATCATTTAAGCGTTCTTACAAAACCCGAACGCGCAGCGAACGGCCCTTGATCTTGCCGTTGTTCAAACGCTGCAGCGCCTGCATGACCACGGTGCGTTCAACCGCCACGTAAGACTGGAAATCGAAGATCGCGATCTTGCCGACCTGAGCGCCCGGAATGCCGGCTTCGCCGGTCAGTGCGCCGAGAATGTCGCCCGGACGCACTTTGTCCTTGCGCCCGCCAGCGATGCACAGCGTGCTCATCGGCGGTTGCAGCGGGGCACCGCCCTGGGACTTGAGGTTGTCCAACTGATCCCAGTTCAGCGGGGTTTTCTGCAATTGTTCGATGGCTTGCGCGCGGTGCGCTTCGGACGGCGCCACCAGGCTGACCGCGATGCCTTTCTCGCCGGCACGACCGGTACGGCCGACGCGGTGAATGTGGATTTCCGAATCGCGGGCCAGCTCGACGTTGATCACCATGTCCAGCGAATCGATGTCCAGGCCGCGGGCGGCGACGTCGGTAGCCACCAGCACCGAGGTGCTGCGATTGGCGAACATCGCCAGCACCTGATCGCGGTCACGCTGTTCCAGATCACCGTGCAGGCCGACGGCGGAAATGCCTTTGGAGGTCAGATGATCGACGGTTTCCTGCACTTGCTGCTTGGTGAAGCAGAAGGCCACGGTGGAGGCCGGGCGGAAGTGGTGCAGAACCTTGGTCACCGCACTCATGCGTTCTTCCGGGGAAATCTCGTAGAAGCGCTGTTCGATCTGGGTGTCGTCGTGGAACGCTTCGGCCTTGACCGTTTGCGGGTCACGCATGAACTTCGACGCCAGTTGCTTGATGCCCACCGGATAGGTGGCCGAGAACAACAGGGTCTGACGGCGGGCCGGGGTCTGCTCGATGATGTCTTCGATGGCGTCGTAGAAACCCATGTCGAGCATTCGGTCGGCTTCGTCGAGGATCAGCGTGTTCAGGCCGTCGAGGACCAGCGAACCCTTGCGCAGGTGCTGCTGGATGCGGCCCGGCGTGCCGACGATGATGTGCGCGCCGTGCTCCAGCGAGCCGATCTGCGGGCCGAAGGACACGCCGCCGCACAGGGTCAGGACCTTGATGTTGTCTTCGGCACGGGCCAGACGACGGATTTCCTTGGCGACCTGGTCGGCCAGTTCGCGAGTCGGGCAAATCACCAGCGCCTGGCAACCGAAGTAGCGCGGATTGATCGGGTTCAGCAGGCCGATACCGAACGCGGCGGTCTTGCCGCTGCCGGTCTTGGCCTGGGCGATCAGGTCCATCCCCTTGAGGATCACCGGCAAGCTCTGCGCCTGGATCGGCGTCATCTGGGCATAACCGAGGGAGTCGAGGTTAGCCAGCATGGCGGCGGACAGCGGCAAAGTATTAAAAGCGGTGGCGATGGTGGTCACGGGACTGGCCTGCAAAACAAAATGTCGCGCAGTGTAGCAGCCTCTGGCCACTTTCCTCGAAAGTTCTGGACGAACGCAAAGCCTGTGACGAGGGCCGGTTCCCTCGCCACGCGGACCCCGGTCAATGCTCGATATGTTCCTCACGGCGTTTGGTACGCCGTCCGTCCTCTTTCGATAGCTGCGAGAAAATCGTCGCGGCCAGCATCGCCATGATCCCCACGGTCACGAACGTTAGCTGAAATGCGCCCAACACGGTCTCAACGCCGTCATTGCCGACTTGTGCCGTAAAGCCGCCGAGCAACGCACCGGCGCAGGCCACGCCCAGGCTCAGCGACAACTGCGCCACCACCGACAGCAAACTGTTGCCGCTGCTGGCGCTGGCGTCGTCGAGATCGATCAGGGTCACGGTGTTCATGGCGGTGAATTGCAGCGAGTTGATCGCCCCCAGAATCGCCAGCAGGCATAGCAGCAGCCAGTACGGCGTCTGCTCGCTGACCAGACCCATGCTCGCCAGCATGATTCCCAGAAGCAGGGTGTTGCCGGTCAGCACGATGCGATAGCCCAGACGTTCGATCAGCGGTCGCGCGCCCCACTTGGCGACCATCGCGGCTGCGGCCAAAGGCAACATGCTCATCCCGGCCTGGGACGGCGAATAACCCAGCGCCACTTGCAGCAGCAACGGCACCAGAAACGGCAGGGCGCCGCTGCCAAGGCGAGCGAACAGGTTGCCGAGAATGCCGACGGCGAAGGTGCGGGTCTTGAACAGCGACGGCGCGAACAAAGGGTTTTCAATGTGCCCGGCGCGTAACCAGTACGCCGCCAGACACGCCATGCCGCCGAACAGCAGCAACATCACCCGCAAGTGCGGCAGGTGCAGTTCGCCGAGGCCTTCCATGGCGATGGTGATCAGCACCATCGCCGCACCGAACAGCAGAAATCCCAGACTGTCGAAGCGCGTGCGCTCGGTGCCGCGCAGGTCGGGGATGAATTTCCATACCGCATAGCAACCGATGACGCCGACCGGCAGGTTGATCAGGAAGATCCAGTGCCACGTCAGGTATTCCACCATCCAGCCGCCCATGGTCGGGCCGATCAGCGGACCGAGCAGGCCGGGAATGGTGATGAAGCCCATGATCCGCACCAGTTCCGAACGCGGGTAGGCGCGCAGCACCACCAAGCGTCCGACCGGCAGCATCAGCGCACCGCCGAGGCCCTGGATCACGCGTGCGCCGATCAGCATGCTCAGGCTGCTCGACAAGGCGCAGAGCAGCGAGCCGAGGCTGAACAGCAGGATCGCGCCGAAGAAGATTTTCTTGGTGCCGAAGCGGTCGGCGATCCAGCCCGAGGCCGGAATCAGCAGGGCCACGGTGAGCATGTAGGCGATGATCACGCCCTGCATGCGCAACGGGTCTTCGGCCAGGTCCCGAGCCATGGCCGGCAGGGCGGTGTTGAGGATGGTGCCGTCGAGGGACTGCATGAAGAAAGCGATGGCGACGACCCACGGCAACCAGCGGGCGGTGATGGCGTCGAGTGGCGGGCGGTTGGGCATGGAACCTCTTGTTGTCTGGAAGATGATCGTTCCCACGCTCTGCGTGGGAACGCCGCCATGGACGCTCTGCGTCCGCTTTTGGCTGGGACGCGGAGCGTCCCGGGCTGCATTCCCACGCAGAGCGTGGGAACGATCAGGTCGGAAGGTTAGAGAGTCAGGGTCAATCGGCTCACCAGCGCCCCCGGCAACAGTGCCGACGAGGTATTGCGCTGGCTGTAAGTGCTCGCCGACAGCAGCAATTCCCGCTCGGCGGTCAATGCTTCCAGCTGCGAACCCAGCAGGCTGTAGGCGCTGTCGTCGAAACGCATGGTGCTGACCGGCGCCTGAATCTCTCCGTTCTCGACCCAGAACGTGGCAAACCGGGTCATGCCGGTCAGTCGCGCCGCCGGTTGATCGGAGAAGTTCAGGTACCACAGGTTGCTGATGTACAAACCGGTGCCCAACTGCTTGAGGATCTCGGCCTGCGGCAGATCACCGGCACCCATGTTCAGCGCGCTCGGCGATTCGCCACCACCGGCGCCGTTGGCCGTCAGCCCGTATTCGGCAGCACTGCGCGAACCGACCAATTGATCACCTGCCTTGCCTTCGATGATCAACCGCAGATCGCTGCGCGGGTAACCTTCGCCGGAGAACGCCGGGCTCAGCGAGTCGCTGACTTTTTCGTCCAGGGACACCAGCGGACTGAACGCTTGATCGCCGGCATACAGCTTCTGCAACGGGCTGCTCTTGCTGGCAATCGACTGCGCCGAAAAACCGCCCCAGCACAACATGCCCATGATTTCTTCCAGGGCCGCCGGCGCCAGATAGGCGCGGTATTGACCGGGCGGCAAGGTGCGCAGCGGTCGCCCCAGAAACTCGAGTTGCTCGCGGGCCTGCTGGATGCGTTTGGCGAAGTCTTCGCTGTTCCAGTCGTGCCCGGCGTAGCTGGCCTTCACCGCTTCGCCGTTTTCGTGGAACAGGCTGAAGTCGAAGTTGAAGCTGTTGGCCTGATGCCAGCCGAATGCGCCGGAAGAACTGGCGAAACCGCGGCTGATCGGGCCGGCAGCGTAGAAGCCGACCAGATCCAGACCTTCGGCCGCCTGGGCAATTTCAGCCACCACCTGCTCGGTGTCCGGCAGCGGATGTTCCTGCACGTTCTTGCTCTGCCAGCTGTTGTGGTTGAGCAACAGGTACGGATCCTGCGGCAGCAACGGCAGGGTTTCGCGCAGTTGCTGCAAGCCTTCGGCGAGGCGTTGCAGATCGGTGGCCTGCTCACCGGACAGCGTGATGTGCAGGTCGGCATGACGACCGTCGTCGATCAGTTTCAGGCCGATACCGGCTTGCTGGACTTGCCCGGCCTGACGCACCTTGGCGTGGTTGAAGCGCACGAAGGCCGAGGATTCGGCGTCATAACTCAGGGTGAACTGTTCCGGCTCGCGCACGGCATCGCGCAGCCAGTCGACCAGCACCTTGAACGCCTCGGACGGGTTCTTGGAAATACTCATCAGGCGTCTCCCCCAAACACATCAACATTGCTGAACACGCAGGCCGGTGACGCATGGCCGACGCGGATCACCTGGTTCGGTTCGCCCTTGCCGCAGTTCGGCGTGCCCAGCACCTGGGTGGTGCCGGCGTTGCCGACGGCGCGCAGGCTCTTCCAGAAATGCGCGGAAATGCCCCGGTAGTTCGGATTCTTCACGACGCCCTTGAGTTCGCCGTTTTCGATCAACTGGCCCCATTCGCAGCCGAACTGGAATTTGTTGCGTGCATCGTCGATCGACCAGGAACGGTTGGTGCTCATCAGGATGCCGTTTTCGATACCGCCGATCAGTTGCTCCAGCGGCTGGTCGCCCGGCTCGATGTTGAGGTTGGCCATG
Source organism: Pseudomonas sp. IAC-BECa141 (assembly GCF_020544405.1). Lineage (NCBI taxonomy): Bacteria > Pseudomonadati > Pseudomonadota > Gammaproteobacteria > Pseudomonadales > Pseudomonadaceae > Pseudomonas > Pseudomonas sp. IAC-BECa141. The sequence continues at coordinate 5,719,324 of NZ_CP065410.1, read as the reverse complement.
CGGTCGATCGGCGGTCGGTTCCAGCCGCAGGCGCGGCTGTTGGCGACGCCGTCCAGACCCGCGCGGAACTGCGACAAGGCACCGCCCAACGGCCGGACCAGCAGGCCTTCGCGAATCAGGAATTGCTTGCTGGCCCTGGAGCCGTCGTCATCGTGACCGTAACTCGCCAGTTCTTCGGGAATGCCCGGATCGAACGTCACGTTGAGCAGTTTCGAGCCGTATTGCAGGCTGCCGAAATCCGAGGCTTTGACGAAACTGGTGCCGGCGTAATTGCGCTCGTCGCCGAGGATCCGGTCGAGCTCCAGCGGGTGGCCGATGGATTCGTGGATCTGCAACATCATCTGGTCGGGCATCAGCAGCAGGTCGCGAGGGCCTTGCGGGGTGTTCGGCGCGAGCAGCAGTTGCAGTGCCTGATCGGCGACTTGCGGGCCGGCGCCAATCAGGCCGCAACGGCTGATCACGTCAGCGCCGCCCTGCTGGCCGAAGTTCTCGCGGCCGAGGCTGCGGGTCTGGCTGTCGCTGCCGTCGTAGGCGGTGACGTCCAGGCCCGGGTAGACGAAACGCTGGGCCTGACGCAATTCGGCGCCGGCGCTGCTCAGGTAGATCTGTTCGACGTGGGTGATGCCGATGCTCACTTGCCAATTCACCAGGCGCTCATCCTTTGGCACCGAGGCGGATTCCGCGCCGAGCAGCTCGAAGCATTCGCTCAGGGACGGAAAGGGTTGTTCGAGATTGGGTGAAAAGTAGTCGGCGCGGTCGCTGGACACCGGCTGCTGGCTCAGGTCGAGCAGGGCGTGCGGCTTGATCCGTCGGGCCTGTTGTTCGGCGCGCTCGAGGGCGGCTTGCAGGCCTTGTTGCGACAGGTCATTGGTCGCGGCATAGGCTTCGACGCCGTTGACCCGGACGGTGAGCATCGCGCCTTCATCGCGGCTCAGGCTCGGCGGTTCGGCGACGTTCTTGCGCACCAACAGGTACTGGCCGGACTCGCGGACATACCTCAAGGAAAAGAACTCGGCGCCCGTGCGCAAGGCAGCGAAGCGCTGCTTGAGCTGGGGGTGGAAATCGAACATCAGGGAACCTCCTTGTCATGGGAGCAGCGGCGCAGCGGATGCGGCGGGGAGGGGGGTGAAACGATTGGGCGAGGACTAGAGTAGGCCTGCGAGGGGGTAGGATCAAGTGAAGAGGGGGTGTAGGAAACAGCTGATCGCTCCCACGCAAAACGTGGAAGCGATCAAGGGGGAGTGTTACGGCTTACTGAGCAACAGTGCTCACTTCACGCATCGGCTTGCCTTTCACCGGCGCATCGCCAGCGACGTAGTACGGCGCCTTGCTGCGCGGCAGTGGCTGACGACCACGGATCTTGTCGGCGATTTTCTCGGCCATCATGATCGTCGGCGCATTCAGGTTGCCGGTGGTGATGATCGGCATGATCGAAGCATCGACCACACGCAGACCCTGCATGCCATGCACGCGGCCCTGGCCGTCCACTACGGCCATCTCGTCGGTGCCCATCTTGCACGAGCAGGATGGGTGGAACGCGGTTTCGGCGTGCTCGCGGATGAACTTGTCCAGCTGCTCATCGGTTTGCACTTCGATGCCCGGGCTGATTTCGCGGCCACGGAAGGCGTCCAGTGCAGGCTGTTGCATGATTTCACGGGTCAGGCGGATGCCGTCACGGAATTCCTGCCAGTCCTGCTCGGTGGCCATGTAGTTGAACAGGATGCTCGGGTGCTGGCGCGGATCCTTGGATTTGACCTGGACGCGACCGCGGCTCGGCGAACGCATGGAACCCATGTGCGCCTGGAAACCGTGCTCTTTCACACCGTTGCTGCCGTTGTAGTTAATCGCCACCGGCAGGAAGTGGTACTGGATATTCGGCCATTCGAATTCCGGACGGGTGCGGATGAAACCGCCGGCTTCGAACTGGTTGCTGGCGCCGATGCCGGTGCCGTTGAACAGCCACTCGGCACCGATGGCCGGCTGGTTGTACCAGAGCAGCGACGGGTACAGCGAAACCGGTTGGGTGCAGGCGTATTGCAGGTACAGCTCGAGGTGATCCTGCAGGTTTTCGCCGACGCCCGGCAGATCGTGAACGACCGGGATGTCGAGGCTTTCCAGCAGTTTCGCCGGGCCGACACCGGAGCGTTGCAGCAGTTGCGGCGAAGCGATCGCGCCGGAGCAGACGATGACTTCCTTGCGGGCACGGGCTTCAACGCGCTCTTCGGCAGCGCCGACCAGGTAACGCACGCCAACGGCACGTTTGCCTTCGAACAGAACCTTGTCAGTCAGGGCGTGAGTGACGATGGTCAGGGTCGAACGCTTTTTGGCCACGTCCAGGTAACCCCGGGCGGTGGAAGCACGACGGCCGTTCGGCGTCACGGTGCGGTCCATCGGGCCGAAACCTTCCTGCTGGTAGCCGTTCAAGTCTTCGGTGCGCGGGTAACCGGCCTGTACGCCAGCTTCAACCATCGCGTGGAACAGCGGGTTGTTGCCTGCCTTCGGCGTGGTCACGCTGACCGGACCGTCGCCACCGTGGTAGTCGTTCGGGCCGATGTCGCGGGTTTCCGCTTTACGGAAGTACGGCAGGCAATCGAGGTAGGTCCAGTCTTCCAGGCCTGGCAGTTTCGCCCAGCCGTCGTAGTCCATCGCGTTGCCGCGGATGTAGCACATGCCGTTGATCAGCGAGGAACCGCCGAGGCCCTTGCCGCGACCGCATTCCATCCGGCGACCGTCCATGTGTGGCTCTGGATCGGTTTCGTACGCCCAGTTGTAGCGACGACCTTGCAGCGGGAAGGCCAGAGCGGCCGGCATTTGCGTGCGGAAGTCGAGACGGTAGTCCGGGCCGCCGGCTTCGAGCAGCAGGACGGTGACGCCTTCGTCTTCAGTCAGGCGGGTCGCCAGGGTGTTACCGGCAGAGCCGGCACCGACGATGATGTAATCGAATTCTTGGGACATTGCATGCACCCTCTTTGAAAGTTGGTCAGGTCAGGCCTGGCGAGTGCTTTGCACTCGATTCGCGGGCAAGCCCGCTCCCACAGGGATCGGGGCTGCCACAGATTGGGTGGGCGACACCCGACCTGTGGGAGCTGGCTTGCCAGCGAAGGTGGCCTCGCGAGCAATACAGAACTCGGGTCTTAGAACACCGAGACGTAATCGCCCAGTTCGACCTGTACCGATTTGATGCGAGTGAAGTTGTTCAGCGAGCTGATGCCGTTCTCACGGCCGACGCCCGACTGCTTGTAACCGCCAACCGGCATTTTTGCGTCGGACTCGCCCCAGGCGTTGATCCAGCAGATACCGGCTTCCAGTTGATGAATCACGCGGTGGGCGCGGTTCAGGTCGCGGGTGACGATACCGGCGGCCAGGCCGAAGTCGGTGTCGTTGGCGCGACGGATCACTTCTTCTTCGGTTTCGTAGGTCAGGATCGACATCACCGGGCCGAAGATTTCCTCACGGACGATGGTCATGTCGTCGGTGCAGTCGGTGAACACGGTCGGAGCCACGAACGCGCCCTTGGCGAATTCGCCGTCGGTCATGCGCTCGCCGCCGCACAGAACGCGGGCGCCTTCTTCTTTACCCTTGGCGATGTAGCCCAGCACGTTTTCCATGTGCGCGAAGCTGACCAGCGGGCCGAAGTTGGTGTTTTCATCTTCCGGGTTGCCAACGCGGATGCGGGCGACGCGCTCGACGATCTTGGCTTCGAAAGCGGCTTTCAGGTGGCTCGGCACGAACACGCGAGTGCCGTTGGTGCAGACCTGACCGGAGCTGTAGAAGTTGGCCATCATGGCGGTGTCGGCGGCGCGATCCAGGTCGGCGTCGTCGCAGATGATCAGCGGGGACTTGCCGCCCAGCTCCATGGTCACGTCTTTGAGCGACGAAGCCGAAGCGCTGGCCATGACCTTTTTGCCGGTGTCGGTGCCGCCGGTGAAGGAGACTTTCTCGATGCGCGGGTGCTCGGTCAGCCAGGTGCCGACTTCACGGCCGCTGCCGGTCAGCACGTTGAACACGCCGTTCGGAACGCCGGCTTCGGTGTAGATCTCGGCCAGTTTCAGGGTGGTCAGCGAGGTGACTTCGCTTGGCTTGAAGATCATCGCGTTACCGGCCGCCAGGGCTGGAGCGGATTTCCACAGGGCGATCTGGATCGGGTAGTTCCACGCGCCGATACCGGCGACAACGCCCAGCGGTTCGCGACGGGTGTAGACAAACGAGGTGTCACGCAGCGGGATCTGCTCGCCTTCGATGGCAGGCACCAGGCCTGCGTAGTATTCCAGCACGTCGGCGCCGGTGACGATGTCGACGTACTTGGTTTCGGAGAAGGCTTTACCGGTGTCCAGGGTTTCCAGGGCAGCCAGTTCATCGTTGCGCTCGCGCAGGATGTCGACGGCGCGACGCAGGATGCGCGAACGCTCCATGGCGGTCATCGCGGCCCAGATTTTCTGGCCCTTTTCGGCGCTGACCACAGCACGCTCGACGTCTTCCTTGGTCGCACGTTGCACGTGTGCGAGGACTTCACCGTTAGCCGGGTTGATGGCTTCGAAGGTGGCATCGCTGCCGGCGTCGGAGTACGCGCCATCGATGTAGAGTTTTTGCAGTTCGAAACGGGCCATAGTGTCCTCGCAAGTGCATTAGTGGTTGGCGTTGGTCACCGGGTGAGCCATGTAGCTGTGGCATCGCTGGTCGGTGACAGTTCAGGGGGCCGAGCGTTTTCTCTGTGCTCTAGCTCACCTGCTTGGCCAATTGGAAATCCATGTATTCGTAAGCGATCTGTTGCGCCTGCGCAGTGTCGAAAGCGTCTCCCGACAGCGCGCCGCGCAACCACAAGCCGTCGATCAGAGCTGCCAGTCCACGGGCGGCGGTGCGCGCATCTTCGAGCGGCAACACACGGCGGAACTCGCAGCACAGGTTGGAATACAGACGGTGATCGTTGATCCGCTGCAACCTGTGCAAAGACGGCTGGTGCATGCTGGTGGCCCAGAAGGCCAGCCAGGTTTTCATTGCCGGGCCATTGACCTGGCTGGCGTCGAAGTTGCCTTCGATGATCACCTGCAGATGCGCCCGGGGGCTGCTGTCTGCCAGCGCCTGACGGCGCGCGGTGACGTTCTCGCTGAGGACGCTCATCAGATACCGCATCGTGGCGGCGATCAGGCCATTCTTGTCCTGAAAGTAGTGACTGATGATGCCATTCGAGACACCGGCCAAACGGGCGATCAGCGCAATGCTGGCGTCCCCCATTCCGACCTGATCGACCGCCTGCAAAGTGGCTTCGATCAGTTGTTGGCGGCGGATGGGTTGCATACCGACCTTGGGCATCTTGCACATCTCCTTAGGCCTTCCGACGGGCGATGAACGCCTGGCGGATTGAGGGCCAGTCTATTTTGTTTTGATTGAACGTTCAATCAACAAAGAATAAGATCTGCGACAAATCGTCGCTGCCTACAGATTTTTCCTACGTGTAAGTGGCGATAAACCGACATCCGAAAATGCTCGAAACCTGCGCGGGGCAAGGCGCGGTTCGACGTTCGATGGACGTGTTGAATGGGCAAGACGCTCAAGGCCAGGTTTCGGATGAACGTCCATGCCTCGGCCACGACGGCGATTCGCGGTGCCATCTCTGCAGGTTCGGGCTTTTTTCGGGGTGTCTTTATATCACCCGCCGGTCGGCTGCCAACTAACCGATTGGTCGGGTTCCGTGTTGCCTTGTGTTCTTCTCTCGCACTGCCTGGAGCATTTGTGCCATGAGTTCTGCCTCGCTTATAAAGACCCCGCCCGAGAAGGTGACGGTCAACGGTTGGGTGTTCTACACCTCTACCGCGCTGATTCTGTTGTTGACCGCCATTCTGATCATCGCCCCGCAAGAGGCCGGCAGAATGCTGGGAGTGGCTCAGGCCTGGTTGTCCCGCAGCTTCGGCTGGTACTACATGGTGGTGATCGCCGCTTATCTCGTTTTCGTGGTCGGCCTGGCGTTTTCCTCCTACGGCAAACTCAAACTGGGTGGCAAGGACGATACCCCTGACTTCAGCTACGGCGCCTGGGCGGGGATGCTGTTCTCGTCGGGTATCGGTATTTCGCTGTTGTACTTCGGCGCTTCCGAGCCGCTGGATCACTACTTCAACCCGCCGGAAGGGGCATCGGCCACCAACCTGGCGGCGCGTCAGGCTGTTCAGCTGACTTTCCTGCACTGGGGCCTGCACGGCTGGGCGATCTACGCGCTGGTCGGTCTGGCCGTGGCTTATTTCGCTTACCGTCATAACCAGCCGCTGGCCCTGCGTTCGGCACTGTACCCGCTGGTGGGCGAGCGTTGGGTCAAGGGCGCTGCCGGTCATGCGGTAGACGGCTTCGGCATGTTCGTGACCCTGCTGGGTCTGGTGACCAACCTGGGGATCGGCTCGCTGCAAGTGTCTTCGGGTCTGGAAAACCTGTTCGGCATGGAACACAGCAACACCAACCTGCTGATCGTGATCATCGTGATGAGCACCGTGGCGACCATCGCTGCCGTGTCCGGTGTGGAAAACGGCATCCGTCGTCTGTCCAACCTCAACATCATCCTGTTCAGCGGCCTGCTGATTTTCGTCCTGCTGTTCGGCCCGACCCTGCACCTGCTCAACGGCTTCGTGCAGAACATCGGCGACTACCTCAATGGCGTAGTCATGAAGACGTTCGACCTGTACGTCTATGAAGGCGACAGCGAGAAGTCCGACCGCTGGCTGGGCCTGTGGACTCTGTTCTACTGGGCCTGGTGGATTTCCTGGGCCCCATTCGTCGGCATGTTCATCGCGCGTATTTCCCGTGGTCGCACCGTGCGTGAACTGGTGGCCGGCGTGTTGTTGATTCCGCTGGGTTTCACCCTGGCGTGGCTGTCGATCTTCGGTAACTCGGCGCTGGATCTGGTGATGAACCAGGGCGCGGTGGAACTTGGCAAGACGGCGCTGGAACAGCCGTCGATGGCGATCTATCAACTGCTTGAACACTACCCGGCGTCGAAAGTCGTCATCGGTGTGTCGATTTTCGTTGGTTTCGTGCTGTTCCTGACTCCGGCCGACTCCGGCGCGGTGATGATGGCGAACCTGTCCTGCAAGGGCGGCAACGTCGACGAAGACGCCCCGCACTGGCTGCGGATCTTCTGGTCGGTCGTGATCACCCTGGTGACCATCGGCCTGCTGTTCGCCGGTAACTTCGAAGCCATGCAGACCATGGTGGTGCTGGCCGGTCTGCCGTTCTCGGTGGTGCTGGTGTGCTTCATGTTCGGCCTGCACAAGGCGATGCGTCAGGACATGCAGATCGAACAGGAGCAGGCGCAACTGGCTGAACGCGGTCGTCGTGGTTTCAGCGAGCGTCTGACCCAGCTGGATCTGCAACCGAGTCAGTCGGTGGTGCAGCGCTTCATGGACAAACACGTCAGCCCGGCGCTGGAAGATGCCGCTGCGCAAATGCGTGCCCAGGGCCTGGAAGTGCAGACGCTGCTGGGCAAGTCCAAGCGTTGCATGGGCGTACGGGTCGAGATGGAAGAGGGCAACCCTTTTGTCTACGAAGTGAGCCTGGACGGCTATCTGGCCACCCCGAGCGAGTCGGCTCAGTCCGATGAAGCGCGCCAGCGTTTCTACCGCGCCGAGGTGTACCTGCACAACGGCAGCCAGGACTACGACCTGATGGGCTTCACACAGGATCAGATCACGCGCGATGTGCTCGATCAGTTTGAAAGCCATCGGCAACTCCTTGGCCGGGTCTATAGCTGAGTTGTGATCCAGGATCGTTCCCACGCTCCGCGTGGGAATGCAGCCCAGGACGCTTTGCGTCCTATCGATGCCAAGCTTGAAATCGGCAGCGCGGCTGGAACGCGGAGCGTCCCTTGAGGCATTCCCACGCGGAGCGTGGGAACGATCATCATGTCCTGATAAACAAAAACGCCGCGATCCTCTCGCGGCGTTTTTGTGTCTGTTCTCTTTACCCCAGGTTCTTGCCGAGCAGCGCGTGATACAGCTCGCTGTCGCCCAGAATCCCCACCACATGATTGTTATCGTGCAGCACCAGTTTGTTGCCGGTCTGGTAACGGATCTGCAACGCGTCGCGCATGCCGATGTTCGAGTCCACCAGTGTCGGTTTGCGTTCCAGTCCTTCCACGGCTTGCCCCGGTGCCCAGTTCTGCAGGTTCAGCACTGAACCGTTCTGCCGCGCACCCTTGATGGTGTTGCCTTCGGCCAGGTCCAGCCACGAGTCGCCACCCGGATCCAGACACACCGAACCGTTGATGCGTTTGCAGTTGTCCAGGGTGCGCATCAGGCTGCGACCACACAGCACGTTCAGCGGGTTGGTGTGGGCGACGAAGGTCCGCACGTAATCGTCCGCAGGATTGAGCACGATCTCTTCCGGCACGCTGTACTGGATGATCCGGCCGTCTTTCATGATCGCGATTCGGCTGCCGAGTTTCAGCGCCTCGTCGAGGTCGTGGCTCACGAATACGATGGTCTTGCTCAGCTTGCGTTGCAGCTCCAGCAGCTCATCCTGCAAACCCTGACGGATCAGCGGGTCGAGGGCGGAGAACGGTTCGTCCATCAGCAGAATGTCGGCGTCCATCGCCAGCGCACGGGCCAGGCCGACACGCTGCTGCATGCCGCCGGACAGCTCGTCGGGTTTCTTGTTGCGCCATTGGGTCAGGCCCACCAGTTCGAGTTTTTCATCGACCAGTTTGCGTCGTTCCTTCTCCGGACGGCCCTGCATTTCCAGACCGAAACTGATGTTCTCGCGCACCGTCAGCCAGGGCATCAGGGCGAACTTCTGGAACACCATCGCGATGCGTTTGGTGCGCATCATTTTCAGCTCGGCCGCAGAGCAGGAGGCGATATCGATCTGCTTGCCTTCGTGTTCGACGAACAGCTTGCCGCGGCTCACGGTGTTGAGGCCGTTGATGCAGCGCAGCAGGCTCGACTTGCCGGAGCCGGACAGGCCCATCAGTACGCAGATCTCGCCTTTGTTGATGTCCAGGCTGGCCTTTTCGACACCGACGATCTGCCCGGTCTTTTTAAGGATTTCGCTACGGGTCAAGCCTTGATCGAGAAGTTTCAGTGCTTCGCGCGGATCTCTGGTGAAGATCACGTCAACGTTATCGAAGCGAATTATGCTCATGCGTCACCCCCTACTTTGGCGTCGGGTTGTTTGCAGATACGGTCGAGCATGATCGCCAGCAGTACGATCGCCAGGCCCGCTTCGAAGCCCAGGGCGATATCAGCAGTGTTCAGTGCGTTGACCACCGGTTTGCCGAGTCCGTCGGCGCCCACCAGTGCCGCGATCACCACCATCGACAGCGACAGCATGATGCACTGGGTGATGCCGGCCGCGATGCTCGGCATGGCGTGAGGCAGTTCGATCCGTGAAAGCAGTTGGCGACGCGAGCAGCCGAAGGCCTTGCCGGCGTCCATCAGTTCTTGCGGGACATCGCGGATGCCCAGATAGGTCAGGCGGATCGGCGCGGCGATGGCGAACACCACCGTCGAGATCAGGCCTGGCACCACACCCAGCCCGAACAGGGTCAGGGTAGGAATGAGGTAAACGAAGGTCGGTACGGTCTGCATCAGATCGAGTACCGGCCTCATCAAAGTGTAGAACATCGGTTTGTGCGCGGCGACGATGCCCAGCGGCACGCCGATGACCACGCAGACCAGGGTCGCGAACATGACCTGGGCGAGGGTTTCCATGGTTTCCTGCCAGTACCCCAGGTTGAGGATCAGCAGGAAGGAGGCGACCACGAACGCGGTCAGGCCCCATTTGCGTTGAATGAAGTGGGCCAGCAGGGCGATGAGGCCAATCAGCACCAGCGGGTTGAACCAGGTCAGCGCAAACGTCACGCCGTGGATCATCGTTTCCAGGGTCACGGCGATTGCGTCGAAGGTGTTGGCGCCGTGTTGCGTCAACCATTCAACGAAGCCCGCGATGTACTGGCCTAAAGGGATTTTCTGATCAATCAGCATGGTAGTGAACGTCCGCATGCAAGGAAATAAACAGCCCGGACGGCGTACGCCGCCCGGCATAAGCGATGCTCCTTAATTCAAGGCTGGGCAATCTTGGCTTTCACGGCCTCCAGGCCTGGTTTGCCGTCAATGGTGGTCACGCCAGCGAGCCAGGTATCGAGCACCTGTGGATTCTTTTTCAGCCAGGCCTTGGCGGCCGCGTCAGGCTTCATCTTGTCGTCCAGGATGTTGCCCATCAGTTCGCTTTCCATGTCGACGGTGAACTCCAGGTTTTTCAGCAGTTGGCCAACGTTGCTGCATTCCTCGACGTAGCCCTTGCGGGTGTTGGTCGCGACGGTCGCCGCGCCGAAGTCCGGGCCGAAGAAATCATCGCCGCCAGTCAGGTATTGAATCTTGAAGCGCTTGTTCATCGGGTGCGGTGCCCAGCCGAGGAACACCACGGCAGTGTCGCGTTTCTGCGCACGGTCGACCTGCGACAGCATGCCCGCTTCGCTGGATTCGACGACCTTGAAACCGGCGGTCTTCAGGCCGAAGGCGTCCTTGTCGATCATGCTCTGGATCAGGCGGTTGCCGTCGTTGCCCGGCTCGATCCCGTAGATCTTGCCGTCGAGTTCTTTCTTGAATTTGGCGATGTCGGCGAAGTCGTGCAGACCCTTGTCATACAAGGCTTGCGGAACGGCGAGGGTGTATTTGGCGCCCTTGAGGTTGGTGCGCACGGTTTCCACGGTGCCGGCGTCGCGGTAGGCCTTGATGTCGTTTTCCATGGTCGGCATCCAGTTGCCGAGGAACACATCCATGTTCTTGCCGTCGGCCAGAGACTTGTAGGTCACGGGTACGGAAATCATGGTGGTCTTGGTCTTGTAGCCGAGGGCGTTGAGCACGACGGAGGTGGTGGCGGTGGTTGCGGTGATGTCGGTCCAGCCGACATCGGAGAAGTTCACGGTACTGCACTGCGCCGGTTCTGCGGCTTGAGCCAGCAATGGCAGACTCAGCATGGCGGCCAACAACAACGACGGGGAACCTTTCATGAATGGGGACTCCTTGGTGTTTTTTTGGCAGTGTTCCGATTGGACCACCGCACTTATGGGTTGCGGTTGGATGGCGTTCTGGAGACAGCTCTACCGCAGCGCCTTGCAATCGAGTCGATACGATCATGTACCAGTGAAAATCTGACGCCTACAGGGTGCGTCGTATCCAGTACAGGGATGGTCGCATCCAGTGTCAGTGACGTCGTTTACAGCTTTTTTCTGCCCTGTCTGGCCATCTGAACCGCATAAAAACGGCGAAAACACGGGCTGAAACCGGCACGGCGTTAGTGGGCATGAGTACGTCGGTGTCAGACGCCGAGCGACCCGGGAAAAGCCCGATGATGCGGGCATTCCGGCGGATCGCAGCTTGAGCGTAGCAGCTCCGCCAGCGGGCGTTTCATGCCCCGGACCGGCACTCTCAGGAGCTCTGCAGCAATGGCTATCAGCGTTTTCGACCTGTTCAAAATCGGCATCGGCCCTTCCAGTTCCCACACCGTCGGGCCCATGCGCGCCGCCGCCCTGTTTGTCGAGTCATTGCGCGACAAACACCTGCTGGAGCAGGTGCGCCGCATCGAGGTGCAGCTGTTCGGTTCGTTGTCGGCCACCGGTGTCGGTCATGGCAGCGACAACGCGGTGATCATGGGCCTGATGGGCGAGTGGCCGGACGCGATCGACCCGTCGCAGATCGGCCCGCGCATCCAGGTCCTGCGCGAAACCCACACGCTGTTGCTCGACGGTCGTTTGTCGGTGCCCTTTATATGGGGCCGCGACATGCGCCTGATCGACGAGAACCTGCCGTTCCACCCCAACGCCATGACCCTGGTTGCCGAAGGCGATCACGGCGAGCTGCATCGCGACACCTACTATTCGGTCGGCGGCGGTTTTGTGGTGGATGAGGCGCAGGCCTCCAGCGGCGTGGTGGATCTGGATCGCACTGAATTGCCCTACGACTTCTCCAGCGCGGTGGAGCTGCTGGAACTGTGCAAGACCCACAACCTGCGCGTGGCCGAATTGATGATGGCCAACGAGAAGGTCTGGCGCAGCGAAGAGGAAATCCGCGCCGGCCTGATGAAACTCTGGCGGGCGATGCAGGATTGCGTCGAGCAGGGCCTCAAGCACGAAGGCATCCTGCCCGGCGGCCTCAACGTGCGCCGCCGTGCGGCGAAGTTGCACCGCAGTCTTCAGGAATTGAACAAGCCCAACGTGATCGGCTCGACCCTCAGCGCGATGGAGTGGGTCAACCTGTTCGCCCTGGCGGTGAACGAGGAAAACGCCGCCGGCGGCCGCATGGTCACGGCGCCCACCAACGGCGCGGCGGGGATCATTCCGGCGGTGTTGCACTACTTCATGAAATTCAGCGAGGCGGTGACCGACGCCAACGTGGTCGATTACTTCCTCGGGGCGGCGGCGGTGGGGATTCTGTGCAAGAAGAATGCTTCGATCTCCGGCGCTGAAGTCGGCTGTCAGGGGGAGGTCGGTTCGGCCTGTGCGATGGCGGCGGCCGGTTTGGCCGAAGTGCTCGGTGCTTCGCCGGAGCAGTTGTGCAACGCGGCGGAAATCGGCCTCGAACATAACCTCGGCCTGACCTGCGATCCGGTGGGTGGTCTGGTGCAAGTGCCGTGCATCGAGCGCAATGCGATTGCGGCGGTGAAGGCGATCAATGCGGCGCAGATGGCTTTGCGTGGCGATGGTCAGCACTTCATTTCTCTGGACCGGGTGATCCGCACCATGCGCGATACCGGCGCCGACATGCATGACAAATATAAAGAGACTTCGCGGGGCGGGTTGGCGGTCAGCGCGGTGGAATGCTGATACCTGGTCGCCCCAATCGCTGGCTTGCCAGCGATGAGGCCGGACCAGTCAAAACTGCGCGTTAAGTGCACACCGGAATCAAAACGCGCCACCTTTTGGCGCGTCGTTATCAGATAAGCGTCTTTCCCACCTCCAGCGCCTGATTCGAAGGCGCTACCGTCCGTCACCTGTGCCTGCGGTGACACTGTAGGACAATCGTGCGCAGGCCAGTTCCCACAAGTGCTACCGATTTGCTCACACGCTTCGGAGCAGGGCATTCGCGGCCGCTGATGGCACTTCGAATTACCCTTCGTTGGAGCGCTTGTATAGACGCGTCGCGACGTCGTTTTCAGGAGTTATTGAACAGCCATTCAAATTTAGGCATGGCAATTGCTCTGTCATAACAAAGCCCGTCTCACGCAAGAGAACGATGGCAATAACAAGAGCCTCCGCCTGAGGCCATCACCCGCTTTGTGTGAGGAGATACCGCGATGACGTCGTTCAACTCCGGGGCTCAACCCCAGAACCGTGCGCCTCAATCCATCGGCTTTCTGCTGCTGGACAATTTCACGCTGATTTCCCTGGCTTCCGCAGTCGAACCACTGCGCATGGCCAACCAGTTGTCCGGTCGGGAGCTGTATCGCTGGACCACCCTCACCGTCGACGGTGGCCAGGTCTGGGCCAGTGACGGTCTGCAGATCACCCCCGACGCCTCCATGCACAAAGCTCCGGCCCTCGACACCATCATCGTGTGCGGCGGGATCGGCATTCAGCGCACCGTTACCCGCGAACACGTGTCGTGGCTGCAAAGCCAGGCGCGTCAGTCGCGCCGCCTCGGCGCCGTGTGCACCGGCAGCTGGGCCCTGGCCTGCGCCGGTCTGCTCGACGGTTTCGATTGCAGCGTGCACTGGGAATGTCTGGCGGCGATGCAGGAAGCTTTCCCGCGCGTTGCGATGAGCACCCGCCTGTTCACCCTCGACCGCAACCGTTTCACCAGCTCCGGCGGCACCGCGCCGCTGGACATGATGCTGCACCTGATCAGCCGCGATCACGGTCGTGAGCTGTCAGCCGCGATCTCCGAGATGTTCGTCTACGAACGCATCCGCAACGAGCAGGATCACCAGCGCGTGCCGCTCAAGCACATGCTCGGCACCAACCAGCCGAAACTGCAGGAAATCGTTGCGCTGATGGAAGCCAACCTGGAAGAGCCGATCGACCTCGACGAACTGGCGGTGTACGTCGCCGTGTCCCGTCGTCAGCTTGAGCGCCTGTTCCAGAAATACCTGCACTGCTCGCCGTCGCGCTACTACCTCAAGCTGCGGCTGATCCGCGCGCGGCAACTGCTCAAGCAGACGCCGATGTCGATCATCGAAGTGGCGTCGGTCTGCGGCTTTGTGTCGACGCCGCACTTTTCCAAGTGCTACCGCGAGTACTTCGGCATTCCGCCGCGCGACGAGCGCGTCGGCTCCAACACCACCCAGCAGGTGGCGATGATGCCGCTGCCGCAGGCCATCGTGATGTCGCCGCTGTCCGGGCCGATGTCGGCGCTCAGTCAGGCACGCAACGAGTCCACTTTCGCCAGCGTAAGGCTCTGAATCGAGTCATCGTTCAATCGCTGGCAAGCCAGCTCCCACACTGATTTGTGCTGAACACTTTAACTGTGTCCGGCACAAATCCTGTGGTAGCTGGCTTGCCAGCGATGAGGGGTTGTCAGGCGCGGGTTTGCTGGTACTGCGCCAGTGCCGGCAGCAACTGCTTGTCGATGGCTTCGCGCACGATCGGCTGAATGCTCGCGCTGCTGGTGTACATCTGCTTGACCATGGTGCGCAGCGTGTTGGCCCGCACATCGTCCAGCCCCCGCACCGCGCATTCACAGGCCTGCTGGGCAGTGGAGCCCGACGGTACTTCGAATCCCAACGACTTGAGCTGGCCCAACAGGTCTTCCTGATCGATCAAATCGGCATACATCATGACGCGAATCCTTCTTTGGCAACGGAGGTCGTGGCTCGATTCTGGTAGGCATGCCCAGGCACGGCAAGGGCGATTTGTCGCAGTGGCCGCGACGGCTATGAACAGGTCGTTTTCGGCTAACTTGCCGGCCAGGGGAGTGGGCACACTGGCCTCAGCTCGCTTCACGAAGGTTTGGTCACCCTCGGTATGGCAGCTCCTCAACAGTACCCTCGCCCCGATCCTGTCACGGCTTGCATCGGGGCTTTTTTTGTCTGCGAATAAGGCTGACGCGGGCTAGCGCTGCAACACCAGAATCCGCGACAGCAATTCGTCCCGGTCGATATAGCAGCCCTGAAAATGCCGGGCCCCGGTGGACGGGTCGAAGGCATTGCGTGCATGCAAGGTGCGGCGGTTGTCGAAGCACCACAGCTCGCCCGGGTTGAGTCGCTGCATCACCCGGAAGCGCGGCTCGCGGGTCATGGCGATGAAGCGTCGGTAAGCGCGATACAGCAGCGGCATCTGTTCCACGGACGTGTCGAACGCGCCGCGCAGAAAGTTGGCCATGCGGATTTCTGCGACCCGGCCCAAGGCATCCAGAGCGATGATCGGGGCGAGGCAGCGATAATCACTGTGGCGGTCCTTGTTGCGAAACTCTACCGGGATTTCGCACAGCGCCTGAAACGACGTGGGATCTTCCTGACGCAGCGCTTCGGCAATCGCAAAACCGTCGACAAAAATACTCTCGCCACCCTCGGCATCGTTCACCAGACAATGCAGAAATTGCAGCCCCGGTTGCAGCTCGCGAGTCGGCAGATCCGTGTGCAATGGCAGGTTGAAAGCGGTGTAGGCATTGCTGTCGGCATCGGCCTTGGATTGAACGTTGAACAGCACGCCGAAGTTGCTCTCGCGGATGAATGAAATGCGCTGGGCGATCAGCTTCAGCGAACCGGGCTCGGTGGGTACGCCGCGCACCTGGGTCAGACCGATGTCGCGTACCGCCAGCAACCATTGCAGCAGTGCGGCGTTGTCGTGCATCAGGGCTGAATAGTCGAACACCGGCAGCTGCAAATCGCTGCGCCACAGGAAGGGTTTCGGCTTGGCGGCGAGGCGTTCGGAGCGGGATTCGTCGTCGTAGGCGTGGGCCCGCAGCCAACCCGCATCGAAGCGGCTGAGGTGGCCGTCCTGCCAGTCGATGCGCAGGCAGCCATCGGTGTCGATATGCGCAGCGGAGGGCGATAGATCCGGCGCTGCGTCGACAATCTCGAACACCTGCTCGCGGGTGACGCTGTAGACGCAGTGCGGACACGGACAGTTGTCCCGCAGCCACACGTGGTGGAACGGGCTGACACGCCCGTCGGCCCATTCAATCAGGACGCGATCCGCCAGGGTCTGCACGCCGTTCAGCGCGCTGATCAACGGATAAGTACGGAAATCGGCAACTGCGACGGCGGTTTGCATGGCGGCTCCTTGCGATGGATGGATTTACCGGGCCGGGGGCAGGGCGATGACCCGGCCGATGTAAGCAGGGGCGGGCAGGTCGGCCTGCTCGGCGACGATGGCTTGCAGACGGCCCAGGGTGTCCGGGGTAAACGGTGCGGAACGCGGGCCGGCGAGGTCGACGTGCAGCAGCATCTGTTCGTTGCCGGCCAGTTCCTGGTCACCGCCGGCCAGGTGCAGGCTGTGATAGAGGTGCAGGCGTTTCTGGTCGTGGCCGATGATCTGCGTGCGCACTTCGACTTCGGCGTCGAGCTTCACTTCGTGCAGATAGTTGAGGTGCAGTTCGAGGGTGAACAGCGAATGACCGCTGGCCTCACGGTTGTTGCTATCCATGCCGAGGCGATCCATCAGGGCGTCGGTGGCGTAGCTGAAGATCAGCAGATAGAAGGCGTCGCGCAGATGGCCGTTGTAGTCGACCCAGTCGGGGATGATTCTGGTTTGGTAGGTGGTGAGGGTTGGCATGGCATCTGTTCCGACATTGATGTTGTCTGGGTTGCCGTCTTCGCGAGCAAGCTCGCTCCCACAGTTGAATGCAGTCCCCTGTGGGAGCGAGCTTGCTCGCGAAGAGGCCGGAATTGCTGGCGCAAGGATTACTCGCTGAAACTCATCCCGTGCTTTTCTTTGGTGGTCTTCACCGCCTCAAGCACCGCCAGCAAGCAATCATCACGATAGCGCTCCAGCGCCGAAATACTGTGCCGGCCCAGCTGATCGCTGGTGCCATCCACCACATCGTCGATCAACTTGTCGGTCAATTCCGGTGCCGGCAGGTACGTCCACGGCAGCTGCAACGCCGGGCCGAACTGCGACATGAAATGGCGCATGCCGGCATCGCCACCGGCCAGGGTGTAAGTCAGGAACGTGCCCATGAACGACCAGCGCAGACCGGCGCCAAAGCGGATCGCATCGTCGATTTCACCGGTGGTCGCCACACCGTCGTTGACCAGATGCAGTGCTTCGCGCCACAGCGCTTCGAGCAGGCGGTCGGCGATGAAGCCCGGCACTTCCTTGCGCACATGCAATGGGCGCATGCCGAGGGATTCGTAGACTTTCATCGCCGCTTGAACGGCTTGCGGCGCAGTGTTCTTGCCGCCGACCACTTCCACCAGTGGCAGCAGGTAAACCGGGTTGAACGGGTGACCGACCACGCAGCGTTCCGGGTGGGTCGAGCTCTCGTAGAACTCGCTCGGCAACAGGCCCGAAGTGCTGGAGCCGATCAGGGCGTTCGGCTTGGCCGCCGCACTGATTTTGCTGTGCAAATCCAGTTTCAGTTCGAGGCGTTCCGGGGCGCTTTCCTGGATGAAGTCCGCATCGCGCACGCACTCTTCGATGGTCGCCACAAAGCGCAGGCGATCCTGCGAAGCGCCCGGCGCCAAGCCGTTTTTCTCCAGCGCGCCCCAGGCGTTGGCTACGCGTTTGCGCAGCGCCGCTTCGGCACCCGGCGCCGGGTCCCAGGCCACCACGTCGAGGCCGTGGGCGAGGGCGCGGGCGACCCAGCCGCTGCCGATGACGCCGCTGCCCAGTGCTGCGAAGGTTTTGATTTCGGTAATAAAGCTCATGGTGATTTCCTAGGAAAAATCGGTGATTCCCTGTGGGAGCGAGCTTGCTCGCGAATGCGGCGACACTGCTGATGAAGATGCTTCGGATGTACCGGCCTCTTCGCGCGCAGGCTCGCTCCCACAGGGTTTGATGTGTGGCCGTCAGCCGCGCTGGGTCAGGCCCATTTTCTTGCGACCTTCTGCCGGGGTCAGCACCCGGGCGCCGAGGCGGCTGAGGATCTCGGTGGCGCGTTCGACCAGTTGGCCGTTGGTCGCCAGCACGCCTTTGTCCAGCCACAGGTTGTCCTCCAGACCGACCCGCACGTTGCCGCCGAGCAGCACCGCTTGCGCGGCCATCGGCATCTGCATCCGACCGATGCCGAACCCGGCCCACACAGCGTCGGCGGGCAGGTTGTCGACCATGGCTTTCATGGTGGTGGTGTCGGCCGGCGCGCCCCACGGGATGCCCAGGCACAGCTGGAACAACGGGTTGTCGAGCAGGCCTTCCTTGATCATCTGTTTGGCGAACCACAGGTGACCGGTGTCGAAAATCTCAAGCTCGGCCTTCACGCCCAGCTCGGTGATGCGTTTGGCACCGGCGCGCAGTTGGGCCGGGGTGGAGACGTAAATGGTGTCGCCGTCGCCGAAGTTCAGGGTGCCGCAATCCAGGGTGCAGATTTCCGGCAGCAGTTCTTCGACGTGGGCCAGGCGGGTCAGCGGGCCGACCAGATCGGTGTTCGGACCGAACTCCATCGGGCGCTCGCCCGGGCCGATTTCCAGGTCGCCGCCCATGCCGGCGGTGAGGTTGACGATGATGTCGACGTCGGCTTCGCGGATGCGCTCCATGACTTCGCGGTACAGCGCCACGTCACGGCTGAACTTGCCGGTCTGCGGGTCGCGGACGTGGCAGTGCACGACGGTGGCGCCGGCCTTGGCCGCTTCTACTGCGGCGGCGGCGATTTGCTTTGGAGTGACCGGCACGTGAGGGCTTTTGGCGGTCGTGTCGCCAGCACCGGTGAGTGCGCAGGTGATGATGACGTCGTGGTTCATGGTGCGTTTTCCTTCAGGCGTGATGGGTCTGTTCGCAGCCCGTGGCGGGCTGCGAAGTGGTTCTTTCGTTGCGATTTATTTGCTGGTGAGCTGGAGGTTTTCAGCCGCCGGTTTGCCATCGAACGTGGTGACGCCTTCGAGCCAGCGCTGTTTGTCCTGCGGGTGATCCTTGAGCCATTGCCTGGCCGATTCGAAAGCGTCCTTGTGATCGAGCAGCGGCTGCATCATCCGGCTCTCGTCTTCGGCGGTGAACGTCAGGTTGCTCAGCAGGCGACTGACGTTCGGGCATTGTTCGGCGTATTTCGGCGCGGTGACGGTCCACACGGTGGCCATGCCTTCGTTCGGGCCGAGGGCGTCTTCGCTGCCGGTCAGATAAGTCATCTGCACGTTGACGTTCATCGGGTGCGGCGCCCAGCCGAAGAACACCACGGCTTCCTTGCGGCGCACCGCGCGATCGACGGCGGCGAGCATGCCGGCCTCGCTGGATTCCACGAGCTGGAACTTGCCGAGGCCGAACTGGTTCTTCGCAATCATCGCCTTGATCTGGGTGTTGGCGCCCGAGCCTGGCTCGATGCCGTAGATCTTGCCGCCCAGTTCCTTTTCAAACCTGGCGATGTCGGCGAAGGTTTTCAGGCCCTTGTCCGCCAGATAAGTCGGCACGGCGAGGGTGGCGCGGGCGTCCTTGAGGCTCGGTGCTTCAAGCACCTTGACCTGGTTGGCGTCGACGAACGGGGTGATGGTCTGGGTCATCAGCGGGTTCCAGTAGCCGAGGAACAGATCCAGACGCTGGTCGCGGATGCCGGCGAAAACGATTTGCTGAGAGGCGCTGGTCTGTTTGGTGCTGTAGCCGAGTCCGTCGAGCAGAACCTGGGCCATGGCGCTGGTGGCGATCACGTCGGTCCAGTTCACCACGCCCATGCGCACGTTCTGACACGATGCGGAATCGGCCGCCATGACACTGGCGCTTAAAAACGCGGTACCGCTGAGTGCGAGAACACAGCTGCTGATCAGTCGTTTCATGTCGGGTTCCTCGGCAGGTCGTTATTGTGGATCCCGGCGTCTGTCGCGCCGGTGATGCCAAGTTACGCAGCAATGCCCCTGTGAAAACGCACTGCGGCGACTGGCTCTTGCACTGTAGCGACCTGTGCTCTTGAATGCCGCCGACAACTGGCGTATCAACGTTGCACGCTACCCGCTGACCGAGTGCGCACCATGTCCCAGGATTTCTACTTTTTGTTGATGCCGGGTTTTTCGGCCATCGGTTTCATCTCTGCGATCGAACCGCTTCGGGTGGCCAACCGCTTTCGCGGTGAGCTGTACCGCTGGCACGTCTTGAGCGCCGATGGCGGAGCGGTGCTGGCGAGCAACGGGATGTCGGTCAACGCCGATGCGGCGCTGGAGCCCCTGAAGAAAGGGGCGACGCTGCTGGTGGTCGCCGGGTTCGAGCCGTTGAAATTTGCCACTCCGGCGCTGGAACACTGGCTGCGACGGCTGGACAACGAAGGCGTAACCCTCGGCGCGATCGACACCGGCAGCTTCGTCCTCGCCGAAGCAGGCCTGCTCGATGGTCATCGCCTGACCCTGCACTGGGAAGCCATCGACGCCTTCAAGGAATCTTATCCACAGCTCAGCGTCACCCAGGAGCTGTTCGAGATCGACCGTCGGCGCATCACGTCTGCCGGCGGCACCGCGTCCATCGACCTGATGCTCGACCTGATCGCCCAGGCCCACGGCCCGCAACTGGCGATCCAGGTCAGCGAGCAGTTTGTATTGGGAAGGATTCGTCCGCGCAAGGACCACCAGCGCATGGAAGTCGCCACGCGCTACGGCATCAGCAACAAGAAGCTGGTGCATGTGATTGGCGAGATGGAGCAGCACAGCGAACCGCCGCTGACCACCCTCGAGCTGGCGGAATCGATCAAGGTGACGCGGCGGCAACTGGAGCGGTTGTTCCGCCTGCACCTGAACGACACACCGAGCAATTTCTATCTGCGCTTGCGGCTGGAAAAGGCCCGGCAGCTGTTGCGCCAGACCGACATGAGCGTGCTGGAAGTCAGCATCGCCTGCGGGTTTGAATCACCGTCGTACTTCACCCGCAGCTACCGGGCGAAGTTTGCCCGGTGTCCGAGAGAGGATCGGCGTACCGCTCAGGCTTGATTTTGAGGCCAGAAAAAGAACCTGTGGGAGCGAGCTTGCTCGCGAATGCGGCGGGTCATACAACAAATATGTCGACTGATACTCCCTCTTCGCGAGCAAGCTCGCTCCCACAGTGGTTTGTGTTGGCTGGATAAATTCCTACTTCTTCAATAGCGCCGAACACGCTGCTTTGTAGGCTTCATGCTGATACTTGTTCAGCGTGCCCGGCAGCTCAAAGTTGTGCTTCTTGGCCTGGGCATTGATCGTCTGCGGCGAAAGCAGCGTCACCTCGCAACCGTCCAGCAACTGAAACACACCCTCGATCTTGAACGTGGTCGGCCCACCGGCAAACTCGCCTTTTTTGCTGCGCTTCTTGATCGCGATGCGATCGATGGAGTTCTCGCGCACAAACGATGCGACCTGCGCGGCGAACAGTTTGACGTTGGCCGCCTCGTCGTCATCGTCCAGAGCGATTTTCTTGGTGTTCAAAGCGACATGGCTCAACACCGAACCGTCGAGGGACGCCACGGCGATGATCGCTTCACTGCCTTTGATTTCGATACCGCAGATGTTCATGTGAATCCCTTGATTGGCGGAAGAGGTGCAGCTTACAGCTCAAGCTGGTTGGCGGTGATACCAAACGCCGCTGCAATCTTTTCGCGAGTGACCTTGCGCGGCTTTGCAACGCTTTCCTGCTGGGCAAAGGCAGGCTGTGAAATGCCCATGCGCCGAGCTACTTCTTCCTGGGTCAGGTTGAGATGTTCGCGCCAGGCCCTGATCGGAGTTGCCCCGTCGACAATACGACTGACCACCTCATGGGGAATCAGGTCAGGCTCCATTTTCTGCGCCACATATTGCGCGTAAGGAATGACTACGAAAGCGGGTTTGCCCTCGGAATCATTGATGATTTGGATGTCAGTAAGTGCGTTCATCGCGTTTTTTTACCTCTTGAATACTGACCACTTTGATCGCGCCATCCCAGTCGAACATGACTCGGTAATTACCGACGCGCAGCCGATAGGCGTAGTCATGACCAACCAGTGCTTTCACATTACCCACATCAGGCATGTCAGCAAGCACCGTGATGGCATCTCTGACCTGACACTGATGAGCGGAGTGCAATTTCAGGAGTTGCTTAACGGCCTTTCGGTTCCAGTGGATGCTGTTCATGGCAGAATATAAGTCTTTTATAAGATTTGCGAATCTTTGCTTATATTTTTCAGGTGGCCAATAAACAAAACTTGACGCTATGTTTCATGGAAAGCCCCGAGAACAGAGGCTTCAGACAGAATCTGTGGGGCAGATCTGAACGCTTTGTGGGAAAAGATTCTTTTGCATCAGAAAGCTGAAAATACTTCCAGCTTTCTCCGGTGAATAAGCGATTACTCCTGCCCAATCGACTCCAAAAACTCCG
This sequence comes from Pseudomonas sp. IAC-BECa141, assembly GCF_020544405.1. Lineage (NCBI taxonomy): Bacteria > Pseudomonadati > Pseudomonadota > Gammaproteobacteria > Pseudomonadales > Pseudomonadaceae > Pseudomonas > Pseudomonas sp. IAC-BECa141. The sequence goes on along the minus strand of NZ_CP065410.1, from coordinate 5,696,961 downwards.
ACCGCTCGTCACTCATCCGCGCCACGCAGTCATTCTGCGCAATCTTGAACGCCTTGCTGCCGTCCGTCGCCGGGAAGGCTTCGACGGCGCAGTCGGCGTCGCGGGTTTTCAGCCATTGTTGCTGGGCGGCCTTGAGTTTGGCGGTGATGTCGGCCAGTTGCGCCGGGTTCTTGCCGTAGGTGGCCTGCATACGCTCGTTCAGGCTGGCGTAGTTGTCCTTGAGCAGGTCTTCGGCGGTGGTGCGGCTGTAGGTCGAGCATTCCAGGGTCTGAACGTCGTTTTCCACCGCATCGCACGGGTTGTTGTCGGACTCTTCGGCGGCGTGTACGCCGGTCGCAATCAGGGCCAAAGCCAGGAAGATCGATTTCATTGATGTCGCCGCTCTAATCCAGTGGTGTTTCCGGGATGCGGCAGATTCTGGCTCAAGCTCGCGGGCTTGAACAGGTGGCCGGTCGGACCGGTTGGCGACCCTTTGTCGCGGATTGACGCTTTCGGCAATTCCCCTGTCGTTTTTGCACCCGGCTGGTCGCGCACCGAGGCATATGCTGGCCCCAAAGCGCCGGCAGACGATTCGGCGCATGAATCGCCAATAAGGGGACGCCTGATGAGCCCAGCCGAATTACACGCCGACAGCATCGTTATCGACGGTCTGATCATTGCCAAATGGAACCGCGAGCTGTTCGAAGACATGCGCAAGGGCGGTCTGACGGCGGCCAACTGCACCGTGTCGGTGTGGGAGGGTTTTCAGGCCACGGTCAACAACATCGCGGCCAGCCAGAAACTGATTCGTGAAAACAGCGACCTGGTGATCCCCGTCCGCACCACCGCCGATATCCGCAAGGCCAAGGAGCAGGGCAAGACCGGCATCCTGTTCGGCTTCCAGAACGCCCACGCGTTCGAAGACCAGATCGGCTATGTCGAGGTGTTCAAGCAGCTCGGCGTCGGCATCGTGCAGATGTGCTACAACACCCAGAACCTGGTGGGTACCGGTTGCTACGAACGTGACGGCGGCCTGTCGGGCTTCGGTCGCGAAATCGTCGCCGAAATGAACCGTGTCGGCGTCATGTGCGACCTGTCCCACGTCGGCTCCAAGACCTCCGAGGAAGTCATCCTCGAATCGAAAAAACCGGTTTGCTATTCCCACTGCCTGCCGTCGGGGCTGAAAGAGCACCCGCGCAACAAATCCGATGAAGAGCTGAAATTCATCGCCGACCACGGCGGTTTCGTCGGCGTGACCATGTTCGCGCCGTTCCTGGCCAAGGGCATCGATTCGACCATCGACGACTACGCCGAAGCCATCGAATACACCATGAACCTGGTCGGCGAAGACGCCATCGGTATCGGCACCGACTTTACCCAGGGTCACGGTCAGGACTTCTTCGAATATCTGACCCACGACAAGGGCTACGCCCGCCGTCTGACCAACTTCGGCAAGATCATCAACCCGCTGGGCATCCGCACCGTCGGCGAGTTCCCGAACCTGACCGAAACCCTGCTCAAGCGCGGCCACTCCGAGCGCGTGGTACGCAAGATCATGGGTGAAAACTGGGTGAACGTCCTGAAAGACGTCTGGGGCGAATAAGCCGCCGCTTCCCGAATACTTTCCCCCGGCCGTCCGCGCCGGGGGCAACACCAAAATTTTTCTGGAGTTAAGTTTCCATGGCCAAGATCGCCCCGCAATTGCCAATCGAAGTCGACAGCGAGACCGGTGTCTGGACCTCCGACGCCCTGCCGATGCTGTACGTGCCACGGCATTTCTTCGTCAACAACCACATGGGCATCGAGGAAGTGCTGGGCGCCGAGGCCTATGCCGAAATCCTCTACAAGGCCGGCTACAAATCCGCCTGGCACTGGTGTGAAAAAGAAGCCGAGTGCCACAGTCTGGAAGGCGTCGCGGTGTTCGAGCACTACATGAAGCGCCTGTCGCAGCGCGGCTGGGGCCTGTTCAAGATCCAGGACATCGACCTCGACAAAGGCACCGCCAGCGTCAAGCTCGAACACTCGGCGTTCGTCTACGTCTACGGCAAGGTCGGGCGCAAGGTCGACTACATGTTCACCGGCTGGTTTGCCGGAGCGATGGATCAGATCCTCGCCGCTCGCGGCAGCAAGATCCGCACCGTGGCCGAGCAGGTCTACGGTGGCTCCGAAGAAGGCCACGACGACGGCCTGTTCACCGTCAAGCCGTTGTAAGTCGAGGAACCCGCCATGGCTTTCGAAGCAATGTTTCAGCCAATTCAAATTGGCAAACTGACCATCCGCAACCGCGTGCTCAGCACCGCGCACGCCGAGGTCTACGCGACCGACGGCGGCATGACCACCGAACGGTACGTCAAGTATTACGAAGAGAAAGCCAAGGGCGGCATCGGCCTGGCGATCTGTGGCGGTTCGTCCGTGGTGGCGATCGACAGCCCGCAGCAATGGTGGAGTTCGGTGAACCTGTCCACCGACCGGATCATCCCGCACTTCCAGAATCTCGCCGACGCCATGCACAAGCATGGCGCCAAGATCATGATCCAGATTACCCACATGGGCCGTCGCTCGCGTTGGGACGGTTTTCACTGGCCGACCCTGATGTCGCCGTCGGGCATCCGCGAACCGGTGCACCGCGCCACCTGCAAGACCATCGAGCCGGAAGAAATCTGGCGGGTGATCGGCAACTACGCGCAAGCCGCGCGTCGCGCCAAGGCCGGCGGCCTGGACGGCGTCGAACTGTCGGCCGTGCACCAGCACATGATCGACCAGTTCTGGAGCCCGCGCGTCAACAAGCGGACCGACGAATGGGGCGGCACCTTTGAAGGCCGGATGAAGTTCGGTCTGGAGGTTCTGAAGGCCGTGCGTGCCGAGGTCGGTGACGACTTCTGCGTCGGCATGCGTATCTGCGGCGACGAGTTCCACCCGGACGGTCTGTCCCACGAAGACATGAAACAGATCGCCAAGTATTACGACGACACCGGCATGCTCGATTTCATCGGTGTCGTCGGCTCGGGTTGCGACACCCACAACACCCTGGCCAACGTGATTCCGAACATGAGTTACCCGCCGGAGCCGTTCCTGCACCTGGCGGCCGGGATCAAGGAAGTGGTCAAGGTTCCGGTGCTGCACGCGCAGAACATCAAGGACCCGAACCAGGCCACGCGCATTCTGGAGGGCGGTTACGTCGACATGGTCGGCATGACCCGCGCCCACATCGCCGACCCGCACCTGATCGCCAAGATAAAGATGGGCCAGGTCGACCAGATCAAGCAGTGCGTCGGCGCCAACTATTGCATCGACCGTCAGTACCAGGGCCTGGACGTGCTGTGCATCCAGAACGCCGCGACCTCCCGTGAATACATGGGCGTGCCGCACATCATCGAGAAATCCACCGGACCGAAACGCAAGGTGGTGATCGTCGGTGCCGGCCCGGCGGGGATGGAAGCTGCCCGCGTGGCGGCCGAACGTGGCCACGACGTGACCCTGTTCGAGAAGAAGGAATTCATCGGTGGGCAGATCACCACGGCTTCGAAAGCGCCGCAGCGTGACCAGATCGCCGGTATCACTCGCTGGTTCCAGCTGGAGCTGGCGCGGCTGAAAGTCGACCTGCGTCTGGGCACTGCCGCCGATGCCGACACCATCATGGACCTGCGTCCGGACATCGTCGTGCTGGCTGTTGGCGGTCACCCTTACCTGGAGCAGAACGAACACTGGGGCGCTGCCGAAGGGCTGGTGGTCAGCAGCTGGGACGTGCTCGACGGCAAGGTTGCGCCGGGCAAGAACGTGCTGGTCTACGACACCATCTGCGAGTTCACCGGGATGTCGGTGGCCGACTTCCTCGCGGACAAGGGCAGCCAGGTCGAGATTGTCACCGACGACATCAAGCCGGGCGTGGCCATCGGCGGTACGTCGTTCCCGACCTACTACCGCAGCATGTACCCGAAAGAAGTGATCATGACCGGCGACATGATGCTGGAGAAGGTCTACCGCGAAGGCGACAAACTCGTCGCGGTGCTGGAGAACGAATACACCGGCGCCAAAGAGGAGCGGGTGGTGGATCAGGTGGTCGTCGAGAACGGCGTGCGTCCGGACGAAGAAATCTACTACGCGCTGAAGGACGGCTCGCGCAACAAGGGCCAGATCGATGTCGAGGCGCTGTTCGCGATCCAGCCGCAACCTTCGTTGAGCAGCAATGGCGACGGTTACCTGCTGTTCCGCATCGGTGACTGCGTGGCGCAGCGTAATACCCACGCTGCGATCTATGACGCCCTGCGCCTCTGCAAGGATTTCTAAAAGCTTGCACATGACCCTGTGGGAGCGGGCTTGCCCGCGAATGCATTCTGTCAGTCACCGCTGCATCGACTGACCCGGCGCTTTCGCGAGCAAGCTCGCTCCCACAGGAACACGCCGAACGTGTTTCTCCAGGCTGTACTGGTGGGAGCTTCACTATGTTGAACACCCTTCTTCCAATCCTGTTGTTCGCAGCCCTGGCCCTTGCGGTGCTGGGTGCGTTGCGGCGGGTGGCCATGTGGCGCCGGGGCCGGGCCTCGAAGGTCGATCTGATCGGCGGCCTGTTCGCCATGCCCAAGCGTTACATGGTCGATCTGCACCACGTGGTGGCGCGGGACAAATACATTGCCAACACCCACGTCGCCACGGCGGGCGGTGCGGTGGCGTCGATCGTGCTGGCGATTCTGGTGCACGGTTTCGGCCTGCATAACCGCATTCTTGGCTACGCGTTGCTGCTGATGACGGCGGTGATGTTCGTCGGCGCGATCTTCGTCTATCGGCGTCGGCTCAACCCGCCGTCGCGGCTGTCGAAAGGCCCGTGGATGCGCCTGCCGAAAAGCCTGCTGGCGTTCTCGGCCTCGTTCTTCCTGGTGACCTTGCCGGTGGCCGGGATCCTGCCGGAGAACTTCGGTGGCTGGGTGCTGGCGGCGATTCTCGGGGTCGGTGTGCTGTGGGGCGTGTCGGAACTGTTCTTCGGCATGACCTGGGGCGGCCCGATGAAACACGCCTTCGCCGGTGCCTTGCACCTGGCCTGGCACCGCCGCGCCGAACGCTTCGGCGGCGGCCGTTCCACCGGTTTGAAACCGCTGGATCTGAATGATCCGACCGCGCCGCTGGGTGTGGAAAAGCCCAAGGATTTCACCTGGAACCAACTGCTCGGTTTCGACGCCTGCGTGCAGTGCGGCAAGTGCGAAGCCGCGTGCCCGGCATTCGCCGCCGGCCAGCCGCTGAACCCGAAAAAACTGATTCAGGACATGGTCGTCGGCCTCGCCGGCGGCACCGATGCCCAGTTCGCCGGCAGCCCGTATCCGGGCAAACCGGTGGGCGAACACAGCGGCAATCCGCATCAACCGATCGTCAACGGTCTGGTCGATGCCGAAACCCTGTGGTCGTGCACTACCTGCCGCGCCTGCGTCGAGGAATGCCCGATGATGATCGAGCACGTCGATGCCATCGTCGACATGCGCCGTCACCTGACCCTGGAAAAAGGCGCGACCCCGAACAAGGGTGCCGAGGTTCTGGAAAACCTGATTGCCACCGACAACCCTGGCGGTTTCGCCCCGGGCGGGCGGATGAACTGGGCGGCGGACCTGAACCTCAACCTGCTCAGCGAGAAGAAGTCCACCGACGTGCTGTTCTGGGTGGGCGACGGTGCCTTCGACATGCGCAACCAGCGCACCCTGCGCGCCTTCGTCAAAGTGCTGAAAGCGGCCAAGGTCGACTTCGCGGTGCTGGGGCTCGAAGAGCGCGACAGCGGCGACGTGGCCCGGCGTCTTGGCGATGAAGCCACCTTCCAGCTGCTCGCCAAACGCAATATCCAGACCCTGGCCAAATACAGCTTCAACCGCATCGTCACCTGCGATCCGCACAGCTTCCATGTGCTGAAAAACGAGTACGGCGCGTTCGACGGCAATTATCTCGTGCAGCATCACAGCACTTATCTGGCGGAAATCATCCAGGCCGGCGCGCTGAACCTCGGTCAGCACAAAGGCAACAGCGTGACCTATCACGACCCGTGCTACCTCGGCCGTTACAACGGCGAGTACGAGGCGCCGCGCGAAGTGCTGCGCGCCCTCGGCATCGAGATCAAGGAAATGCAACGTTCCGGCTTCCGTTCGCGCTGCTGCGGCGGCGGTGGCGGGGCGCCGATCACCGACATTCCGGGCAAGCAGCGGATCCCCGACATGCGCATGGAAGACATCCGCGAGACCGGCGCCGAGCTGGTGGCCGTGGGTTGTCCACAGTGCACGGCGATGCTCGAAGGCGTGGTCGAACCGCGTCCGCTGATCAAGGACATCGCCGAACTGGTGGCCGACGCGCTGCTCGAAGACGCCGCGCCGAACAAGCCTGCCACCCCGGCCAAACGTGAACCTGCGGAGGCCCACTGATGAGCGACATTATCCGCCGCGACCCCCGCGCCGAGTGGATCGCACGCAACCGCCTGCACCCGCTGCACGCGGCCATGCAACCGGCGCAACACAGCTGGATGGGGCCCAACGGGATCATCCGCAAGAACCTGCACGGCATCGGCTTTATCGGGCCGAACGGCATCAAGCGCATCGACCGCAGCGGCGCCCAGCAGGGCGGGGCGGTCAAACGCTCGGCAGCGGTCGAAGTGCAATTGCCGCTGCATCAGGTGCCGGCTCCGGCGTTCTATATCAGCGTGGTGCCGGACATGGTCGGTGGCCGTTTGAGCAGCCACGACCGCGATCTGCTCGGCCTGGCCCGTCAACTGGCCGGCAGCGATGGTGCGGTGCTGGCCGTGGTGTTCGGCGAGCACAAGGAAAACGCTTTCGCCACCGCAGGCGTTGACCGCTTGCTGGTGCTGGAAGGTGAAGAATTCAGCGGTTATGCACCGGAACAACGGATCCAGGGTCTGCGGGCTGTGGATAACCAGTTCAACCCGCGTCACTGGTTGCTGCCGGACAGCCGCAGCGGTGGTGGCGAATTGGGTCGGCGCTTCGCGGCGGCGCTGGGCGAGCGCCCGGCCACGCGGGTGTGGCAGGTCAAGGATCAGGAGTGCATTGGCCGCGCCGGTGCCGGGTTGCAGGATCTGGCCCGCCCGGTCGCGCGGCTGATTCTGGCGTCCGCCGAGTGCGCCGAACCGGTCAGCGAAACCCGTCACGAAGCGCTGCCGGTGGAGTTATCCACACCCGTGGCGCGCAGCCTGTCGCGGATCGAGGATCTGGGCGCGGTGGCGGTGGACCCGGCAGCGATTCCAATGGCCGAAGCCGAGTTCATCTTCTCCGGCGGCAACGGGGTCAAGGACTGGGAGCTTTTCCACAAGACCGCTGCCGCCCTCGGTGCCACCGAAGGCGCTTCGCGGGTGGCGGTGGACGATGGCTTCATGGCCCGCGACCGTCAGGTCGGCGCGTCCGGCACCTGGGTCACCGCGCGGGTTTACGTGGCCGTGGGGATTTCCGGGGCGATCCAGCACCTGCAAGGCATCGGTGCCTGCGACAAGGTGGTGGCGATCAACCTCGATCCGGGTTGCGACATGATCAAGCGTGCCGACCTGTCGGTGATCGGCGAAAGCGCGGAAATTCTTCAGGCCTTGATCGCGGCGGTAGAGGCTTACCGCAACGAAGCCAAGCGCGATGCGGCTTAAGGAACGGTTATGAGCACAAAGATCATCAGTCTGGTTTCAATCGGTGCCCACCCGACCTCCGGCCGCCCGCGCCGCGCCGATCAGGATGCCCGCGCGGTGGAGCTCGGCCTGCAACTGGCGGGCGACAATCTGCAAGTGCTGCACGCCGGCGACATCGCGGAACCGGCGCTGCGCGCCTACCTGGGCATGGGACTGGAACAGTTGCACGTGCTGGAACAACCGGCTGGCGCCGATGCGCTGCCGGCGTTGACCGAGTATCTGCGTGATGCCGGTGCACAGGTTGTACTGACTGGCAGCCAGGCGGAAACCGGCGAAGGCTCGGGGATGCTGCCGTTTCTGCTGGCCGAAGGACTGGGCTGGCCGCTGGTGGTTGGGTTGGCGCAGGTCGAGTCGATCAACGACGGTTCGGCACTGGTGCTGCAAGCGTTGCCCCGTGGGCAGCGGCGCCGGTTGAAGGTGCGCCTGCCGTTTCTGGCGACTGTGGATAACGCCGCACCCAAACCTCGGCAGAGCGCTTACGGCCCGGCGCGGCGCGGTGTTCTCCAGGCTCAAGACGTGGAAGTGGTGGAGGACGAATTGCTTGCGGTGGCGACCCTGCAACCGGCCAAGCCCCGGCCGAAACGGTTGAAGGTGATCAAGGCCAAGAGCGGGGCGGACCGGATGAAGGCAGCGACGGCCAAGGCCAGCGGTGGTGGTGGGCAGGTGCTCAAAGGCGTTACCGCGCAGGCCGGTGCGCAAGCCATTCTGAAGCTGCTGATCGAAGAAGGTGTGGTCCGGTAAACAAACGTTGCTGACCCTCTCCCGCGGGAGAGGGCGGTTTACCCACAATCCCTGTTGGCGGATCTGTGGATAACGTGTTCGCCCCTCCCTGCACCCCACGCCAATCAAGCGCTGCAGCCAGCAGATCAAAAAACAACCAGCCTGACTCGCGGTTTTTACGAGCTTTTTCCCCTGGGCAACTTACAGACTTGCCCCCAATCTCTGTTGGCGCTTCTGTGGATAAGATGTTCGCTATCCGCCAGGGGCCATATAAAACGTGGCTTGCAGAGGCTTGATCAAAAAACGTTCAATTCAGCCTTTCAACCCGTCAATTCCCTCGCAAACCCCGATTTATCAACGCCTCCAGCGTTTTTCCACAGCGCACGCCAAGTTACCCCCGAACTCTGTTGGCGCTTCTGTGGATAAGGTGTTTGCCATCCCTTGAAAGCCAAGTAATCCGGGATGTGCAGAGATTTGATCAAAAAACAATCAATCGCAAGTGGAAACCCTGTTTCTGAATAAGTCACGGTTTTTCTTCACAAAACCCCGATCATTTTTGCATGTCATCCACAGTTGTCCCCATTAGCTGTGGGTGGCTATGTGGATAACTTGTTCGCCGAACTCTGCAACCCCCGGCGCGCTTAGTCCAAACGGCAATTGATCACATTTCATACAGTTCTAAGGTCCTGCCTTGACTTCGATCCGGTGCCTGTCTTCACTGCAATGGCACAAGGACAGCTGTCACTTATCCACATCTGGTTCAGGGAGAACGCGTGATGGATACCCGGCCCCACCGCTTACCCCTCAGTCCCTGCACGCTCCGCGCGCTGCCGGCACCTTCGCCGCGCAAGCGCACGTTGCGTCGTGCCGCCAATCAGCACGCCCGTCTGTAGCGCCTGATTCCTGCCCAAACCGCTGTACTGCCGTCGGGATTTCCCGGAGGCCAGGTGCCCGTTCGCCCATTGATTGCAGGCAACCGCAGAGTTGCCCCATCTGCCTGAGAGAGGAACCCCCTCATGACACGGATCGCAACGCCCATCAGCGAAATCAAGGAACATTACGACGTGATCGTCATCGGCTCCGGGTATGGCGGCGGCATTGCCGCGTCGCGCCTGTCCCGGGCCGGTAAACGGGTCTGTCTGCTGGAACGCGGTCGGGAGATTCAGCCCGGCGAATATCCCAATACCATGATCGCCGCGACCGAGGAGTTGCAGGTGCACGACCCGGACGGCCATATCGGCTCGCGCACCGGGTTGTTCGATCTGCACGTCAACGCGCAGCAGAACGTGGTGGTCGGTTGCGGCCTCGGCGGTACGTCGCTGATCAATGCCAACGTCTCGCTGGAACCGACAGCCGATGTGTTCAAGGATCCACGCTGGCCGTTGGCGGTGCGCGAGGACCACGACGGCCTGCTCAAGGCGGGTTACGAAAGGGCCCGGGAGATGCTCAAACCCAACCCCTACCCGAGCACCGCGCCAAACCTGCCGAAACTCGACGCCAACAAAAAATCCGCAGACTTCCTCAAGCAAGGCGCGCACTTCTACAAGCCGCCAATCAACGTGACCTTCGACAAACTGCCCAACAACCTCAACCACGTCGGCGTCGAGCAACTGCCGTGCAACCACTGCGGCGACTGCGTTTCGGGCTGTAATAACAAGGCCAAGAACACCACGTTGATGAACTACCTGCCGGACGCCACCAATCACGGCGCGGAGATTTTCTGCCAGGCCCAGGTGCGGCATCTGGAGCGCGACGGCAACGGCTGGATCGTGCACTTCCAATACCTCGACAGCGGCCGCGAGAAGTTCGACGCGCCGACGCTGTTCGTGAAAGCCGACATCGTGGTGGTGTCCGCCGGCACCCTCGGCTCCACCGAAATTCTGCTGCGCTCGCGGGACAAGGGCCTGGTGATGTCCGGCCAGCTCGGCGAGAACATGAGCGGCAACGGCGACATCCTCGGCTTCGGCCACAACTGCGAGCAGACCATCAACGGCATCGGTTTCGGCGCGCATTCGGCCAAGGAACTGCAACCGGTCGGCCCGTGCATCACCTCGATCATCGACATGCGCACCGAGGGTGACCGCAGCAGTCGCATGGTCATCGAGGAAGGTTCGATCCCCGGAGCGCTCGGCCGGCCGATGGTGCCGGCGATGGCCGGGTTCGCCGAGATGATCGGCAAGCCCACCGACGACAGCTTCAGCGGCAAAGTGAAGTACAAGGAGCGCGAAGCGGAAAGCTTTCTGCGCGGCCCGTATCACGGCGCGCTGCACAACATGCAGACCTACCTGATCATGAGCCACGACAGCGGTCAGGGACGCATGGTCCTCGACAGCAAGGATCAACTGCGCATCGACTGGCCGGGCGTCGGCGAGCAGGAAAACTTCAAGATCGGCAACGAACGCCTGTACCAGAGCACCAAGGCCCTGGGCGGGATCTGGGTCGAGAACCCGATCTGGACCAAGCTGCTCAAGCACAGCATCGTCTCGGTGCATCCGCTGGGCGGTTGCGTGATGGGCGATGACGCCGCGCAAGGCGTGGTCAACCACAAGGGCCAGGTGTTCAGTGGTGCGACCGGCACCGACGTCTACGCCAATCTGTACGTGACCGACGGCGCGGTGATCCCGACGTCACTGGCGGTCAACCCGCTGCTGACCATCTCCGCCGTGAGCGAGCGCAACATGGGCCTGCTGGCCGCCGACCGGGGCTGGAAGATCGATTACACATTGCCCTCGGCACCGCGCAAACAACCGGTGCCACCGACCCTTGGCGTGCAATTCACCGAGACCATGAAGGGCTACTTCTCCCGCGCATTCACCGCCGCACAAAGCACCGACCTGAAGGTTTATGAGGCGGCAGCCAAGCGCGGCGAGGCGGACAACTCGCCGATCGACTTCACCCTGACCATCACCGCCAACGACCTCAACCGGATGATCAAGGAGCCGGAGCACGCCGCGACCATCGTCGGCACGGTGATCGCCCCGGCGCTGTCGCCGCAGCCGCTGACCGCCAGCAACGGCGTGTTCAACCTGTTCGAGCAGTTCGAGCAGCAGGTCGACACGCGCCACATGAAGTACGACATGAAACTGACCGCCGAGGACGGCAACGACTACTTCTTCAGCGCCTTCAAGACCGTGCCGGAAGACAACGGCGTGCTGAATATCTGGCACGACACCAGCACCCTCTACGTCACGCTGTATCGCGGGCCGGACAAGACCGGCGAGGTGATCGGCTCTGGCGTGATGCACATCAAGCCGACCGACTTCGCCAAACAGATGACCACCATGAAGGTCCTCAATGCGCGCAACGAGCGCGAGCGCATCGAAGGGCTGGCGCGGTTCGGCAAGTTCTTTGCCGGGATTCTCTGGGAGAGTTACGGCGGGGTGTTCGCCGGTGACAAATACTTCAACCCCGACGCGCCGCCACGGTTGAAACGGCCGCTGGATGCGCCGACGCCGGCCGTGCATTTCTTCTCCACCGAAGATGGCGTGCAGTTGCGTCTGACCCGCTATCAGGCTGGCAGCAAAGGCCCGGTGATGCTGGTGCATGGTCTGGGCGTGGGCTCGAATATCTTTTCCACCGATACCATCCAGACCAACCTGCTGGAGTTTCTCTGCAAGCACGACTACGACGTGTGGCTGCTGGATTTCCGGGTGAGCATCCTGCTGCCGGCGAGCAAGAAGGAATGGAACGGTGACCAGATCGCCCAGTACGACTTCAAGGCCGCCATTGCGCAGATCCAGCAAAAGACCGGCGCGAAGGACGTGCAATGCGTGGTGCATTGCTACGGCGCGACCACGTTCTTCATGTCGCTGCTCGCCGGTTTGCAAGGCGTGCGTTCGGTGGTCTGCTCGCAGATCGCCGCCGACACGGTGGTCGCGACGGCGACGGGGCTCAAGGCCGGTCTGCACTTGCCGGGGATGCTCGACGCGATCGGTATCAAATCGATGACCGCCTACGCCGACAGCAAGGAGAACTGGTTCAACCGGCTCTACGACAAGGCGCTCAACGGCTACGCGCGGATTGAAGCCCAGGGCTATTGCACCAACCCGGTGTGCCACCGCATCACCTTCATGTACGCCTCGCTGTATCGCCACGACACCCTCAACGAGACACTGCACGACAACCTGCACGAGCTGTTCGGCGAGTCCAATATCGAGACCTTCGAACACCTGGCGCTGATCGTGCGCAAAGGGCATCTGGTGGATTTCAAAGGGCACGATGTTTACATGCCGCACTTTGATCGGCTGACCATGCCGATCTGCTTCATCAGCGGCGCCGACAACCAGTGTTATCTGCCGGAAAGTACGCTCAAGACCTATCAGCGGGTTTGCGAGAAGCACGGGCCGGAGCGCTACAGCCGGCATGTGGTGCCGGGTTACGGCCACATCGATTGCATGTTCGGCAAGAACGCGGTGGTCGATGTGTATCCGATCATCCTTGAACACCTGGAGAAAACCGCCCTCGGATAGCCGTCGATCGTTCCCACGCTCTGCGTGGGAAAGCCGCCATGGACGCTCTGCGTCCGCTTTTGTGACGCGCAGCGTCACGAGATGCATTCCCACGCGGACGGTTCGACGCGTCGACGTGGGTAGGATCTGGGGAACTGATATGGACAGCTACATCCGCTGGTTTCAACGCTTCATCTGGCTAGGCATTGCGATGAACATGGTGTTCGCGATCCCGGCGCTGTTTGCGCCGGGGTTGCTGACATCGGTGGTCGGCCTGCCGCCGCAACTCTCCGACCCGTGGCTGGAAAACGCCGGGATGCTGCTGGTGGGTATCAGCGTGTTCTACATGCCCTCGGGCTTCAACGCGCCGCGCTACGTGGTGCATTCCTGGCTGTGCGTGCTGACGCGGCTGATCGCCGTGGCGTTCTGGATCTACCTGATCAACACCAGCAGTCAGGGTTCGGTGTTCGTGCCGATGCTGATGGGCGACCTGAGCTTTTTCCTGATCCTCGGCATTCTGCTGTACCTCGGCACCACGCCTGAAAACCGGCCACTGGCGCTGCTCTGTGACGGCTGGCGCGAATGGCGCGCGGCGTGGGCGCGGCATTGGCAGAACCACGCGTTCAAGGTCGGTACGCTGGTAGTGGTCGCGCTGCTGGCGTTCATCGGTTACCAGACCTGGTATCAGATGCTGCGCGTGGTGCCGGAGCAGGAGTACGCCTCCGATGAGGATCACTACAAATACGCCGCGATTGGTTTGGGCATCGAAGCGCGTATTCCCTATTACCTGTTCTCGGTATTGCCGCAGATGTGCCCGGAAAAACTGCCGAAACCCGGCGGCTGGGAAGTCTTCGGTTTCCTGTTCGAGAACGGCAAGGACCTGCCGATCGGGATGGCCAAGCGGCAGATCGGCTACCCGACCGTCGAGCCGAACTGCGCGTTGTGCCACACCGGCTCCTACCGGGCGAATGCCAGCGACGTCGCGGTCAATGTGCCGAGCGCGCCGGCCAATACCCTGCAACTGCAAGCCTTCCAGTGGTTCGCCTACGATTGCGCCAGCGATCCGAAATTCACCACCGACGCGGTGATGGCGGCGATCAACAGCAAGTTCCAGCTGGGCTTTTTCGAGAAGCTCTACAACCGTTACCTGATCATCCCGATGGCCAAGACCGCGCTGCTCAAACAGAAGCAGGCCTACGCCTGGCAGAAGCTGCGCCCGCAACAGGGGCCGGGACGCACCGACACCTTCAACCCGACGAAAATGGTGGTGTTCGGCTTCCCGGATGACTCGACCATCGGCACCGTCGACCTGCCGCAAGTGTGGAACCAGAAACCCCGGGAATCGATGTACCTGCACTGGGACGGCAATAACAACAAGATCCACGAGCGCAACTACGCCGCCGCGATGGCCGTGGGCGCGACGCCGGAATCGGTGCTGCCGCCGAGTTTCAACCGGGTGACCAACTGGCTGCTCGGACACAAGGCGCCGGCGTGGCCGTGGGCACTGGATCAGGCCAGGGTCGCTCAGGGCAAACCGGTGTGGGAGGCCAATTGCGCGGGTTGTCACGATTTCGGTCGCGTCGACACCGGGCAGGTCACCACCAACATCGACCAGCTCGGCACCGATCCGCACCGGCTGAACTCGTTCACCACCGGGCTGGTGGCGGCGTTCCATACCTTCAAGAAACCGCCGTTCGATTTCGGCGCCTACCGCAAGACCCAGAGCTACAGCAACACGCCCACCGACGGCATCTGGCTGCGCGCGCCGTACCTGCACAACGGTTCGGTGCCGACCCTGTGGGACTTGCTGCAACCGCCGGAAAAACGTCCGCAGGTGTTCATCACCGGCTCCGATGTCTACGACCCCGTCAACGTCGGTTTCGTGACCAGCGGCGCCCAGGCCAAGGCCTCGGCGGACTTCACCTACGACACGCGCCTGGAAGGCAACCACAACAGCGGTCACCTGTACGGCACGACGCTGTCGGACGACGACAAGCGTGCGCTGATCGAATTCATGAAAACCCTGTGAACCCTTACGGATAGAGGATTACGTCATGTCAGCGGTCGGTCATCTGAAACACGAATACGACAAGGTCAAGGTGCGCCTGCACGGCCTGTTCACGCGCATCGAAATGGCCTGGATGAAGCTCATCAGCGAACTCGAGCCGCAGGAGTTTCAAGCCATCATCAAATTGCTCCAGCGCGGTCACGATCAGGCGCAATACGTGCTCAAGCACGGCGAGCTGCCGGACGACGAACCGGCGGTGCCGTGGGAGCTGTCCCACGGCTTGTCGATCCTGCGCATCGGCAACGCGACGCCGCTGCCGCAATCGCCCGATCAACTGCAGACCAAAGTGCTCAAGGACGGCACGCTGCTGGGCTGTCGCAAGTGGGAACTGCTGGATCTGCTGTGGAGCGAGGCGCTGCTCAAGTGGATTGAAAACCTGCGCCATCACGCGACCTTCGGCACCGATCCGGCACTGGTGAAAATGGATCGCCAGGTAACGCTGGCGATTGCCGGCGATTGGGGCACCGGTCCGTTCAACAGCCATGCGCCGGCGGTGTCGGTGGCCAATCAGATGCAACTGGCCAATGCCGATTTCACCATTCACCTGGGGGACGTTTATTACGCCGGCACCCATTCTCAGGAAGACACCGACATGGCGGGCTGGCCGATGGGCACCCGCGGCTCGTTCACCCTTAATTCGAACCACGAGATGTACAGCGGCGCCCACGGCTATTTCAAGGAACTGGCCGCGCGTTTTCCGGGGCAGCAGGGCACCAGCTACTTTGCCCTGATCAACGACGACTGGCTGATTGTCGGTCTGGACACGGCGTATGCCTCGGACGTCATGAACCTGTACATGGACGGCACTCTGAACAAGCCGCAGATCGAGTGGATGAAGGGCCTGCCGAAACGCAAGAAACTCATGGTGCTCAGCCACCATCAGGGCTTTGACATCACCGGGCACAACAAGACCGCGCTGTATCAGCCGGTGTGCGATGCATTGGGGCGCGAGCCGGATTACTGGTACTGGGGGCATCTGCACAACGGCATCGTCTACGCACCACAAGGTGGGCTGCATGCGCGCTGTGCCGGGCACGGCGCGATTCCTTACGGCACCACCAGCGAGCTGAACGGACATTCGCGGGTGCTGTTTTCGGAGACGAAGGATGCGAACGATCCGGACTACCCGCTGCGGGTGTTGAACGGATATGCGAAAGTTCGGCTGGATGGCGAAAATATCGTTGAAGAATTTATCGCCGAGAATGGGGAAGTTCGCTGGCGATCAATCTAGTGTATTTAACTCAAGTGCGCCCGGTTGGGCGCATTTTTGTTTTTCAAACTTATAAAAACATTCGGAACTATATATTCGATATGCGACTTGTTTGATTTTTCGGTAAATAAGTTGCCGGCAGTCATTTGATTGTCGGAACTTTTATCATGGAAGATTGAACAATGTTTACTATCAAGAAAACAGCACTTTCGCTGGGGCTCTTGTGTGCCCAGCTTGGTTCTTTGTCGTTAGTGTCCGCCGCTGAAACAGCGCCGGGTATCACTGACTTCAAGAAGCCGTTCAACGAATATTCGTGGGTCACTGCTCACAATGGTTATCTGGATGACATGCGCACTCAGCTCAACCGGGGCGTTCGTGGTTTCATGCTGGACTTGCACCCCGGAAACCTGACGGGTGGGGCCGATGCCTATCTGTGTCACACCGGAGAAAAAGGTACTTGCGACATACGTACGGACATGAAATTTGCCGATGCATTGAACAATGTATTTCTGCCTTATCTGCGCAGTAATCCCAACGCTGTCGTGACGCTGTTGCTGGAAAACCTTGTGGGAAGGGCCGAATTCAACAATGCGATGAATCGGGTGCCAGGTCTGGCTGATTGGGTATTCGATCCCAAGGCCTATCCGAACACCCGTACATGGCCGACGCTTGAGCAGATGATCGGCAGCGGCAAGCGACTGGTTATTCTCACCGACCGAAATGCCGGGGAGTACAACGTCAATGGCAAGACCATCAATGTCCTGCAGGACAGTCAATGGGAAAGCCAGAACTACTGGGATCTGGGCATTACTTCGCTCAAGCATGAATGGAGTTGCCCTTCGCGCTGGACGAATTACCATCCGACCGTGTCAGTCACTGGATTCACTCAATGGCCAAGGCTGTTCGTGATGAACCAGTTCCACGGCTGGGGCGCGACATCACTGCATGCGGGCAGTACCGATAACAACCTGACCTGGCTTGAGCGCCGTGTTGATAACCATTGTGCAAGCGCACTGGGCAAGCGCACCGCCCCCAGCTTCCTGACGATTGATTTCAATCAGACGGGGGATGCCTTCCCCTACGCAGCCGCATTGACTCAGGGTGGTTTCTACTTCTACTCGAAAAACAATGTGGACAAGACCGGTGACAGTGTCTGTGTTGTTCCGGCGGGGCAGGATCTCGATTTCAGTTTGCCTGCACGGGGTTGTGAGAATGATGAAGCGCGCTCGCTTGAGTTGCGTGGTATCGCCAAAGGTACACGTCTGAGTGTTTATGACTCGTCCGGTGGCAATACCAGTGACGATTACACCTTTGTTGATGTTAAACGTGATATCGGGATCAATGAATCAGTAAAACTTGGCAGTTTCGAGGCCAACTTTGAAAGCGCCGATATCAAAGTAACCCATGTTCGTAATAACGGTCTGGATGGAAAGATCTCGCGTATTTCGATAGGAAAATCACCGGCGCCAGGCGACTTTCGTGACGCAAGTGTGGTGTTCTACGAGGGCAATTCCGCCACTGAAAATGTTGTTTGTACGGTGAACCTCGCGACCACCCGGACATTCAACTTCAGCGGTGACTGTGATAACGATGAAGCGCGGTCCGCGAAGGTTGTGAAAGCCAAGGGCGGCTCCAGTTTCATGGTCTATGGAAATAAGAACGTGAATGAAAACCAGGGCTACGCACGGGTGGATTTTATAAGCGACATTACTACGCCGGTGATCATTGGCAGCTTCGAGAGGAGTTATGACGCGGGTGCCTACCGCGTCATTCGAGGCGGTCCGAGCAACACGCTGGATGGCAAGGTTTCGAGCATGAGAATCATGGCGAAGTAAGGCACGAAAAAACAAACCCGCAGCGTCGGACGACGTCTGCGGGTTTTGTTGTACGGCGCGGGTTTAACCCTGAACCGGGACGCCTTTGAGGTAGGGTGCAGGCTCGGCGCCGAGGTTGCTCAGCATCCGCTCGCTGTACCAGTCCACGAAGTTGACCACGCCGAACTCATAAGTCTTGGAGTACGGCCCCGGCTGGTACGCGGTGGAGTTGATCCCGCGCTGGTTCTCTTCGGCCAGACGACGGTCCTGATCGTTGGTCGCGTCCCACACTTTGCGCATGCGTTCGACGTCGTAATCCACGCCTTCGACCGCATCCTTGTGCACCAGCCATTTGGTGGTGACCATGGTTTCCTGGGCGCTGATCGGCCACACGGTGAAGACGATGATGTGGTCACCCATGCAGTGGTTCCACGAGTGCGGCAGGTGCAGGATGCGCATCGAACCCAGGTCCGGGTTTTTGATCCGGCCCATCAGCTTGGCGCAACCCTGTTTGCCGTCCATGGTCATCGACACGGTGCCCTTGAGCAGCGGCATGCGCACGATGCGGTTGCGCAGGCCGAAACTGGCGTGAGCGTAAGGGATCTTCTCGGCTTCCCAGGCAGCGGCAGAGGCGGCGACGTGATCCTTGAACGCCTGGTCGGCGCGCGGGTCGGTGACGTCGTCCCACTCCAGCAGGGTTTTCAGCAACTCCGGGTGCGAACCGTTGCAGTGGTAGCACTCGCGGTTGTTTTCCAGCACCAGTTTCCAGTTGGCCTTTTCCATCAAGGTGGTTTGCACCGCCACCTTGGTGTTCTCCATGTCGTAGGGTTCCATGTAGTGGTTCAGGGTCGACAGGAAGTCATCGATGGCCGGCGGGTTTTCCGCCAGGCTGATGAAGATATAGCCGCCGGCGGTCTTCACGTTCACCGGTTTGAGGCCGTACTGATTCATGTCGAAATCGGCGCCCATCTCGGTACCGGCGAACAGCAGGCGGCCGTCCAGTTCGTAGGTCCACTGGTGGTAGTGGCAGACCAGTTTGGCGACCTTGCCCTTGTCGCTGGTGCACAGGCGCGAGCCACGGTGGCGGCAGACGTTGTGGAACGCATGCACCACGCCTTCGGCACCGCGAATGACGATGATCGGGTTCTTGCCGATCTGCAGGGTCAGGTAGTTGCCCTTGGCCGGGATCTCGCAGGTCATGCCGGCGATCAACCACTCTTTCTGGAAGATCTCCTGCATGTCGATATCGAACAGGCGCTCGTCACTGTAGAACGGTTGCGGCAGGGAAAAGGTGCGCTCGCGCTCCTGCAGCATTTGTGCGGTGGCCTTGCGTGCGGGTTCCAGCAGGTCGCCCAGGCTGATTTTTGCGGTGTCCATCGATGAATTCCTCAAGGCCATCTGCGTGGCCGCGAAAGTGGCTGATCAGGGTTGCAGCGCAAGGTGTAAAGAAACCGTTTGTGTTGGGGCGAGTGTGGGGCCGGCGCAGGCGGGAACCTTATCCATGGGCGACATGGTGCAATCTGTTCCCGACGCGCAACCCCCGGTGGTTGGGGGCTGGTCGCGATAAGTATGTGAATGTCGCGGATAGGTAAACGGGGCGTTCACGCTATACGCAGAATCGCCACATGAAGGCCGACAGTCGGCCGTGGAGAACAGCATGTCGAACAGCTTCCTGAATCCGGTCACCACCCAGACCTGGGCCAATGGCCGACACATCGTCCGTTGCGTCAAAGTCATCCAGGAAACCTGGGATGTGCGCACCTTCTGTTTCATGGCCGACCAGCCGATCCTGTTCTTCTTCAAGCCCGGGCAGTTCGTGACCCTGGAGCTGGAAATCGAAGGCCAGCCGATCATGCGTTCGTACACCATCTCCAGCTCGCCGTCGGTGCCGTACAGCTTTTCGGTGACCATCAAGCGCGTGCCGGGGGGCAAGGTGTCCAACTGGCTGCACGACACCCTGCATGAAGGTCAGGAGCTGGCGGTGCACGGACCGGTCGGGCTGTTCAACGCGATCGACTTCCCGAGCCCGAAAGTGCTGTACCTCAGCGGTGGCGTCGGTATCACCCCGGTGATGTCCATGGCGCGCTGGTTCTACGACACCAACGGCAACGTCGACATGACGTTCATCCACAGCGCCCGCTCACCGAAGGACATCATTTACCACCGCGAGCTGGAACACATGGCGTCGCGGATCGACAACTTCAGCCTGCACCTGATCTGCGAGAAGCACGGGCTGGGCGAGCCTTGGGCCGGCTATCGCGGCTATCTCAACCACAAGATGCTGGAACTGATGGTGCCGGACTTCCTTGAGCGTGAAGTCTTCTGCTGCGGCCCGACGCCGTACATGACAGCGGTCAAGCGCCTGCTGGAAAACGCCGGCTACGACATGAAGCGCTATCACGAGGAGTCCTTCGGCGCCACGCCGCCGGAAGCCCGCGCCGATGCGGTGGAACAGGCCGAGCAGGCCGCCGAAGCACCGGAAATCCCGGCGGCGGATCTGCACCTGGTGGAATTCACCTCATCGGACAAGAGCATCCGCGTGGCTCCCGGCGAGACCGTGCATGCGGCGGCGGCCAAGGTCGGCCTGATGATCCCGAAAGCCTGCGGCATGGGGATCTGCGGGACGTGCAAGGTGCTCAAGCTGGGTGGCGAAGTGGAGATGGATCACAACGGCGGGATTACCGAGGACGACGAGGCGGAGGGGTACATTCTTTCTTGCTGCAGTGTGCCGAAGGGGGATGTGCGGATCGAATACTGATCGGCGGTGGGGCGGTCTCCTGCGCCAGGCCTACCCCTCACCCCAGCCCTCTCCCCAGGGAGAGGGAGCTGACCGCGGTGTCTTGCGCTATACATCGACCTGATTAAGCGTGGCGATTATGGATTCGGCAAAGCAGATTCAGGTCAGTGTATTTCTTGAGCATCCCCCAATCAGCTCCCTTTCCCCAGGGAGAGGGAGCCGACCGCGGTGTCTTGCGCTATACATCGACCTGATTAAGCGTGGCGATTATGGATTCGGCAAAGCAGATTCAGGTCAGTGTATTTCTTGAGCATCCCCCAATCAGTTCCCTCTCCCTTTGGGAGAGGGTTAGGGTGAGGGGCTTTTCTCAGTCGATAAACAAATCTGGCATTAGTGCCACGTCGCTTTCTCGTTCAAAACGGTAATGATCGAACCCGGTCACACCGCTCTCCCGCAAAATCTCCTCATCAATCAACAACCGTCCGGTAATCTGCCGCCCACTGCTGCTCAAAATCACATGCGCCGCATCCGCCATGATCGCCGGCGTCCTCGCATGCTTGAACGACTCCCGATTGCCCAACTGAAACTCGATCGCCGCCGTGGCAATCATGGTTTGCGGCCACAGCGAATTGACACTGATCCCGTAGCTGGCGAATTCCTCGCTCATGCCCACCGTCAGCATGCTCATGCCGTATTTGGTCACCGTGTACGGGCTGTACTGGGCGAACCATTTACTGGCCATGTTCAGTGGCGGCGACAGGTTGAGAATGTGCCCGGAGGATTTTTTCAGATAGGGCAGGGCCGCCTGGCTGCACAGCAGCACCGCGCGGGTGTTGATCTGGTGCATCAGGTCGAAGCGCTTGAGTTCGATGTGTTGCACACCGGTCAACTTGATCGCCCCGGCATTGTTCACCAGTGCATCGATCCCGCCGAAATGTTCGTTGGCCTGGGCCAGTGCCTGACATACCGCCTCTTCCTCCCGCACATCCAGTTGCAGCGCCAGGGCCTTGCCACCGGCCGCTTCGACTTCCGCCGCGACACTGTGAATGGTGCCGGGCAATTTGGCATGCGGTTCGGCGCTCTTGGCCGCGATCACGATATTGGCCCCGTCCCGCGCAGCCCGCAGCGCAATCTCGCGCCCGATGCCACGGCTGGCGCCAGTGATGAACAAGGTTTTGCCTTTTAGCGACATGCGCAAGCTCCTGCTTATTGTTATGCGAGCGAAGGCTCGACAAACAATGTAGACGATGGAGCTGAAATGGAAGGGGGGAGCCTGATCGTTCCCACGCTCCGCGCGGGAATACAGCCTTCGACGCTCCGCGTCATGACGGTGGCAGGCGTTGCGTCGGTGGTGTGGCAGGAACGCGGAGCGTCCCGGGAGGCATTCCCACGCGGAGCATGGGAACGATCGGAGTAGGGAGGCCGATGTGACCGTGCGTGAATAGGCGTCTGTGGCGGCGGTAGGAATGCAGTTGTCGCTTTGAGTAGTGATCGTTCCCACGCTCCGCGCGGGAATGCAGCCTTCGACGCTCCGCGTCATGACGGTGGCAAGCGTTGCATCGGCGGTGCAGCAGGAACGCGGAGCGTCCCGGTATGCATTCCCACGCGGAGCATGGGAACGATCGGAGTAGGGAGGCCGATGTCTGTGGCGGCGGTAGGAAATTCAGTTGTCGCTATGAGTAGTGATCGTTCCCACGCTCCGCGTGGGAATGCAGCCTTTGACGCTCCGCGTCATGACGGTGGCAGGCGTTGCGTCGGTGGTGCGGCAGGAACGCGGAGCGTCCCGGGAGGTATTCCCACGCGGAGCATGGGAACGATCTGCGGGTGGGATATCGGGGGCTTCAGTACCAGCGCTGAACCTCGATCAACCCCTCCAGCCCTGCATAATTTCGGGCACTCGAATACCGCCAGTGCTCAGGCAACTCGACATAACCGCGCTTTACCGGGTTGTTGTGGATGTAATCGAGTTTCTGGCGCATGACTTCTTCGCTGTAGACCATCTCTGCGTGAGCACCTTCCTGCCACATCTGATACACCCGATCTTCCTTGTGTGCCCGTTTGCTGAAGCGAAGCCGATTCAATGCTCTTTCTGCACCCTTACTTTGCAGATCATCAATGATCTGTCGAGCGGTGAAGGATTTGAACTGGCTCAGGCATTTACTCAGGTCAGGCGCCTGGGCGACGAAGTGCAGGTGGTTTTCCAGGATCACGTAGCCGTAGAGCTTCAGCTCCTGATGGGTTTGTTGATAACGCCAACAGTTGAGCAGGTGGTCGACGAGGTAGGGACGAACGAACAGTGGCAGCCACTCCACCAGCGTGCAGGTCAGGAAGTGAGGTTTGTCGGATTCGGTGATGGTGTAGCGGCTTCGGCCCATGGGATTCATCCTTGAATCTTGCGGTGCTGCTGAGAGGAACGCGGAGCGTCCCCGGATGCATTCCCACGCAGACGGTTCGACGCCTCGACGTGGGAACGATCAACGCCACGGGGAGGCGATCAGGCCGACATGACTTCGCGGATGTCGCGCGCCAGTTCGCGTACGCGTTCTTCTTCGGTGTCCCACGAGCACATGAAGCGGGCGCCGCCCTTGCCGATGAAGGTGTAGAAGCGCCAGCCGCGAGCGGTCAGGGCGGCAATGGCCGGTTCCGAGAGTTGCAGGAACACGCCGTTGGCCTGAACCGGGAACATCAGTTCCACGCCCGGGATGTCGCTGACCAGTTCAGCCAGCAGTTGCGCGCAGTGGTTGGCGTGGCGGGCGTATTTGAGCCAGGCGTCGTTTTCCAGGATGCCGACCCACGGCGCCGACAGAAAGCGCATCTTCGAAGCCAGTTGCCCGGCCTGTTTGCAGCGGTAGTCGAAGTCTTCGGCCAGTTTGTGGTTGAAGAACAGGATCGCTTCACCCACCGCCATGCCGTTTTTCGTGCCGCCGAAGCACAGTACGTCGACGCCGGCCTTCCAGGTCAGGTCCGCCGGCGAGCAGCCGAGGAAGGCGCAGGCGTTGGAAAAGCGCGCGCCGTCCATGTGCAGGTTCAAGCCCAGTTCCTTGCAGGTGTCGCTGATGGCGCGGACTTCTTCCGGGGTGTAGACGCTGCCGACTTCGGTGGCCTGGGTCAGGGTCACCACGCGCGGTTTCGGGTAGTGGATGTCCTGGCGCTTGAGCGCGACTTCGCGGATCGAGGCCGGGGTGATCTTGCCGTTTTCAGTGCCGGCGATCAGCAGTTTCGAACCGTTGGAGAAAAATTCCGGTGCGCCGCATTCGTCGGTTTCGACGTGGGCGGTTTCCGAGCAGATGACGCTGTGGTAACTCTGGCACAGCGACGACAGCGCGAGGGAGTTGGCGGCGGTGCCGTTGAAGGCGAAGAACACTTCGCAGTCGGTCTCGAACAGCTTGCGGAAATAATCGGAGGCGCGTGCTGTCCACTCATCGTCGCCATAGGCGCGCTGGTGGCCGTGGTTGGCCTGTTCCATGGCAGCCCAGGCTTCAGGGCAGATACCGGAATAGTTGTCGCTGGCGAATTGTTGGCTCTTGTCGGTCATGGCCGGCTTCCGTAATCGAGGCGCTTGTGGCGCTTCGTGGGGTCAATGATGGTGCGCACTGTACCGAAGATCATCCGGGGAGCACACGGGATGTCGCTGTCAAAACTTTACAAGGATGCGAGCCGATTATGCACCTGAGCCGGCGCGACGGCGCACTCGATCTGCTCAAGTGGCTGGCGCTGCTGAGCATGCTGCTCGATCACCTGCGATATGTCGGGATCAGCGCCGATTGGCTGTATGTGCCGGGACGGCTGGCGTTCCCGTGGTTCTGCCTGGCGATGGCGGCGAATCTGACCCGGGACGGCGCACGCAAGACCGAATGGCGCTATCTGGGCTGGTTGCTGCTGTTCAGCGCTATCAGTGAAATTCCCTACCGTCTGTACATTCCCGAGCCCGACACCTTGAACGTGATGCCCACGCTGGTGCTGGGTTTGCTGGTGGCGCGAGGCTGGCAGGATCGAGTGCTGATTTCACGACTGCTGGGAGTCGGAGCCTTACTGGCGGCGGCGATGTTCCCGGAGCGGCTGATGTTCGGTCTGTTCGGTGTCCTGCTGCCGCTGGCGATGTTGCTGGTATTTCATCGGCCCTGGTATTTCAGCCTGCTACCAGGGCTGGTGTGTGTGGCCGCGAATCAATGGCGGGTGCTGTACGAAGCCGCGCAGTTCGGCAACATCGTCGCCATCTTCGGGCTTGCGACCTGCCTGATCGCGCCACTGCTCGGAATGTTCCTGTTGCGACACGCCACTTACCTCCACGCGCCACCCATGCGGCGCTGGGCGTATGCGCTCTATCCCGCGCATTTCATGGTCCTTCTGGCCTTGCGCCAGCTGCTTGTTTGAGTCCGTCGTCCCCGCCATGTCGTAAACGCACCTTTGCGTGGCGTCCGTAGGCATTTGACCTCCCTGCGCCGGCCATACCATCGCATCAAAGGGCACTGGCTGAACGCCGTGCCTTACCGAGACGAATGGCGCACAGATGCCGCTGGGAGAGACGCGATGTTCAGCAAGCAAGACCGGATCCAGGGTTACGACGATGCACTGCTGGCGGCGATGAATGCCGAGGAGCAACGTCAGGAAGATCACATCGAGCTGATCGCGTCGGAGAACTACACCAGCAAACGCGTGATGGAAGCGCAAGGCAGCGGCCTGACCAACAAATACGCCGAAGGCTATCCGGGCAAGCGCTACTACGGTGGCTGCGAGCACGTCGACAAGGTCGAAGCGCTGGCCATCGAACGCGCCAAGCAACTGTTCGGCGCCGATTACGCCAACGTCCAGCCGCACTCCGGTTCCTCGGCCAACAGCGCCGTGTACCTGGCCCTGCTGCAAGCAGGCGACACCATTCTCGGCATGAGCCTGGCCCACGGCGGTCACCTGACCCACGGCGCCAAGGTTTCGTCCTCGGGCAAGTTGTACAACGCCGTGCAGTACGGCATCGACACCAACACCGGCCTGATCGATTACGACGAAGTCGAGCGTCTGGCCGTCGAGCACAAACCGAAAATGATCGTCGCCGGTTTCTCGGCCTACTCGAAAACCCTCGACTTCCCGCGCTTCCGTCAGATCGCCGACAAGGTTGGCGCGCTGCTGTTCGTCGACATGGCCCACGTTGCCGGTCTGGTGGCTGCCGGTCTGTACCCGAACCCGCTGCCGTACGCCGATGTGGTCACCACCACCACCCACAAGACCCTGCGCGGTCCGCGTGGCGGCCTGATCCTGGCCAAGGCGAACGAAGAGATCGAGAAGAAGCTCAACGCGGCGGTATTCCCCGGCGCCCAGGGCGGCCCGCTGATGCACGTCATCGCCGGCAAGGCCGTGTGCTTCAAGGAAGCGCTGGAGCCTGGCTTCAAGGCCTATCAGCAACAAGTGATCGACAACGCTCAGGCGATGGCGAGCGTCTTTATCAAACGTGGCTACGATGTAGTGTCCGGCGGCACCGACAACCACCTGTTCCTGGTCAGCCTGATCCGTCAGGGCCTCACCGGTAAAGACGCAGACGCCGCCCTCGGTCGCGCGCACATCACCGTCAACAAGAACGCCGTACCGAACGACCCGCAGTCGCCGTTCGTCACCTCCGGCCTGCGCATCGGCACCCCGGCGGTGACCACCCGCGGCTTCAAGGTGACCCAGTGCGTGACGCTGGCCGGCTGGATCTGCGACATCCTCGACAACCTCGGCGATGCCGATGTCGAGGCCAACGTCGCCCAGCAGGTTTCGGCCCTGTGCGCTGACTTCCCGGTTTATCGCTGAGCGTTCTGGAGTAAATGACTATGCAACGCTATTCGGGCTTCGGCCTCTTCAAACACTCCCTCAGCCACCACGAAAACTGGCAGCGTATGTGGCGCACGCCGACCCCGAAAAAGGTCTACGACGTGGTCATTGTCGGCGGCGGCGGGCACGGTCTGGCGACGGCCTACTATCTGGCCAAAGAACACGGCATCACCAACGTGGCCGTGGTCGAGAAGGGTTGGCTGGGCGGCGGTAACACCGCGCGCAACACCACCATCGTCCGCTCCAACTACCTGTGGGACGAATCGGCGCACCTGTACGAACACGCGATGAAACTGTGGGAAGGCCTTTCGCAAGACCTGAACTACAACGTGATGTTCTCCCAGCGCGGCGTCTACAACCTGTGCCACACCCTGCAGGACATCCGTGATTCCGAGCGTCGGGTCAGCGCCAACCGCCTCAACGGCGTGGACGGCGAACTGCTCAACGCCAAGCAAGTCGCGGACGAAATTCCGTACCTCGACTGCTCGAAAAACACCCGCTACCCGGTGATGGGCGCAACCGTTCAGCGTCGCGGCGGCGTGGCCCGTCACGATGCCGTGGCGTGGGGCTTTGCCCGTGCCGCCGACGCCTTGGGCGTGGACCTGATCCAGCAGACCGAAGTGATCGGTTTCCGCAAGGAAAACGGCGTGTGCATCGGCGTTGAAACCAACAAGGGTTTCATCGGCGCCAAGCGCGTCGGCGTGGTGACCGCCGGTAACTCCGGGCACATGGCCAAACTCGCCGGTTTCCGTCTGCCGATCGAATCCCACCCGTTGCAGGCGCTGGTGTCCGAGCCGATCAAACCGATCATCGACAGCGTGA
Source organism: Pseudomonas sp. IAC-BECa141 (assembly GCF_020544405.1). Classification (NCBI taxonomy): domain Bacteria; kingdom Pseudomonadati; phylum Pseudomonadota; class Gammaproteobacteria; order Pseudomonadales; family Pseudomonadaceae; genus Pseudomonas; species Pseudomonas sp. IAC-BECa141. Next base: position 5,669,707 of record NZ_CP065410.1, on the reverse strand, counting down.
TCATGTCCAACGCCGTGCACGGTTACATCAGCCAGTCCGACAAGGGCGACCTGGTGATCGGCGCCGGTATCGACGGCTACAACGGCTACGGCCAGCGCGGTTCGTACCCGGTGATCGAGCACACCATCCAGGCCATCGTCGAGATGTTCCCGGTGCTGTCGCGGGTGCGCATGAACCGTCAATGGGGCGGCATCGTCGACACCACGCCGGACGCCTGCCCGATCATTTCGAAAACCCCGGTGCCGAACATGTTCTTCAACTGCGGTTGGGGCACCGGCGGCTTCAAGGCCACACCGGGTTCGGGCAACGTGTTTGCCGCGAGTCTGGCCAAGGGTGAAATGCACCCGCTGGCCGCACCTTTCTCCATCGACCGTTTCCACAGCGGTGCGTTGATCGATGAACACGGCGCTGCGGCTGTCGCCCACTAACAGGAGAAATCCCCATGTTGCATATCTTCTGTCCTCACTGCGGCGAACTGCGCTCCGAAGAGGAATTCCATGCATCCGGCCAGGCGCACATTCCGCGTCCGCTGGATCCGAACAGCTGCACCGACGAGGAGTGGGGCGACTACATGTTCTTCCGCGACAACCCTCGCGGTCTGCACCACGAGTTGTGGGATCACGTCGCCGGTTGCCGCCAGTACTTCAACGTCACCCGCGACACCGTGACCTACGAGATTCTCGAGACCTACAAGATCGGCACCAAGCCGCAATTCACCGACAAGGCTGACACTGCGAAAACAGCCACGACGGCGCTGGGAGAGAAGGTATGAGCCAGACCAATCGCCTGTCCAACGGTGGACGGATCGACCGCAACAAAGTGCTGAGCTTCACCTTCAACGGCCAGACCTACAAAGGTTTCGAAGGCGACTCGCTGGCCGCAGCCCTGCTGGCCAACGGCGTCGACATCATTGGCCGCAGCTTCAAGTATTCGCGTCCACGCGGCATCTTCGCCGCCGGTGCCGAAGAGCCGAACGCGGTGCTGCAGATCGGTGCAACCGAAGCCACCCAGATTCCCAACGTGCGTGCCACGCAACAGGCGTTGTACCAGGGCCTGGTCGCCACCAGCACCAACGGCTGGCCGAGCGTCAACAACGACATGATGGGAATTCTCGGCAAGGTCGGCGGCAAGCTGATGCCACCGGGTTTCTACTACAAAACCTTCATGTATCCGCAATCGTTCTGGATGACTTACGAGAAGTACATCCGCAAGGCTGCAGGTTTAGGTCGCTCGCCGACCGAGGTCGATCCGGACACCTACGACTACATGAACCAGCACTGCGACGTGCTGATCGTCGGCGCCGGCCCGGCCGGTCTGGCCGCTGCGCTGGCGGCTGCGCGCAGCGGTGCGCGGGTGATCATCGCCGATGAACAGGAAGAGTTCGGCGGCAGCCTGCTCGACTCCCGCGAAAGCCTCGACGGCAAGCCTGCGATGGAGTGGGTGGCCAGTGTCATCGCTGAATTGAAGAACACTCCGGACGTGCTGCTGTTGCCGCGCGCCACGGTCAACGGTTACCACGACCACAACTTCCTGACCATTCACGAACGCCTCACCGATCACCTTGGTGACCGTGCTCCGATCGGCCAGGTGCGTCAGCGCATTCACCGCGTCCGCGCCAAGCGTGTGGTGCTGGCGACCGGCGCTCACGAGCGTCCGCTGGTCTACGGCAACAACGACGGGCCGGGCAACATGCTCGCCGGCGCAGTGTCGACCTACGTGCGCCGTTACGGCGTGGCACCGGGCAAAAAGCTGGTGCTGTCGACCAACAACGATCACGCCTATCGGGTGGCGCTGGACTGGCTCGACGCCAGCCTGCAAGTGGTCGCCATCGCCGACGCGCGCAGCAATCCGCGTGGTGCACTGGTGGAAGAAGCGCGCGCCAAAGGCATTCGCATCCTCACTGGCAGCGCCGTGATCGAGGCCCGTGGCAGCAAGCACGTCACCGCTGCCCGCGTGGCGGCGATCGATGTCAAAGGCCACAAGGTCACCAGCCCGGGCGAATGGCTCGACTGCGACCTGATCGCCAGCTCCGGTGGTTACAGCCCGGTGGTTCACCTGGCGTCGCACCTTGGCGGCAAGCCGATCTGGCGCGAAGACATCCTCGGTTTCGTACCGGGCGAAGCACCGCAAAAACGCGTGTGCGTCGGTGGCATCAACGGCGTCTACGGTCTTGGCGATTCGCTGGCTGACGGTTTTGAAGGCGGCGTGCGCGCTGCGTCCGAAGCCGGTTTCCAGACCGTTGAAGCCGTGTTGCCGAAAGCCCTGAGCCGTCTCGAAGAACCCACCCTGGCGCTGTTCCAGGTGCCGCACGAGAAAGGTACTTCCCGGGCGCCGAAGCAATTCGTCGACCTGCAGAACGACGTGACCGCCGCCGCCATCGAACTGGCGACCCGCGAAGGTTTCGAATCGGTCGAGCACGTCAAACGCTACACCGCGCTGGGCTTCGGCACCGATCAGGGCAAGCTCGGCAACGTCAACGGCCTGGCGATTGCCGCCCGTTCGCTGAACGTGACCATCCCGCAGATGGGCACCACGATGTTCCGTCCGAACTACACGCCGGTGACATTCGGTGCGGTAGCCGGCCGTCACTGCGGGCACATCTTCGAACCGGTGCGTTACACCGCGCTGCATCAATGGCACCTGAAAAACGGCGCCGAGTTCGAAGACGTCGGTCAGTGGAAGCGTCCGTGGTACTTCCCGAAAAACGGCGAAGACATGCATGCCGCGGTCAAACGCGAATGCAAGGCTGTGCGCGACAGCGTTGGCCTGCTGGACGCCTCGACCCTGGGCAAGATCGACATCCAGGGCCCGGACGCCCGCGAGTTCCTCAACCGCGTGTACACCAACGCCTGGACCAAGCTCGACGTGGGCAAGGCCCGTTACGGCCTGATGTGCAAGGAAGACGGCATGGTCTTCGACGACGGTGTGACGGCGTGTCTGGCCGACAACCATTTCGTCATGACCACCACCACCGGCGGCGCGGCTCGCGTGCTGCAGTGGCTGGAGCTGTACCACCAGACCGAATGGCCGGACCTGAAGGTTTATTTCACCTCCGTCACCGACCACTGGGCGACCATGACCCTGTCCGGCCCGAACAGCCGCAAGCTGCTCAGCGCCGTGACCGACATCGATCTGGCCAACGAAGCGTTCCCGTTCATGACCTGGAAAGAAGGTCTGGTCGGCGGTGTGCCGGCACGGGTGTTCCGCATCTCGTTCACCGGTGAGCTGTCGTACGAAGTCAACGTCCAGGCCGACTACGCGATGGGCGTGCTGGAAAAAATCGTCGAGGCGGGCAAGCAGTACAACCTGACCCCGTATGGCACCGAGACCATGCACGTGCTGCGGGCCGAGAAGGGCTTCATCATCGTCGGCCAGGACACCGACGGCTCGATGACCCCGGACGACCTGAACATGGGCTGGTGCGTCGGCCGCACCAAGCCGTTCTCGTGGATCGGCCAGCGCGGCATGAACCGTGAAGACTGCGTGCGTGACCAGCGTAAACAACTGGTGGGCCTGAAGCCGATCGATCCGAACGTGTGGCTGCCGGAAGGTGCACAGCTGGTGTTCAACACCAAGCAGTCGATCCCGATGACCATGGTCGGCCACGTGACCTCCAGCTACGCGCACAACTCCCTCGGCTATTCGTTTGCCATGGGCGTGGTGAAGGGCGGTCTGAAGCGCATGGGCGAGCGGGTGTTCGCACCGCTGGCGGACGGCAGCGTGATCGAGGCGGAAATCGTTTCTTCGGTGTTCTTCGATCCGAAAGGCGATCGCCAGAACATTTGACACTGATCGTTCCCACGTCGAGGCGTCGAACCGTCTGCGTGGGAATGCATCCCGGGACGCTCCGCGTCCCAAGAGCGGACGCAGAGCGTCCATGGCGGCATTCCCACGCAGAGCGTGGGAACGATCAAACAAAAGAATAGGTGCTTTATGACCGCAGCCAACGTTTACCAACAACGCCCGACCAACGGGGCCAAGGCCGAGTCGTCGCTGCATCACGCCGACCTCGCGAGCCTGGTCGGCAAGGGCCGCAAGACCGCCGGCGTGACCGTGCGCGAGAAGAAACTCCTCGGCCATCTGACCATCCGTGGCGACGGTCACGATGCCGCGTTCGCTGCCGGCGTGCACAAAGCGCTGGGCATCGAATTGCCGGGCGCCCTGAGCGTGATCGTCAAAGGCGAAACCAGCCTGCAATGGATGGGGCCGGATGAGTGGCTGCTGATCGTGCCGAGCGGTGAAGAATTCGCCGCCGAGCAGAAACTGCGCGAAGCGCTGGGCGATCTGCACATCGCAATCGTCAACGTCAGCGGCGGGCAGCAAATACTTGAACTGAGCGGCCCGAACGTGCGTCAGGTGCTGATGAAATCCACCAGCTACGACGTGCACCCGAACAACTTCCCGGTCGGCAAGGCCGTGGGCACGGTGTTCTCCAAGTCGCAGCTGATGATTCGTCACACCGCCGAAGACACCTGGGAACTGCTGATCCGTCGCAGCTTCTCGGATTACTGGTGGTTGTGGTTGCAGGATGCGTCTGCCGAATACGGCCTAAGCGTTCAGGCGTAATGATCGTTCCCACGCTTTGCGTGGGAATGCATCCCGGGACGCTCCGCGTCCCAAGAACGGACGCAGAGCGTCCATTGCGGCATTCCCACGCAGAGCATGGGAACGATCAGAGGCCAGACCCAGGAGAAAACGATGAGCCGCGCCCCGGATACATGGATTCTGACCGCCGACTGCCCCAGCGTTCTCGGCACCGTGGACGCGGTGACGCGTTTTCTGTTCGAGCAGGGCTGTTACGTCACCGAGCACCACTCGTTCGATGACCGGCTTTCGGGCCGGTTCTTCATTCGCGTGGAATTCCGTCAGCCCGAAGGCTTCGACGAGCAATCCTTCCGCGCCGGCCTCGCCGAACGCGGTCAGGCGTTCGGCATGATCTTCGAGCTGACCGCGCCGAACTACCGGCCAAAAGTGGTGATCATGGTTTCCAAGGCCGATCACTGCCTCAACGACTTGCTCTACCGCCAGCGCATCGGCCAGTTGTCGATGGATGTGGCGGCGGTGGTCTCCAACCACCCGGACCTCAAGCCGCTGGCCGACTGGCACCAGATTCCCTACTACCATTTCCCCTCGACCCCAACGACAAACCCGCCCAGGAACGGCAGGTGTGGCAGGTGATCGAGGACGCCGGCGCTGAACTGGTGATTCTCGCCCGCTACATGCAGGTGCTGTCACCGGAGCTGTGCCGCAAGCTCGATGGCAAGGCGATCAACATCCACCACTCGCTGCTGCCGGGCTTCAAGGGCGCCAAGCCGTATCACCAGGCCTACAACAAGGGCGTGAAACTGGTGGGCGCCACCGCGCACTACATCAACAACGACCTGGACGAGGGGCCGATCATCGCCCAGGGCGTCGAGGCGGTGGATCACAGTCATTACCCCGAAGACCTGATCGCCAAGGGGCGTGATATCGAAGGCCTGACCCTGGCCCGGGCGGTGGGGTATCACATTGAGCGGAGGGTGTTTTTGAACGCCAATCGCACGGTCGTTCTCTAGATCGCTTTCGCGAGCAAGCTCGCTCCCACATTGGAATGCGTACCCCTGTGGGAGCGAGCTTGCTGGCGATGAGGCCATAACAGGCAACACAAGAATCAGCATCTGTACCCGAGCACTTAACGCGCTGCCTGCCTGGGCGGCGCGGTTCCATAAAAACAACAGCGAGGTGAAAGCATGTCTGGCAATCGTGGTGTGGTGTATCTCGGCGCTGGCAAGGTCGAAGTACAGAAAATCGACTATCCGAAAATGCAGGACCCGCGCGGCAGGAAGATCGAGCACGGCGTCATCCTGCGTGTGGTTTCAACCAATATTTGCGGCTCCGACCAGCACATGGTGCGCGGCCGTACTACCGCCCAGGTCGGTCTGGTGCTGGGGCACGAGATCACCGGTGAAGTGATCGAGAAGGGCAGCGACGTCGAAAACCTGAAAATCGGCGACCTGGTGTCCGTTCCGTTCAACGTGGCTTGCGGGCGCTGCCGTTCCTGCAAGGAGCAACACACCGGCGTCTGCCTGACCGTCAACCCGGCCCGCGCCGGCGGTGCCTACGGTTACGTCGACATGGGCGACTGGACCGGCGGCCAGGCCGAATACGTGCTGGTGCCGTACGCCGACTTCAACCTGCTGAAACTGCCGGACCGCGACAAGGCCATGGAGAAAATCCGTGACCTGACCTGCCTCTCCGACATTCTGCCGACCGGTTACCACGGAGCCGTTACCGCCGGCGTTGGTCCGGGCAGCACCGTTTACATCGCGGGTGCAGGTCCGGTCGGTCTGGCCGCAGCCGCCTCCGCCCGTTTGCTCGGCGCGGCGGTGGTGATCGTCGGAGACGTCAATACCATCCGCCTGGCCCACGCCAAGGCTCAGGGTTTCGAGATTGTTGACCTGTCGAAAGACACCCCGTTGCACGAACAGATCGCTGCATTGCTGGGCGAGCCTGAAGTGGATTGCGCGGTGGACTGCGTCGGCTTCGAAGCTCGCGGCCATGGTCACGACGGCGTCAAATCCGAAGCCCCGGCCACCGTACTCAACTCGCTGATGGGCGTGGTGCGCGTAGCTGGCAAGATCGGTATTCCGGGCCTGTATGTGACCGAAGATCCGGGCGCTGTGGACGCGGCCGCGAAAATGGGCAGCCTGAGCATTCGTTTCGGCCTTGGCTGGGCCAAATCCCACAGCTTCCACACCGGACAAACACCGGTGATGAAGTACAACCGCCAGCTGATGCAGGCGATCATGTGGGACCGCATCAACATCGCCGAAGTGGTGGGGGTGCAGGTCATCAGCCTCGACCAGGCGCCGGAAGGCTACGGCGAGTTCGATGCCGGTGTGCCGAAGAAGTTTGTGATTGATCCGCACAAGTTGTTCAGTGCGGCGTAAGCGATGAGGCAATAAAAAAACGGCGACCTCGGGTCGCCGTTTTTTATTGGAAGACGAAAAGCTTCGGGTGTTTTATTCCGGCCGAACCTCTTCTGCCTGCATTCCCTTCTGTCCTTTTCTTGCAACGAAACTCACGGACTGCCCTTCTTTAAGGCTTTTGAAGCCGTCACTCTGGATCGCTTTGAAATGGACAAAAAGGTCATCGCCTCCACCTTGTGGGGTAATGAATCCGAACCCTTTTTCATCATTGAACCATTTGACGGTTCCTTTCACTCTTTCATCTGACATGTTCGTGCTTCCCGCTTCGTTTGATTGATTGACGCGTTACAAAAGCTTAGAGAACCGAGCCGGTCTGGCTACGTCCTCGTCTTGAGCCAGTCGGATGTTGATTGCATAAAACTGGCCTTTATCACTTTGCACAAGGTCATAAGTGACCTTTCGCCCCGCTTTGATATGTTTGAAGTCCGGATGGCCCCGGTCGATGCAGAAGATGATCGGCGAGACTTTTGAGTCTGGTATTTCATTGCGCTCTACGCATTGCTTTTCCATCGCCGTATCTCCCATTCAAATGGCTGGCGCCTGACCCTCGCTGTTTCCGAATCATTGATGCCACTTCACCGTATTCCAGTTCCGATGACTCGGTAACTGTCATATCTGACAGGTAAAGAAATCCTTTCGGCATCAACGCCCGCCTTTTTATGAAGGTGAGAAATAAAGGGTCGGTCCTTCGGCTGAAAGCGCGTCACGCTTCCTTCACAAACAGGATGTGAATATCCAGTTGCACGCCGGAACATGCTGCCGCCTACCCGGTCAAACCGGCAGTTTGATCGCCAGTATCCGGGCGATCTTCACGCCACAAGAGGATGTCTGAATGAAGATTTCACGCGGTTTTGCCCTGGCATCGCTCCTGACCCTGGCGGCAGGACCGGTGTTTGCCGGTTTCAGTTTGAACGACGTGGCCGGCGTGGTATCGGGCATGCAGGGCGGGGACAAGGCTGCAACCGCAGCGCCGACCTCGGAAACCGCTGGCTTGTTGAGTGCGCTGAGCGCGCTGGACCTGACGCCCCAACAAGCCGTGGGTGGCACCAGTGCCATGTTGGGCCTGGCGAAGAACCAATTGAGCAGCACTGATTATTCCGAACTGGCCAAGGAAGTGCCCGGTATCGACCAATTGTCGGGCGGCGCTGGCAGTCTGGCGGCGTTGAGCGGCTTGCTCGGCTCGTCCGGCAAGTCAGCCGGGCTGGAAAATGCGCTGGGCAACGTCAAAGACACCAATGACCTGAACAACGCCTTCGGTGCGTTGGGCATGGACAGCGGGATGGTCGGCCAGTTTGCCCCGATCCTCCTGCAATACCTTGGTCAGCAGGGTGTCGGTGGTTCGTTGCTGCAAAGCCTGGGCAGCATCTGGGGCACCGGCACCAACGGTTGACTCAGCGGCGCTCGTCCTTGAGTTCGTTGATGCGCTGATCCTTGAGGGTCCAGAGCTGATTGACCCAGTTCTGGACCTTCTCGCGAAACACCGGATCGTTTTCGTAATCGCCCTGCCACAAGGCCGGATCCAGCTCGCGGGTCTGGATGTCGATGATCACGCGCGGCACGTTGCCGCTGATCAGGTCCCAGAACCCCGGAATCTTCTGCTGTGGATAAACCACGGTCACATCGAGAATCGCGTCCAGCTGTTCGCCCATCGCCGCCAGTACGAACGCCACGCCGCCCGCCTTGGGCTTGAGCAGGTGGCTGAACGGTGACTGCTGCTGAGTGCTTTTGGCAGCCGTGTAACGCGTGCCTTCCAGATAATTCACCACCGTCACCGGCTGGCGCTTGAACAGCTCGCACGCAGCCTTGGTGATTTCCAGATCCTTGCCGGCCAGCTCCGGGTTCTTCGCCAGGAACGCCTTGGTGTAGCGCTTCATGAACGGGTAATCCAGCGCCCACCAGGCCAGGCCCAGGAACGGTACCCAGATCAGTTCTTTCTTGAGGAAGAACTTGAAGAACGGCGTGCGCCGGTTGAGGGTCTGGATCAGCGCCGGAATATCGACCCAGGACTGATGGTTGCTGATCACCAGGTAGGAAGTGTCGCTGCGCAGGTCTTCGCCGCCGCGAATGTCCCATTGGGTGGGGATGCACAGGCGAAAGATCAGCTTGTCGATTTCTGCCCAGGTTTCGGCGATCCACATCACCGCCCACGAGGCGTAGTCGCGAAAGCGCCCCGGCAGGACCAGCTTGAGCAGGGCGAACACCATCAGCGGGCCGAAGAGCACGAGGGTGTTGGACAACAGCAGCAGGGTGACGAGACAGCCGGTGAGCAAGCGGCGCATAAGCAACTCTTGGAAAACGGATGGGCGCGCCATGATAAGTGGCTTCGGCCAGCAGGCCAAATCGTCCGGTGACGAATGTTTCACCTTTGGCGCGTTAGCCTGATCGTCCCCACGCTCTGCGTCCCTGTGACGCGGAGCGTCACCTGATGCATTCCCACGCGGAGCGTGGGAACGATCAAGTAAACAACGGTCTAAAATCTCGCGTCTGACGCCCCCATTTCCCAAGGAAGCCCCTTACGTGAAATCCCTCCTTGCATTGCTTTCCCTCGTAGCCCTGCCGGTTCTCGCCGCCGAGCCGACCCTGTACGGTCGTTACGAATACATCGCGCTGCCGGAAATCGGCGGTGAAGTGCTCAAGGCCAAGATGGACACCGGCGCGCTGACCGCCTCGCTGTCGGCCAAGGACATCGAGACGTTCAAACGCGACGGCGAAGACTGGGTGCGTTTCCGCCTGGCCACCAAGGACGCGAGCAACAAGGTGTACGAACACAAGGTCGCGCGGATCAGCAAGATCAAGAGCCGCTCGGATGAAGAAGACGAGGGCGAAAGCACCGAAGTGGCCAAGCGCCCGGTGGTCGATCTGGAGCTGTGCCTGGGCGACGTCAAGCGTACCGTGGAGGTCAACCTGACCGACCGCAGCAACTTCAACTACCCGTTGCTGATCGGCGCCAAGGCTCTGCGTGAGTTTGGCGCGGCGGTGAACCCGGCGCGGCGCTTCACGGCGGACAAACCTGATTGCTGATCGAGCGTCGTGTCTCGCAAATGCTGTTCCTTTTTGACGGTGTCTGTTGCCGTCATGCTGCGTTGCCGCTCCTCGCCATAGCGGGCTATGACTCGTCGTGGCGCCTTGCCTGACGACAACAGCCACTCGTCAAAAAAGGAACGCATTTGTGAGACGCGACGCTGGTGGTCTCATTGACGTAACGCCGGGCTTGGGGCACCGTTCGCGCACTTAACCCACAGGCTCGGACGCCATGCCTCATATCCTGATTGTCGAAGACGAAGCGGCGATTGCCGACACGCTGATTTTTGCCTTGCAGGGCGAGGGCTTCACCACGACCTGGCTGAATCTGGGTGCGGCGGCGCTGGAGCATCAGCGCCAGACCCCGGCGGATCTGATCATCCTCGACATCGGTCTGCCGGACATCAGCGGCTTTGAAACCTGCAAGCAGTTGCGTCGTTTCAGTGAAGTGCCGGTGCTGTTCCTCAGCGCGCGCAACGCCGAAATCGATCGCGTGGTGGGGCTGGAGATCGGTGCCGACGATTACGTGGTCAAGCCGTTCAGCCCCCGTGAAGTGGCGGCCCGGGTCCGGGCGATTCTCAAACGCATGGCGCCACGTCCGCCAGCTGATGCCTGGTCGGGAGTGTTTCGCATCGATCCCGAGCGCGTACAGATCAGCTATCGCGGCCAACCCCTGAGCCTGACCCGCCACGAATTCCGCCTGCTGCAATGCCTGCTCGAACAGCCCGAGCGGGTGTTCAGCCGCGAGCAACTGCTTGATGCGCTGGGCGTGGCGGCGGATGCCGGTTACGAGCGCAGCATCGACAGCCATATAAAAAGCGTGCGCGCCAAATTGCGTCTGGTGCGCGCCGAGGCCGAGCCGATCCAGACCCATCGCGGCCTCGGTTACAGCTACAGCCCGGGGCACAGCTGATGTCGCTGGGGCTGCGGATTTTCCTGGTGTACGTGCTGTTCATCGGCCTGATCGGGTATTTCGTGCTCAACACCGTGATGGAAGAAATCCGCCCCGGCGTGCGCCAGTCCACCGAAGAAACCCTGGTCGATACCGCCAACCTGATGGCGGAAATCCTGCGGGACGATTTCAAGGCCGGCACGCTCAATCAGAACCGCTGGCCCGAATTGCTCCGCGCCTATGGTGAGCGCCAACCGAAGGCGACAATCTGGGGCCTGGCGAAGAACCAGGTCAACCACCGCATCTACGTCACCGACGCCAAGGGCATTGTGGTGCTGGACTCCAGTGGTCTGGCCGTCGGTCAGGACTACTCGCGCTGGAACGACGTCTACCTGACCCTGCGCGGCGAGTACGGCGCACGCTCCAGCCGCAGCGACCCGAATGACCCGAACTCTTCGGTGATGCACGTCGGCGCACCGATCCGCGACAACGGCGCGATCATCGGTGTGGTCACCGTGGCCAAACCCAACAGTTCACTGCAACCCTATGTCGATCGCACGGAACGGCGTTTGCTCGGTTACGGCGCTGGGTTGATCGGCCTCGGCCTGCTGTTGGGTGCCGGGCTGTCGTGGTGGCTGAGCCGCGCGCTGCACCGCTTGACCGTGTACGCCCAGGCGGTGAGCGAGGGCCGTCGGGTGGCGGTGCCGCACTATCGCGGTGGCGAGCTGGAGCAGTTGGCGACCGCCGTGGAACAGATGCGCACCCAGCTCGAAGGCAAGGCCTACGTCGAACGCTATGTGCACACCCTGACCCATGAATTGAAGAGCCCGCTGGCGGCGATTCGCGGTGCCGCCGAGTTGTTGCAGGGCGAGATGCCGACGGATCAGCGCCTGCGTTTCGTCGGCAATATCGACAGTGAAAGTGCCCGCATGCAGCAGTTGATTGAACGCCTGCTGAACCTTGCCCAGGTCGAGCAGCGGCAGGGCCTTGAGGAGCGCGTCGCCGTGCCGTTGGCGGCGCTGGTGAATGAGTTGCTACAGGCACAAATGGCGCGTATCGAAGGCCGGCAACTGCGGATCGAGCAAACCATCGCGCCGGATCTGGCGTTGATCGGCGAGCCGTTTCTGCTGCGTCAGGCGCTGGCCAATCTGCTGAAAAACGCGCTGGATTTCACGCCGCAAAACGGTTCGCTGCGCTTCAGTGCCGAGCGGGTTGGCGAGCAGGTCGTGCTTCGACTGTTCAACGAAACCACGCCGATTCCCGACTATGCCTTACCCCGCTTGAGCGAGCGCTTCTACTCTTTGCCCCGTCCGGACAGCGGACGTAAAAGCACCGGTCTCGGGCTCAACTTCGTCGAAGAGGTGGTCAAGTTGCACGGTGGTTCGCTGCGCATCGGCAACGTTGAAGGCGGGGTGGAAGTCGTTCTGCAGTTGTAGTCTCCACACAAACTCCACATTCCTCCCACAAAACCCCCACATCCCCTTTGCAGACTCTGCCCATCGAAACAGGGAGAGTCCCATGAACAAAAGTCTGACGATAAAACTCGGGGCCATTGCCCTGCTGATCCTGGTGTTGCTGGTGCCGCTGCTGATGATCGACGGCATCATCGATGATCGCCAGCAACTGCGTGACGGTGTGCTGGAAGACATCGCCAGAAGCTCGAGCTACAGCCAGCAACTCAGCGGGCCGGTGATGGTTGTGCCGTATCGCAAAGTGGTGCGCACCTGGAAGACCAAAGAGAAGAGCGACGAGCGATACCAGGAAATCGGCGAAGAACGTGGGCGCCTGTATTTCCTGCCGGAGCGTTTTGAGCTCGACGGCCAGGTGCAGACCGAACTGCGCGCCCGGGGCATTTACGAAGCGCGGCTGTTCCATGCCGACAACCGTATCAGCGGGCATTTCTCGCTGCCGGCGCAGTTGGGGATCAAGGAAGACTTCGTCGATTACACCTTCGATGCGCCATTCCTGGCGGTCGGTATCAGCGACATTCGCGGGATCGAAAACGCGCTGAAGCTGGAACTGGGTGCGCAACGCCTGGACTTCGTGCCCGGCACTCAGGTCGGCTGGCTGGGCGAGGGGGTGCAAGTGACGCTGCCGGCGCTGGACACCGGCAAGACCACGGAACTGGCCTTCGGTTTCGACCTGCGCCTGCAAGGCACCGGCTCGTTGCAGGTGCTGCCGGTGGGCAAGACCAGCCGGGTTAACCTCGCTGCCAACTGGCCGCACCCAAGCTTCATCGGCAACTTCCTCCCGGCCAGGCGCGAGATCACGGATCAGGGGTTCACCGCCGATTGGCAGACCTCGTTTTTCTCCACCAACTTGCAAGAAGCGATGAGCCGTTGCGTGTCGGGCAATGATTGCGAGGCGTTCAACGGGCGCAGTTTCGGCGTGAGCTTCATCGATCCGGTGGATCAATATCTGAAGAGTGACCGGGCGATCAAATATGCGTTGCTGTTCATCGTCCTGACGTTCGCCGGTTTCTTCCTGTTCGAAGTGCTGAAAAGCCTGGCGGTGCACCCGGTGCAGTACGCGTTGGTAGGTGTAGCGCTGGCGTTCTTTTATCTGTTGTTGCTGTCGTTGTCCGAGCACATCGGATTTGCCCTGGCGTATCTGTTGTCAGCCAGCGGTTGTGTGTTGTTGATCGGCTTCTATGTCTGCCACGTACTGCGCAGCGTGCGGCATGGCTTGAGTTTTTCGGCGGGGTTGGCGGCGTTGTACGGCTTGCTCTATGGCCTGCTGAGTGCCGAGGATTACGCGCTGCTGATGGGCTCGTTGCTGCTGTTTGGTCTGCTCGGTGTGTTCATGGTGCTGACCCGTAATCTGGACTGGTACGGGATCGGGCAGAAACCGGCCAAACCGCTGGAATTCGATATCGGAGCGGTGCAATGAGCCGGTTTGTGGGCTTGCGTGAGGAGCAGCGGGAGGCCGAGGTGTTGATGACGCGGATTATCGGGTTTCTGCCAGTTGGACCGCGCTGGTGCATTCGCGAGCAAGCTCGCTCCCACAGGAAGGGTGGTGCTTCAGATTGCTCCGTCGCATCCAGGACCAGTGTGGGAGCGAGCTTGCTCGCGAAGGGGTCGGAACAGTCGGCCTAGACTTTCGGCATGGTCGCAATCATCGACGGCCGCTGGCTCACTTCAAAGAACCAGTTGGCCAGTTGCGGGTTGGCTTCACGCCAGCCCAGATCCGGGAAGCGCAGATCCAGATAACCCAGTGCACAGGCCACGCTGATCGAGGCGACGTCGAAGTGGCAGGTCAGCTCGGCAATCGCGTCGCGCTCCAGCAGGGCGAGGGCGCGGCGGATTTTCTCGCGCTGGGCCTCGAGCCATTCGTCCCAGTGTTTTTCCGGGGCACGCAGCGCTTGCTCGTAACGCACCATGACCGAGGCGTCCATGATCCCGTCGGCCATCGAGGCCAGGGTCAGGCGCCGCCAGCGGGCCGAGCCGTCGCGGGGGATCAACGGGTTGCCGACGTGCTGGTGGTCGAGGTAATCGAGGATCACCCGACTGTCATGGATGACGTTGCCGTCGGCCAGGCGCAGGGCCGGGATCTTGCCCAGCGGGTTGTCTTCGTTGAGGGTGGCGTCCGGGCTGACAGGGCTGAGCACGCAGTCCTGCAGCGCGACGCGATCCTGCTGGCCGGTCTCGTGCAGCAGCACCATGACTTTGCGCACGAACGGGGACAGGGTGTTGTGGAACAGGGTCATGCTGGGAGCGGACATCGGCAGGGTCTCGGTCAGGGGCAATGACGGGCAGCATAGCGCGTTGCCCGTCAGGCTCAAGCCGTTCAGCGACGTTGCAGCAATCCGCGCAGGGCAATGGCGGCCGGAACGCCCAGGCCAATCCAGCTCAAGCCATCCCAGATCCCGTCGCCCAGCAGCGCCGCGAACAGGCCCGCCGCACTCAGCAGCGCGATCACCAGCGGCGTGCTGAAGACCTTCCAGAAATTCGACTGACGCGGCTTCATGCAGAGGCCTCCGCCGCTTCCAGTACCGGTTTCGCAGCCTTGCGCCGTACCACCCACAAATACACGCCACTGGCGAGGACGATGATGGTCAGCACGTCCAGCGTGGCCCAGAGGATTTTCATCGGCATGCCACCGTAGTCACCGAAGTGCAGCGGCTGCGACATGCCCATGGCGTCCATGTACCACGGTCGTTCTGCCACCGCCGTGACTTGCAGGGTGCTGGCGTCGATCAGTACCGGGGTCAGCAGGTGCGAGGTCAGGTGAGTGCCGCCTTTCATGAACACCGAGTAATGGTGCTCGCTGGAGAAGCGGGTGCCGGGGAATGCGATGAAGTCCGGCTTCATCTCCGGTGTGACGCTTGCGGCGATGTCCAGCACCCGGGTGGCCGGGGCCAGTTGCGTCAGCGGCGGGGCATCGCGGTAGGGCGCGATCAGGGTGGTCAGCGCATCGGCACGCCATGCGGCGATCAGCAGATCGGCGCAAGCGCTGATCACGCCGGTCACACCCACCACCAGCGCCCAGGTCAGGGTCACCACGCCGATCAGGTTGTGCAGGTCGAGCCAGCGCAGGCGGGTGGATTTGTCCTGGCGCACCGTGCCGAACTTCAAACGGCGCATGAACGGCAGGTACAACACCGTTCCGGACACGATCGCAACTACGAACAGCAAGCCCATGAACGCCAGCAGCAGCTTGCCCGGCAGCCCGGCGAACATGTCGACGTGCAGACGCAGGATGAACAGCATCAACCCCCCGTTGGCCGATGGCATCTCCAGCGCTTCGCCGGTACGCGCATCGAGCATGAAGGTGTGCGAGGCGTTGGGCTCGGTGCCGGCGGTCTTGGCCATGATGGTCAGCACTGCATTCGGCTCGTCGTCTTCGAAGCCGAAATACTGTACGACTTCACCGGGCCGATGCTTCTCCGCCGCTTCGACCAGTTGCGCCAGGTTCAGATGCGGCGTTCCCGCCGGCATCACCCGCAACTCGGGCGCATCGCCCAACAGGTGGTCGATTTCGTGATGGAAAATCAGCGGCAGGCCGGTCAGGGCCAACAGCAGCAAAAACACGGTGCAAATGAGGCTGGTCCAGGTGTGGACGAAGGACCAGCGACGGATTGTTTTACTTTTCATTTCATGACCTTCAAAAACACCCAGGCCGTCCACGAGGAACGGCCTGGTTGCAGGGCCTGTTTCAGCTCAGGCGCTTACCACTTGTAGGTGGCGCTGGCGATGACGCTGCGCTGGTCACCGTAGTAGCAATAGAAGCCGTCGCAGGTGGAGATGTAGTCCTTGTCGAACAGGTTGGTCGCGTTGAGTGCCAGCGACGCGCCTTTGAGGCTGTTGTCCAGACGGCCGAGGTCGTAATGCACAGCGGCGTCGAACACGGTGTAGGCGTCCGCCTTGCCCAGCCAGGTGTTGGCCTTGTCGCCGTAGGTGTTGCCGGTGTAGCGCACACCGCCGCCGATGCCGAAGCCGTCGAGCACGCCGCTGTGCCAGGTGTAGTCGGTCCACAGCGAGGCTTGCTGGTTCGGCATCAGTTGCAGACGGTTGCCCTTGTCGACACCTTTCTGCACTTCGGATTTGGCCAGGGTGTAGGCGGCGATGACTTTCAGGTTATCGGTAACGTCGGAGACGGCTTCCAGCTCCAGGCCTTTGACTTTCACTTCACCGGTCTGGCTGGTGATGGTCACGTTGTTGACGATTGAGTTGACCGAGACGTTCTTCTGGGTCAGGTCATACACCGCTGCGCTGAGCAGAGTCTTGCTGCCCGGTGGCTGGTACTTGATACCCAGTTCCCACTGCTTGCCCTCGGTCGGCTTGAACGAGTCGGTGGCAGTGGCATCGGCGCCGCTGGTTGGCTGGAAGGATTCGGCGTACGACAGGTACGGCACGAAACCCGAGTCGAACACATAGCTGATCGCCGCGTTACCGCTGAACGCCTTGTCACGCTGGGTGTTGGTGGCGTCGCCCTTGTTGAAGAACCTGGTGCTGGTGTGCACCCAGTCTTCGCGGCCACCCAAGGTCAGGCGCCACTGGTCCAGGGCCATCTGGTCCTGCACGTAGAGGCCGCTCTGGTAGGTTTTCTGGTTGTAGTCATAGAACGCCGAGGAGCGCGGTGGACGAATGATCGTCTGGCCGTAGACCGGGTTGTTGACGTTGATGTCCGGTGCGGAGCCGAAGATCGAGGTGTAGTTGTCGTTGCTGCGCTGATGGTCGAGACCGAGCAGCAAGGTGTGACGGATATCGCCGGTGGCGAAGTCCGCCTGGAAGTTGTTGTCCACGGCGAACTGGCTGATGTCCTCATCGACGTTGGTGGTACCGCGACCGACATTGCCCTGATCGTCGACGGTGAAGCCGGCGAAGGATGGGTTGTAGCTGTTGACGGTCACCGTCTGGAACGACAGGTCGGACTTGGTGTAACGCAGATTCTGTTTGAACTGCCAAACGTCGTTGATGCGGTGTTCGAAGGCATAGCCGAGCGCGTAGTAAGTGCGGTCGTAGAAGTCGTAGTCAGGATCGCCCAGGTTCTTGTGATGGGAGATCTTGCCGAACGGCATGTCGATCTTGGTGCCCTGGATCGGGTAGAACTGGCTGGTGACGCCGGTATCGTCGCGGGTGAACTGCGAGAGCAAGGTCAGCCTGGTGTCTTCGTCGATGTTCCAGGTCAGGCTCGGGGCGATGTTGTAGCGCTTGTTTTCGATGTGGTCGATCTGTGTGTCGCTGTCACGCACCACGCCGCTGATGCCATACAGGAACTGACCGGCGTCGTCGATCTTGCCGGTGCTGGCGAAGTTGATCTGACGGTGGTTGTCGCTGCCGTACTGCAACTGGATTTCGCTGCTTTGCACATCGCTTGGACGACGGCTGACCATGTCCAGCAGACCGCCCGGCGGAGTCTGGCCGTATACCGAAGAAGCCGGGCCGCGCAGCAGGGCGAGGCGGTCGAGGTTCCAGGTTTCCGGTTTCGGGTTGGCATAAATGCCGCGAGGCAGCGGCAGGCCGTCGAGGAATTGGGTCGGTTCGAAACCGCGCACGCGCAGCCAGTCGATCCGGGTGTCGCTGCCGTAGCTGCTGGCGGTGATGCCCGGCATGTAGCGCACGGCGTCATCGAGGCTGTGCACGCCACGGTCTTCCATTTGCTGGCGAGTGGCGACCGAAATCGAACGCGGCGCCTCGACCAGCGCGGTGTCGGTCTTGGTGCCGGCGGCGGTGCGAGTGGCGGTGTAGCCTTCGACCGGGCCCCAGGCGCTTTCATAGTTTTCCACGCCGATCACCGAGGTTTCCGGCAGAGCCATCACGCCTTCCGGCACGGCGACCAGGGTGTAAGTACCGGCGCTGCTCTGTTCCAGTTGCAGACCGGTGCCACGCAGGGCCGCGCGCAGGGCGCCGGCCGCGTCATATTGGCCATTGACTGGCGCCGAGGTCTTGCCCGCCGCCAGCGAGGGGTTCAGCGACAGGGTGAGGCCGCCCTGGCTGGCGATCTGGTTCAGGGTGGTCGACAGCGGTGCCGCCGGCAGGTTGTAGGCGCGCACGCTCGACGCCTGTTCAGCGGCGATCAGTTGGCTGCTGGCCAGCGGGGTGCAAAGGGCGATGGCGACCGCCAGCAAACTGGGGCGCAACAAGGTGTCTAGCGAACGGGACATACGGCGGCTCCTGAATGGAAATATTTCTCAATTGCCTGTGTGCCGGACGAGATTCGAAAAGTGATAGGGCTGGATGAAAATAATTTCGATTAACGAACGGCATCGCTGCGCGAGTCAGCAGAAAGTCCGTTTTCATGGGGGCGAGCAGGCAACGCGGTGGTGTCAGGGCTTCGGATCAGCCTTGGCCACGGTCACCCACCACGGTGTGTGCTGCTCGATCTGCACCGGCAGGCTCGGCAGCAAGGCGTTCAGCGCCTTGTCGGTGTCGTGCAGGGGGAAGCTGCCGGTGATGCGCAGGTCGGCAACGTCCGGCGCAATACCCAGATGGCCGCGACGATAACGACCGAGTTCATGCACCAGGTCTTCCAGGCGCGCGTTGTCCACCACCAGCATGCCGCGGGTCCAGGCATCGGCGCCGGGGTTGAGCGCCAGCACCGAATCCAGACCGTTGTGGCGGATCAGCACTTGCTGGCCTTCGCGCAGGATCTGTTCCTTCGGATCGGATTGCGGATGCGCCGCGACCGCTGATTGCAGCACGCTCAGACGGGTGCCGGCGTCTTCGCGCTTGACCAGGAACCGCGTGCCCAGGGCGCGCATGCTGCCCTCGGCGGTTTCAACGATGAACGGCCGCGCATCGCCGTGCCCGGTTTCGACGAGGATTTCGCCTTCCTGCAACACGATCAGCCGCTGCTTTTCATTGAAGCGGACATCCACCGCGCTGTGGGTATTCAGGTTGAGCACGGTGCCGTCGGCCAGGCGCACGGTGCGCTGTTCGCCGGTGGCGGTGCGTTGGTCGGCGAGCCAGTAATCCAGCGGCAGATAACGTTCGCCGGCAAACAACGCCAGACCGATCACCGCGACAACACTGGCCAGCCCGCTGCCCAGCTTGCGCACCCGACGGCGAATGCCTTCGCGCGATTGCAGCAATGCGCTGCGCGCCGGGCCATTGGCCACGCTCAAACGCTGGTCGAGCATGCCCAGCTGGCGCCAGGCGCGTGCGTGTTCTTCGTTGGCCGCGTGCCATTTGGCGAACTCTTCGCGCTCCAGTGGCGTGCTGGAATCGAGGGTCAATTGCCAGGCAATCGCCGCGTCCAGCACATGGGCCGGAACCGGTCGGGAACTGGCCGGGCTCATGTCGGCTCACCGTACAGCGCGATGTAGCACTGGCGGATGCCCTGGGCCAGGTACTGGCGCACGCGCGGGACCGACACGCCGAGTTTGTCGGCGATCTCGGCATGAGTCAGGCCATCGATACGGTTATAGAGGAAAGCGGCGCGGGCCTTGGTCGACAGCTTGCCAAGCATGCGGTCAATGGCCTTGAGGTCTTCGAGGATCAGTTGCTGTTCTTCGACAGAGGGCTGTTCGCCCTCGGGGATCAGCATCAGTTCGGCCAGATACGCCTGTTCCAACGCTGCACGGCGGAAGTAGTCGAACAGCAGGCCTTTGGCGATTGCCACTAGAAACGCGCGGGGCTCGCGGGGCGTCAGCAACTCGTCGCGGCCGAGCAGGCGCACGAAGGTGTCCTGGCTCAGGTCTTCGGCGCGTTGCGGGCAAGCCACGTTGCGGCGCAGCCAGGCCAGCAGCCAGCCGCGGTGGTCGCGATACAACGCACCGACGAGCTCACTGTGAGGGCTTTGGGCTGAAGACACGACGACACCGACTGGGAAGTGTTAACTAACGAGAATTGTTCGCGATTGTGGCAGAGGTGGGAATGGTTAGCAATTGGCCACCGGTCGGGTTGTCGGGCGACAACCCGGATTCAGAACGAATGAGTCTGTTGGCGGCGTTTCCACTGACTCAGGCGTTGCTGCAGATTCAGCGGGCTATGGATCTGCTGCTGGCGTGCCCGGCTGAACAGGATCAGCGCCAGTTCCGCCGTGGCCAGCGCATCGGCACTTGCATGGTGACGCTCGAACACTTCGAGCTTGAACCAGTCGATCCACTCGTCCAGCCCCGCCTCGCGAATGTGTGCCTGCGGGCATAGCAGCGGAGCGATCTGCGCCACATCGAGGAACACCGTCTGCAACTTGTGCCCCAGATGTTCCTTCAATGCGCGGCCGAGCATGTGCTGGTCAAACGAGGCGTGAAACGCCAGCACCGGACTGTCGCCGATAAACTCCAGCAACTCGACCAGAGCTTCGGAGGGCTCGCTGCCGGCGGCAATCGCGCTCGGGGCCAGGCCGTGAATCAACACGCTCGGGCCGAGTTTCAGCTCGCGACATTGCAGGGTGCGTTCGAACTGCTGGCTGAAGTCGATCGCACCGTCCTCGATCACCACCGCGCCGATCGACAGCACCCGATCCTTGTTCAGGTTCAGCCCGGTGGTTTCCAGATCCAGTACCACCCAGCGCTGTTCGCGCAGGCTGCATTCGCGCAGTTCGCCGATGGCCGGGAGTTTCGTCAGGCGTTGTTGCAAGTCGACCGGCACAACGGGGCTGGCCGGGCGCATCCACGAAAACAGGCTCATAGCTGATACCGCAAGGTCAGGCTGCTTTGCAGGCGCTGGGCCTGGCGCAGGGATTCACGCAGGATGCGCCGGTCCAGATGATTGAGGCTGTCGGGATCGACCCGGTTCGAGTACGGCAGGTTTTCCCGGCTCTGCAGTTGATGCTGCTGCATGCGCGTTTGCTGGATGAAATGGTAGGCCTCTTCGTACGCGGCGCCATCCAGCCGGTCGATGACTTGTTTATCCACCAGCTGGCGGAAGCGTTCGAGGGTGTTGTTGGCGTCGATGCCATGGGCCAGCGCCAGCAGACGGGCACCGTCGACAAAGGGGGTCAGGCCCTGGATTTTCAGGTCCAGCGTGGCTTTCTCGCCGTTCTTTTTCGTCAGCACGAACTCACGGAAGCGGCCGACCGGCGGACGGTTGCGCAAGGCGTTCTCGGCCATCATCCGCTGGAACAGCCGGTTGTCGCCAACCTGATCGAGAATTCCCCGGCGCAATTGCTCGCAGCCCTGTTCGTCACCCCAGACCACCCGCAGGTCGAAATAAATGCTGGAGCCCAGCAGGTTCTCCGGCGTCGCCTCGCGAATGAACGCGGCAAAGCGTCGGGCCCATTCGGCGCGGGACAGGCACAGCTGCGGATTGCCGGCCATGACATTGCCTTTGCACAGGGTGAAGCCGCATTGCGCCAGGCTGTTATTGATCTGCTGGGCGATCGGCAGCAACTTGCCGCGAATCTCCGCCGCATGGGCTGCATCCCGCGCGTCGAACAGAATGCCGTTGTCCTGATCGGTGTGCAGGGTCTGCTCGCGCCGGCCTTCGCTGCCGAAGCACAGCCAACTGAATGGCACGCCGGGATCGCCTTTTTCGGCTAGGGTCAGTTCGATAACCCGGCTCACGGTGTGATCGTTGAGCAGGGTGATGATGTGGGTGATCTGGGTGGAAGATGCGCCGTGAGCGAGCATGCGCTCCACCAGTTGGCCGATTTCGCCGCGCAGGGTCACCAGTTGTTCAACCCGTTGGGCGCTGCGAATGGTCCGTGCCAGGTGCACCAGATCGACCCGTTGCAGCGAGAACAGGTCCCGCTCGGAAACCACGCCGCACAGACGTCGATCCTTGACCAGACATACGTGAGCGATGTGCCTTTCGGTCATGGCAATTGCCGCGTCGAAGGCGCTGTGATCCGGCGACAGATAGAACGGCGAGCGGGTCATGTGCCGTTCGATCGGCTCGCTGAAATCGCCAACCCCTTCAGCCACGACATGCCGCAGGTCGCGCAGGGTGAAAATCCCCAGCGGCGCCTTGTGTTCGTCCACCGCGACGATGCTGCCGACCTGTTGTTCGTGCATCAGCTTCACTGCTTCGCGCAGTGGGGTGGCAGGGCTGCAAATCACCGGATGGCGCATGGCCAATTCGCCGAGACGGGTGTTCAGCGAGTATTGGGTGCCGAGGGTTTCCACGGCTTTTTGCTGGACTTGCTGATTGACCTGATCGAGCAGGCTGCTGACCCCGCGCAGGGCGAAATCACGGAAGGTGCCGGAGAGGGCGAACAGTTTGATGAATGCCAGTTTGTTCAGTTGCAGGCAGAAGGTGTCTTCGCCGGCCAGGTGTTCGGTGCGGGTCGCCCGTTCGCCGAGCAGCGCGGCGAGGGGAAAACACTCGCCGGTAGTGATTTCAAACGTGGTTTCGGTGCCGCCCTTGGCCGTATGCGGACGCTCGCCGACCACCCGGCCCTGCTTGACGATGTAGAAGTGTTCGACCGGTCCGTCGGCAGGTTTGATGATGCTCTCGCCCTGACCGTAGAAGCGCAGCTGACATTGCTCCACCAGGTAGGCCAGGTGGGCATGTTCCATTTGATTGAATGGGGGGAAGCGCTGGAGAAATTGCAAAGTGCCCTGAATGTTCTGCAACACCGCGGTTTTCCCTGCCTGGGTGAAGGCGTCCGCTTTACTCATAACCATTACCGCAGTCTTTTTCGAATTGTTGTTGTCGGATCGTTGCAGCCATGGTCGACCCCATCGCGCGGGGTGCCCATTGGACGTAAGTCTAGGTTTGGCATGCCATTGGGGAGTTTTCGGATATGCCCTACAAAATCAGTCGGAAATTCTTCGGTTCGCCCCTTGGAAAAAAATCCGACGAAGTGCACATTTAAGCTCTGCCCAGCGATGTCTGACCACTGTGCCAGGGGATCGATTTTGAAAACGTAGAGAACGCCATGTCCGACCACGATATTTTGAGCGACGCCGAGCGCGAAGCACTCAGCGCCGTCATGCTGGAACCCGATCTGCCGCCGCAGCGGGTACTGATCGTCGACGACGACAAGGATGCCCGCGAGTTGTTGTCGGAGATCCTGGCACTGGATGGCATTCGCTGCCTGACTGCGGCCAGCGGCGAGTCCGCACTGAAGATGCTTGAAGAAAAACCTTCCATTGGCCTGGTAATCACTGATCTGCGGATGGGCAATGTCGGTGGGCTGGACTTGATTCGGCAAGTGCGTGAATCGGTACGGGCAGCGATGCCGATCATCATCGTCTCGGGCGATGCGGACGTGAAGGATGCGATTGCGGCGATGCATTTGAGCGTGGTGGACTTTCTGCTCAAGCCGATCGATACGGCCAAGTTGCTTGGACTGGTCAGGCATGAGCTGGGCATCGAGCCTTAGCCAGTGCGGCGCAAACAAAAAAGCCCTGATCGAAAGATCAGGGCTTTTTCATTTCCGGCATCAGCGCAGGTTACAGGCCGTTGGCAGCCTTGAACTCGCGACGACGACGGTGCAGGACCGGCTCGGTGTAGCCGTTCGGCTGTTTGGTGCCCTCGATCACCAGTTCGACCGCCGCCTGGAAGGCGATGTTGCTGTCGAAGTTCGGGGCCAGCGGACGGTACAGCGGGTCGTTGGCGTTCTGACGGTCCACCACCGGCGCCATGCGCTTGAGGCTTTCCATCACTTGCGCTTCGGTCACGATGCCGTGGCGCAGCCAGTTGGCAATGTGCTGGCTGGAGATACGCAGCGTCGCACGGTCTTCCATCAGGCCGACGTCGTTGATGTCCGGCACTTTCGAGCAACCCACGCCCTGGTCGATCCAGCGCACCACGTAACCGAGAATGCCCTGGGCGTTGTTGTCCAGTTCGTTCTTGATCTGCTCCGGAGTCCAGTTCGGGTTGACCGCCAGCGGAATGGTCAGGATGTCATCGACCGAAGCGCGGGCACGTTTGGCCAGCTCGGCCTGACGGGCGAACACGTCGACTTTGTGGTAGTGCAGCGCGTGCAGCGCAGCGGCGGTCGGCGATGGAACCCAGGCAGTGTTGGCGCCGGCCATCGGGTGAGCGATTTTCTGTTCCAGCATCGCTGCCATCAGATCGGGCATCGCCCACATGCCTTTACCGATTTGTGCACGACCTTGCAGGCCGGTGCTCAGACCGATATCGACGTTCCAGTTCTCGTAGGCGCCGATCCACTTCTCGGCCTTCATGTCAGCCTTGCGCACCATCGGGCCGGCTTCCATGGAGGTGTGGATTTCGTCGCCGGTGCGGTCGAGGAAACCGGTATTGATGAACACCACACGCTCGCTGGCCGCCTGGATGCAGGCCTTGAGGTTGACCGTGGTGCGGCGTTCCTCGTCCATGATCCCGACTTTCAGGGTGTTGCGCTTGAGGCCCAGCACGTCTTCGATGCGACCGAACAGCTCGTTGGTGAACGCCGCTTCTTCCGGGCCGTGCATCTTCGGTTTAACGATGTAGACCGAACCGGTGCGGGTGTTCTTGCGCGAAGTGTTGCCATTGAGGTTGTGCATCGCCGCCAGGCAAGTCACCAGACCGTCGAGGATGCCTTCCGGCACTTCGTTGCCGTGCTTGTCGAGGATCGCGTCGATGGTCATCAGGTGGCCGACGTTGCGCACGAACAACAGCGAGCGGCCGTGCAGGGTCAGTTCGCTGCCGTCGACCTTGGTGTAGGTGCGATCCGGGTTCATGGTGCGGGTGAAGGTCTGGCCGCCCTTGGTGACGGATTCCGCCAGGTCGCCCTTCATCAGGCCCAGCCAGTTGCGGTAGATCACCACCTTGTCGTCGGCATCGACGGCAGCCACGGAGTCTTCGCAGTCCATGATGGTGGTCAGTGCCGCTTCCATCAGGATGTCTTTGACGCCGGCGGCATCGGTCTGGCCGACCGGGGTGCTGGCATCGATCTGGATTTCGAAATGCAGGCCATTGTTCTTCAGCAGGATCGCGATCGGCGCATTGGCGTCGCCCTGGAAGCCGATCAGCTGTGCGTCGTTGCGCAGGCCGCTGGTGCTGCCGCCCTTGAGGGTGACGACCAGTTTGCCGTCAGCGATCTTGTAGCCGGTGGAGTCGACGTGGGAGCCGGTCGCCAGTGGCGCGGCTTCGTCGAGGAACGCACGGGCGAAGGCGATGACTTTGTCGCCACGCACCTTGTTGTAGCCTTTGCCTTTTTCCGCGCCGCCGGCTTCGCTGATGGCGTCGGTGCCATACAGGGCGTCGTACAGCGAACCCCAGCGGGCGTTCGAGGCGTTGAGGGCGAAGCGGGCGTTCATCACCGGAACCACGAGTTGCGGGCCGGCGGTACGGGCGATTTCGTCATCGACGTTTTGCGTCGTTGCCTGGAAATCAGCCGCTTCTGGCAGCAGATAACCGATCTCTTGGAGGAAGGCTTTATAGGCCACGGCGTCGTGCGGCTGACCGGCACGGCTCTGGTGCCAGCCATCGATACGAGCCTGGAAGTCATCGCGTTTGGCGAGTAGGGCTTTGTTCTTCGGCGCCAGGTCGTGAATGACCTTGTCGGCACCTTCCCAGAATTTTTCGGCGGTGAGGCCGGTACCGGGAATGGCTTCGTTGTTCACGAAGTCGAACAGGACTTTGGCGACCTGCAGGCCACCGACTTGAACGTGTTCAGTCATTGCTTGCCTCACTCTGCTCAGCTATTTCGCTTTTCAGCTCTTCAATTTAACAATGAAGCCTCTGGCCATTTAAACCACAAACCCCTCGACCAGTACATGCCATCGCTGGCGGCTGGGTTGGGACCAATCAACGGCTTGGGGCCTTGCTGACGGGGCTTTCAGGGTTGCGAACGTGCCTTGGGCAGACATCGATCCAGCGTTATGTAGTGCGCGCTGCGGCATACTACATGATGAGTTGCGGTTGTGAAAATCAGACTAATTACGTCGTTCTGCGACCCCATGACGCATTGCGGTCACGGCGCGGAACGGGATGTTCTCAAAAAACCAATGGATTGTTCCAGCTAAATATAAAAAGTTGTACACGATTTGTGATTTCGAGCGTCTGAGGCGTCTGTCGAACGCTTGCCTATACTTGCTTTTCTATAACAAAAGTCATGACAGAGGGCTGCGCCATGGATCACCTCGTACTCACCGTTTTCGCACCGGACAAGCCCGGGCAGGTCGAGCGCATCGCCCAATGCATCGCCGAACACGGCGGTAACTGGCTGGAAAGCCGCATGTCGCGGATGGCCGGGCAGTTCGCCGGGATTCTGCGGGTGGGAGTGCCGGCAGAGGCTTACGACGAATTAGTCGATGCCCTACAAGCTTTGTCGGCGCAGGGCATTCGCGTGCTGGTGGCCGAAAGCGGTATCGAGCAGGCCTGCACCTGGAAACCGATCGCCATGGAACTGGTGGGCAATGATCGTCCGGGCATCGTGCGCGACATTACCCGGTTGCTGAGCGAGCAGGGCGTCAACCTCGAACGACTGGTGACTGAAGTGCGCCCGGCGCCGATGAGCAGCGAACCGCTGTTCCACGCCGAGGCGATTCTCGCGGTGCCGCTGACCCTGTCGCTGGATGTTCTGCAATCGCGGCTGGAAACCCTGGCCGATGACTTGATGGTGGAACTGGTGCTGCGCACCGATCCGTGAGCGCGGGAAGGGTTATCCAGTTTTAGCGTGCACCTGCCTGTGGATAACCTGTAGAGACCGCGCGTCAGGCCACGTCAGCCGTGGCTTGGCGAGGACTGATCAAAAAACCGCCAACATTCAGTGACTTGCGCACAAACGGCGGGGATCACGCTGTGGATAACCTTGGGAAGGAACGATACAGGCCACGAGAACCGTGGCCTGTGGAGGTTTGTACGTTTTTTGATCAGCTGCGCCGGCGCAGGCTCATCCACGCATCGACGCTGTACACCGCAAGGCCGGCCCAGATAAACATGAAGGCGATCAGCGTGCTGGACGACAGGTGTTCGCCGAACAGCAATACGGCTTGCAGCAGTACCAACGTCGGCGCCAGGTATTGCAGGAAACCGAGGGTGGTGTAGGGCAGGTGCCGTGCCGCTGCGTTGAAGCACACCAGCGGCACCAGCGTCACCGGGCCGGCCGCCACCAGCCACCAGGCTTCGGATGTAGTCCAGAACTCGGCCTGGGCGCTGGTTGCGGTCGGGTTGAACAGCAGCCACGCGAGGGCGATCGGCACCAGCATCCAGGTTTCGACCACCAGCCCCGGCAGCGCCTTGACCGGTGCCTGCTTGCGGATCAGCCCATAGAAACCAAAAGTCAGCGCCAGCACCAGCGACACCCACGGCAGACTTCCCACCTGCCAGACCTGCTGAGCCACGCCGACCGTTGCCAGACCGACCGCCAGCCACTGCATGCGCCGCAGGCGTTCGCCCAGAATCAGCATGCCCAGCAACACATTCACCAGCGGGTTGATGTAGTAACCGAGGCTCGCTTCCAGCATCCGGCCGTTGTTCACCGACCAGACGTAGGTCAGCCAGTTGGCCGCGATCAAGGTGCCGCTGAGCGCGAGAATCGCCAGGCGTTTCGGGTTGTCGCGCAGTTCCTGCCACCAGCCGGGATGCTTCCACACCATCAACAGCAGCGCGCCGAACAGCGCCGACCACAGCACCCGGTGAATGATGATTTCCACTGCCGGCACTTCGGCGATGGCTTTGAAGTAGAGCGGGAACAATCCCCAGATGATGTAGGCACTGAGGCCCAGAATGTACCCGCGACGCGGGTTGGCGGCTTGCATGCAGAGTCCTTGCTTAGGCAGCTAACAAAGCAGCGATTGTACGGGCAGTTGTATAGACGTGTCGTGTCAGAAAAGCTTCAACGGCTCCTCGTTCAGCGCCGACAGTTGCTCACGCAACGCCAATACCTGATCGCCCCAATACCGCTCGCTGCCGAACCATGGAAAGCTGCGAGGGAACGCCGGATCGTCCCAGCGCCGTGCCAGCCAGGCGCTGTAATGCATCAGGCGCAAGGCGCGCAGCGGTTCGATCAGCGCCAGTTCGCGCGGGTCGAAGTCATGAAATTCGTTGTAGCCGTCCATCAATTCCGACAACTGTCCCAGACAATCCTGACGATCGCCGGCGAGCATCATCCAGATGTCCTGCACCGCCGGGCCCATGCGGCAGTCGTCAAGGTCGACGATGTGGAATATCTCGTCGCGGCACATCATGTTGCCGGGGTGGCAGTCGCCATGCATGCGGATGTTCCGGTGCGGGGTGTTGGCGTAGACGTCCTCCACACGCTTGAGCAGGTCGCGGGCGACGGACTCGTAGGCCGGCAGCAGACTCCTGGGGATGAAGTTGCCTTCCAGCAACGTGGTCAGCGAGTCATGGCCGAAGTTCTGCACGGCCAACGCTTCGCGGTACTCGAACGGTTGGGTCCCGCCGACTGCGTGCATGCGCCCGAGCAACTGGCCGAGGCGATACAGCTGATCGAGATTGCCCGGCTCCGGCGCCCGGCCGCCGCGACGGGGAAACAGGGTAAAACGAAAGCCGGCGTGTTCGTGCAGGGTTTTACCGTTATGGATCAATGGCGCCACCACCGGGATTTCTACATCGGCCAGTTCGAAGGTGAACTGGTGCTCTTCCAGAATCGCTTCGTTGGTCCAGCGCTGCGGGCGATAGAACTTGGCGATCAGCGGTTCGGAGTCTTCGATGCCGACCTGATAGACGCGGTTTTCGTAACTGTTGAGCGCCAGAATGCGCGCGTCGCTCAGGAAACCGATGCTTTCGACGGCATCGAGCACGAGGTCTGGGGTGAGGGTTTCAAACGGGTGGGCCATGCTGACTCCTGCGCGCAGCAGGCTGCTGCGTCCGGCTCGGCATGGTAGCGCAGACGGGCTGTCTTGAGTGGGATCGTTCCCGTGCAGCGCACGGGAACGATCAGAACGTCGCCCGATCAGGCGCCGACGATCCCGCCATCCTCACGGGTAATTGCCATCACCGACGAGCGCGGCTTGCCGTTCGGCAAATGCTCGGGGAAGGTCGAACCGCCGTTCTCGCCCGGGTGCTGAATCCCGACGAACAGGGTTTTCTGATCCGGCGAGAAGCTGATCCCGGTGACTTCGCAACCGATCGGTCCGACCATGAACCGGCGAATCTCACCGGTCGCAGGATCGGCGCAGAGCATCTGGTTGTTGCCCATCCCGGCGAAATCACCGGTGTTGCTCGAGTCGCCGTCGGTAAGAATCCACAGTCGGCCAGCCTTGTCGAAACCGAGACCGTCGGGGCTGTTGAACATGTTTTGCGGAGTGATATTCGACGAGCCGCCCTTCGGTGTACCGGCGTGCACGCTCGGGTTGCCGGCCACCACGAACAGATCCCAGGCGAAGGTTTTCGAACCGTGATCGTCGCGGTCGGTGCGCCAGCGCAGGATCTGCCCATAGACGTTCTTCTCGCGCGGGTTCGGCCCGCCCACCGGTTGCCCGTCCTCGCCGCGTTTGGCGTTGTTGGTCAGGGTGCAATAAACCTGGCCGTCTTTCGGGCTGACCACGATCCATTCCGGACGGTCCATGCGCGTGGCGCCGACCACGCTGGCGGCGAGACGCGCGTGAATCAGCACTTCGGCCTGATCGGCGAAACCGCTGCTGGCGTCGATGCCGTTCTTGCCGTGGGTCAGCTCGATCCACTGGCCCTGGCCTTTCGGGTGATCCGGATTGCCGTCGCCGGCATCGAACCTGGCCACATACAGCGTGCCGTGATCGAGGATGTCGCGGTTGGCCTTGGCGTTGCGATGATTGATCTTGTCGCGGCTGACGAATTTGTAGATGAACTCGCCGCGTTCGTCGTCGCCCATGTAGACCACGGCGCGACCGTCGTCGGTCTCGGCCAGTGCGGCGTTTTCATGTTTGAAGCGACCGAGGGCGGTGCGTTTGACCGGGGTCGATTGCGGGTCGAACGGGTCGATTTCCACGACCCAGCCGTGACGGTTCAGCTCGTTCGGGTTCTTCGCCAGGTCGAAGCGCGGATCGAATGGATGCCAGTTGATCTCGCGGCTGGCGGCTGTCACACCGTAGCGTTTCTGCGCCGGGTCGAACTGCTGCTGGGCGTTGCTGCTGCCGAAGCAGTCGGTGAAGTTCTCTTCGCAGGTCAGGTAAGTGCCCCACGGCGTCTTGCCGTTGGCGCAGTTCTGGAAGGTGCCGAGGACTTTCTTGCCATGCTTGTCGGCGCTGGTTTTCATCAGCTCGTGGCCGGCGGCCGGGCCGCTGATCCGCAGCGGCGAGTTACCGTGAATCCGCCGGTTGTAGCGCGAGCCCTGAACGAACTGCCATTGGCCGTTCTTGCGCTGGACTTCGATTACCGACACACCTTCGCAGGCCAGGGCCTTGCGCACGTCCTCGGCCGATTGCGGCAGGCCGCCGTGCGGATAGAGGTAGCGGTAGTTGGTGTATTCATTGTTGATCGCCATCAACGCGCGGTTTTTCTCGCCCGGGAATTCGAACAGGCTCATGCCGTCGTTGTTGTCGCCGAACTGCACTTCCTGCGCAGCCGCGGTGCCATTGCCGCTCGGGTCGAAGGCCGGGCCGTTCTTGTGCAGTGGCTGGCCCCAGCTGATCAGCACCGACGACTTGTAGCCCTTGGGCAGGCTGATAGTGTCGGTGGTGGCGGCCGGAATGCTGTCGAAACCGAGCAAACGGCTGTTGCCGGCGCTGACACTGGCGGCCAGTACGCTGCGACTCAGCAGGTTGCCGCCGAGGAACATCGCCGCGCCACACAGCGCGCCAGCGCTGATGAAACCGCGACGGCTCAGGCCGACCATTTTTTCCAGGTCTGTGGATTGGTTTTCTTCTAATAGGCTCACATCAGGCTCCCTGCATGGTTTTGGCAGCCACCTTAATGCGGGTCGATGACGCTTTCGTTGCAGCGCTGTCAGAGCGGTGTGCCCAGCAGCACATTCGACGGAGAAAACTGCACCTGCACCGGTTGCTCGAGCTTCAGACCACGGCTGCGCAAGTCCAGCGGTTCGGCCAGCGCGCAAAGGGTCTGGCCATTGGGCAGGGCGATGCGTACTTCGCTGGGGCCGTCTTCGGCGTCGAGAATCGCCTCGATCCGACCGTTCAAAAGGTTGTGTCCGACGGCAGGCGTGGCCTCGGGCGCGAGCAGTTCGAGCCAGCCGGCCTTGATCAGCGCCACCACTTCCGTGCCCGGTTGCAGCTCCAGGTGCACAGTGCTGTCGTGGGTGATCTGCGCGTCGATCGACAGACCTTCGGCCAGCTCAAGGCGGATCAGATCGTTGCGGCCCTGACCTTCGATCTGCACGACTTTGCCGTGCAGTTGATTGCGCGCGCTGGTCCTGAGCATCAGCCGACCGAGCAGGTCCAGATCGCTGGCATCCTCGGCGGCTTCAAGTACCTGGGCCTGCAAGGCTTGCAGCTTCTGATAGAGGCGCAGCACTCGCTCGCCCTCGCTCGACAGTTTGGCGCCACCTCCGCCCTTGCCGCCGACCGCGCGCTCGACCAGAGGCTTTTGCGCGAGGTTGTTCAGCTCATCGATGGCATCCCACGCCGCCTTGTAACTCAGGCCGGCGCTTTTCGCGGCGCGGGTGATCGAACCCTGCTCGGCGATGTGTTGCAGCAAGGCGATGCGCTGCGGACGGCGGACGATGTGCTGGGACAACAGGGTGGGCAAGGACATGGCGGACGCTTTGCTGAAGGGTTGAGGGAGGACGTTGGCGGCTCGAGGCGTATCCGTCAAGCCGGGTCGCCGGGTTTTGGCGTGCGGGCCAGGCAGTACACATCCACCCGCGCGGCGCCGGCGTTCATCAGCAAACGGGCCAGCGCCTGGGCGGTGGCGCCAGTGGTCAGCACGTCGTCGACCAGGGCCAGGTGCCGGCCTTTCACCTGGGCATCGGGACTGAGGGCGAAGGCGTGTCGCAGATTGCTTTTACGTGCCTTGGCATTGAGGGCTTGCTGGGCGTCGGTATCCTGCACGCGCAAAAGGTTGTGCTCCTCGCAAGGCAGGTCGAGTGACTTGCCCAGCCACTGCGCCAGCATCGCCGCTTGATTGAAGCCGCGCTGGCGCAGGCGTTTCGGTGCCAGCGGCACCGGCAGCAGGGCGTCCGGGCGAGGCAGGTCTTCCTCGAAGCGATGTTGCAGGAACTCGCCGAGAACGTCGGCGAGCAAGTGGCCAAGCGGCCATTTGCCGTTGTGCTTGAAGCGGGTGATCAGCGTGTCCATGGGAAAGCTGTAAGTCCATGGCACGGCGACTTGTTCAAAGGCCGGTGGATCCTGCAGGCAGGCACCACAGGTCAGGCTGGCGGCGAGGGGCAGGGCGCAGGTCACGCATTGATCGCCCAGCCACGGCAGATCGGTTTCACAGGCAGTGCAGATCGGGATTTGCCCGTCTGCCGGTTCGTCACACAATAAACAGTGTTGTTTGTTTTTTAACCAGATGTAAACCGGCCTTTTGTAGTGTGGTTGACAGTGCATGACTCTTCCTTAAATATGCCGAACATCCGTGTCGTGCCTGTGGGTATTCCGTTTCCCCAGGCGCCAGCCAAGCATAACCAAGGAAACGCCCATGAGCGCCAGCACCACTGCCACCCTGCGTCACGACTGGACTTTGGCCGAAGTCAAAGCACTCTTCGTTCAGCCATTCAACGACTTGCTGTTCCAGGCGCAGACGGTGCACCGCGCGCATTTCGACGCCAACCGCGTCCAGGTTTCCACCCTGTTGTCGATCAAGACCGGCGCCTGTCCGGAAGATTGCAAATATTGTCCGCAGTCCGGTCACTACAACACCGGGCTGGAAAAAGAAAAGTTGATGGAAGTGCAGAAAGTCCTCGAAGAGGCTGCCCGCGCCAAAGCTATCGGCTCAACCCGCTTCTGCATGGGCGCGGCGTGGAAACACCCGTCGGCCAAGGACATGCCTTACGTACTGAAGATGGTCGAAGGCGTGAAGGCCATGGGCCTGGAAACCTGCATGACCCTCGGTCGTCTCGATCAGGATCAGACCGAAGCGCTGGCCAAGGCCGGGCTCGACTACTACAACCACAACCTCGACACCTCGCCGGAGTTCTACGGCAGCATCATCACCACCCGCACTTACAGCGAGCGCCTGCAAACCCTGGCGTACGTGCGCGATGCGGGGATGAAGATCTGCTCCGGCGGCATTCTCGGCATGGGCGAGTCCCTCGATGACCGCGCGAACCTGCTGATCCAGTTGGCCAACCTGCCGGAGCACCCGGAATCGGTGCCGATCAACATGCTGGTGAAAGTCGCCGGCACGCCGCTGGAAAACGCCGACGACGTCGATCCGTTCGATTTCATCCGCATGCTCGCCGTGGCGCGCATCCTGATGCCGCAATCTCACGTGCGCCTGTCCGCCGGCCGCGAAGCAATGAACGAGCAGATGCAGGCCCTGGCGTTTTTCGCCGGCGCCAACTCGATCTTCTACGGCGACAAACTGCTGACCACCGCCAACCCGCAGGCCGACAAGGACATGCAGCTGTTTGCGCGTCTGGGCATTCAGCCGGAAGCCCGCGAAGAGCATGCCGACGAAGTGCATCAGGCCGCCATCGAGCAGGCGCTGGTGGAGCAGAAGAGCAGCGAGCAGTTCTATAACGCGGCGGTGTAAAAACCTGCGCGGATTCCTCTGAAGGAATGCAAACCCCTGTGGGAGCGAGCTTGCTCGCGATAGCGGTGCTTCAGTCGACATTGATGTCGGATGTGAAGGCCTCCTCGCGAGCAGGCCCGCTCCCACAAGGGGATCTGTGTCACTTGAATGTCGAGGCCTGCATGTCTTTCGATCTCGCCGCACGCCTTGCTGCCCGTCGTGCCGAAAATCTTTATCGCCAGCGCCCATTGCTTGAAAGCCCACAAGGGCCGCAAGTGGTGGTCGACGGTCAGCCGTTGCTGGCGTTCTGCAACAACGATTACCTGGGCCTGGCCAATCACCCGCAAGTGATCGAAGCCTGGCGCGCCGGTGCTGAGCGCTGGGGTGTCGGCGGCGGCGCATCGCATCTGGTGATTGGCCACAGCGGCCCGCATCACGCTTTGGAAGAAGCTCTCGCCGACCTCACCGGACGGCCTCGCGCGCTGTTGTTCACCACCGGTTACATGGCCAACCTCGGCGCGGTCACCGCATTGGTCGGGCAGGGCGATACGGTGCTGGAAGACCGGCTCAATCATGCCTCGTTGCTGGATGCCGGATTGTTGTCCGGCGCGCGCTTCAATCGTTATCTGCACAACGACGCCGACAGTCTGGCCAAGCGTCTGGAGAAAGCCACCGGCAATACGCTGGTGGTCACTGACGGCGTGTTCAGCATGGACGGCGACCTTGCCGATCTGCCGGCCCTGGCCCGGGAAACCAAGGCCAAAGGCGCGTGGTTGATGGTCGATGACGCCCACGGCTTCGGTCCTTTGGGCGCGAATGGTGGCGGGATCGTCGAGCATTTCGGTTTGAGCCAGGAGGATGTGCCGGTATTGGTCGGGACTCTTGGCAAAGCGTTCGGCACGGCGGGTGCGTTCGTCGCGGGCAGTGAAGAGCTGATCGAAAGCCTGATCCAGTTCGCCCGTCCGTACATCTACACCACCAGCCAGCCGCCGGCGCTGGCCTGTGCAACATTGAAAAGTCTGGAACTGCTGCGCAGCGAACACTGGCGTCGCGAGCATCTGCGCACGCTGATCCGCCAGTTCCGCCACGGCGCCGAGCAGATTGGTCTGGAACTGATGGACAGCTTCACGCCGATCCAGCCGATCCTGATCGGCGATGCCGGTCGCGCCGTGCGTCTGTCGCAGATGCTGCGCGAGCGTGGGCTGATGGTCACTGCGATCCGCCCGCCGACCGTGCCCGCCGGCAGTGCGCGGTTGCGGGTGACGCTGACCGCGGCCCACAGCGAGGCGCAGGTGCAGCTATTGTTGGAAGGACTGGCCGATTGCTTTGCCAAACTCAAGTCGGAGCCAAGCTATGCGTGATCGTCTGATTCTGCTACCGGGTTGGGGGCTCGGCGTTTCGCCGCTGGAGCCGCTGGCCGCTGCGTTGCGTGGACTCGATGAACACCTGCAGGTCGACATCGAACCGTTGCCGGAGCTGGATTCCAGCGATCTGCAAGACTGGCTCGACGAACTCGATGAGCGCATCCCCGAAGATGCCTGGCTCGGCGGCTGGTCGCTGGGCGGCATGCTCGCTTCGGAGCTGGCGGCGCGGCGTGGCGAACATTGCTGCGGCTTGCTGACCCTGGCGAGTAATCCTTCGTTTGTCGCTCATGAACAGTGGCCTTGTGCGATGTCCGGCGAGACCTTCGATGCGTTTCTTGCCGGTTGCAGCGCTGATCCGCGGACGACCCTGAAGCGATTCTCTTTGCTCTGCGCCCAAGGCGCGCAAGATGCGCGCGGCTTGTCGCGGTTGTTGCTCGGCGGCGCGCCGAATACCTCGCCGGCCGCTTTGATGGCGGGTCTGGAATTGTTGGCGCAGATCGATACGCGGGAAGCCTTGCAGGCGTTTCGTGGCCCGCAACTGCATTTGTTTGGTGGGCTGGACGGGTTGGTGCCGGCGGAGTCTGCGGGCGAGTTGTTCGCGTTGCTGGCGGATGTCGAAGTGGGTCTGATCGAGCAGGCCAGCCATGCGTTTCTTCTGGAGGACCCCCACGGTGTGGCGGGTGCGATCCAGGCGTTTTTAAGTGAGTGTGGTGATGACTGATTTGTCTGTTGCTGCGTTGCCCGGCGGCTTGCCTGACAAGCGCCAGGTCGCGGCTTCTTTTTCTCGCGCGGCAGCCAGCTATGACAGCGTCGCCGAGTTGCAGCGCGATGTCGGTACACAGTTGATAAATCGCTTGCCGGTGTGTTTTCGGTCGTCACGCTGGCTGGATCTCGGCTGTGGCACAGGGTATTTCACACGGGCGCTGGCCGAGCGATTTGGTGAGGGGCTGGCGCTGGATATCGCTGAGGGCATGCTCAATCACGCCCGGCCGTTGGGCGGCGCCACGCACTTCATCGCTGGCGATGCCGAGCGTTTGCCGTTGCAGGATTCAACGTGTGATCTGATCTTCTCCAGCCTCGCCGTGCAATGGTGCGCGGACTTTGAAGCGGTGCTCGGCGAAGCGTTTCGAGTGCTGAAACCTGGGGGGATTTTCGCGTTTGCTAGTCTTTGTGCAGGGACGCTGTACGAACTGCGCGACAGTTGGCGTCAGGTTGACGGCCTGGTGCACGTCAACCGTTTCCGCGAGTTCGCACGTTATGAGCAATTGTGCGCGGCCAGTGGCTTGCGCAGTGTTTGTCTGGAGAACCGGCCGCATGTGCTGCATTACCTGGATGTGCGCAGCCTGACTCATGAACTCAAGGCCTTGGGCGCGCATAACCTGAACCCCGGTCGGCCGGGCGGATTGACCGGGCGGGCGCGGATTCTGGGCTTGGTCGAGGCTTACGAGCAGTTCCGCCAGCCTGCGGGACTGCCGGCGACCTATCAGGTGGTCTACGCCGTGTTGGAGAAACCCTTATGAGCGCAGCCTATTTCATCACCGGAACCGACACCGACGTTGGCAAGACCACCGTGGCCGCCGGGTTGCTGCACGCTGCGCGGTCGGCGGGGCTGAGTACGGCGGCGGGCAAACCGGTGGCGTCCGGTTGTGTAGTGACGCCCAAAGGTTTGCGCAACTCCGATGCGCTGGCGTTGCAGGCCGAATGCTCGTTGCCGCTGACGTATCAACAGGTCAACCCGGTGGCGTTCGAGCCGGCGATCGCGCCGCATCTGGCAGCGCGTGAGGCCGGTGTGGCGCTGACCGTGCAATCGTTGCTGGCGCCGATGCGCGAGATTCTGGCTATGAACGCCGACTTCACGCTGATCGAAGGCGCGGGCGGTTGGCGGGTGCCGTTGGCGGATCAGGACAATCTCTCGGATCTGGCCATCGCGCTGAAGCTGCCGGTGATTCTGGTGGTCGGTGTGCGTCTGGGATGCATCAGCCATGCATTGCTGACTGCCGAGGCGATTGCCCGGGACGGCCTGCAACTGGCCGGTTGGGTGGCGAACATCATTGATCCGAAGACGTCGCGGCTTGAAGAAAACCTCGCGACACTCGCCGAGCGAATTCCGGCGCCGTGCCTGGGGCGAGTGCCGAAACTCAAGGCGGTCAGCGCCGAAGCGGTTGCCGATCACTTGCAACTGGATCTGCTCGACTGATTTTGGCTATGGCAAGGCACTGTGCCATTAGTGTTTTTGACGGGTGTTTTTCTGGCGCCTCTGGTTCAATGGCACCCATTGATCCTTCCCAAGGATGAGAGCTCCCATGGAAATCTCTGGAAACACAGCTTTTTATGCAGGTCTGAGCACCATTCAGACCGGACAGAACCGCGTCGACCAGGCCGCCAGCCAGATCGCCAGCAGCACCATCGAGCGTTCGGTCACCAGTCAGTCTTCGGAGGTGCAGGTCGATCGTCTGCGTTCTGTGGACCGCGCCCAGCAATCGGACCTGGCCAGCAACATGGTCGAGATGGCCCAAGGCAAGTTTCAAGCGGAACTGGGTGTGAAAGTCGCCAAGGCTTCCGACGAAGTGCTCGGTACGATCATCGATACCTTCGCCTGATTTTCTGACCTGCGCTTTGCCAGACGCCGCGACTGTTCGCGGCGTTTTTCGTTGTAAGTCCTTCTCCCTCAACTAATCTTTTTTCAGTGCACATGCCTCGGTCGGGCGCATGTCGTATTGCTCTGTCCGGCGTTTGGAAAATGTGATGACGAATGGCAAAAGAACGACGCTTGACAAGATTTCGGCGTAAACGTATGTTTCAAACAACTGTTTGACCGTCACAACAAATCAACGCGGTCGTTCATTCCCGGTTACATCAGCAGAGGTTTATCGCTATGCCTGACTACAAGGCCCCCTTGCGTGATATTCGCTTCGTTCGTGACGAACTGCTCGGCTACGAAGCGCACTATCAGAGCCTTCCAGCGTGCGCAGAAGCAACGCCGGACATGGTTGACGCCATTCTCGAAGAGGGCGCCAAGTTTTGTGAGCAGGTGCTGGCACCGCTGAACCGCGTGGGTGACACCGAAGGCTGCACCTGGAGCGAGTCTGGCGTGAAAACCCCGACCGGCTTCAAAGAGGCCTACAAGCAATTCGTGGAAGGTGGCTGGCCAAGCCTGGCCCATGACGTCGAGCACGGCGGTCAGGGCCTGCCTGAGTCGTTGGGTCTGGCCGTCAGCGAGATGGTCGGCGAAGCCAACTGGTCGTGGGGCATGTACCCTGGCCTGTCGCATGGCGCGATGAACACCATCTCCGAACACGGCACCCCAGAGCAGCAAGAAGCCTATCTGACCAAACTGGTCTCCGGCGAATGGACCGGCACCATGTGCCTGACCGAACCGCACTGCGGCACAGACCTGGGCATGCTGCGCACCAAGGCCGAACCTCAGGCCGACGGTTCCTACAAAGTCTCCGGTACCAAGATCTTCATCTCGGCCGGTGAACACGACATGGCCGACAACATCGTCCACATCGTGCTGGCCCGCCTGCCGGACGCACCGGCCGGCACCAAAGGCATCTCGCTGTTCATCGTTCCCAAGTTCCTGCCGAACGCCGACGGCACCGTCGGTGCACGCAATGCTGTGACCTGCGGTTCGATCGAACACAAGATGGGCATCCACGGCAATGCGACCTGCGTGATGAACTTCGACGGCGCGACCGGTTTCCTGATCGGCCCGGCGAACAAAGGCCTGAACTGCATGTTCACCTTCATGAACACCGCACGTCTGGGTACCGCGCTGCAAGGTCTGGCCCACGCCGAAATCGGCTTCCAGGGCGGCTTGAAATACGCTCGCGATCGTCTGCAAATGCGTTCCCTGACTGGCCCGAAAGCGCCGGACAAAGCGGCTGACCCGATCATCGTTCACCCGGACGTACGCCGCATGCTGTTGACCATGAAGGCATTCGCCGAAGGCAACCGTGCGATGGTGTACTTCACCGCCAAACAGGTCGACATCGTCAAATACGGCGTGGACGAAGAAGAGAAGAAGAAAGCCGACGCACTGCTGGCCTTCATGACTCCGATCGCCAAAGCGTTCATGACCGAAGTCGGTTTCGAATCCGCCAACCACGGCGTACAGATCTACGGCGGCCACGGCTTCATCGCCGAGTGGGGCATGGAGCAGAACGTTCGCGACAGCCGCATTTCGATGCTGTACGAAGGCACCACCGGCATCCAGGCACTCGACCTGCTGGGCCGTAAGGTGCTGATGACTCAGGGCGAGGCTTTGAAGGGCTTCACCAAGATCGTCCACAAGTTCTGCCAGAACAACGAAGGCAACGAAGCCGTCAAAGAATTCGTCGCACCGTTGGCTGCACTGAACAAAGAGTGGGGCGAGCTGACCATGAAGGTCGGTATGGCCGCCATGAAAGATCGCGAAGAAGTCGGCGCGGCCTCCGTGGACTACCTGATGTACTCCGGTTACGCCTGCCTGGCCTACTTCTGGGCTGACATGGCGCGTCTGGCTGCTGAAAAACTGGCTGCCGGTACCACCGACGAGGCGTTCTACACCGCCAAGCTGCAAACCGCGCGCTTCTACTTCCAGCGCATCCTGCCGCGTACCCGTACACACGTGGCCACCATGCTGTCGGGCGCCAACAACCTGATGGACATGAAAGAAGAAGACTTCGCACTGGGCTACTAAGCCTTAACGCAGTCCTTCAAAAAACCGCTGCTCCTTCGGGGGCAGCGGTTTTTTTTGTACCCGGATTTCCCCAATCCCGGGGCTCATTCCCCAGCATGGATAAGGGCGCTGCTCAGCCGAACCCTTGCGCTTATTGATTCAAAATGTTTCCAGAAGAGTGGCCAATTAATTGCACCGCCCGATTTACCGGTGCTTATCAGAACTGCCTGCTCAAAGAAGCAAGACGCCCGGCACTTAACAACAACAGTCAGGGTGAAGCCTATGAACATCAGTCGACTCGCTCGTTTGACCTTTTGGTTACCCGTCGCGCTGGCAGTCCACAGCGCATGGGCCGCCGACCCCGCCGAAGTCGATCCTCCCGTGCCGGAGGTTCCCTCGCTGCAATCGTTGCGCGGAATGGTGCCCCCCGATCCGTCCGGGACCGAGGGCGGACGCAAGGTCGACCTGATGACCGACTACGTGCTCAATCGCCAGGCCGCGATCCTGCTGGGCAAGGCGCTGTTCTGGGACATGGAGATCGGCAGCGATGGCGCCACCGCCTGCGCCTCCTGCCACTACCACGCCGGCGTCGATCACCGCATCACCAACCAGCTCAACCCCGGCCAGGCACACACCAACGCCAACGTCGCGTCGATCTTCAACAAGCCGTTTGTGGCCTCGGACATTCCGGGTGACGTGGCGTCCTACGCAACGTTGTCCGGCGGCAAGGGTGGCCCGAACTACACGCTGAAGAAAACCGACTTCCCGACTCACGTGCTGAGCAATCCGCTGGAGCGCAACTCGCCCATCGTGTACTCGACGGACGATGTGGTCGGCTCGCAAGGCGTGTTCGACGCCAACTTCGTCAAACCCAATCAGGCGCGTTTCGACAAATGCACTCAGCAGCCGGACGGTATTTTCCAGGTCGGTGGCATCAACGTTCGCCGCAGCACCGGGCGCAATGCGCCGTCGGTGATCAATGCCGCGTTCAACGTGCGCAACTTCTGGGACGGTCGGGCCAACAACGTGTTCAACGGCTTCTCGCCGTTCGGCAATCGCGATCCGGATGCCGGGATCTACGTGACCAGCGAGCGCAGCACAATCGCGACCAAAGTGCGGCTGGCGCTCAACGATGCGTCAGCCGCCTCGCAAGCGGTCGGCCCGCCCGGTAGCCCGGTGGAAATGTCCTGCGGCGGTCGCACCTTTGCCGACATCGGCCGCAGGATGCTCGACACGTTGATGCTCAAGCAGCAACGGATCTCATCCACCGATTCGGTACTGGGTCCTGTGTCCGGCGCACGACGGCCGACCTATCGCGAGCTGATCAAGAACGCCTTCCAGCCCCGGCTGTGGAACGCCACGCAAAACGTTCTGGTGGGCGGTGCGCCGTACACCCAGATGGAGGCCAACTTCCCGCTGTTCTTCGGCCTGGCGATCCAGATGTATGAGGCGACGCTGGTGTCCGATCAGGCGCCGATCGACGCCTACCTGCAAGGCGATCACACCGCGATGAACGCGCAACAGGTCGAGGGCATGAATCTGTTTCTCGGCAAGGGTAAATGCGTCAATTGCCACGGCGGTCCGGAGCTGACCAACGCCGCCAGCCGCCTGCTGATGCATCCGCGCGAACGCATCGAACGGATGGTGATGGCCGACAACCTGACCACTCTCTACGACAACGGCTTCTACAACACCGGCGTGCGTCCGACCTCGGAAGACCTGGCCCTCGGGGGCGCGGATGCGTGGGGCAACCCGTGGTCGTTCACTCGGCAGTACAACACGGTGTTGCAGGGCGGAAAATCGGCCGATCCGCTGGACGTCGATGTCTGCACGTTCGAGGCGCCGTTGAGCGCGGCCATTCCATGCGATGCCACGCTCAAGCCGAATGTCGGTTTCCGCGATTCGGTCGACGGCGCGTTCAAGACCCCGACTCTGCGCAACATCGCGCTGACCGGGCCGTACTTCCACAACGGCAGCCGCTCGACGCTCAAACAGGTGATGGAGTTCTACAACCGTGGCGGGGACCGGCGCGGGGAAGACGCCAACAACACCAGCGGCTTCGAGCATCCGGCGGTGAACCAGCACAACACTTCCAACCTCGACCCGGACATGACGGCGCTGAACCTGACGCCCGATGAAATCGATGCGCTGGTGAAATTCATGGAAGTCGGCTTGACCGATCCGCGCGTGGCCTGGGAGCGAGCACCGTTCGATCATCCGTCGCTGGTGATCCCGCAAGGCCATATCGGCGATGAAAATGCCGTGACCCAGCGCCCGGCCAGTCCGAAAGTCACCACCCGTCAGGCGATGGACGCATCGCTCAATCTCAAGCCTTACGGTGCTGAAGGCAGGCCCGCGTCCGAAGGGCCATTACAGCCGTTCTACAACGATCTCTGAAAGAAAAACAGACCATGGCCATCAAGAATGATGGCCATGGTGGCCGTCTAGCG
Source organism: Pseudomonas sp. IAC-BECa141 (assembly GCF_020544405.1). NCBI lineage: Bacteria > Pseudomonadati > Pseudomonadota > Gammaproteobacteria > Pseudomonadales > Pseudomonadaceae > Pseudomonas > Pseudomonas sp. IAC-BECa141. Next base: position 5,627,499 of record NZ_CP065410.1, on the reverse strand, counting down.
GCCATTCCGCAAAAAACCTTACTGAATCCCTCAGCTACCGACGATTTCGGCCGTTAAAGAGACAGCCTGTGATCTGGATCACATTGTGTGTGCTTAACTGGCCATATTGCAGGCACAATGCCATCTCTTTGCCATGACGGGTCGGAGCTTTACCCTTGCCGCGTTCTTCAGCTGTACGTTTCAGTCATTTCCTACCTTCACTGCTGTTGTTGCTCGCGGGGTTGGCGGCTGCGTACGTCAAAGACCTCAACGTGTTCTTCACTTCGCTGTTCAACGTGTTGCCGACCTTGGTGCTGCTGTTGGGCGGTTCGTACTGTGCGGTTTACCGACGTCAGCGCGAGCTGTTTCTGATGGTCACGGTCTACATCGCCTACTTCCTGCTCGATACCCAGACCGACTATTACCGCGACAACGGCAAGGTCCGCGACGACGCGGCCGTGGTGTTCCATCTGGTCTGTCTGCTGTTGCCGCTGCTGTTCGGTCTGTTCGCCGCGTGGCAAGAGCGCACGCACCTGTTTCAGGACATGGTCGCGCGCTTCGCCGTGCTGCTGGCCTTTGGCAGCGTGGCGCTGGGGCTTGAGCAAAGTTATCCGCAGGCGTTGCTGATGTGGCTTTCCGAAATCCGCTGGCCGGCGCTGCACGGCGCGTGGATGAGCCTGATCCAGTTGTCGTATCCGGTGTTCATCTCGGCGTTCCTGCTGCTGGCCTGGCAATACTGGCGCAACCCGCGTCCGCTGCATGCGGCGCAACTGGTGGGGTTGCTCGGTGTGTTCTGGATGCTGCCGAAAACCTTCATCCTGCCGTTCACCCTGAACATCATGTGCAGCCAGGTGATGTTGATGATTGCCGCGGCGGTGGCGCACGAGGCTTATCAAATGGCCTTCCGCGACGAGCTCACCGGCCTGCCCGGGCGCCGCGCACTCAACGAGCGCATGCAGCGTCTGGGGCGCAACTATGTGCTGGCGATGAGCGACGTCGATCACTTCAAGAAATTCAACGACACCCACGGCCACGACGTGGGGGATCAGGTCTTGCGCCTGGTCGCCAGCAAGCTGTCCAAAATCAGCGGCGGCGGTAGGGCTTATCGCTATGGCGGTGAGGAATTTGCTCTGGTGTTTGCGGGCAAGACCCTCGAGGAGTGCATGCCGCACCTTGAGGTCATCCGCGAGTCGATTGCGTCCTACAACATCCAGTTACGTAATCAGGAAAGCCGCCCGCAGGATGATCAGCAGGGGCGTCAGCGTCGCTCGGGTTCGGGCGCGTCCAGCGTGTCGGTCACGGTCAGTATCGGCGTAGCCGAACGTCTGGAACAGCGCACCCCGGAGGAAGTGCTGAAATCCGCCGACCAGGCGCTCTACAGCGCCAAGGGCGCAGGGCGAAACTGTGTGATGGCGTTCGGTCAGAACCGCCGTGGCGCGGTGCGCATGGACAGCGCCGCAGGTTGAGTGATGACGGCGCATTCAGCGTCTGGACAGTGATTGTGGGGCAGGGTGGCCAGCAGTAGGTTGAAGCAATCTGCTGAAGGAGAAGCCACCATGCCCGAGTACAAAGCTCCCCTGCGCGACATGCGCTTTCTGATCGACCACGTCTTTGACTTCCACACTCAGTACGCGGCCCTCGGCGCCCACGACGCCAGCCCGGACATGATCAACGCGATCCTCGACGAAGGTGCGAAGTTCTGTGAGAACGTTCTGGCACCGCTCAATCGCAGCGGTGACGAAGAGGGCTGCCATTTCGACAATGGCGTGGTGACAACGCCTACAGGTTTCAAGCAGGCCTTCGCACAATACGTGGAAGGTGGCTGGCACGGTCTGGCGGCAGATCCGACCTACGGCGGCCAGGGCCTGCCGAGTTCGCTGGGGCTGGTGATCAGCGAAATGGTCGCCTCCAGCAACACGTCGTGGGGCATGTACCCGGGCCTGACTCACGGCGCCATGTCGGCGATCCACGCCCACGGCACCGACGAACAGAAAAACACCTATCTGCGCAAACTCACCGCTGGCCAGTGGACCGGCACCATGTGCCTGACCGAAGCCCATTGCGGGACTGATCTGGGCATCATCAAGACCCGTGCCGTGCCTCAGGCCGACGGCAGTTATGCAGTGACCGGCAGCAAGATTTTCATCTCCGCCGGCGAGCACGACATGAGCGACAACATCATTCATCTGGTGTTGGCCAAATTGCCGGACGCGCCAGCGGGGACCAAAGGCATCTCACTGTTCATCGTGCCGAAATTCCTTCCGGACGCCTCCGGTGAGGCCGGCGAGCGCAACGGCGTTTCCTGCGGTTCGATCGAACACAAAATGGGTATCAAGGCCTCGGCCACCTGCGTGCTGAACTTCGACGACGCCAAAGGCTTCCTGATCGGCGAGCCGAACAAGGGCCTGAACTGCATGTTCACCATGATGAACCATGCGCGTCTCGGTACCGGGATGCAGGGCCTGTGTCTGGGCGAGTCAAGTTTCCAGGGCGCCATCAAATACGCCAACGACCGTCTGCAGATGCGTGCCCTGACCGGCGCCAAAGCCCCGGACAAACCGGCCGACCCGATCATCGTCCACCCGGACGTGCGACGCATGCTGCTGACCATGAAGGCCTTTAACGAAGGCAACCGTGCGCTGACCTATTTCACCGCGCAAATGCTCGATGTCGCGCATCTGAGCTCGGACGCCGAGGCGCGTCAGGAGGCCGAAGACCTTCTGGCGTTCCTGACTCCGATCTGCAAAGCCTTCATGACCGATACCGGGCTGGAGGTGACTAACCACGGCATGCAGGTGTTCGGCGGCCACGGATTTATCCGCGAGTGGGGCATGGAGCAACTGGTTCGTGATTGCCGGATCGCGCCGATCTACGAGGGCACCAACGGCATTCAGGCGCTGGATCTGCTCGGACGCAAGGTGCTGGGCAGCCAGGGCAAGCTGCTGCGCAACTTCACCAAAATCGTCCACAAGTTCTGCGCCGCCAACGCCGGGCACGCGCAATTGGGCGGGTTTGTCGCGCAGCTCGATGGCCTCAATCAGCAGTGGGGCGAACTGACCATGAAGGTCGGCATGGCCGCGATGAAAAATCCCGATGAAGTTGGCGCCGCGTCGGTGGACTACCTGATGTACAGCGGTTACATCGTTCTGGGCTACCTGTGGCTGCGCATGGCCCTGGTCGCCCAGGCGCAGCTGGAGTCGGGCGAGGGTGATGGCGATTTCTGCCAGGGCAAACTGGCGACGTGCGAGTTCTACTTCAAGCGTCTGTTGCCGCGTACGGAGGCGCATCGTTCGGCGATCGAGGCGGGCAGCGATTGCTTGATGAAACTGCCGGCCCAGTTGTTCTCGCTGTAACACGCCCCTGTTAAACAAAAGAGCCCGCTGATTGCGGGCTTCTTTATGGTTGATCGCTGGTGACTAAAAATAACAAAACAGTCACTGCCTGACCCTATGTGTCGCAAAAGTTGTTGGGTTACACTCCAGCTCAACGAAAACACCCTTCCACGAATCACCTGTTTAGATCTTTGCGAGGTTTGCCATGGCTGACTACAAAGCGCCGCTGCGCGATATGCGCTTCGTCCTCAATGAAGTGTTCGAAGTCGCCAAACTCTGGGCCGAACTGCCGGCCCTGGCCGAATCCGTGGACGCGGAAACCGTTGAAGCCATTCTCGAAGAGGCCGGCAAGGTCACCAGCAAAAGCATCGCGCCCCTGAGCCGTGCCGCCGACGAAGAAGGCTGCCACTGGGCCGACGGTGCCGTCACCACGCCGGCCGGTTTCCCACAGGCCTATCAGACTTATGCCGAAGGTGGCTGGGTCGGTGTGGGCGGTGATCCGGCCTACGGCGGCATGGGCATGCCAAAAGCCGTGTCGGCTCAGGTCGAAGAAATGGTCAACTCCGCCAGTCTGGCTTTCGGCCTGTACCCGATGCTGACCGCCGGCGCCTGCCTGTCGATCAACGCCCACGCCAGCGAAGAGCTGAAAGCCGCTTACCTGCCGAACATGTACGCCGGTGTCTGGGCCGGTTCCATGTGCCTGACCGAACCGCACGCCGGTACCGACCTGGGCATTATCCGCACCAAAGCCGAGCCTCAGGCCGACGGTTCCTACAAGGTCAGCGGCACCAAGATCTTCATCACCGGCGGTGAGCACGATCTGACCGAAAACATCATCCACCTGGTGCTGGCCAAACTGCCGGACGCTCCGGCTGGGCCGAAAGGCATATCGCTGTTCCTGGTGCCGAAGTTCATGGTCAATGCCGATGGCAGCCTGGGTGCGCGCAACCCGGCGAACTGCGGTTCGATCGAACACAAGATGGGTATTCAGGCGTCCGCCACCTGCGTGATGAACTTCGACGAAGCCGTGGGTTATCTGGTCGGCGAGCCGAACAAAGGCCTGGCCGCGATGTTCACCATGATGAACTACGAGCGTCTGGGCGTCGGCATCCAGGGTCTGGCCACCGGCGAGCGTTCGTACCAGAACGCCATCGAATACGCTCGTGACCGTCTGCAAAGCCGTTCGCCGACCGGCGCGCAGAACAAGGACAAGGTTGCTGACCCGATCATCGTCCACCCGGACGTGCGTCGCATGTTGCTGACCATGAAAGCCTCGAACGAAGGCGGTCGTGCGTTCTCCACCTACGTGGCGATGCAACTCGATACCGCCAAGTTCAGCGAAGACGCCGCCACCCGCAAACGTGCGGAAGATCTGGTGGCCTTGCTGACGCCAGTGGCCAAGGCGTTCCTGACGGATCTGGGTCTGGAAACCACCGTCCACGGCCAGCAGATTTTCGGCGGCCACGGCTACATCCGCGAGTGGGGTCAGGAACAACTGGTGCGTGACGTGCGCATCACCCAGATCTATGAAGGCACCAACGGCATTCAGGCGCTGGACCTGGTGGGTCGCAAGATCGTCGGCAGCGGCGGCGCGTTCTACAAGCTGTTCGCCGACGAGATCCGCCATTTCACCGCGACTGCCAGTGCCGATCTGGGCGAGTTCACCAAACCGCTGAATGATGCCGTCGACATCCTCGACGAGCTGACCTCGTGGCTGCTGGACCGGGCGAAAACCAACCCGAACGAAATCGGCGCGGCGTCGGTCGAGTACCTGCAGGTGTTCGGCTACACCGCTTACGCCTACATGTGGGCGCTGATGGCCAAGGCATCGCTGGGCAAAGAAGCGCAGGACGATTTCTACGCGAGCAAACTCGGTACGGCGCGGTTCTATTTCGCCCGTCTGCTGCCGCGGATTCACTCGCTGAACGCGTCGGTCAAGGCCGGCAGCGAGTCGCTGTTCCTGCTGGACGCTGCGCAGTTTTGATGATGTAACGTCATGTAAGCGATCTCTTACATGACGTGCTGCTGTTCTCCCATAGGCGAAGATTGGATCCAGAGCTAATCTACTTTCCATGGACGTCGCGCAGGAAGCGCAAAGTAACAACACGGACACGTAGGATTCTGCCAGGGTGGCGGAGTGAAATGGATGTCAGGGAAACAGTCTGCAAAGCCCCGCTTCGGCGGGGTTTTCTTATGCCCGCAAAAAAGTTTTCAGTTCAGCGCATCCAGTGGCGGCGTACCTTTCAGCGGTTTGTCCTCACGCTGCATCACCTCTTCCAGCAACGTTCGCAGCAAGGCCAATGGTGCCTGTTGGCGCTGCACATCGCGACACACCAGCCCGACCTTCAACGGCACACGCGGCTCACTCAACGGTTTCCACAGCAGATCCTGATCGTCGTACTCCTTTTGCGAACGACCGGGCAGCACCGTCGCCAGACGTGTGTGCGGCAGGCTGTCGAGAATCCCCACCATATTGTTCAGTTCCGCCTGCACTTGCGGGCGTCGTCCGAGATTGGCCAATTGCGCCTGCCAGATCTGGCGGATCTGAAACTCTTCACCCAATAGCAACATCGGTAATTCGGCCGCCTGACTCATCGAGACTTTCTTGAATTCCCGCAGCGGATGATCCGCTGGAATGACCAGTGTCAGTTCATCTTCGTACAACATTACGCCGTGCAGACCGGGCTGCCGTGGCGGCAGATAGCTGATGCCGATATCCAGCAGGCCATTGAGCAGACGCCGTTCGATCTCCAGCCCCGTCAATTCATAAATCTGCACCACCAGATGCGGCTGGGCCTTGCGCACGCGCTCGAGCATTTGCGGCACCAGGCTGGTGTGCACGGTCTGCAGAACGCCGATCGCCAGTGTCCGCAATGCCTGACCCTTGAAGTTGCCCAGCGCCTCACGCGCCCGCTGCATGCCGTCGAGCAGCGGCAGGGCGTGGTTGTACAAGGTGTGGGCGGCGAGCGTCGGCAACAGGCGTTTGCTGCTGCGTTCGAACAGGGTGACGTCGAGGTTTTGTTCCAGGTGGCGAATCTGCTGGGACAACGCGGGTTGAGAGATCGACAGGCGCTCGGCGGCGCGTCCGACATGACCTTCTTCGTAGACCGCGACGAAATAACGCAGTTGTTTGAAATCCATAAGTAACACTTATTGAAAATGCTGGGAAATCGAAATGGCTCGACGCCGTAAACGGGCCTAGTCTAACCGCATTCACAAGGCTTGCAGGGCCGGAAAGCGCAATGACCAGCGTTTGTTTTGAAAGTGTTTACATAGGCAGTTCAAAAAACCTCGATCGAGGTTTTTTTCAATGAATCTGTTCAGTTTGCGGCGCCAGACGCCGAGCCTCGATGACCTGTCTTTTGAAACCCGGGAATCGGACGCCGCTGATGGCTTGAGTGCCGAGCGCCTGATGCCCAGCGTCGAGCGCCCGCAGCAGGTATTCGTTCGTGGTCAGGGCTCCTGGCTGTGGGACAGCAATGATCGCGCCTACCTGGACTTTTCCCAGGCTGGTGGTGCCAACAGCCTAGGCCACAGCCCTTCGGCGCTGGTCAAGGCGATCGCCAACCAGGCTCAAGCGTTAATCAATCCCGGTTTCAATCTGCATAACCGCGGCATGCTCAGCCTGGCCGAACGCCTGTGTGCCAGCACTGCCAGCGATCAAGCTTATCTGCTCAACAGTGGCAGTGAAGCTTGTGAAGCGGCAATCAAACTGGCGCGCAAATGGGGCCAACTGCATCGCGGCGGCGCCTCGCGGATCATTGTCGCCAGACAAGGCTGTCACGGACGTAGTCTGGCGACGATTTCGGCGTCGGACAGTTGCAACCTGCACAACCGCTTCGCACCGTTGCTGCCGGGTTTCGATCTGGTGCCGTTCAACGATCTGCCGGCGCTGCATGCCGCAGTCGATGCGCAGACCGTGGCAATCATGCTCGAACCGATCCAGAGCGATGCCGGTGTGATTCCTGCCACCGAGCATTACCTCAAGGGTGTCGAGCGTCTGTGCCGTGAGCTGGGGATTTTGCTGATCCTGGACGAGGTTCAGACCGGCATCGGCCGCTGCGGCACCTTGCTCGCCGAACAATCCTACGGCGTGCGCGCCGATATCGTCGTGCTCGGCAAAGGCCTTGGCGGTGGTGTTCCCTTGGCGGCGTTGCTGGCGCGAGGCAAGGCCTGCTGTTTCGATTCCGGCGAGTTGGGCGGCACTCATCACGGCAACGCGTTAATGACCGCCGCAGGGCTGGTGGTGCTCGACAGCGTGCAGGACCGCGCATTCCTCGAACAAATCCGGGACAACGGCCAGCACCTGCGCGAAGGGCTCGCCCGTCTGGCCCATCGTTATGAACATGGCGAGTTGCGTGGACAAGGGTTGTTCTGGGGACTGACCCTGTCGGAAGACTCCGCCGAAGCCGTGGTAAAAGCCGCGCTTCACGAAGGCTTACTGCTCAACGCCCCACAAGCCGACTGCCTGCGCTTCACCCCGGCGCTCAACGTCAGCAAGGCCAACATCGACGAAATGCTCCTGCGCCTGGCCCGCGCCTTCTCCCGGGTACGCACGGCGCAACTGCAATGCCGCAAAGGAATTGCCGTTTGACCTGAAGCTTCCCACCCGAATTCAAGAACCGTCTCGCGGTATAACGCACGCCCCACGCCTGATTCTTTTGGCGTGGGGCGTTTTTTTGTAGCCGGGTAATGGCATTCAAATGGCGAGATCGCGGGTTGCACTGAACCCTGACAAACGGCACAGGTCGATTAGCTTGTATGGCTCAGGTGAGCCAACCCCCAATCAGGAGCTGCCCCATGGACTTTATCCGCATCATCATCGCCATTCTGTTGCCGCCACTGGGCGTGTTTCTGCAAGTCGGGTTCGGCGGCGCGTTCTGGCTGAACATTCTGCTGACGCTGTGCGGTTATATCCCGGGGATCGTGCACGCGGTGTACATCATCGCCAAGCGCTGAGTCTCAGACCGTCAAACCCATTACTCGCCGATAGAACCGCCATTCCTGCTCCAGCGCATGGGCCTGATTGGCGGCCTGGCGGAAGCCGTGGCGCTCATCGGCGTAGTAATGCGCTTCTACCTCAATGCCGTTTTGCTCCAGGGCCGCGACCATGTCGCGGGTCTGTTGCGGTACGACGACGGCATCCAGTTCGCCCTGAAAGAAAATCATCGGCACGCGAATGTTGCCGGCGTGCAGCAATGGCGTGCGGGCGGCGTAGCGCTCGGCGTCCTGCTCCGGATCGCCGATCAGCCAGTCCAGGTAATCGCCTTCGAACTTGTGTGTCGCGCGACCGAGAGCAACCGGGTCACTGACGCCATAAAGGCTGGCACCGGCGCGGAATACCTGATGGAACGCCAGGGCACATAGCGTCGTGTAACCACCGGCGCTGCCGCCACGGATGAATGCACGGTCGCCATCGATCATGCCGCGATCATTCAGGTAGGCCACCACCGCACAGGCGTCCTCGACATCCACCGCCCCCCAACTCAGATGCAGCGCCTGTCGATACTCCCGGCCATAGCCGCTGCTGCCTCGGTAATTGAGGTCCGCGACGGCGAAGCCGCGTTGCGTCCAGTACTGGATGCGCGGGTCGAGCATCGGGTAGCACGCCGACGTCGGGCCGCCGTGGATGAAGACCACCAGCGGCGGTTTCACATCACCATTCGTGGCCGGGTAAAAGAAACCGTGCGCTTCACCCGAACCGCTGGGGTAGCGCAGGGTTTGCGGGCGGCTGATGTGCTCGGCGGGCAGCGGTGCGACACCGCCGGCCAGGATGTTCACTCTGCGCGAATCGCGGTCAATGGCGATCACCGCTGAAGGGCTGATCGGTGAGGCGGCAATGCAGTAAATGAATTGATCATCGACAGCCAGATGACGGAAACGGCTGTAGTTGCCGGTGAAGTCTTCACCGTTGAGTGCCAGACGCCCGAAACCACCTTCGCTCCAACTCGCCATAAAGCTGTCGTCGGTGGGCAGCCAGGTGCAGCCGCCGAGTTGCCATGGGGCTGGCGCGTGATCGGCTTCGGCGCTGGTTAACGGCTGCAAGCCGTCTGTCGACTCGACCCACGGTTGCCAATAACCACCACGATCGGTCAGACAGCCCAGTCGGCCGTTGGCATCGAAACGCGGTTGCTGGATCGACTCTTCAAGTGCTTCACCGGCCACGCAACGCGGCGCGGAAAATTCGTTGTCCGAGCGTTCGGCGAGCATCAGTCGGGTGGAGGTCCATGGCTGATGCGGGCGGCTCCACTCGATCCATGCAAGGCGTTGGCCGTCCGGGCTGATAATGGGCGACGCGTAAAAATCCGCGCCATCAACCAGCCTGTGGCGTTCGCCACTCGCCAGATCAATAGCCACCAGCCGATGCCGATCACCGTTCTCTTCAACAGCCAGCACCTGCCCGTTGGCAAAATGCAGATCACCATATCGGCATTCCCCGGACGTCAATGCTACGGGTTCGCCGTCCAGCGCCTGTCGGTACAACTGCTGGTCCGCCTCGTTGACGAAAACCACTCCCTCAGGCGTCAGACAAAACGCCCCACCGCCATATTCGTACACCCGACTGCGCACGCTGAAACCCGCGGGTGTCAGACATTTCGCCGAGCCATCGCGCCAGTGCCAGATCCGGCACGCGGCGTCTGCCGGCCGGTATTCGTTCCAGAACAAACCATGGGCGCCGAGCTGCAGTTCGGCGAAATCCACACCGGCAGCAACGGCGGCAGTGGCGCTGAAAGGCTCAGCCTTTGGCGATGAGGCGCGAGTTTCGTTCATTGCGAAAGGCCAGTTGTTCGATGGTCTGGGTGGCGTGCTCGGCTTCTTCGCGGGCCTTGAGAATCACACCGTGATGTTCGGACTTGCTGCACACCGGATCGGCATTGCTGGCATCGCCGGTGAGCATGAAGGCCTGGCAGCGGCAGCCGCCGAAATCCTGTTCCTTTTCATCGCAGGAGCGGCACGGCTCGGGCATCCAATCGTAGCCGCGGAAACGGTTGAAGCCGAACGAGTCGTACCAGATGTGCTGCATGCTGTGGTCGCGCACATTGGGAAATTGCACCGGCAGCTGTCGGGCGCCATGACAGGGCAGGGCGGTGCCGTCCGGTGTGACCGTCAGAAACAGACTGCCCCAGCCGTTCATGCAGGCTTTCGGGCGCTCTTCGTAATAGTCCGGGGTGACGAAAATCAGTTTGCACGGATGCCCTTCGGCCTCCAGCTTGGCGCGGTATTCGTTGGTGATGCGTTCGGCGCGGACCAGTTGTTCCCTGGTCGGCAACAGGCCGACACGATTGAGCTGCGCCCAGCCGTAGAACTGGCACGTGGCGAGTTCGACGAAGTCCGCTTCCAGCGCGATGCACAGCTCGATGATGCGGTCGATCTTGTCGATGTTGTGCCGATGAGTGACGAAGTTCAGCACCATCGGATAGCCGTGGGCTTTCACGGCGCGGGCCATTTCCAGTTTCTGCGCGAAGGCTTTTTTCGAGCCGGCGAGCAGGTTGTTCACTTGCTCGTCGCTGGCCTGGAAACTGATCTGGATGTGATCGAGCCCGGCCTTCTTGAAGTCGCTGATCTTCTGCTCGGTCAGGCCGATGCCGGAGGTGATCAGGTTGGTGTAGAAACCCAACTGGCGCGCTTCACGGATCAGCTCGGCAAGGTCCTGGCGCACCAGCGGTTCACCGCCGGAAAAGCCCAGTTGCGCCGCACCCATCTCCCGCGCTTCACGGAACACCTTGATCCACTGCTCGGTGCTCAGCTCTTTGCCCTGCCCGGCAAAATCCAGCGGATTGGAGCAGTACGGGCATTGCAGCGGGCAGCGATAAGTCAGCTCGGCGAGCAGCCATAGCGGCAGGCCGATTTCCGGTTTGGCCGGGACTTGCACCGAGGACTCAGGCAAGTTCGATCCAGTGCTGCGCACGGGCAACCTCCATGAATTGCTCGATGTCGTCACCGAGCTCGGGTACGCCGGGAAACTGTTTGTCGAGTTCGGCGATGATCGCCGCGACATCCCGCTCACCGTCGATCAGGCCGCCGATCAGCGCGGCACTTTCGTTGAGCTTGATCATGCCCTCCGGGTACAGCAGCACATGGCCTTTCTGGGCCGGTTCGTACTGGAAACGGTAGCCGGGACGCCAGTTCGGGGTCTTGCTGCGGTCGAAACTCATAAGGCGATTCCTTTATGCCAGACCCGTTGATCGGTGACGCTGTGATACGGCGGGCGGTTCAGTTCGTAGGCCATGCTCATGGCATCGAGCATGCTCCAAAGGATGTCCAGTTTGAACTGGAGAATTTCCAGCATGCGTTCCTGGCCTTCGCGAGTCTTGTAGTGCTCCAGCGTGATCGCCAGACCATGCTCGACATCGCGTCGGGCCTGACCGAGACGGGTGCGGAAATATTCGTAGCCGGCCGGGTCGATCCACGGGTAATGCTGCGGCCAGCTGTCGAGCCGCGACTGGTGAATCTGCGGCGCGAACAGTTCGGTCAACGAGCTGCTGGCGGCTTCCTGCCAACTGGCACGGCGGGCGAAGTTGACGTAGGCATCGACGGCGAACCGAACGCCGGGCAGCACCAGTTCCTGGGAGCGCAATTGAGCCGGATCGAGACCGACGGCCTGGCCCAGTCGCAGCCAGGCTTCGATGCCGCCGTCTTCACCGGGAGCGCCGTCGTGGTCGAGCAGCCGCTGGATCCACTCGCGGCGGATCTCGCGATCCGGGCAGTTGGCGAGGATCGCTGCGTCTTTCAGGGGAATGTTCACCTGATAGTAGAAGCGGTTGGCGACCCAACCCTGGATCTGCTCACGGGTGGCGCGGCCTTCATACATCGCCACGTGATACGGGTGATGAATGTGGTAATAGGCGCCCTTGGCGCGCAGGGCCGCTTCGAATTCGGCGGGGGACATTGGAGTGTCAGTCATGTCTGTTCTCCGGGAACAACCATTGGATTCTTTGGTGTCTGTCAGGACGCCTTCGACTGGCCAGCGATGAGGCCCTCAGCTACAGCACAATACTCATGCCGTCATACGCCACTTCAACATTGCGCCGAACCAGCTCCGCGCGTTCCGGGGAGTCCTCGTCGAGAATCGGGTTGGTGTTGTTGATGTGGATAAGCACCTTGCGCTGCTCGGGAAGCTGTTCCAGCACTTCGAGCATGCCGCCGGGGCCGTTCTGCGCCAGGTGGCCCATTTCGCGGCCGGTGCGGGTGCCGACACCACGGCGCTGCATTTCATCGTCGTCCCACATCGTCCCGTCCACCAGTACGCAATCGCTGCCGGCCATGATTTCCAGCAGCGGCGCGTCGACCTTGCCCAGGCCTGGCGCATAGAACAGTTTGCCGCCGGTGCTGAGGTCTTCGACGATCAGGCCGATGTTGTCGCCCGGGTGCGGGTCGAAGCGGTGCGGCGAGTAGGGCGGCGCGGCGCTGCGCAGCGGCAGCGGGGTGAAGCGCAGGTTCGGGCAGGCGGCGACGGTGAAGCTTTGGTCGAGTTCGATGCGGTTCCAGTCGAGCCCGCCGTTCCAGTGCTTGAGCATGGTGAACAGCGGGAAACCGGTGCTCAGGTCTTCGTGAACCATGTCCGTGCACCAGACCTGATGCGGGCAGCCTTCGCGCAGGCTGAGCAGGCCGGTGGTGTGGTCGATCTGGCTGTCCATCAAGATGATCGCGCTGATGCCGGTGTCACGCAGGGCACGGCCCGGTTGCATCGGGGCGAAGCTCTGGAGCTGCGCGCGGATGTCCGGCGAGGCATTGCACAGCACCCAATTCACGCCGTCATCGGAAATCGCGATGGACGATTGGGTACGGGCCTGGGCATTCAGGCTGCCGTCGCGAAAACCGGCGCAATTGACGCAGTTGCAGTTCCACTGCGGAAAACCGCCACCGGCGGCCGAACCCAGAATCTGGACGAACATGAACGCTCCATCATTTCAACGCTGAAAATAAAACGCCCCGGCGAGCCGAGGCGTTGCACTGCAGTGTTCTGCTTGAGGCAGGACTCAGCGGCTGGCGAAGTACATGGTGACTTCGAAGCCGATGCGCAGGTCGGTGTAAGCAGGTTTGGTCCAGGCCATCGGGTGACTCCTTTTTCAGGTGGGTGAGATAGCGCTATCCATAGGTATAGTCCACGGCAGCGCAGGGATGTTCCAAATAGTTAGGTGGCTATGTTACTCAAAATTTCAGAAGGTTGGCCCGTGAATCTTTGAGAAAGCTCCTTGCAGCCCCGGTAATGATCATTTTGCCGATTGCCATGGCGCGCCTGGCGCAGGGCCGTTGGCCAGACCGTGCCAGCCGCCTTCGGCGCGGATCAGACGTTGTGCGGCGTTCAGCAATGCCGGGCGATCCAGTCGAGCGATGGCGCTGCGCAATTGCACCCGATAATCCGACGAGTGGCCGGCGAGTCGAGCCTGCCACAGGATCTCGGCCGCATCTTTGCCGGACAGGACGCTGTCATCGAATTGATCGGAAAGTGTCTGGCGTTGCCGGGCGAGGCCGGCGTCGTCGAGTTGTTCGACAAGGGCTGGCAGTCCTTCGAGAAACTGCTGAATGTGCTCGAGCAATTGCGCGGCGGTGGCCGAGGGCGATTGCACACCGAACAGTAATCCGGTCTGGCCGTGTAGCTGATGCAGGCCGCTGAACACCGCATAACCCAATTGCAGTTCGACTCTCAGGCGTTGGTAAAACGGTGTCTGGCACAGGTGGGCGAGCAGGCGCCACGCGGCTTCGTCGTCGATTTCACGGCTGGCGGTCGGACAGAACAGCAGCAAGGCGTGTTCGCTGGACGCGCTGTCGATCTGACTCCACCGGTATCCGTTATGGATTGCCGACGGTGAGGGGATTTGATTGTCCGGGATGCCCGGGATGCGGCTCAGGGCCAGGCCCATGGCTGACTGGGTCTGTGGGTTTAGCCCCAAAGCCAGACCGTCCCAGCGAGAAGTTGCCCACAGGTGCGCGGCGTCATCGGATTCGCCTACCGCTGGCAGGTACAGTTCGGGCAGTACTTTGAGCAGCTGGCGGATCGGTATCAGCGCCGTTTTCGGTTCGCCTTTTGCGCAATCGACGCCCACTTGTGTCAGAGATTTCAGCGCGTGTTCCAGCACAACAGGCAGCGTGTCCTGCAGGCCGTTGAGTCTCAACAGCCACTGATTACCTGTGGCGCTGAAGGACAACTCGACTCCGGCCAGACGTGCGTCGTCGGAAACCTCCCGCAGACTGCGTTGCAGCTTCGCCTGCAGCTCGGCCGTGGCCGCCGCCTCTGTCTGCCAGCGCACATACACCGCCCCTTCGTCGCTGTTGTCCGGCAGCGCCTGGCTGAATTGCATCGGCGAACGTTCGCGGCGGTTGCGCGAGCGATCCTGAGCAAACGTGCGCAGGCCTCGGTGGGCGCTGGTCTGGCCGCGGATAAGTCCGGCGTTGGCCAGCGGCTCGGCTGCGCGCAGAAACGGGTTGGCAGCGGGCAGGTGCCAGTGATTGCTGAAGTTATCCACAGTGCCGATTTTGCCGAGAATCACATTGAGCGCCGCAACGGCTGATTCAGAAAGCCCTCTTTCGAGTTGTTCGCTGTCTAGTCGCGCAAGCTGCAATGCACCGCTGACCTGCTGCTGGCGTTGATGCTGTGCCGAATATTCCTCGCGAAGTGCCGGCCAGTCTTGCTGCGCAGCGAAGAAGCTCAGCCCGTCGAGAAACTGTGCCTGGATGGCGTCGAGTGATCCGGATGCCGCCGTGAATTGAAGATGCAGCAACGCCTGCTCAGCAAACTGATACAGCACACAGGCCTGTAAATCTTCCGCAAGCCCCATCTGCTGCAAATGCGCGAGCAACCCGCCGGGTTTGGCGCTGTTCAACCAGTGACAGAGAAACGCCAGCGCTTCGGCCGACGACTCCGGCAACTCCTCCAACGCAAACAGCAGGTTGCCGTGCCAATCGCCGGCCTGTTGATAACTTGCCTGTGGATTATTCATCAAGCGAACGGGCGCTGCCTGGGCAGTTTTATCCCCTGGCGTCAGCATGGCGGCAAACTGTTCGGCCAGCGCTCGCAGTTCTTCAACACTCTGCGGCCCGACCAGGCTCAGGCTCATCTGCCCGGTGCGGTAAAACTGCTGATGAAAGTCTTTCAACGCCTGCTGAAAATCCGCTTGATCTACCGGCAGGCTTTCGCGGTTTCCGGCATGAAAGCCGCGCAAAGGATGTGCTGCCGCCAGCCCCTCGAACAGCGCCTCTTTCTGCTGAGCCGCCGCATCCTGCGACCACGCAATAAACTCTGCCTGCAATACTTCCCGTTCCCGCAACTGATCGTCCGGATTCATACGCGGATGGGCGAGCATGTCTGACAGGCGCTCCAGCCCACCGCTGAAGGACGCTGGCGGCAACTCAAAGAAGAAATCGGTGGTGCGCTCGCGGGTGCTGGCATTCACCTGGCCGCCGTGACCTTGTACATAGGCCATCAGCCCTTGCTGTGCAGGAAAGCGCTCGGTGCCGAGGAACAGCAAATGCTCAAGGAAATGCGCCAGCCCCGGCCACGCCAATGGCACGTCATGACTGCCGGCAGCCACCCGCAACGCAGCGGCGCTGCGCTTCAGGCCGGGCACGTGACGCAGGGTCACGCGCAAGCCGTTGGCCAGGGTTTCGGTGTGGGGGCGGGGGTGAGTCGGCGCAGGCATGGGCACTTCCAGAACAGTGAAGTGCCAATGCTAGCGGATTAGCGCTTGCTGAGCGCGTCGTAAAGTTCGGGGCGGCGGTCGTTGAAGTAGCGGTTGGCGCTACGGGAGTCGGCCATCAACTGGCGATCCAGCTCGCCGACGATCAGTGCTTCGTCCAGTCCGGCCTTTGCGATGCGGCTGCCATCCGGCGCGGCAATGCTGCTTTGTCCGCAGTAATGGATGTCGCCTTCGTGGCCGCAGTAGTTGGCGTAAGCCACGTAGCACTGGTTTTCAAAGGCGCGGGAGCGGACGGAAACATCGGCAATGAAGTCGAAAGGAATCATGTTGGCTGTCGGTACCAGAATCAGCTCGGCGCCTTCGAGGGCCAGGCGCCGGGCGTTTTCCGGGAATTCCAGGTCGTAGCAGATCAGAAAACCGAGCTTCCAGCCGTTGAGCTCGACGATGGGAAAGTCGCCATCGCCGGGGCTGAACATCGAACGGTCCAGATCACCGAACAGATGCGTCTTGCGGTAATTGCACAGGCGCTCACCGTTCGAGTCGATCAGTTGCACGGCGTTATAGATCTGTCCTTCGGCGGTTCGCTCCGGGTAACCGTAAAGAATTGCCAGACCGGCAGCCTTGGCGATTCGTCCAATCTGCTGCGCCCATTCACCGTTGTGGACCTCGGCCAATGTCGCAACCGCCTCCTTGCCGATGTTGTAGCCGGTCAGGAACATTTCCGGCACCACCAGCAGATCGGCGCCTTTGGCCTCCATCGCCAGTTGATGCAGGCGCTGGAGGTTGGCAGCAGGTTCCAGTGGCAGCGGTGGACATTGGTAAAGGGCTACACGCATCAGGGATTCCTCTTACTCGGGCAGGGCGATCGGGCCGATGTCGTTGAACACATCTCCCGGGCCGGGGTTCTCTTTATGTGTGGACCCGCCGAAGTGCTTCATGATTCCCCATACCGCGTTGAGCGAAGTCTGCACCGCGCCCTCGACCCACGCTGGCGTCCACGACACGTCGTCGCCGGCGATGAAAATCCCGCGCTGCTCCGGCGGCATGTCGTCCTGCATGAAGTGTGCGTACATGCGCTGGTTGTAGCGATAGTGGCCGGGCAGGGCGCCCTTGAACGCGCCGAGGAAGTGCGGATCGGCTTCCCACGATACGGTGATCGGATCGCCGATGATTCGCGCGGCGATGTCGACTTTCGGGTAGATCTTCTTCAACGCATCCAGCGCCAGCTTCACGCGTTTTTCCACCGGGTGCGGGAGCATCTTCAGCGCATCGCTCATCCACGAGTACGACAGGCAGATCACGCCCGGTTTATCGTCGCCGTTGTCGAACAGGTAAGTACCACGGGTCAGGCGATCGGTGAGGGTCATGCTCATCAGATCGCGACCGGTTTCCGGATCCTTGTCCTTCCAGAACGGGCGGTCGACCATCACGAACGTTTTCGACGATTGCATGTAGCGCGTGCGGTCCAGTGCCATCCACATCTTTTGCGAGAACAGGGTTTCGTCGCATTCGATCTGGGTGGTCAGCAGCCAGCTCTGGCAGGTGGTCAGTACGGCCGCATATTCGCGGGTGTCGCCGTTGTTGTCGGTGACTGCGAAACGCCCGTCGGGTGCGTGAGCAATTTTCTTTACCCCGGAGCGCGGTGCGCCGTGGTGCAGCGATTTCAGGCTGGTGCCCTGTGGCCAGTGGACGCAGCGCTCCGGCGCATGACGCCAGATACCCTGTGGCACTTGTTCCACACCGCCGACCACCAGATGTTGGTGATCGTCGCAGTTGGTCATCACCACGCGGAAAATTTCCAGCATCGAGTTGGGGAAGTCCGAATCCCAGCCGCCGGTGCCGAAACCGACCTGGCCGAACACTTCGCGGTGATGGAACGACAATTTGGCGAAAGCTTTGGAGGTGGCGACGAAGTCGTAGAACGTGCGGTCGTCCCATAGCGGCACCAGGGTGTTCCACAATTCTTTGAGGCGTGGCACGTCACGGTCACGAATCGCTTGCTGGATATCCGAAAACTGCGAGCCGGCCTCCAGAGCGTCAGCCCAGGCATCGGCAACTTCCTGGAACAGTGCAGGAAGATCCTTCAGGCTTTGTGCGTAATGAGTTTTGCCTTCCAGGTCGATCACGGTACTGCCGGACGCCGCCGTCAGCGGGTTGGGGAAGGGCTTGGTTTCCAGACCGAGTTTGTCGACGTAGTGATAGAACGCGGTGGACGACACCGGAAAACGCATGCCGCCGAGTTCGGCGACGATGCCATCGGTGCCATTGAACGCTTGCGAACGCAGACGGCCGCCGAGCTTCGAGGCCTCATACACGACGGGTTTCAAGCCGAGTTTCATCAGCTCATAAGCCGCCACCAGACCGGCGATACCGGCCCCGACGATTGCCACTTCGGCACCGTGATTGTGCTCGGGAATGCTGCCGAGGCCGGCCGGGTGTTCAATCCAGTCGTCGAAGGCGAAAGGGAAGTCCGGGCCAAAAATGGTGACTGGTTTCTTACCGTCTGCAGGATGGCGATTGTTCTTGTTCATGGCTGACCTTGCTGGCGACCCGACGCTGGATGCGCGTCTGAGTATAGGAAAAGATGCCAGCCATTCTAGGGAGCGTAGAACACGTTAATAAGACGCAATGTGTCGTCGTTTTGAGCATTGATGCTGCAATATGACGAAGGCAGTGATCAGACTGGATGTCCGCGATCAATCTTGCTGCTGAGGATGATCGACGTCGTGGTCTTCTCTACCCCGTCTACACTGCCGATCTGATCCAGAAGCTGATCGAGCTGTTCCGGTGAATCAGTACGCAGCCACGCCACGTAATCGAATTCGCCACTCACTGCGCACAATTGCTGTACCTGAGCCATTGCGCTCAAGCGGCGCAGTACCTCTTTGCCGGAGCGTGGCTGCACCTTGATCCCGACGTAGGCCTGCAAACCGCCATCCACCACGCGTTGGCCCAGACGCACGCCATAACCTGTGATGACCTTGGCCTTTTCCAGCCTCGCCAGTCGCGAAGTCACGGTGGTACGGGCGATCCCCAATTGCCGGGCCAGCATCGCCACGCTCTCACGGGCATTGATTTGCAGGGCGGCGATCAGCTGGCGGTCGATTTCATCGAGCACGGGTGGGCGGATGTCGGGCAAGGGCAGGCTCCAGCGGTATGGATCAATGGGGCTGCATGTTACAGGCTCGTCACGCGAGGCGCTTGTAAGCGCTGATTGAGCGGCGGGGGATTAGGCAGTCATCGGATCGGGGGATTTTACCGAAACAAAAGAACAGACAAATGATTTGACTTGCCTGCTGCCTTTATCAAAAATGGCCTCAAGAGCGCGAAATCTGCTGCCTTGCAGGGCTTCAGCAGACGTAGGTACCTCAGCGATGCTGCAACATCGGTGTAAGGTGAGACCTCTTCATCCCATTTCCTGAGGATGCCAATATCAGGATTCAAATATTCAAGGGGAGCCAACAGGCTCCCCTTTTTGTTTGTCCTGAAGAACGTATCTCTTGTAGAGAAGCTCGCCTTGGCGGTGCTTGTTCATCGCTCTAGCCGGGGCATGCATGAAGTTCCACAGGACATGTCCGTGCCTGACATCCACCACGACGAGCATGTCATTCTTTGCCTCGTAGGCATTGATGAAGGCCATGCGGTATCCGCCGTTGTCGTACAGCACTCTCCATATTTCAAACGGTCCCGTCAGCGTATCAATCGCATGCCGAACGTAGCGCTCTCGTGAGTCAGCGCGTTTTTCGACGATGTGGGCAAGTTTGTCCCTCATGACCGCAACGTTTCCGATCGGGGTGAGGATGGTAACTGCGAGCAACGCTTCATCGATGAATCCGAAGTGAACCAGGAGAATTCTGAGGGCTCCTTGCGCATCGTCTGCCCTTTTCACTTCATCAATTGCGGCTGAGCGAAGCTCCCTGGCCAGCGTACGCAGGTCGGGCAGAGCTAAGTCGATCCATGTTTGTTGGCCACTAGATTCTTTTATCAGCGGCGCAGCATTCACGAGCATGAAAGTAATCCTTGGCGAACAGCGGCGCCCGGAGATTACTCGCTCGGAGAAAAGGCCAACAAGGCCGAAAACTGAGTGAAAACACAGCTTGGGAAATAACCTACAGACTTTGCGGTAGTCTTCCGAACATTGCGTTTGGGAAGAACGTAAACGCCAACCGACTGGCGAAAAAAAGCCGCGCGAGTGCGCGGCTTTTTCATGTTTGGTGGGCCCACACGGACTTGAACCGTGGACCAAAGGATTATGAGTCCTCTGCTCTAACCAACTGAGCTATAGGCCCTCAGTAGGCCGCGGATTATAGCGACGGTTTCTCGGCTGTGCTATCCGAAAAATCTGATACGGCTATACGAAGAAACGTCGCGGCGAACTCTTCAGGTGGCAGCGGCAGGCTGACGATGTAGCCCTGGATCTGTTCGCAGCCTTCGGCGGTGAGGAATTGTTGCTGGGCCTGGGTTTCCACGCCTTCGGCGATCACGGTGAATTGCATGCTGCGGCCCAGGGCGATGATTGCGCGCACGATTGCCGCGTCGTGCGGGTCGTCGGGCAGGCCGCGGACGAAAGACTGGTCGATCTTGAGGATGTCCAGTGGCAGGCGTTTGAGATAACTCAGTGAAGAATAGCCGGTGCCGAAGTCGTCGATGGCCAGTTGCACGCCCAGGTGTTTGAGCTGGTGCAACACCGCCAGCGCTTCTTCGGCCTGGCTCATGATGAAGTTTTCGGTAATTTCCAGTTGCAGTAATTCCGGCCGCAGGCGGTTGTCCTTGAGCAGTTGCTCGATGCGTCCCAGCAGGTTTGGCTGTCGCAGTTGCGCGCCGGCGAGGTTCACCGACAGCGGGCCGAGAGATTCATAGATCTGGCCCCACTCGAACATCTGCCGGCAGGCGGTTTCCAGCACCCAGTCGCCGATTTGCAGGATCATCCCGTTCTCTTCCGCCAGCGGGATGAAGTGCTCTGGCGGCACTTCGCCGAAGTTCGGGTGGCGCCAGCGGATCAGGGCTTCGGCGCCGACCAGACTGTGATCGTCGAGGCTGATTTTCGGTTGGTAATAGAGGTACAACTCCTCGCGCTCGATGGCTCGGCGAAGTTCGTGCTCCAGCGCCACACGCTCGCTGGCCTGGGCGGTGAGATCGCGGGTGTAGCTTTCGACCCGGTTGCGGCCCTTGGCCTTGGAGCGATACATCGCCGCGTCCGCGTTCTTGATCAGGGTCGCAACATCGCAGCCGTCGCGCGGATAGAGGCTGGTGCCGATGCTGGCGCTGATGAAGAACTCATGCTCGCCGGCCTGGAAGGGTGCGCCAAAGCAGTTCAGTAGTTTGGTGGCGATGTTGTCGGCATCGCCGGGCTGTTGCAGGCCGGGCAACAGAATGATGAATTCATCGCCCCCCAGGCGCGCGACGGTGTCGATATCACGCAGCTGCTCCTTCAGGCGCACGGCGATCCCCTTGAGCAGCAGATCGCCGACCGGGTGACCGAGGCTGTCGTTGATGTGCTTGAAGCGGTCGAGGTCGAGAAACAGCACCGCACCTTGACCACCGTTTTCCTGCTGGCTATTGAGAGCCATCAACAGGCGACTTTCGAACAGCGTGCGGTTCGGCAGGCCGGTCAGCGGGTCGTGATGCGCCTGATAGTCGAGTTTGGCCTGGGCGTGCTTGAGGCTGGAGATATCGGCGAACACAGCAACGAAGTGGGTGATGAATTTGTCGCGGTTGCGCACGGCGCTGATGGTCAGCCAGCTCGGGTACAGCTCGCCGTTCTTGCGCCGGTTGGAGATTTCGCCCTGCCAATGACCTTCGGCAGTCAATTGATGCCACATCGCCGCGTAGAACGCGCTGTCGTGCAGGCCAGATGCAAGCAGGCGCGGAGTGTGACCGAGCGCTTCGCTTTCGCTGTAGCCGGTGATTTCGGTGAAGGCCCGGTTCACCGCGCTGATGTGTTGCTGGGTGTCGGTGATCAGCACGCCCTCGGCAGTGCTTTCGAACACGGTCGCGGCCTGTTGCAGTTTTTCCTGCATCAGGTGGCGTTCGGTAATGTCCCGGGCGATGGTCAGCATGCAATCTTCATCGCCGATCGGCAGCGGACGGCTGGATACCTCGCAGAGGCGGATCTGCCCGTCGCTGCGGCGGATATGGCAGCTGAAGTCGCGAACGAACCCGTCGCGGTGAAGCAGGTCGAGCATTTGCTTGCGTTCGTTAAGGTTGACCCAGATTCCCAGGTCCAGCGTCGAGCGATCCACCGACATGGCGCTGTTGAAACCGGTGATACGACTGAAACCTTCGTTGACTTCCAGCAGCAGACCATCGCTCTGGCGCGACAGCAGCAGACCGTCTGGCGAGGCGTGGAAGGCCTTGGCGAACTTCTCTTCGGAAGTTTGCAGTTGCTGTTGGGTTTCCTTGAGCTGGGTAATGTCGCGGACCACCACAACCAGCGCGGGAGTGGTGTCGAGCTCGAAGGGTTCGGCGGAAATCAGCCCGGTGAACACCTGGCCATTGTTGCGGCGAAAGGGCATCTCCAGATTGCGAATGCTGCCGGCCTGCAGCCGCTGAAGCAGGCCCGGGCCGACTCCGGGAATGCCCCAGATGTTGAGTTCGGTAGCGGTCTGGCCAATCACCTCTTCGGCCTTCAGCCCGATCTGTTCTTCGAAGGCTTCGTTGACCTCCAGCAGGCAGCCGTCGGATAGCCGGGCGATGACCAGAATGTCCGGGCATTGCTGGAA
The DNA here is from genome assembly GCF_020544405.1 of Pseudomonas sp. IAC-BECa141. Taxonomy (NCBI): domain Bacteria; kingdom Pseudomonadati; phylum Pseudomonadota; class Gammaproteobacteria; order Pseudomonadales; family Pseudomonadaceae; genus Pseudomonas; species Pseudomonas sp. IAC-BECa141. The sequence goes on along the minus strand of NZ_CP065410.1, from coordinate 5,604,828 downwards.
TACCGAAGCGAATTTCTGTTCCGACAGGCGCAACGCCTCTTCGGTGCGCTTGGTTTCGCTGATGTCGATCATCAGGCCGCGCATCACCGGTTCGTGGCCATGTTCGATCAGGCTGACAATGTCACGCACCCACAAACAACGGCCGTCAGCGGTGATCACCCGGTAATCGAGACTGTGATCGCGCCCGGCCAGCACTTCGTGATCACAGAAGCTCTGGGCGCGAGTCAGATCGGCGGGGTGAATGATGTTGCGCCAGAAGCCTGGAATCAGCCAATGGGACAGCGGATAGCCGAGCAGATCCTCGGCGTGGGGCGAAACATAGCTGTAGGTGAAGTCACTGATCCGCGCTTCCCAGGCGATGGCCGAAAGACTCTCAACCAGTCCGCGATAGTGGTATTCGCTGCTGCGCAGTTCCTGTTCGAGATCGATACGTCGGGCGATCTCCGAACTCAGGCGACGGTTGATGCGGATCACCATCGCCAGGACGATGACCAGAAGCAATAGCCCCGGTAAACCGTAAACCAGCAGATCCGACCAGAATGTCCGGTGATCGAGGACGTTGCCGACCCAATGTTCCTGAATGCTGCTGATTTCCTCCGGGGACATGTCGGCCAGCACCTTGTCCAGAATCCCCACCAGCACCTTGTTGTCACGCGGGACGCCCATCGCCAGTTGATAGCGGTAAGGGGTTTCGCCGCTGACATACAAACCATCCAGTTTGAGCTGACGCAGGCTCCAGACGCTGGAGGCCAGATCGCCGACCACCGCGTCCACTTCATCGGTGGCCAAGGCCTGCAACGCGGAGCTGACGTTGGGCATCGCCACCAGATTCAGGTCGGGATGATGTGTGCGCAGCAGCTCATGGGGCGCGTAGTTCTCGACCACGGCGATTTTCAAACCGTAAAGCTCCTCGAGCTTGCGCGGTTGCGGGCCGCCGACATGGGCGAGGATGACGATCGGAAAGTCGAGATAGGGGCGAGTGAAAGACAGGTAGCTCTGGCGCTCCGGGGTGGACATGATGCCCGGCAGCAGGTCGATCGTGCCGTTTTTCGCCTGTTCGAGCACGACTGTCCAGCTCACCGGCTCGATGGGGGTAAGTTTGACCGCCAGGCGTTGGCGAATCACATCGATATAGTCCGCCGCCAGGCCCTGATAGCGGTTCTGGTCGTCGCGAAACTCGAAGGGCGGCCACGACGCATCGACACCCAGTCGCAAGTCCGGGTGAGCCGCCAGCCAGCTACGTTCTTCATCGGTCAGAGTCAGCGCGTCAGCCGTTGCGGTCCAGATCATCAGTGACAGCAAAAAAAGCACGGACGCCAGTCTGGGCATAACGGTCTCGTTATGGCTCGGGGGAATGTTTCGAGTGTAGACGGGCTGTGCGCGGGGGGAGGGCGGAGCTGGGTATTTAATCTGCCATATAAACAAAACCCCCGGCCTGGGCCGGGGGTTATGGTGTCACTCGTCGAGGAAGGAGCGCAGATGCTCGCTTCGCGTCGGGTGGCGCAGCTTGCGCAGCGCCTTGGCTTCGATCTGACGGATCCGCTCACGGGTCACGTCAAACTGTTTGCCGACTTCTTCGAGCGTATGGTCGGTGTTCATGTCGATACCGAAACGCATGCGCAGTACCTTGGCTTCACGGGCAGTAAGGCCGGACAGCACTTCGCGGGTCGCTTCTTTCAGGCTCTCAACAGTGGCGACATCGATTGGCGACTGCATGGTCGAGTCTTCGATGAAGTCACCCAGATGGGAGTCTTCGTCATCACCGATCGGGGTTTCCATGGAGATCGGCTCTTTGGCGATCTTCAATACCTTGCGGATCTTGTCCTCAGGCATTTCCATGCGTTCACCCAGCTCTTCCGGGGTCGGTTCGCGACCCATTTCCTGCAGCATCTGACGGGAAATGCGGTTGAGCTTGTTGATCGTCTCGATCATGTGCACCGGAATACGGATGGTGCGGGCCTGGTCGGCGATCGAGCGAGTGATCGCCTGACGGATCCACCAGGTGGCATAAGTCGAGAACTTGTAACCACGACGGTATTCGAACTTGTCCACCGCTTTCATCAGACCGATGTTGCCTTCCTGGATCAGATCGAGGAATTGCAGGCCACGGTTGGTGTACTTCTTGGCAATCGAGATCACCAGACGCAAGTTCGCTTCAACCATCTCTTTCTTCGCGCGGCGGGCTTTCGCCTCACCGATCGACATGCGGCGGTTGATGTCCTTGATCTCGGCGATGGTCAGGCCGGTCTCGGTTTCCAACGCGGTCAGCTTCTGCTGGCAACGGATGATGTCCGGTTGCACGCGAGCGATGGCTTCGGCGTACTTGCTTTTGCCTTTGGCCAGGGCATCGGACCAGCTTTCGTCGACTTCGTTGCCCGGGAACTGGCGCAGGAAGTCGGCACGCGGCATACGTGCATCACGTACGCACAGCTGCATGATCGCGCGCTCTTGCTGACGCAGACGATCCAGGGCACTGCGAACACGCTCGACCAGGGCTTCGAATTGCTTCGGCACCAGTTTGATCGGCATGAACAGATCGGCCAGGGCCAACAGTTCAGCAATCGCCGCCTTGTTGTGACGACCGTGCTTTTTCAGGGCCTTGCGGGTGATTTCCATCTGGTCGGCCACGGCGCCGAAACGCTGGGCAGCAATGACCGGATCCGGACCGCTTTCGGCTTCTTCTTCGTCATCGGAAGCTTCGGTATCGTCATCGTCGTCGGACTCTTCCGCTTTCGCCGCTTTCGCGTCGATCGGCGGCGGTACTTCGGCGGCAGGCGGCGTAATGCCGTCGTCCGGGTCGATGTAGCCGCTCAGAACGTCGGACAGGCGACCACCTTCGGTGGTAACGCGAGTGTACTCGGAGAGAATATGGTCAACCGTGCCAGGGAAGTGCGCGATGGCGCTCATCACTTCGCGGATGCCTTCTTCGATACGCTTGGCGATTTCGATTTCGCCTTCACGAGTCAGAAGCTCGACCGTACCCATTTCACGCATGTACATGCGCACCGGGTCTGTGGTGCGACCGATATCGGTCTCCACCGCCGCCAACGCAGCGGCTGCTTCTTCCGCAGCGGCCTCGTCGGTATCGGCGTCGGCCAGCATAAGGGCGTCCGCATCCGGAGCACTCTCGTGTACGGGGATCCCCATGTCGTTAATCATGCGGATGATGTCTTCCACCTGCTCCGGATCTGAAATATCCTCGGGCAGGTGGTCGTTGACCTCGGCGTAAGTCAGATACTTCTGCTCACGACCCAGTTTGATCAACTCAATAATACGAGACTGCTGTTGCGCTTTTCCGGACATAACACCCTATCCACTGAAGGTCTTGGCGGGCAAAAAACAAGCCGAGGATTATACCTGAGCTATGACCTCACGCGCCAGTTGAGGTCGGGTTTGATGCGGAAACATTGCGACTTAAAAGGTCGCGCAGTTGATTTTTCTCATCAGTGCTCAGTTCGCTTTGACGCGCTTTCCTGAGCAGTTGTTCCAGATTTCGCTCGCGTTGGCGGGCTGACAAGCTAGTAATGGTGTCGAAAAACTGTTGTTCAAGGTTGTCTCCGTCAATCAACCATTCCTTTTCCGCCAGCGCCTTGAGCAGGCGGCCCTGTTCGGTTCCGTGCCATCGCGCGATCAACTGAAATGAGTTTAGCTTGGGATTCTTCTGTACGGCTTCAAGCAGTGCCACCAGAAGTTGTGCGTTGGTCTGGTTCTCGTCCGCGAAGTGCCCGGCATTCTCGACTTTTTCCGCCAGTTGCGGGTGATGCAGCAAGGTTCTCAGGGCGGCCAGTGTCGGTGGTTCGACGGCGGCCGGCACGCGTGGGGCACGTGGTTGATCACGATCACCGCCACGCTTGCCATTTTTGTCCCATGGCTTCTTGTCCCATTTCTTGCCGCCGGCGCCGGGTTTCTTCGGCGTCCATTCCTGCTGCGGCACATACATGTCCTGTGCCTGCGGCTGATGGTAGTCGCTGTAGTCCGGCATGGCGTCGTAATCGATGCCGGGGTCGTAGGCCGGCGGCGCTTCCTGCGGAGCGCTCTGGGCCAACTGGCTGACGCTTTCGCTGCTCAGGCCGGTGATCTCGGTCAGGCGCTGGCGCATCAGGATGCGCAGGTTGGCGCCGGGGATCTTGTCGATCAACGGTGCTGCGAGCGTGGCCATGTGGGCCTTGCCCTCCAGCGAGCGCGGGTCGGCTTCTTCGGTCAGTTGTTGGAAAAAGTAGTCCGCCAGCGGCTGAGCATGCTGATTGATCCGGGCGCGGAAGGCATCAGTGCCCTCGGCACGAATCAACGTATCCGGGTCTTCGCCTTCAGGCAGAAACAGAAAGCGTGCACGACGCCCGTCCTGCAGGCTGGACAGTGTTGCTTCCAGCGCACGCCAGGCGGCGTTGCGGCCGGCCTGGTCGCCGTCAAAGCAAAACAGCACGTTCGGCACGACGCGAAACAGGCGTTTGAGGTGTTCTTCGCTGGTCGCGGTGCCCAGTGTCGCCACAGCATTGCGCAGGCCTTGCTGGGCGAGGGCGATGACGTCCATATAGCCCTCGACGACGATGATTTCGTCAAGGTTGCGATTGTTTTTGCGGGCTTCGTAAAGGCCGTAGAGTTCCTGGCCTTTATGGAAAACCGGAGTTTCCGGCGAGTTCAGGTATTTGGGTTTGTCGTCGCCGAGCACCCGGCCGCCGAAAGCGATGATCCGCCCGCGGGTGTCGCGTATCGGGAACATCACGCGATCGCGGAAGCGGTCATAGCGTTTGCCGGTTTCGGCATTCTCGATCAGCAGGCCGGCTTCGATCATGGCCTTCTGCTGCAAGGTGTCGCTGCTCAAGTGTTTGAGCAGGTTGTCCCAGCCCGGCGGTGCAAATCCGAGGCCGAAGTCTCGGGCGATCTCGCCGGTCAGGCCGCGTCCCTTGAGGTAATCCACCGCCGCCTTGCGTGCCGGATGGCTCTTTAGAGCCTGCCGGTAAAAGTCGGCCGCGGCGGTGAGTAGCGGGTACAGCGGAGAGTCGGTCGGTTGGCGCGGTTTGTTCGAGCGGCCGCCTTCTTCACGCGGGACTTCCATGCCGGCGGCTTTGGCCAGATCCTCGACGGCCTGGGGGAAGTCCAGGTTGTCGTGATCCATGAGAAAGCCGAGGGCGTTGCCGCCGGCGCCGCAGCCAAAGCAGTAATAGAACTGCTTGTCGGGGCTGACGCTGAACGACGGGGTTTTCTCTTTATGGAACGGGCAGCAGGCGGTGTAGTTCTTGCCGGCCTTCTTCAATTGCACGCGCGAGCTGACCACATCGACGATGTCGGTGCGGTTCAGAAGGTCGTCAATGAAGCTCTGGGGAATCAGCCCGGCCATGGCGTTCTCGTCTGCGCTGTAAAGGGTCCGATGCGAAAGGGCGCCGGACGCGGGTCATTGAGTGATGCGCGCACATGGGGCGGCTCGACCGGTGTCGTTTGCGTAATCGCTGTCGGGAAGTGTATCTGCCGAAAATTCACTGACGTTAGTACTCATCAGTCTTCGACTATTCGAAAATGTTGCGCTGAATCCGCTGACGGCCTGTAATCGGCCTCGGATAGCTCATGAAGCGGGCACGCAGCAGGTGCCTTGGGCTGATCGTCGTAAGAGGAATCAGTGGGTGTGCTCGTCAGTAGCCTTGAAAGGCTCGTCAGAAAAGACGTGCACCGCTGGCAAAAGAGCCAGGCCTGACGCGGTGAAGCGGGTTTGTCTCGGTCGCATCTGCGGCTTCGACGGTGAAGCATCAAGCGTTTTACGCAAATGCCATTAGCCCGGCTGAGGGCCGGGCTTGGCAGAAGCTTGCTACGATCGTCTGTGTATTAGTACAGACGAACGGCGCGGCGCTGTTCGCGCTGAACTTTCTTGGCGTGACGCTTAACAGCAGCAGCTGCCTTGCGCTTACGCTCAGAAGTTGGCTTCTCGTAAAATTCGCGGCTACGAACTTCAGCCAGTACACCGGCTTTTTCGCAGGAGCGCTTGAAACGACGCAGAGCTACGTCGAAGGGTTCGTTCTCTTTAACTTTGACGGCTGGCATCCAGAGCTACCTTCATTCATTACCGGGGTCAACATCCTCGCGGCAAAAGAGCACTTGAAGACGTCGGTTTTTAAGGGTTGCGGATGTTAACCCCTCATCGCTCGGAATGCAAAGCCTCTGATCGAAAACCGCTGGTCGGGGCATCACGCGGCGACTATTATGCGCGCCTTCGAATTCAGCCTAAACAAGGCGCAAACCCATGCTAGTACTGGGATTAGAAACTTCCTGCGACGAAACCGGCGTCGCTTTGTACGACAGCGAGCGCGGCCTGCTGGCCGACGCGCTGTTCAGTCAGATCGACCTGCATCGCGTCTATGGCGGCGTCGTGCCGGAGCTGGCTTCGCGCGATCACGTCAAGCGCATGCTGCCCCTGATTCGTCAGGTGCTGGCCGAGTCCGATTGCGTACCGACCGAGATCGACGCCATCGCCTACACTGCGGGTCCCGGCCTGGTCGGGGCGTTGCTGGTGGGGGCTTCCTGCGCCCAGGCGCTGGCTTTTGCCTGGGGCATTCCGGCGCTCGGCGTGCACCACATGGAAGGCCACTTGCTGGCGCCGATGCTTGAACCAAAGCCGCCGGAGTTCCCGTTCGTCGCTTTGTTGGTCTCCGGTGGTCATACGCAGTTGGTTCAGGTCGATGGTATCGGCCAATACAGCCTGCTTGGCGAGACGCTGGACGATGCGGCGGGCGAAGCGTTCGACAAGACCGCAAAAATGATGGGCCTGAATTATCCGGGCGGACCGGAAATCGCCAAGCTGGCAGAGAAGGGCGTCGCAGGACGTTTCACCTTTCCGCGTCCGATGTGTGATCGCCCGGGTCTGGATTTCAGCTTCAGCGGCCTGAAGACCTTCGCCCTCAACACCTGGCAGCAGTGCGTCAGCGCCGGGGACGACAGCGAGCAAGCCCGTTGCGACATCGCGCTGGCGTTCCAGCAGGCCGTGGTGGAGACTTTGACCATCAAGTGCAAGCGTGCCCTTAAGCAGGCCGGCATGAAGCGCCTGGTGATCGCCGGCGGCGTCAGTGCCAACAAGGCGTTGCGTGTTTCGCTGGAGAAAATGCTCGGCGACATGAAGGGCGATGTGTTCTATGCCCGTCCCCAGTTTTGCACCGATAACGGCGCGATGATCGCGTTTGCCGGTTGCCAGCGTTTGCAGGCCGGTCAGCAGGAAAGCCTGGCGATCAGTGTGCAGGCGCGCTGGCCGATGGAGCAGCTGTCGGCGCTGTGATGAGCGGTGCTCACTTGCGGTATTTAAAAATGCCGTTCGCGCCCGGCGAACAGGTCGCGTAGATTGCCCCGGTGGCGCCAGACGATCAGCAGAGTCAGCGTGCTCATCGGCAATAGCGCTGCCGGTTCCTGCCAGGCCAGCAACGGCAGGGTCAGCGGAGTGGCGATCAGCGCCGCCAGCGAGCTGGTGCGGGTCAGGTAGAACGTCAGCAGCCAGGTGCATACGGCCAGCAGCGCGGCGGGTGGATACAGGGCCAGCAGCATGCCGGCTGCCGTGGCAACGCCCTTGCCACCGCGAAAGCGGAAGTACAGCGGGAACAGGTGACCGATCACGGCGCAGACGCCGATCCACGCCTGATCCTGCAGCGAAAGGCCCACAGCCGAGGCAATCAGCACCGGCAACAGGCCTTTGCACAGGTCACCCAGCAGGGTCAGGATTGCGAGTTTGCGTCCGGCCAGGCGCAGCATGTTGGTGGCGCCGGCATTACCCGAGCCACTCATTCGCGGATCCGGATTTCCGGTCAGGCGGCTGAGCAAAATGGCGAAGGACAGAGAGCCGAGCAGGTAGGCGAGGATCGCCAGTAACCAAAACATGCTAACTATTCCGGGCGAGGACGCCCTGATTCTAACGGCGCATTGCGCCCTTGTCGTGCAGCGGAGAGAAGTGCTTGGACAGAGTGTTTATCGAGGGCCTGGAAGTCGACACCGTTATCGGTGCCTACGACTGGGAGCGCGGCATCCGACAGTGCCTGCGTCTTGATTTGAGCTTCGCCTGGGACAATCGCCCGGCCGCTGCCGGTGACGACCTGACCCTGGCGCTCGATTACGCCAGTGTGTCTACGCGGATCCAGGCCTTTGCCGAGCAGTCCCGGTATCAACTGGTCGAGACCTTCGCCGAGCGTCTGGTCGAAGTGCTGATGAACGAATTCAAGATCACCTGGGTGCGCCTCAAACTGACCAAGCCCGGCGCCGTGCCGGCCGCCAAGGGTGGTGTGGGAGTGGAGATCGAGCGCGGATGCCGCTGACCCAGGTCTACCTCGGGCTCGGTAGCAATATCGAGCGCGAAACCCATTTGCAGGCCGGTCTGGATGCCTTGTCCACGTTTCTGGTGGATATCCGCTGCTCGCCTGTATTCGAAAGCCAGCCGGTGGGAATCAAGAGCGGGCCGTTCTTCAACTTCGTGGTATCGGCGTTCACCGATCTGCCGTTGATCGAGCTGGATCGCCGCTTGAAATTCATAGAAGCGGACAACGGTCGCTATGCGCCGGATCGCAAGGGCTTGCCGCTGGATATTGACGTATTGCTGTACGGCGATTTGACGGGCAACTTCGACGGGCTGATTCTTCCCCGTGCGGAAATTCTTAAAAATGCCTTTGTGCTGTGGCCGCTGTCTTTGATTGCGCCGGATCGGGTACATCCGGGTGTGGGAAAAAGCTTCGCCACATTGTGGGCCGAAGCGCAGATCGATCAGGTGCTGGCGCCGGTCGGATTTGAGTGGCGTGGTACTCAACTCACGCCTTCACACTTGTCTTGAACATTTTGATCCGCCCTCGGGGGGGGCGGATCAAATGTTTTCAGGACGACGCCGACTCCTTGTAAGCCTTCAATGCCTTGAGCCGTTCGCGCTTGAGTGCCTCGCCCAGTTCCGGGCCCTTGAATCCCTTCTCCAGCAACGGCTGCACTGCCACGCCGCGCGCCACATTGGCCGCGCCGCGCAGGTAATCCGCTTGTGGATAACTACGCTGTTCAAGCCCTTTGCGGCCTCGGGCATCCATTTCGCACGCGCTGATGAATTCTTCGAACCGCTGTGGTCGACGGTAAACGTCAAAGCTTTGCAGCAACTCAAGCAAGGTCGAAGCCTTCAATTCCAGGGCACGATGCCCATGGGTGTGATATTGGCCGACCAACAAGGCCAGTTCCTGACAGTCTTTCGGTGCCTTGAAGCGCTCGTTGACCGCTTTGATCAACTTCAGGCCTTTGTGCTCATGGGCGATATGCCGTGGCCATTCTTCTTGCGGGGTCAGACCTTTGCCGAGATCGTGCAGCAGGCAGGCCCAGCGCACGGTCAGCGGCTGTTTGTGCAAGGCTGACTGCTCAAGCACGCTGAGGGTGTGAATGCCGCTGTCGATTTCCGGGTGATGGGCTTGCGGCTGCGGTACGCCGAACAAGGCATCGACCTCCGGCATCAGTACCTTCAAGGCGCCGCAATCGCGCAACACCTGAATGAACACTTGGGGTTGATCTTCCATCAGTGCGCGGGAAATCTCTTTCCAGCTGCGTTCGGCCGTAAGGGCTTCCAGTTCACCCGATTCGCTGAGCTGACGCATCAGCTCCAGGGTTTCGGGCGCGACCTTGAAGCCGAGCGCCGCGTAACGGGCGGCAAAGCGCGCAACGCGCAGAACCCTGAGCGGATCTTCGGCAAATGCGGGGGAAACGTGGCGCAAAATCCGCTCTTCGAGATCGCGCTGGCCGTGATAGGGATCAGTCAGGTTTTGCTGATCGTCTTCGGCCATGGCGTTGATCGTCAGGTCGCGGCGGATCAGGTCTTCTTCAAGCGTGACTTCGGGGCTGGCGTGAAAGGTGAAACCACCATAACCGCGACCGCTCTTGCGCTCGGTGCGGGCGAGGGCGTACTCCTCGCCGCTTTTCGGATGAAGGAAAACCGGGAAGTCCGCGCCGACCGGGCGAAACCCCTTGGCAAGCATTTCTTCTGTCGTCGCGCCGACCACCACCCAATCGATATCCGTGACCGGTTTGCCCAGCAGGCGATCACGAACCGCACCGCCGACCTTGTAAATCTGCATAAAAAACCTCCTTTGGCCCGACAGGATAACCCTTGCGCCGGACTTTCGGAGGCCTGAACGGGATCAAAGATGAATGACGGCCAGGTCGAGGCGACCGTAATCCCCCTCGCTATGTTCGCTGCGGGGTGGAACGTGATGGGTCTTCATGATCTGGTCGCCCTGCAGGGTTTCCAGATGAATGTCGAAGCCCCACAGCCGATGCAGGTGTTTCAGGACCTCCTCAGTGGAATCACCCAGCGGTTTGCGGTCGTGCTGCTGGTGGCGCAGGGTCAGCGAGCGGTCGCCGCGGCGGTCGATGCTGTAGATCTGCACGTTCGGTTCGCGGTTGCCCAGGTTGTATTGCGCGGCCAGGGTCTCGCGAATGATCCGGTAACCGCCCTCGTCATGAATGGCGGGCACCAGCAAGTCGTCTTTCTGATCGTCATCGAGAATGCTGAACAGCTTAAGGTCGCGGATCACCTTGGGTGACAGGTACTGCAGGATGAAGCTCTCATCCTTGAAGCTGCTCATGGCGAACTTGATGGTCGACAGCCAGTCGCTGCCGGCGATTTCCGGGAACCAGCGACGGTCTTCTTCCGTGGGCTCTTCGCACATGCGACGGATGTCGCGATACATCGCAAACCCCAGCGCATACGGGTTGATGCCGTTGTAATAAGGGCTGTCGAACCCAGGCTGGAATACCACGCTGGTGTGGGACGTCAAGAACTCCATCATGAAGCCGTCCGTCACCAAGCCCTCGTCATACAGGTCATTCATCAGCGTGTAGTGCCAGAACGTCGCCCAGCCTTCGTTCATCACCTGGGTCTGGCGCTGTGGATAGAAATACTGAGCGATCTTGCGCACGATCCGCACGATCTCGCGTTGCCAGGGCTCCAGCAGCGGGGCGTGTTTCTCGATGAAATACAGAATGTTTTCCTGCGGTTCGGCCGGGAAGCGTGCGTTGTCCTTGTCGCTGTACTTGTCCGCGCCTTTGGGGATGGTGCGCCACAGGTCGTTGATCTGCTTCTGCAGATGCTCTTCGCGATCCTTCTGCCGACGCCGTTCTTCCTCGGCGGAAATCGGATACGGACGTTTGTAGCGGTCGACACCGTAGTTCATCAGGGCGTGGCAGGAGTCGAGCAGATCCTCCACGGCGTCGATCCCGTGGCGCTCCTCGCACTGCATGATGTACTGCTTGGCGAACACCAGGTAATCGATGATCGAACTGGCATCGGTCCAGGTGCGGAACAGATAGTTGCCCTTGAAGAAACTGTTGTGGCCGTAGCAGGCATGCGCAACCACCAGTGCCTGCATGCAGATGGTGTTTTCTTCCATCAGGTAAGCGATGCACGGGTCCGAGTTGATCACGATCTCGTACGCCAGCCCCATCTGCCCGCGACTGTAGGATTTCTCGGTGCTGAGGAAATGCTTGCCATAGGACCAATGGTGATAGCCAAGCGGCATGCCGACCGAAGCGTAGGCGTCCATCATCTGTTCGGCGGTGATCACTTCTATCTGGTTAGGGTAGGTATCCAGGGCGTAGCCGGCCGCGATGCGGGCGATTTCGCGGTCGTACGCCTGGATCAGCTCGAAGGTCCATTCCGAGCCGGTGGATATGGGTTGGCGCTTCTGCTCTTTGGCGGTCTTGGCGGTCATGTCACTAACCTGCGCTGGAAGAGTTCACGGAAGACCGGATAGATATCCCCGGCCGAGACCAGTTGTTGCTGGGCAAAAGTGTCGGAAAAGGCTTCGGCGATGCGTTCGTACTCGTACCACAAGGCCTGATGTTCGCGCGGGGTGATCTCCACGTAAGTGTAGTACTGCACGAACGGCATGATCTGGTTGATCAGGATGTCGCGGCAGATCGGCGAGTCATCGTTCCAGTTATCGCCGTCGGAAGCCTGGGCGGCGTAGATGTTCCACTCGTTGCTCGGATAGCGCTCGGCCATGATCTCCTGCATCAGTTTCAGGGCACTGGAGACGATGGTGCCGCCGGTTTCGCGGGAGTAGAAAAACTCCTCTTCATCCACTTCACGTGCGCTAGTGTGGTGGCGGATGAACACCACGTCGATCTTGTCGTAGTTCCGCTTGAGGAACAGGTACAACAGAATGAAAAACCGTTTGGCGATGTCCTTGGTCGCCTGGGTCATGGAGCCGGAAACGTCCATCAGGCAGAACATCACGGCTTTCGAACTGGGGTTTGGCTGCTTGATCAACAGGTTGTACTTGAGGTCGAAAGTATCGAGGAATGGCACGCGGTGGATGCGCGCGCTGAGTTTTTCGATTTCCGCCTCGAGATCCTGAATATCGCCGAAGTTATCCGGCTCTTCGCGTTTGAGTCGCGCCAGTTCCTCTTTGACTTCACGCAGTTTGGCGCGGCTGCTGCCCGACAGGGCAATGCGCCGCGCATGAGCAGAACGCAGGGTGCGAATAATGTTGATCCGCGACGGATTGCCTTCGTTACTGATCCCTGCGCGTACGGTCTTGAAGGTGTCGGTACCGGTCAGGTTGCGCTTGACCAGGTTCGGCAGTTCGAGATCCTCGAACATGAATTCGAGGAATTCTTCCTGGGTGATCTGGAAGACGAACTCGTCCATGCCTTCGCCAGAGTTACCGGCCTTGCCCGGCCCACGGCCACCTCCGCCTCCGGGCGGACGGGCGATGTGTTCGCCAGCGGTAAATTCCTTGTTGCCGGGGTGAACCACGGTCTGCTTGCCGCCGCGACCATGGTGAAGCACCGGTTCGTCGATATCGCGACCGGGAATGCTGATTTGCTCGCCGTGCTCCATATCGGTAATGGAACGCCGGCTGACCGCCTCTTCGACAGCCTTCTTGATGTGGTCACGGTAACGCCGCAGGAACCGCTGACGGTTCACCGTGCTCTTGTTCTTGCCATTGAGACGTCGGTCGATCACATAGCTCATGACTGCTCCTTAGAAGCTGTCCTGCAAAGGGGCGAGCGGTCATGCAGCATTGAACCGAATGCCAAGGGACGTACACGCTCCCCCAAGCGCTTTGGGTGCTGCCTGAACCTCGCTACCGCCTTTCGAACACCTTCCAGAGGCCTGTGTAGCAGAAAATGCGGGCACAGGCCTCGGGCTGACGACAACCGGTCTGACCGGCCGCGGTTTACTGTGACTTTCTGACCCGCAGATACCACTCGGAAAGCAGTCGTACCTGTTTGTCGGTGTAGCCGCGTTCGACCATTCGTGTAACGAAGTCGTTGTGTTTCTGTTGATCCTCTTTGCTGGCCTTGGCATTGAAGCTGATGACTGGCAGCAGGTCCTCGGTGTTCGAGAACATTTTCTTCTCGATAACCACCCGCAGTTTTTCGTAGCTGAGCCAGGTCGGGTTCTTGCCGTTGTTGTTGGCCCGGGCGCGCAATACGAAGTTGACGATTTCGTTGCGGAAATCCTTCGGATTGCTGATACCGGCCGGTTTCTCGATTTTTTCCAGCTCCTCGTTGAGGGCGACGCGGTTGAGGATCTCGCCGGTTTCCGGATCGCGGTATTCCTGATCCTGAATCCAGAAGTCCGCATACAGCACGTAGCGGTCGAAGATGTTCTGGCCGTACTCGCTGTAGGACTCGAGGTAGGCGGTCTGGATCTCCTTGCCGATAAATTCGATATAACGCGGCGCCAGGTACTCTTTCAGGTAGCGCAGATAGCGTTCGCGGGTTTCGGCCTGGAACTGTTCCTGTTCGATCTGCTGTTCCAGCACATAGAGCAGGTGTACCGGGTTGGCAGCGATTTCATGCGGATCGAAGTTGAATACCTTGGACAGGATCTTGAACGCAAACCGGGTCGACAGACCGTTCATGCCTTCATCGACGCCCGCTGCATCGCGGTATTCCTGGATCGACTTGGCCTTCGGATCGGTGTCCTTGAGGTTTTCGCCGTCATACACGCGCATCTTGGAGTAGATGTTGGAGTTTTCCGGCTCTTTCAGGCGCGACAGTACGGTGAACTGCGCGAGCATCTTCAGGGTATCCGGCGCGCAATGCGCCTTGGACAGTGAGCTGTTGAACAGCAGCTTGTCGTAGATCTTCACCTCGTCACTGACCCGCAGGCAGTACGGCACCTTGACGATGTAGATCCGGTCGATGAAGGCTTCGTTGTTCTTGTTGTTGCGGAAGGTGTGCCACTCCGATTCGTTGGAGTGGGCTAGCAGAATCCCGGTGAACGGAATCGCGCCGAGGCCTTCGGTACTGTTGTAGTTGCCTTCTTGCGTGGCGGTCAGCAATGGATGGAGCACCTTGATCGGTGCCTTGAACATTTCGACGAATTCCATCAGGCCCTGGTTGGCCCGGCACAGCGCACCGGAGTAGCTGTAGGCGTCGGCGTCGTTCTGCGGGAATTCTTCGAGTTTGCGGATATCGACCTTGCCCACCAGCGCGGAAATGTCCTGGTTGTTTTCGTCACCCGGTTCGGTCTTGGCGACGGCGATCTGGTTGAGAATCGACGGGTACAGCTTGACCACGCGGAACTGGCTGATGTCGCCGCCGAATTCGGCCAGACGCTTGGTGGCCCAAGGCGACATGATGGTGTTCAGGTAGCGCCGTGGAATGCCGAAGTCCTCTTCGAGGATCGCGCCATCTTCGGTGGCGTTGAACAGACCCAGTGGCGATTCGAATACCGGCGAGCCCTTGATGGCATAGAAGGGCACTTTTTCCATCAGTTGTTTCAGCTTCTCGGCCAGGGACGATTTACCGCCGCCGACGGGGCCGAGCAGATAGAGGATCTGTTTCTTCTCTTCCAGGCCTTGGGCCGCATGGCGGAAATACGACACGATCTGGTCAATGCATTCTTCCATCCCGTGGAAGTCTTCAAAGGCCGGATAGCGACGGATCACCTTGTTGGAAAAGATTCGCGACAGCCTCGAATTGGTCGAGGTGTCGAGCAATTCCGGTTCGCCGATGGCCATTAACAGACGCTCGGCGGCGGAAACGTAGGCACTGCGATCCTTTTTGCACAGTTCCAGGTACTCCTGCAGGGAGAATTCTTCCTGGCGTGTGGACTCGAAGCGTTGTTGGAAGTGGCTAAAGATACTCATGACGTCACCTCGCTCGATACGTGGAGCCGACGCCGGATCACTCAGTCGATGCTGGCAAGCAGCTGCAATGGCAGCTGTTGTTTACCCCCCAGAACCCTTCCACGATCGAAAATCGCGAAAGTCACTCCCGATGACCCGTGCGCCGGTGTACCGGCTCTCCCCTGTTTTGGATGGCCTGGGCTTAAGGATAGTTGGGAATTCGGGAGGTAAAGGCGAGATACGTAATTAGTTGTGGCAGACCGTTCGTCTGCCACCGCGCGAGCCCACGGGAGCCGGGGCTTGCACGTTACAAAAAAATTATTCGGAGGTGCCTTGCGCGGTTTCCGACGGAAAAGTCGTACGCCACAGTTCGAAGCCGCCGTCCATGCTGTAGACGTCGGAGAAGCCCTGGCTCACAAGATACGCGGCGGCACTCTGGCTCGAGTTGCCGTGGTAGCAGACTACGACGGTGGGGGCATCGAGGTCGGCGCCCTGAATGAAAGCATGGAGGGAATGATTGTCCAGATGCTTCGAGCCGCTGATGTGCAGTGCGGCAAATGTTGCCGGGTCACGGACGTCGACGACCACCGCGCCTTGCTCGCGCAGGGCCTGGGCCTGTTCCGGTGGGATACGTTTGAATTCGCTCATGGCGGGCTCCTGTGGCTCGGCTGAAATCGCAGTCTAGCGCGGGGCGCTGACGGGAGAAGATTCGGTGATCAGTGGCGCGACGGTGGGCAGGACGGCCCCGTGGTCGTCGCATTTGCATGACAGGCGTTCGCCGCTGTCGACGTTCATCAGGGTCAGGCTGCCGCCCCACACGCAACCGGTGTCCAGGGCTGAAATGCCTGGCTCGAGCACGTTGCCTTCCAGCGCCGCCCAGTGACCGAAGATGATCCGCAGGCCGCGGGTCTTGCGCTCCTTGTGCTGGAACCAGGGTTTGTAGCCCGCTGGCGCGGTGTCGAGGCCTTCCTTGGTCTTGAGGTCGAGCTTGCCTTCGGCTGTGCAGAAACGCATGCGGGTGAAGTAATTGGTGATGACTCGCAGGCGTGTCACGCCTTTCAGGCCGCTGTCCCATTTCGCCGGCTCATTGCCGTACATGCCGTCGAGGAAGAGCGGAAGCAGGTTGTCATCACGCAGCGCAGTCTCGACTTCTTCAGCGTACTTGAGCGCCTTGCGCAGCGACCATTGCGGCGCAATGCCCGCGTGCACCATGGCCACTTCGCGCTGCTCGTCGTAGTGCATGAGTTTCTGCTGGCGCAGCCATTCCATCAGGTCGGCGCAGTCGGGCGCTTCAAGGATTTCACGCAGCGTGTCGGATTTTTTCATCCGCTCGATGTTCTTCGCCGCTGCAAGCAGGTGCAGATCGTGATTGCCGAGGACGCAGACCAGGGAGTCGCGCATGCCATAAAGGAAGCGCAGGGTTTCCAGTGACTGCGGGCCGCGGTTGACCAGATCGCCGACCAGCCACAGGCGATCCAGGGCCGGGTCGAACGCGACCTGTTTGAGCAGGCACTTGAGCGGTTCGAGGCAGCCTTGAAGGTCGCCGACGGCATACGTCGCCATCAGTGCAGCGCTCCGGGAACGGCGAGGCGAAAGGGCTTGATGATCGCATCGAAATGCTTGCCGTCGTCGGCGACCATTTCGTAGCTGCCTTGCATGGTGCCGACCTTGGTGGTCATCACCGTGCCACTGCTGTAGGTGTGGCTTTTGCCAGCGCCGATCAGCGGTTGCTGGCCGACCACACCGGCGCCGCGCACTTCTTCGACATGCCCGTCGCCATCGGTGATGACCCAATGGCGCGACATCAGGCGGGCCGGTTGCTCGCCATTGTTCTGCACGGTGATGGTGTAGGCGAAGGCAAAGCGCTCGTGCTCGGGTTGCGATTGGTCTGCCAGATAGTGGGTAACGACACTGACATCGACCTGGTAGCGAGGATCGGACATGCAAAAGGCCTTAAAAACGAAGCGGGACGCGGGGCGTAGCTGATTGGGGTTCAGTCTAGGCAAGTATCGGGCAGTAGACCAGAGTCGGGGTTCCGCCCGATAGCGATGATTACCGGTCAGTCGGCTTCAGGCGCTTTCCCCGGCTGTTCGGCGAGCTTGTCAGCCAAACGCACAAACGCGGCCAGGTCGAGTTGCTCGGGGCGCAGGCTGCCATCGACGCCGGCGGCTTCGATCTCGGCGTTGCTCAGTAACTGCTTGAGGGTGTTGCGCAAGGTCTTGCGACGCTGGTTGAAGGCTTCGCGTACCACGCGCTCGAGCAGGCGATGATCCTTGGCGGGATGCGGCAGCACCGCGTGCGGTACCAGGCGGACGATCGCCGAGTCGACTTTCGGCGGCGGATTGAATGCGCCCGGGCCGACGTTAAACAGGTGTTCGACCCGGCAGTGGTACTGAACCATGATCGACAGACGGCCCCAATCGCCGCCGCCAGGACCTGCGGCCAGACGTTCGACCACTTCCTTCTGCAACATGAAGTGCATGTCGCGGATGATGCCGGCGTTGTTCAGCAGGTGGAAAATCAGCGGCGTGGAGATGTTGTACGGCAGGTTGCCGACCACGCGCAGGCTGTTCGGCGCAGCGTTCAGGCTGTTGAAGTCGAACTTCAGCGCATCGCCCTGATGCAGGTTGAAATTGCTCTTGCCGGCGAACTGCTGGTTGAGGATCGGGATCAGGTCCTTGTCCAGCTCCACCACGTCCAGCTGGGCACCGGAGTTGAGGATGCCGGCGGTCAATGCGCCCTGGCCCGGTCCGATTTCCAGCATGCGGTCGCCGGCCTTGGCACTGATGGAGCGCAGGATGCGGTCGATGACGCCGGCATCGTGCAGGAAGTTCTGGCCAAAGCGTTTGCGCGCCTTGTGTTGGTATTGCTCGGTCATAAACGGGTCTCGGCCATCTGGTAGGCGGTTTCCAGGGCGACTTGCAGGCTGCCGGTGTCGATCTTGCCGCTGCCGGCCAGATCCAGGGCAGTGCCATGGTCGACCGACGTGCGAATGATCGGCAGGCCCAGGGTCACATTGACCGCTGCGCCGAAGCCTTTGTATTTCAGCACGGGCAGGCCCTGGTCGTGGTACATCGCCAGCACCGCGTCGCAGTGCTCCAGATATTTGGGGGTAAACAGAGTGTCGGCAGGCAGCGGGCCACGAAGGTCCATGCCCTCGCCGCGCAGGCGCTCCAATGTGGGTTCGATGATGTCGATTTCTTCATGGCCCAGATGACCGCCTTCACCGGCGTGCGGGTTGAGTCCGCAGACCAGGATGCGCGGTTGGGCGATGCCGAATTTTTGTTGCAGATCGGCGTGCAGAATCCGCGTGACCCGTTCCAGCCGCTCCGGCGTGATCGCATCGGCGATGTCGCGCAAGGGCAGGTGAGTGGTGACCAGCGCCACGCGCAAACCGCGGGTGGCGAGCATCATCACCACTTGGGCGGTGTGGGTCAGGTCGGCGAGAAATTCGGTGTGACCGGAAAACGCGATGCCCGACTCGTTGATTACACCCTTGTGAACCGGAGCGGTGATCATCCCGGCGAAGTCACCGTTCAGGCAACCATTGCCGGCGCGGGTCAGGGTTTCGAGGACGAATGCGGCGTTGGCCTTGTCCAGTTGCCCGGCGACCACGGGGGCGCTGAGCGGAGTATCCCAGACGTACAGGCTGTTGGCGGGCGCCGGAGCGTCCGGCCAGTTGTCAGGTGTCACTTCCAGCAAGCTGACAGCCAGCCCCAGCTGCGCGGCCCGCTCTTGGAGCAGGTCGCGGCTGCTGATGGCAATCAGGGGATGTGGCTGGGCTTGCGAGGCGAGCAGCAGGCACAGGTCGGGACCGATGCCGGCTGGTTCGCCGGGTGTCAGCGCGAAACGCTTGGGTTTCACTGCGCTGCCTGGTCTGCACCAGGGAGTTTGATCTCTACGTACGCTTCGTCACGGATCTGACGCAGCCAGGTTTGCAGCTCTTCGTCGTATTTGCGGTTACGCAATACGGTCATCGCCTGCTGCTCGCGGGCCTGTTCGGTGCTGTCGGTGGCGCGACGGCCAAGGACTTCCAGAACGTGCCAGCCGTACTGGGTCTGGAACGGCTTGGACAGCTGACCCTGCGGGGACTTGGCCATCACAGCGCGGAATTCCGGTACCAGTGCGTTCGGGTCGATCCAGTTCAGGTCGCCGCCGTTAAGAGCGGACCCCGGGTCTTCCGAATATTTTTTCGCCAGTTCAGCGAAGTCTTCGCCAGCTTCGATGCGGTTATAGAGCGACTGAGCCAGTTCCTTGGTCTTGGCTTCGTCGCGAACCGGACTTGGCTTGACCAGAATGTGGCGCACATGCACTTCGTCGCGCATCTGGCTTCCACCGCCGCGTTTTTCCAGCAGCTTCAGGATGATGAAACCACCTGGAGTGCGTGCCGGTTGAGTGATGTCGCCCGGCGACATGGCGCTCAGTTCGCGATCGAACGGCGGTGGCAATTGAGCGGCTTTACGCCAGCCCATATCGCCGCCTTCCAGCGCGTTGTCACTGGCGGAGTTGGCCACGGCCATCTGGCCGAAGTCAGCACCTTGCTTGAGCTGCTGGTAAACCTCCATCGCCTTGCGTGCTGCACTCTGAATCGCTTCGGAGTTGGCGCTTTCCGGGGTCGGGATCAGGATGTTGGCCAGGTGCAGCTCTTCGGACAGTTGCATCTTGCCCAGGTCGGAGGCGAGGAAGTTCTTCACTTCCTGTTCCGATACCTGAATGCGCTCGGCCACGCGGCGCTGACGCACACGGCTAATGACCATTTCGCGGCGGATCTGCTCGCGAGCATCCTCATAGGACAGGCCATCACGGGACAGCGCGACGCGGAACTGCTCCGGGGTCATGTTGTTGCGCTGGGCAATGGTGCCGACTGCCTGGTTCAGCTCTTCATCGGTGATGCGAATACCGGAACGTTCGCCGATCTGCAGTTGCAGATTTTCGATAATCAGGCGCTCGAGCACCTGCTGATCCAGTACGCCCGGAGGCGGCAAGCCGCCGCCACGCTTGGCGATGGTTTGCTGAACTTCGTGGACACGCTGGTCCAGCTGGCTCTGCATGACCACGTCGTTGTCGACGATGGCCACCACTTTGTCGATGGGCTGTACCGCGGCGTTTGCCGCGGTACCCAGGAACAGCGCGCCCAGCATCAGCGGGCGCAGACAATCAGAAAGCTTGGTCTTCACGTTGACGATAACCTTGGATGCCTTTGTCGAGGAAGCTCTCTACCTTGGCGCCAGTGAGGCCGCCGAGTCCCTTCAGAACAATTTGGAGGAAGACGCCGTGGTCGCCTTTTTCGTTTTCCGGGGCGTTCTGACTGAATTCGTCATAGCTGACCCAGTAACGGTTGATCAGGCGCAGTTTCCAGCAGCAGTTGTCATATTCGAAACCACCGAAGGCTTCCAGCGTGCGATTGCGGTTGTAGTCGTACTGCCAGCGGCTGATCGCGCTCCACTGCGGAACGATCGGCCAGATGACCGAGAAATCATGCTGCTGGATCTTGTAGTAGTCCTTCACGTAGCCAGGCTGGCCCGGAGTGCCATAGTCACCACCACCCACCGACCATTTACCGGTGTTCTGGTCGTAACGGACCTGGTCGTTGCGATAGCGATAGCCGACGTTGACCACCTTGTTCGGGTTGTCTTCAGGCTGGTAGTGGAACATCGCGCTGCCTGAACGAGGGCTGCGGCTGTCCGGATCCCAGTTGTAATCGGCCGTGGTGCGCCAGTCGCGGTTCCAGCGGTATTCGTATTCCAGGGCGTACGGGGAAACGCTGGATTTTGCGTCGTCGCGATCATTGAACGCGATGCCTGGCAATTGAACCTTGCGATCCTTGAAGTACAGCGCCTGGCCGACGCTGATGCGTTGACGTTCGAAGCCGTCATCTTCGATCCAGCGACTGGTCACGCCCAGCGACAGCTTGTTCTCGTCGCCGACACGGTCGGAGCCGGAGAAGCGGTTGTCGCGGAACAACGAGGCGTAGTTAAAGGTGTACTCGCTGGTGTCGAATACCGGAATGTCCGACTGGTCTTTCTCTGGTACATAGAGATAGAACAGGCGTGGCTCTAGAGTCTGACGGTAGTCCTTGCCGAACCATTGGGTGTTGCGGTCGAAGTAGAGGCCGCCGTCGATACTGGCAATTGGCACGCCACGGCTCTGGCTGCTGCCGAACTTTTCATCGGCCAGCAACGTACTTTTACCTCGCTGATCCAGATCAAGCTGATACTGGGTGTATTGGTACTTGAGCGATGGCTTCAAGAACCCATAAGTCCAGTTCATCGGCAGGCTGACACCTGGTTTCAGATTCAGACGATCGCCATTGGCGCGAGCGAGGCCGACCACGTTGTTGTCGAGGCGAGGCTCGACAGTGCCGTCTTCATTCACGAAGTCGCCGTTTTTCAGATCGCGATCAAACCGGACGATCTCGGTCTCGTAATCGAAATTCAGGCCTTCCGGGTGATACGGCAGCTGACCATTGAAGGTGATCTGCGGCAGGCGGTCATACGGCGTGATGTTCGATACGGTCGCCAGCTGGTACGCCTGGGCATTCAAGCGGGCGGTGTAGCTGTCGCCACGGTAGGTAACCGAGCCCTGCTGGTTCACGTAGTCGGCGCTTTTCACGCCGATCTGGTCGGTCTGCAGATCCTGGAAGTAATACGGATCGCTGATCTTGGTGTAATCCACCTGGGTGAACACGCGGGAGTCCAGACCACCCTTGTGTTGCCAGTTGTACATGTAGCGAGTCTTGTCGTAGTCGGTCTGGCCCTTGCGTTCGTCGTCCTCGTCGTTGAGGTACGCCGCACCGAACTGGCCTTCGCTCGACTTGGTCAGATAGCGGAACTCGCCTTCCATCAGCATGCCGCGCTTGCTCATGTAGCGCGGGTACAACGTGGCATCGTAGTTCGGTGCCAGGTTGAAGTAGTACGGGGTCACCAGCATGAAGCCAGTATCGCTGCCGGAGCCGATGGTCGGCGGCAGGAAACCCGACTGACGACGATCGTCGATCGGGAAGTAGATGTACGGCGTGTACAGAACCGGAATGTCCTTGACCCGCAGCGTCACGTTGGTCGCGGTACCGAAGCCGGTGGCAGGGTTCAGGGTGATGTTGTTGCCCTTGAGCTGCCAGGCGTTGCTGTTCGGTTCGCACGTGGTGTACGTGCCGTCCTTCAGACGGATGATCGCGTTTTCGGCACGCTTGGCGTACAGCGCGTTACCGCGGATGCGCGACTTGTGCATCACGTATTCGGCGTTATCGACCTTGGCTTCACCGGTGTCGAGCTGCACGTCGGCGTGGTCGCCGACGATCAGCGCGCCGTTGTCGCGAATGCGCACGTTGCCGGCCAGTTCGCCACGGCTCTCGGCCTGATACAGGTTGGCCTCGTCGGCTTCGACCTGCATGCTGCCCTGACGCATGACCACGTCACCGGCCAGACTCGCGACCTGCGAATCCTGCTGATAACGCGACGCCTTGGCACCGATGAAGGTCGGCGCGTCACTTTTATTCGTCTTGTCATTCATGCCAGGACGAATCGGTTCGATATAGGAACCAGAGCAGTAAGGACCGGTCTCGGCCAATTGGGCGGCGGTGAGCTTCTCGCGCGGAACCCAGTCGAGGTGACTGTAGTCTTCGCTACGGGATTTCAGGCCACGGCCCTTGGATTCGGTAACCAGTACCGGCTTGGGCCCGGACTCGGCGGTGGAACCGCTCTCGGCCGGTGCTTCGCCGGCGGCGCTGACGGCACTGCCGTCATGCACGGGACGCGGCGGCAAGGCAGCGGCCGGTGTCTTCGGCGAGCAGGCCCAGCCACCCGTTGCCGAGACGGCGCAGTCATACTGCTCGGCGGCAACAACGAATGAACTGGCCAGAGGTTGCATAGCCAGCAGACTGCCGGTTACCAACAACGGAAATTTTTTACGAAACGCGGGGGATTTCAATGCCATCTTATTAGTCCGGGCTTCCTGCGTGCCATCTGCCCGCGGTGTGGGCCGCACGCCTCTCGATGGTCTGAAAAAGATGCTGGATAATAAAGCATGACCCGCTTGACGGCTAGCGCCGTCGGAGACCCTTGCAATGCCTGATCAAGATGTACGCTTGCAACACCTGAAAGTTTGGCTCGATGAACAGTTGGCAATCCTTTTCGCAGATCAGGGCTGGGGAGCCGTACCCCCGGCCACATTGACCGCGGCCAGCAGCGACGCGAGTTTCCGCCGCTATTTCCGCTGGGAAGGCGCGGGTCGCAGCTTCGTCGTGATGGACGCACCGCCGCCGCAGGAAAACTGCAAACCGTTCGTGGATATCGCCTTTTTGCTGGCGAAATCCGGCATCAACGTGCCGAAAATTTATGCCGAAGACCTCGAACGCGGGTTTCTTTTGCTCAATGACCTGGGCAACAAGACCTATCTGGACGTTATCGACAGTGAAAATGCCGACGCATTATTCAGCGATGCCTTGCAAGCGCTGCTGGCTTTTCAGCAGTTGCCGATGGTTGCGCCGCTGCCGAGCTATGACGTCGCGTTGTTGCGCCGCGAGCTGGAGCTGTTCCCCGAGTGGTACGTGAAGCGCGAGCTGGGCGTCGAGTTCGATGCCACCCAACAGCAGCAGTGGCAGAAGGTCAGCGAGCTGCTGATCGACAGCGCCCTGGCCCAGCCGAAAGTGCTGGTGCACCGCGACTACATGCCGCGCAACCTGATGTTCAGCGAACTGAATCCCGGCGTGCTGGATTTCCAGGACGCCGTGTATGGTCCGGTGACCTACGACGTGACTTGCCTGTTCAAGGACGCATTCCTCAGCTGGCCTGAAGAACGTGTGCGCGGCTGGCTGGAAAGCTACTGGCAGCAGGCGTCGGCGCTGAACATTCCGGTGCAGCCGGACTTCGAAGAGTTCCTGCGCGCCAGCGATCTGATGGGCGTGCAGCGCCATCTGAAAGTCATCGGCATCTTCGCCCGCATCTGCCATCGCGACGGCAAGCCGCGTTACCTGGGTGATGTGCCGCGTTTCTTCTCTTATATAGAAGCGGTCATCGCGCGCCGTCCCGAGCTGGCGGATCTGCAGGCACTGATCGCCAGCCTGCGTGGTGGAGTGACGGCATGAAGGCAATGATTCTGGCGGCAGGCAAAGGCGAGCGCATGCGCCCGCTGACCCTGACCACTCCCAAGCCGCTGGTGCGAGCCGGGGGCGTGCCGCTGATTGAATATCACCTGCGAGCCCTGGCCGCGGCCGGTTTCAATGAAATCGTGATCAACCATGCCTGGCTCGGACAGCAGATCGAAGATCACTTGGGCGATGGCTCGCGATTCGGCGTGTCGATCCAGTACTCGCCGGAGGGCGAGCCACTGGAAACCGGCGGCGGCATTTTCCGTGCCTTGCCGCTGTTGGGCGATGACGCGTTCCTGGTGGTCAACGGTGACATCTGGACCGATTACGACTTCAGCGTGCTGCATCAGCCGATCACCGGCCTGGCGCATCTGGTGCTGGCAGACAACCCGGACCATCACCCGACAGGCGACTTCACCCTGACCGACGGCCAGGTGAGTGATGGCCAGGCCGATGCGGCAACCCTGACCTACAGCGGCATCGCTGTATTGCATCCGCAGTTGTTCGACGGTTGCAGCGAAGGTGCCTTCAAACTGGCGCCGCTGCTGCGTAAAGCCATGGCGGACGGGCAGGTGACCGGCGAGCGGCTGAAAGGTCACTGGGTTGATGTCGGAACGCACCAGCGTTTGGCCGAAGCTGAAGCCTTGATAGAAGCGAGTCGCTGATATGTTGTGGCCAGGGACTCTGATTGGAGCCGGAGCGGGTTTTGCTATCGCCAGCATTCCGGGGGCCATGCTGGGTGCTTTGTTGGGGCAGGCGCTGGATCGGCGCCTTCATTTGCAGAGCTGGGGGCATTTGCGGGAAAAACTCGGCGGTCGGCCGATGCTGCGCAACGACGAACTGTTGTTCGTGTTGCTCGGGCGTCTGGCCAAGAGCGACGGGCGGGTCACGGACGGTCACATCCAGCAGGCGCGTCAGGAGATGCACTCGCTGGAAATGAGCGAGCCGGCACAGCGCCGGGCGATTGCCGCGTTCAATCGCGGCAAGTCCGGCAACGACAATCTGCGCGGTTATCTGCGTCGGTTAAGCGCTCAACCCCATGCGGCTGAAGGCGTGTTGCGCGCCTGCTGGCGAATGGTCTGGGCTGATGGCCGGGCCGGTGTCAGCGAGCGTGAATTGCTGGCGCAGTGGGGCAAGTGGCTGGGCTGGACGACGCACCAGATCCAGGCGTTGGCGGCGGATTATGAGCCGCACAAGCGTCCGATCGTCAGCGCCGCGGTGAGTTATCAGGAGGCGATGCGCCTGCTCGGCGTATCGGCCACCAGCGAACCGGCGCAGATCAAGCGTGCCTACCGACGCTTGCTCAGCCGGCATCACCCGGACAAGGTAGCCGGGACCGGCGCCACGCCGGCGCAGGTGCGCGAGGCCACCGAGAGGACCCGCGAATTGCACAATGCCTACAGGTTGATTCGCGAACGGCGGGATTTTCGCTAGGCGAAAAAAATCGCAGCGTTGGGCTGCGATTTTTTTTGTCTGCGTTTTGCCAGTCGGGGCTTTTAGTCAGGGCTCTGCGGATTCAACCAGCCACGCACTCGACGGAACAATTGTTCCTGCTCAGCCTTGTTGTCCGGCAAGGCCTTGAGCGCGACCTGACTGAACGCAGACGTCTTCAGCCGCTTGCTCGCCTGCATGCGCTCCAGTGCCGCGTTGCGGTCCAGCGGTTTGTCCATGTAGAAAATATCCGCTGTCGGCAGCTTCAGGGTCGGTGTCAGTTCCACCAGTTCCGGTTTGGCCTTGACCGGGGTCTGCGCGGCCACCAGCACCAGCTTCTCGACCTGTGAGGTCTGGCGCTCACTCAAGTAACGTGCGGCCCAATAAGCGCCGGTGCCATGACCGAGGACGACGATACTGCGCGCGCTCTGTTGCTCGGCGTAGGCCAGTGCAGCGTCAATGCGAGCGAAGATTCGCTCGGCGTCGGCCTTGGACTGTTCCTCGGTGGATTCAGCAACGACCTTGTCGGCCACCTCGGCTTCGCCGCCGGCGGCTTGTTCAATCGGCTCGGCGGTGGTCGAATCCTTGCTGCCCGGATCGGCGGTTTTCGGTGCGGCGGGGGCTTCGGCTACGCGCGGTGCGATGGTATCGCTTTGCAGATCGGGCAGGGTGATACTCAGGCTGCTCCACTCGACATCCGGCAGCTTGCGGCGCAACGGGCCGATCGCCTGGGGCCAGTCAGCGGTTTCGCCGGCACCGGGAATGAGGATCACCGCGCCTTTGGGTTCGGCGGTGTTGGCCGGTTTCCACAGGGCGAGGAAGGTGTCGCTGCCGGCTTGCAGTTGCTGTTGTTCCTGGGCCGGAACCATGCGCTCGAGTGCCGCGGCTTCTTCCTGACTACGCTCAAGCAGTGGCTGGCGTTCGACCGGTTTTTCTTCGGCGGCTTTTTCTGCGGCGGGAGTGGGCGTCGGATCTGCAGCTTCGACGGAAAATGCGCAAGGCAGGATCAGCGACAGGCACAATGCTGGCATTGCCAGGCGATAGACAGGGGGCATCGGTTATTCCAGGCCAGAAGTTATCCCGGCAGCCTAATGGGTTGGTCAGAATTTGTCAGTGTATGAGACTTCAATGATGCGTTTTTGCTGCCTGTGGGTTATCGGCTGTCTGGCGTTTCCCTTGATGGGTTGGGCGGCGCCTGCGCCACCGAGTCACCTCGCGCGGTTGTCGGCGAGTGAGCAACAGTGGCTCGCACAGCACAACGAATTGCGCGTCGGCCTGGTGTTGCAGGCGCCATACGCGCAATACGACCGACGCTTGCAGCGGCTGTCGGGGGCCAACGTTGAAGTGATGAAGGCATTGGCCAGGGCGCTGAATGTCGAGCTGAGCTGGCGCAATTTTCAGGATCTGGCACAACTGGAGGCCGCTGCCCGGGATGGCGAAATCGACATCGCCCCGGGCCTGACCCAGACCCCGGGCGGGCTGCGTCTGTGGCAGTTTTCCGACCCGTACATGCGTGTGCCGCAATTGGTGGTCAGCGACCAGAAGGGCAGCGCGACCGTGGAGCTGGAAAAACTCGACAGCCAGACCCGCGTCGCCGTGCGCATGCCCGGCGTCACCGCCGATTACCTGCGCGGCAATTATCCGCACCTGAATCTGCAAGGCGTACCGATGGAGCGCCAGGCGCTGCAACTGCTGCTGACTCAGCAGGCGTCCTACGCGGTGGTCGATGAGGCGCAACTCGGGCGGCTGTCGGCGGAACCGGAGTTTGCCGGGCTGGTGGTAGTCGGAGACATCGGTTTGCCGCAGTTGCTGCGCATCGGCACCCGCCGCGACTGGCCAGAGCTGGCCGGAATCGTCGAAAGCGCCCTGCGAGCCATCCCGGCCAAGGATCTGGAGCGCCTGCATGCGCAATGGCTGCAACCCAAGTATCCAAGGCTTTCCGAGTCGCCGGGCTTTTGGCAGAACCTGAGTCTGTTGTTCGCGGTGCTGCTGCTCAGTTGCATGGCCATCGTGTTCTGGCAACGCCGCCAGCAACGCAGTCTTGAGCAACGCCTGCTCGATGCGCGGGAAGACATCGCCCTGCGCGCCGCAAGCGAAGAAGCCCTGCGCCTGACCCAGTTTTCCATCGATCAGAGCACCGTCGGCATTCTCTGGGTCAACTGGGACAGCCATGTGCGTTACGCCAATCGAGCGGCAGAAAACATGCTCGGTTATCCACAGGGCGCCATCATCGACCGGCCGTTGATCGACTTCGAACCGGGCCTGCACATGGATCGCTGGCTCAACCTGTGGAAGCGCGCCCGGGCCAGCGAAGAGGGGCCGCTGAGTTTTGAAACCAATTGTGTTCGGGCCGATGGCAGTGTGCTGCCGGCCGACGTGTCGCTGAGCTTCCTGCGTTTTCGCGATGGCGAGTACCTGGTGGTTTACCTCACCGATGTCACCGAGCGTCGTCGTGCCCTGGCTGCGTTGCAGGAAAGCGAGGCGCGGCTGCAAGGTATCGCGGCCAACGTGCCGGGGCTGGTATTTCGTCTCGAGCGAGCACCGGTGACCGGGCAGATCGACTTTGCCTACATCAGCGAGGGCAGCGAAAGTCTGGTCGGTTATGCGCCGGCCGCCATCGCCCATCGCGACATGGGCCTGCGCAGTCTGGTGCATCCGGATGACCGGGCCGGTTATCACCAGACCCAGGACCAGGCGCTGGACACCGACAGCGACTGGTCGTGGCAGGGCCGGATCCTTACGCGCCAGGGCGAGCAGCGCTGGGCCGAGATCAAGGCGATTACCCGTCAACTGGAAGGCGGGTCCTATGTCTGGGACGGCATCGTCTGGGACATCACCGAAAGCAAACGCATCGAACTGGAGCTGGCGGCCTCCCGCGAGCAACTGCGCGAGTTGTCGGCGCATCTGGAAAGCGTGCGGGAAGAAGAAAAGGCGCGGATTGCCCGCGAGGTTCACGATGAGCTGGGACAGATGCTGACGGTGCTGAAACTGGAGACGTCGATGTGCGAACTGGCCTACGCGCAACTCGACCCGGGTCTGAACGAACGGCTGAACAGCATGAAGCGCCTGATCGCCCAGTTGTTCCAGCTGGTGCGCGATGTGGCGACGGCGTTGCGCCCACCGATCCTCGATGCCGGGATCGCCTCGGCGATCGAGTGGCAGGCGCGGCGGTTCGAGGCGCGCACGCACATTCCCTGTCTGGTGCAGGTGCCGGACAATCTGCCGCCGCTCAGCGACGCCAAGGCCATCGGTCTGTTCCGCATTCTTCAGGAGGCGCTAACCAACGTCATGCGCCATGCCCAGGCGCATACTGTGGAGCTGACGCTGACCCAGGAAGGCGACGAATTGTGTCTGACGGTCAGCGATGATGGCGTAGGATTTGTCGCCGCTGCCGGCAGGCCGACGTCCTTTGGACTGGTGGGCATGCGCGAGCGGGTGTTGATCATGGGCGGGCAGCTGTCACTCGACAGCGAGCCGGGCGAGGGCACCACACTGAGCGTGCGGGTGCCACTGGATGAGGAGAAGTAAGTGATCCGTGTACTGGTAGCCGAAGACCACACCATCGTTCGCGAAGGCATCAAGCAATTGATCGGCCTGGCCAGGGATCTGCAAGTGGTGGGGGAGGCGAGCAATGGCGAGCAGTTGCTGGAAACCCTGCGCAATGTGCCCTGCGAAGTGGTGTTGCTGGATATCTCGATGCCCGGCGTCAACGGGCTCGAAGCGATTCCACGGATCCGCGCACTGAGCAGTCCGCCGGCGATTCTGGTGCTGTCGATGCACGACGAAGCGCAGATGGCCGCCCGGGCGCTGAAGGTCGGTGCCGCCGGGTATGCGACCAAGGACAGCGATCCGGCGCTGCTGCTGACGGCGATCCGCAAGGTCGCGGCGGGTGGGCGCTACATTGATCCCGAACTGGCCGACCGAATGGTGTTTGAAGTCGGCCTGACCGATGCGCGACCACTGCACTCATTGCTGTCCGAGCGCGAGTTCTCGGTGTTCGAACGTCTGGCGCAAGGCGCCAACGTCAACGACATCGCCCAGCAACTGGCCCTGAGCAGCAAGACCATCAGCACCCACAAGGCGCGGCTGATGCAGAAACTCAATATCACCTCCCTCGCCGAGCTGGTGAAGTACGCGATGGAACACAAGCTGCTCTGAACCACACCTCTATCCACTGTGGGAGCGAGTGTGCTCCCACAGGTTTCTTCATCGATCCTGCGATATTGGGCATATCTGTTAGCGACACGCGCTTTTGCTTGTTATTGAAGCTTGCAGCTCCGCGCTCGTCCCTGCTTTATCCATTAACGCCATCCTTGTAGGGCAATCCCTACCCCCGGCCTTCCATCCGGCTGAGGCGATTCTCTCCTGCGCCCCGATTTGCGTGACTGTGAGCAGCCACTAGGCTTAATCCCACAGCAGTCATCAATAACAAAGGTGTGGGTATGAGCCAGGTCGAATCAAACGCAGGGGCCAGCGATGTGCTGGTCAGCTTTCGTGGAGTGCAGAAGAGCTACGACGGCGAGAACCTGATCGTCAAAGACCTCAACCTGGACATCCGCAAGGGCGAATTCCTCACCCTGCTCGGGCCGTCCGGCTCCGGCAAGACTACCAGCCTGATGATGCTCGCCGGTTTCGAAACACCGACCGCCGGTGAAATTCTCCTGGCCGGTCGCGCGATCAACAACGTGCCGCCGCACAAGCGCGACATCGGCATGGTGTTCCAGAACTACGCGCTGTTTCCGCACATGACCGTCGCCGAGAACCTGGCGTTCCCGCTGACCGTGCGTGGCCTGAACAAGAGCGACGTCAGCGACAAGGTCAAGAAAGTCCTGAGCATGGTCCAGCTCGATGCCTTCGCATCGCGTTACCCGGCGCAACTGTCCGGCGGTCAGCAACAGCGTGTGGCATTGGCCCGCGCGCTGGTGTTCGAACCACAATTGGTGCTGATGGACGAACCGCTTGGCGCTCTCGATAAACAACTGCGCGAACACATGCAGATGGAAATCAAACACCTGCACCAGCGCCTCGGCGTGACCGTGGTCTACGTGACCCACGACCAGGGCGAAGCCCTGACCATGTCCGATCGCGTTGCCGTATTCCATCAGGGCGAAATCCAGCAGATCGCCCCGCCGCGTACCCTCTACGAAGAACCGAAAAACACTTTCGTCGCCAACTTCATCGGCGAGAACAACCGCCTCAACGGTCGCCTGCTCAGCCAGAACGGCGAGCGCTGCGTGGTCGAGCTGGGGCGTGGGGAAAAGGTCGAGGCACTGGCGGTCAACATCGGCCAGACCGGCGAACCGGTCACCCTGTCGATTCGTCCGGAGCGCGTCAGCCTCAACGGTTCGAGCGACCAATGCGTCAACCGCTTCTCCGGGCGGGTGGCCGAATTCATCTATCTGGGCGACCACGTCCGGGTGCGCCTGGAAGTCTGCGGCAAGACCGACTTCTTCGTGAAACAACCGATTGCCGAGCTCGATCCTGCGCTTGCGGTCGGTGACGTGGTTCCGCTTGGCTGGCAGGTCGAGCACGTTCGCGCGCTAGATCCTCTTCTAGAGGCGCATTAAGCGCCCCGGCAATACCAACACCAACCCTGCACGTGGAGAGAACAATAAATGTTGAGATCCCTGAAGTTCACAGCCCTGACCCTGGGCCTGATGGGTGCGGCAAGCGCAATGGCCGCTGGGCCGGATCTGACCGTGGTGTCGTTTGGCGGGGCGAACAAGGCGGCGCAAGTCAAAGCCTTCTACGCACCGTGGGAAGCGGCGGGCAACGGCAAGATCGTCGCCGGCGAGTACAACGGTGAGATGGCCAAGGTCAAAGCCATGGTCGACACCAAAAGCGTGTCCTGGGATCTGGTAGAGGTTGAATCGCCGGAGCTGTCCCGTGGCTGCGACGAAGACATGTTCGAGCAACTGGATCCTGCGCTGTTCGGCAAGTCCGAAGATTACGTCAAAGGCGCGATCCAGCCATGCGGCGTGGGCTTCTTCGTGTGGTCGACCGTGCTGGCCTACAACGCCGACAAGCTGAAAACCGCACCGACCAGCTGGGCGGATTTCTGGGACACCAAAAAATTCCCGGGCAAGCGCGGCCTGCGCAAAGGCGCCAAATACACCCTCGAATTTGCACTGATGGCCGACGGCGTTGCGCCTAAAGACGTGTACAAGGAACTGGCCAGCAAGGGCGGTCAGGATCGCGCGTTCAAGAAGCTCGACGAGCTGAAACCGAACATTCAGTGGTGGGAAGCCGGCGCCCAGCCGCCGCAGTACCTCGCCTCCGGTGACGTGGTCATGAGCTCGGCCTACAACGGTCGTATCGCCGCCGTGCAGAAAGAATCCAACCTGAAAGTGGTGTGGAACGGCGGCATTTACGACTTCGACGCCTGGGCCATCCCGAAAGGTCTGGACGCCAAGCGCGCCGAAGCGGCGAAGAAATTCATCGCGTTCTCGGTGCAGCCGCAACAGCAGAAGACCTACTCGGAAAACATCGCCTACGGACCGGCCAACTCCCAGGCCGTGCCGTTGCTGGACAAGGCGATCCTGAAAGACATGCCGACCACCCCGGAAAACATCGCGAACCAGGTGCAGATCGACGTCAGCTTCTGGGCTGACAACGGCGAGCAACTGGAGCAGCGCTTCAATTCCTGGGCTGCGAAGTAACCAGAGGGCTCGCCCTCCTGTGATCGTTCCCACGCTCTGCGTGGGAACGCATCCAGTGACGCTCTGCGTCACAGGGACGCGGAGCGTCCCGGGCGGCATTCCCACGCAGAGCGTGGGAACGATCAGTCAGGTTGCGGTGTTCCAACACAACAGAGACGGTTTACCGCCTCTGTAACGATCAAAGATTTGCGGAGTACGTCATGGCCATCGCCGTTCCCCTGAACGAGGGCAACAGCCCCACCTTGAAGCAGCGGCTCAAGCACGCCGAGCGGGTCAACCGCTGGAAGGCCCAGGCGCTGATCGCGCCGCTGGTGCTGTTTCTGTTGCTGGTGTTCCTGGTGCCGATCGTGGCGCTGCTCTATAAAAGCGTCGGCAACCCGGAAGTGGTCGGCGGCATGCCGCGCACCGTGACCGCGATTGCTGCCTGGGACGGCCGAGGCCTGCCCGCAGAACCGGTCTACAAAGCCGCCAGCGAGGACCTCGCCGAAGCGCGCAAAAACCAGACCCTGGGCGATCTGTCCAAGCGCCTGAACATGGAGTTGGCCGGCTATCGCAGCCTGCTGACCAAAACTGCCCGCTCGCTGCCATTTGCCAGCGAACCGGCCTCTTATAAAGAAGCGCTGGAAGGCCTCGACGAGCGTTGGGGCGATCCGGCCTATTGGCAAGCGGTGAAGCGCAACACCAGCAGCATCACCCCGTTCTATCTGTTGGCAGCGGTGGACCACCGCATCGACGACCTCGGTGAAATTGCCCCGGCGACCCCGGATCAGGCGATCTACCTCGATATCTTCGCCCGGACGTTCTGGATGGGCCTGATTATCACCGTGATCTGCCTGGTGCTGGCCTATCCGCTGGCCTACTTGCTGGCCAACCTGCCGTCGCGTCAGAGCAACCTGCTGATGATTCTGGTGCTGCTGCCGTTCTGGACTTCGATTCTGGTGCGGGTCGCCGCGTGGATCGTGTTGCTGCAATCCGGCGGTTTGATCAACAGCGCGCTGATGGCAATGGGCATCATCGATAAACCGCTGGAACTGGTGTTCAACCGCACCGGGGTCTACATCTCGATGGTGCACATCCTGCTGCCGTTCATGATCTTGCCGATCTACAGCGTGATGAAAGGCATCTCGCCAACCTACATGCGTGCCGCGATTTCCCTCGGCTGTCATCCGTTCGCCAGCTTCTGGCGGGTCTACTTCCCGCAGACCTACGCCGGTGTCGGCGCCGGTTGCCTGCTGGTGTTCATCCTCGCCATCGGCTACTACATCACCCCGGCGCTGCTGGGCAGCCCGAACGATCAGATGGTCAGCTACTTCGTCGCGTTCTACACCAACACCAGCATCAACTGGGGCATGGCCACTGCGCTCGGCGGGCTGTTGCTGCTGGCGACCGTGGTGCTTTATCTGATCTACAGCTGGCTGGTGGGCGCCAGTCGCCTGCGCCTGAGCTAAGGGGAATTTGAAATGCTGAGTCCTTATATGTCGCCCGTCGAGCGGGTGTGGTTCTACAGCTTGCGGATCCTCTGCGGCTTGATCCTGTTGTTCCTGATCCTGCCGGTGCTGGTGATCGTGCCGCTGTCGTTCAACTCGGGCAGTTTTCTGGTGTATCCGCTGCAGGGCTTTTCGCTGCAGTGGTATCAGGACTTCTTCGCTTCGGCGGAATGGATGCGTTCGCTGAAGAACAGCATCATCGTGGCCCCGGCCGCGACCGTGCTGGCAATGGTGTTCGGCACGCTGGCGGCGATCGGCCTGACCCGTGGCGACTTCCCCGGCAAGCCGTTGGTGATGGCGCTGGTGATTTCGCCGATGGTGGTGCCGGTGGTGATCATCGGTGTGGCCAGTTACCTGTTCTTCGCGCCGCTGGGGCTGGGCAACAGTTTCTTCTCGCTGATCGTAGTGCACGCGGTGCTCGGTGTGCCGTTCGTGATCATCACGGTGTCGGCGACCTTGCAGGGCTTCAACCACAATCTGGTGCGGGCGGCGGCCAGTCTCGGTGCCTCGCCGCTGGTGACATTCCGTCGGGTGACCTTGCCGCTGATTGCGCCGGGGGTGATTTCCGGGGCGCTGTTTGCCTTTGCGACTTCGTTCGATGAAGTGGTGGTGACGTTGTTCCTCGCAGGTCCCGAGCAGGCGACGTTGCCTCGGCAGATGTTCAGCGGGATTCGCGAGAACCTGAGCCCGACCATCGCCGCCGCTGCTACGTTGCTGATCGCCTTCTCGGTGATTCTGCTGCTGACGCTGGAGTGGTTGCGTGGGCGGAGTGAGAAATTGCGTACTGCTCAAGTCTAAGAGTCCGCTACCAAAACCTGTGGGAGCGAGCTTGCTCGCGAAAGCGATGTGTCAGGCGATACAGATTGCGCATGTGGCGCCGCCTTCGCGAGCAAGCTCGCTCCCACAAGTGCTGCTCTGGTCATTCATGCGCTGAATGACAGACAACCCCGATTCCCCAGCTACGCTTGTGCTCAGCTCCCACATCTATAAGAGGCTGCGCACGATGAGTCTTTCCTCGTTCAAGATCGCTCACAAACTGATCACCGGCGCCGGAGCCATCGAGCAGCTGGCGGCCGAGCTCACGCGGCTGGACATCGATAACCCGCTGATCGTCACCGATGCCGCGTTGGTCAAGTCCGGCACGGTGGAGCTGGCGCTGGCGCAGATCGGCGAGCGCGAGTACGAAATCTTCGACCGGGTGCTGCCGGATCCGGAAATCGCCATCGTCGAGGATTGCATGCGCGTCTATCGCGAAGGCGGGCATGACGGGCTGATCGGTCTGGGCGGCGGCAGTGCCATCGACATCGCCAAGAGTGTCGCGGCGTATGCCGGTTATCACGGTGCGCTGGAGGATCTGTTCGGCGTCGATCAGGTGCCGCGCAAGGGCCCGCCGCTGATCGCCATCCCGACCACGGCCGGCACAGGTTCTGAGGTGACCAACGTAGCGATTCTTTCGGACAAGGTCGCTCAGTTGAAGAAGGGCATTGTCAGCGACTACCTGTTGCCGGACGTGGCGCTGGTCAGCCCGCAGATGACCCTGACCTGCCCGCGCAGTGTCACCGCCGCCAGTGGCGTCGATGCGCTGGTGCATGCCATCGAGTCCTATCTGTCGCTGAATGCCTCGCCGATTACCGATTCGCTGGCCATCGGCGCCATCAGGTTGATCGCCCGCTCCTTACCCAAGGCCTACGCCAATCCGTCCAACCTGCAGGCCCGGGAAGACATGGCCACCGCCAGCCTGATGGCCGGCATGGCGTTCGGCAACGCCGGGGTCGGCGCGGTGCATGCGCTGGCGTATCCGCTGGGCGGGCGCTTCAACATTGCCCACGGCGTCAGTAATGCGCTGTTGCTGCCGTATGTGATGACCTGGAACAAGATGGCCTGCGTCGAACGGATGCAGGATATTGCCGAAGCCATGGGGGTAAAGACCGCTCATCTGAGTTTCAATGAAGCGGCCGACAGCGCCGTCGCGGCGATGACCGAACTGTGCGCGGCGGTAGAAATTCCGCTGGGTCTGCGCAGTTTCGGCGTGCCCGAAGAGGCGATCCCGGCCATGGCCGTAGAGGCCGCGGGGATCGAGCGCCTGATGCGCAACAACCCGCGCAAGCTCAGCGCCGCCGACATCGAGAAGATCTACCGGGCGGCGTACTGAGAACCGCCCGGCCGCCGGTCATGGCACAACCCAATCATCGCGGTCACGGTGCGCGCGCGGAAACTTGAGGTATACAATGCGCGCCATCGTGATTTAGCTCAGAAAAGGTGCGTCATGCAGCCCTTCGTTATTGCTCCGTCGATTCTCTCCGCCGACTTCGCCCGCCTCGGCGAGGAAGTGGACAACGTTCTGGCCGCCGGTGCCGACTTCGTTCACTTCGATGTCATGGACAACCATTATGTGCCGAACCTGACCATCGGCCCGATGGTCTGCGCCGCGCTGCGCAAGTACGGCATTACCGCGCCGATCGACGCGCACCTGATGGTCAGCCCGGTGGATCGCATCGTCGGCGACTTCATCGAGGCCGGCGCCACTTACATCACCTTCCACCCGGAAGCCACGCTGCACGTCGATCGTTCGCTGCAACTGATTCGTGAAGGCGGCTGCAAGTCCGGCCTGGTGTTCAACCCGGCGACCCCGCTGGACGTGCTCAAGTACGTGATCGACAAAGTCGACATGGTCCTGTTGATGAGCGTCAACCCGGGCTTCGGCGGGCAGAAATTCATTCCGGGCACCCTCGACAAGCTGCGCGAAGCGCGCGCGATCATCGATGCCTCGGGCCGTGACATCCGCCTGGAAATCGACGGCGGCGTCAACGTCAACAATATCCGTGAAATCGCTGCCGCTGGCGCCGACACCTTTGTGGCCGGCTCGGCGATCTTCAATGCGCCGAACTATCAGGAAGTCATCGACAAGATGCGTTCCGAACTGGCGCTGGCTCGCCCATGAGCGGTTTTGAGCAGCTGTTCCCGGGGCAACTGCCGCGGTTGGTGATGTTCGATCTGGATGGCACGCTGATCGATTCGGTACCCGACCTGGCGGCGGCGGTGGATAACATGCTGCTCTCCCTCGGGCGCAAGCCTGCCGGTATCGAGTCGGTGCGCGAGTGGGTCGGCAACGGCGCGCCGGTGCTGGTGCGCCGCGCCTTGGCCGGCGGCATCGATCATTCCGCCGTGGATGACGTCGAAGCCGAGCATGCGCTGGAGGTATTCATGGAAGCCTACGGCGCCAGCCATGAACTGACCGTGGTCTATCCCGGCGTGCGTGACACCCTGAAATGGCTGCACAAGCAGGGCGTGGCCATGGCGCTGATCACCAACAAGCCGGAGCGCTTCGTCGCGCCGCTGCTGGATCAGATGAAGATCGGCCGCTACTTCAAGTGGATCATCGGCGGCGATACGCTGCCGCAGAAAAAGCCTGACCCGGCAGCGCTGTTCTTTGTCATGAAGATGTCCGGCATTCCGGCCTCGCAATCGCTGTTCGTCGGCGATTCGCGCAGCGACGTGCTGGCGGCGAAAGCGGCGGGGGTCAAATGTGTTGCGCTGAGTTACGGCTACAACCATGGCCGGCCGATCGCCGAGGAATCCCCGGCGCTGGTCATCGACGATCTGCGCAAGCTAATTCCCGGTTGCCTGGATACGGCCGCTGAGATAACGTTGCCCGACGCTTCTCAATCCCCTTCTGGAAACGCCATCGTGGTGGTCACCCGCAAACTCTGGATGAAAGTCATCAAGGCCCTGGCCCGCTGGCGTTGGCGCGCCTGACTTGTTCCTGGCCGGCCTGCCGGCGCGTTTGCACACCTGACTGATTTGCACCTCACACCACGAGGCACCCTATGATTCGCGAAGAATTCCTGCGTCTGGCCGCTGATGGCTACAACCGCATCCCGCTGGCCTGTGAAACCCTGGCCGACTTCGACACGCCGCTGTCGATCTACCTGAAACTGGCCGACCAGCCCAACTCCTACCTGCTCGAATCGGTGCAGGGCGGCGAGAAATGGGGCCGTTACTCGATCATCGGCCTGCCGTGCCGCACCGTGCTGCGGGTTCACGATCATCACGTCAGCATCACCGTCGATGGCGTCGAGACCGAAAGCCACGACGTCGAAGACCCGTTGGCTTTCGTTGAAACCTTCAAGGCCCGCTACAACGTGCCGACCATCGCCGGTCTGCCGCGTTTCAACGGTGGCCTTGTGGGTTACTTCGGTTACGACTGCGTGCGCTATGTAGAGAAGCGCCTCGGCAAATGCCCGAACCCGGATCCGCTGGGCGTGCCGGACATCCTGCTGATGGTTTCCGATGCGGTGGTGGTGTTCGACAACCTCGCCGGCAAGATGCACGCGATCGTGCTGGCCGATCCGGCGCAGGCCGATGCCTACGAGCAGGGCCAGGCGCAATTGCAGCAACTGCTGGAAAAACTGCGTCAGCCGATCACCCCGCGCCGTGGCCTGGACTTCAGCAAGCAGCAGGCCGCCGAGCCGGTGTTCCGCTCCAGTTTCACTCAGGACGACTACGAAAAAGCCGTCGACACCATCAAGGAATACATCCTCGCCGGTGACTGCATGCAGGTCGTGCCGTCCCAGCGCATGTCGATCGACTTCAAGGCGGCACCCATCGATCTGTACCGCGCGCTGCGTTGCTTCAACCCGACCCCCTACATGTACTTCTTCAACTTCGGCGATTTCCATGTCGTCGGCAGTTCGCCGGAAGTGCTGGTGCGGGTCGAAGACAACCTGATCACCGTACGCCCGATTGCCGGCACCCGTCCTCGCGGGGCTACCGAAGAGGCGGACGTGGCGCTGGAAGAAGACCTGCTGTCGGACGACAAGGAGATCGCCGAGCACCTGATGCTGATCGATCTCGGACGCAACGACACCGGTCGCGTTTCGGAAATCGGTTCGGTGAAGCTCACCGAGAAGATGGTCATCGAGCGTTATTCCAACGTGATGCACATCGTGTCCAACGTGACCGGTCAGTTGAAAACCGGGCTGACGGCGATGGACGCGCTGCGGGCGATCCTGCCGGCGGGTACCTTGTCCGGCGCACCGAAGATCCGCGCGATGGAAATCATCGACGAGCTGGAGCCGGTCAAGCGTGGTGTGTATGGCGGTGCGGTCGGCTACTTCGCCTGGAACGGCAACATGGACACTGCGATTGCGATCCGCACCGCCGTGATCAAGAACGGCGAACTGCACGTGCAGGCCGGTGGCGGTATCGTCGCCGACTCGGTGCCGGCGCTGGAATGGGAAGAAACCATCAACAAGCGCCGGGCAATGTTCCGCGCTGTTGCGCTGGCCGAGCAAACCCCGGACTGAGTGATTGATGATTCAGCCACAAAAAAACGCGGCGCCTGTGAGGGCGCCGCGTTTTTTTGTGGCCTGCGAATCAGAAGTCGAGCGCTACGCCGACGTTGATCCCTTGCTGGGTGAAGTCGTCATCCTTGCGGATGTCGTAGCTGGCGCGCAATGCCAGGTCCTTGGTGAGGTTGTGGCTCACGCCCAGGTTCAGGCGGTTCAGGTTGGTTTGAGGGGCGTAGCCGGCCAGGGTGTAGCGGTTGTTCGGCAGGCTGTTGAGGTTCATCGTCACATTCTGGGTGTCGTCGTTGTACTCGCGCTCATGGGCGAATTCGCCGAACACCTGGGTCTGCGAGGTGATCTGATACTTGCCCTGGATCCCGAGGCCGAGACGCCGGGAAATGCGCGACTGGTCATCGAACGTCAGTGCGGTGGAGTCGGCGCCGTTTTCCGAATATCCATCGACTTCAACCTTGGCAAAGTCGGCACTGACGAACGGCGACAGATGCCATGGGCTGCTCGCTTGCGGCGCAATGTCGTAACCCACGCGTCCGCTGAAGGCCAGAACATAACCGTCGGTATCGCCTTTCTCACCGCGCTCGTTGACCCCCAGCTGGAATTTGCGTTTGAGGCTGTCGTAATCCAGATGCCCGGCGGTCACTGCGGCATCACCCCACCAGCGGTTCTGCTGATACTGGGCGAACGCGGTACCCAGATAAGTGTTCAGCTTGTAGTCCGAATCATTGTCGCCGGCCTCCAGTTTCTGGTTGTAGAAACCCGCCGCCACGCCCACGCGCCACGCGTCGTTGAGACGGTAGCTGCCGCCGATGTTCAGGTTGTAACCGTTGCCGTCGGCGCTGGCGCCGCTGCGCTGGCTATCGAAATCCTGATGCTGGCCGCCACCGGCGACAATCGCCCGCCATTGGCCAACGGCCTGCCAGTTTTCCCAATCCGCCAGCCACTGGTTACGCAATTCGTCCTGATGCGAACGCAAGGTGCCTTGAGCCATTTGCGGTAACAGGGTTGCTTCCCATGGCGCGGCCAGCAGCGAATAAGCGTAATCGGCAATCAGGCGCTGCCCGGCCTCGGTCGGGTGGACGGCGTCGTTGTAGATCAGCTTGGTCGGGTCCGGGGTGGCGCTGTTGATCCCGTATCGGGCGTTCTCGGTACAGCCGCTGCCGCTGAAGCAGGTGCCGACCAGGTTCTGGTCAGTGGCCAGGCCGAACTGCGCCGGATTGGCGAATGCCTCTTTGAGCAGAACCGGAACGTTCAGCGGAATGACGTTGGCGTTGACGCTCTGCAACTGGCTGACCAGTTCGGTATTGAACTGGGCGCTGAGTTGCGAGGTGAAGGCTTGCAGCGGCGAGCCGTTGATGGCTGGTGTCAGGCCGATGTCCGGCAACAGCCAGACCATGATGTAACGGGCGCCGGCACCTTGCAGTGTGCGTACGCTGTCGACCAGTCGATCGGCGGCGGCATTCGCCTGAGGAAGACTGGTGACGCGGCCCTGAAGGAAGTCGTTGCCGCCCCCGGTCAGGTAATACAGGGCATTCGGGTCGGCACGGAAGCCGTTCGACGGCAGGTAACCGGCGCGGGTGCGTTCGCCAGTGGCGGACTGGCTGGTGATCGAGTCGAGAATCTGGTCGGTGCGGTAGCCGCCCACGGCCCAGTTATTGCCATCCGGCAAGCCTTGGTCGGGACGTACGGTAGACGACGAGGCGGCGGTCTGGTCCGGTGTGAAGCCGAGGCGGCCGCCGAGCAATTGGGTGGCGTTGAGCGAATAGAACTCACCGCTGCCGTCCTGATAGTTCGGCCCCGTGCGGTTGGTGAAGCGTTTGCCCGATCCGGCCGGGCCGCCGCTGTCGGTGAAGGTTCCCGCGTCGCTGAGGCTGTCGCCGAAAACCACGAAATTCGAATAAGGATTGGGTGAGGCGTTTGCCTGGGCGCAAGCCATCGCGAGCAGGCATCCGGCGAGCGGTACAAACAATGTCTGTTTGATCATGAGCAGTCCGTTTATTTATTGTTGTAGTGAACGAAACGACAGTACCAAAAACTTCCGGCGTTTTGCCATCGGTCGTCAACCCTCCCATTGTTTTATCCCCGCGGCCCCGGCCATATTGCACGCTCCGCCCAGCTAAGTTACTGTGCCGAAACGTATGAACGAGACCTTCCCCGTGTTGATCACCAGCAAACTTCTGGATCAAGTCATCAAGGCACACGCCCGCTGGCGTTGGCGCGCCTGAATCTTTTCTGCCGGCCCCGCCGGATCTGTATCGCTTTGCCTTCCTTGCCCCTTTGAAATGCCGCTGTGCCGATGCGACCTGCGCGTCCGCCAGTGTGCAGCGCTCTGGCAAGTCATCCGAAGGCTGTTTTCAAGTCAGAATTCAAGAGGTTCGAAACGCCATGTTGCTGATGATCGACAACTACGACTCCTTTACTTACAACGTTGTGCAATACCTCGGCGAGCTGGGAGCCGAGGTCAAAGTGGTGCGCAACGACGAATTGACCATCGCCGAAATCGAAGCGCTCAACCCTGAGCGGATCGTTGTGTCCCCAGGCCCGTGTACGCCGACCGAAGCCGGCATTTCCATCGAAGCCATCAAGCACTTTGCCGGCAAACTGCCGATCCTGGGCGTCTGCCTCGGCCACCAGTCCATCGGCCAGGCCTTTGGCGGGGATGTCGTCCGCGCCCGACAGGTGATGCACGGTAAGACTAGCCCGGTATTTCACGAGGACAAGGGCGTGTTTGCCGGTCTGAACCGCCCGCTGACCGTCACCCGCTATCATTCCCTGATCGTCAAACACGAAACGTTGCCCGATTGCCTGGAGCTGACCGCGTGGACTCAGCACGATGACGGCTCGGTCGACGAAATCATGGGCCTGCGTCACAAAACCCTGAACATCGAGGGCGTACAGTTCCACCCGGAATCGATCCTCACCGAACAGGGCCATGAACTGTTCGCCAACTTCCTCAAACAAACTGGCGGCACGCGCTAAGGACTTTCCATGAATATCAAGACAGCCCTGAGCCGTATCGTCGATCACCTCGACCTCAGCACCGAGGAAATGCGCGACGTGATGCGCGAAATCATGACCGGCCAATGCACGGACGCGCAGATCGGCGCGTTCATGATGGCCATGCGCATGAAGAGCGAAAGCATCGACGAAATCGTCGGCGCTGTGTCGGTGATGCGCGAGCTGGCGGACAAGGTCGAACTCCAGACTCTCGACCGCGTGGTCGACGTGGTCGGCACCGGCGGTGACGGCGCGAACATTTTCAACGTGTCGACCGCATCGTCCTTTGTGGTCGCCGCGGCGGGTTGCACCGTGGCCAAACACGGTAACCGTGCAGTGTCGGGCAAGAGCGGCAGCGCCGATCTGCTGGAGGCCGCCGGCATCTACCTCAACCTGACCCCGGTTCAGGTGGCGCGCTGTATCGACAACGTCGGCATCGGTTTCATGTTTGCCCAGACTCACCACAAAGCCATGAAGTACGCTGCCGGCCCGCGTCGCGATCTCGGCCTGCGTACCTTGTTCAACATGCTCGGCCCGCTTACGAATCCGGCCGGTGTGAAACATCAGGTGGTGGGCGTGTTCACGCCTGCGCTGTGCCGGCCGTTGGCTGAAGTCTTGCAGCGTCTTGGCAGTAAACACGTGCTGGTGGTGCATTCGAAGGATGGTCTGGACGAATTCAGTCTGGCGGCACCCACCTTTGTTGCCGAGTTGAAGGACGATCAAATCACCGAATATTGGGTCGAACCGGAAGATCTGGGCATGAAGAGCCAGAGCCTGCACGGTCTGTCGGTCGAAGGCCCGGAAGCCTCGCTGGCGCTGATCCGCGATGCACTGGGCAAGCGCAAGACCGAGAACGGTCAGAAGGCTGCCGAAATGATCGTGCTCAATGCCGGTGCGGCGCTGTATGCAGCCGATCTGGCGACAAGTCTGAAAGAGGGCGTGGCTCTGGCCCACGACGCTCTGCACACCGGTCTTGCTCGGGAAAAACTCGAGGAGTTGGGTGCCTTTACCGCGGTATTCAAAGTGGAGAATGAGGGATGAGTGTACCGACGGTTCTGGAAAACATTCTGGCCCGCAAGGTTCAGGAAGTCGCCGAGCGTAGCGCCCGTGTGAGCCTGAGCGAGCTGGAAAGTCTGGCCAAGGCGGCCGATGCACCCCGTGGTTTTGCCCAGGCATTGCTGGCGCAGGCCAAGAAGAAACAACCGGCAGTGATTGCCGAAATCAAGAAGGCATCGCCGAGCAAGGGCGTGATCCGCGAGGACTTCGTTCCCGCCGACATCGCCAAAAGTTACGAGAAGGGCGGGGCGACCTGCCTGTCGGTGCTGACCGATATCGACTACTTCCAGGGCGCCGATGTTTACCTGCAACAGGCCCGCGCCGCGTGCTCGCTGCCGGTGATCCGCAAGGACTTCATGATCGATCCGTATCAGATCGTCGAAGCCCGTGCCCTTGGCGCCGATTGCGTGCTGTTGATCGTCGCTGCGCTGGATGACGTGAAAATGGCTGAACTGGCGTCAGTCGCCAAAGACGTCGGCCTCGACGTGTTGGTGGAAGTGCACGACGGCGACGAGCTGGAGCGCGCGTTGAAAACCCTCGACACGCCACTGGTCGGGGTCAACAACCGCAATCTGCACACCTTTGATGTCAGTCTGGAAACCACCCTCGACCTGCTGCCACGCATTCCGCGCGATCGGCTGGTGGTCACCGAGAGCGGGATCCTCAATCGTGCCGATGTCGAACTGATGGAAATCAGCGATGTTTACGCGTTCCTGGTCGGCGAAGCGTTCATGCGCGCCGAAAGCCCGGGCATCGAACTGCAGCGTCTGTTCTTCCCGGAACGCGGCGTCCCGGTGAGCGGTTCGACCCTCGACTGATCGAGTCTTCGCAGGCGCCCGGCCCTTGATGGAGCGGGCTTGCCCGCGAAGGCGGCATAAGATTCACCTCAGACTCAGCGTCCTATGGAAACCTTATGATCCCCACCTCCCTGACCATCGAAGCCGGCCTGCAAGCCGAACAGGATCTTCTGGCCTCGGTCTGCGCTGGTGATGCCGAATCTGGTCTGCTTTTTTGGCAACCCAGCGACCGTGCTTTGGTCATGCCGCGCCGTTTGAATCGCTTGCCCGGATTCGATCACGCCTGCGAAGTCTCCGCTGCTGCCGGTTGGCCGGTGCTGTTGCGTGAAACCGGCGGCGAACCTGTTCCGCAATCGGCTTCCACCATCAACATTGCACTGGTCTATGCGCCGCCTCGCAGCGAAGGCGATCTGAACCGCATCGAAACCGGTTATCGGCGGTTGTGCGACCCGATCTGCGAGTTGCTGGATGAGTTGGGTGGCACTTCGTCGTTGGGTGAAATCGACGGGGCGTTCTGCGATGGGCGCTTCAACGTCAATCTCGACGGTCGCAAGATGGTCGGCACCGCCCAGCGCTGGCGTCAGAGTCAGGGCGGTCAGCGTCCGGTGGGGTTGGTTCACGGTGCGATGCTGGTGGATGACGAGCGTGAGTCGATGGTCGCGGCGGTCAACCGCTTCAACGAAGCGTGTGGTCTGGAGCATCGGGTACGTGCCGCCAGCCACATCGCTCTGCATGAAAAATTCCCCGCGCCCCATGCCTTGGCACGTCTCGATGAACTCTTTCGTTTGATGCTGGCGCAGATCTACGCCGGCTGAGCTTTGGAA
This sequence comes from Pseudomonas sp. IAC-BECa141, assembly GCF_020544405.1. Taxonomy (NCBI): domain Bacteria; kingdom Pseudomonadati; phylum Pseudomonadota; class Gammaproteobacteria; order Pseudomonadales; family Pseudomonadaceae; genus Pseudomonas; species Pseudomonas sp. IAC-BECa141. The sequence continues at coordinate 5,560,118 of NZ_CP065410.1, read as the reverse complement.
CTCAGCGAGTGCCGAAGACCACCATGGTCTTGCCTTTCACATCCACCAGGTTGCGCTCCTCAAGATCCTTGAGCACGCGACCGACCATCTCTCGCGAGCAACCGACAATCCGGCCGATTTCCTGACGGGTCACCTTGATCTGCATGCCGTCGGGGTGGGTCATGGCGTCCGGTTGTTTGCACAGCTCGAGCAAACAGCGAGCGACACGGCCGGTGACGTCGAAGAACGCCAGGTCGCCGACCTTGCGCGTGGTATTACGCAGGCGTTGTGCGATTTGTCCGCTGAGGACGTAAAGAATGTCTGGATCCTGTTGCGACAGTTCGCGGAACTTGGCGTAGCTGATTTCCGCGACTTCGCATTCAACCTTGGCCCGCACCCAGGCGCTGCGCTGTTGTTCCTGGCCGGCTTCTTCGAACAGGCCCAGCTCACCGAAGAAGTCCCCGGCGTTCAGGTACGCGATGATCATCTCGCGGCCGTCGTCATCCTCGATCAGGATCGTGACCGAGCCGCGGATGATGAAGTACAGCGTGTCGGAGCGATCCCCGGCGCAGATGATGTTGCTCTTGGCCGCATGACGTCGGCGCTGGCAATGCATCAGCAACTTGTCGAGGTTCTTGATTTTGGGTGTGGGGGTAATACCAACCATGGTTGTATCCCGAAAAGACTGCACGGTTATATTTGGTTTTTATATGAGGCGCTGAGGCGGTCGCTCCACAGTCTGGCTAGGGCGCCAGCGAATTGGCGCCAGCTTACCAGACACTTCGTCGAAATTTCGAGAAATCACCTACGTCAAAGGTGCATTTGTCCTAGGAACCTGCTCGCTGTCCGGGCAGGGCCCTGTGCTAAGCTGGCGACCCTTTTTTCTACAGTGGAGTCTTGGCGATGAAGGCACGCATCCAATGGGCTGGCGAAGCCATGTTCCTCGGCGAATCCGGCAGCGGTCATGTCGTGGTCATGGACGGTCCGCCGGACGCCGGTGGTCGTAACCTGGGTGTCCGCCCGATGGAAATGCTCCTGCTGGGTGTCGGCGGTTGCAGTAATTTCGACGTGGTCAGCATTCTGAAGAAGTCCCGTCAGGCCGTTGAAAGCTGCGAGGCCTTTCTGGAAGCCGAGCGCGCGACCGAAGATCCGAAAGTGTTCACCAAGATCCACATGCACTTTGTGGTCAAGGGGCGTGGTCTGAAAGAAGCCCAGGTCAAGCGCGCTATCGAACTGTCTGCCGAGAAGTATTGCTCGGCCTCGATCATGCTCGGCGCGGCCGGTGTAGCGATCACCCACGACTACGAAATCGTCGAACTCGGCTGAGCCGACACTCAACTATCATAAAAGCAGTGCAGACTCTGGCGATCCCCCGCTGACGTCTGCATAATGCGCCACTTTTTTCAGGGCAGTGATCAGTCAACCGACGGGTCATCCGCCTGAACAGATAACCAAAATCGCCATCGCGAAGAGGTGTTAACCGTCCTACGCAGGTGCGTTGTTCGCACTTGACGGGCATGCTTGATCACGCGGCCGTGCCGCATACATAGAGAGTTTTTAACGGTGAAAAGCAAACTCAAGCTCCACGGGTTCAATAACCTGACAAAGACCTTGAGCTTCAACATCTATGACATCTGCTACGCGGAAACCCCGCAAGACCAGCAGGCTTACGTCGAGTACATCAATCAAGAGTACAACGCCGAACGCCTGACGCAGATCCTCACGGAAGTTGTCGAAATCATTGGTGCCAACATTCTGAACATTGCGAGTCAGAACTATGAGCCTCAGGGTGCCAGCGTCACGATTCTGATCTCGGAAGAGCCGGTGACCCCGACCGAAAGCCAGATCGAAGAGTCCCCGGGCCCGTTGCCCGAAATCATCCTGGCCCACCTCGACAAGAGCCACATCACGGTGCACACCTACCCTGAAATCCATCCGGACGCCGGTATCGCGACTTTCCGTGTGGACATCGACGTGTCGACCTGTGGTGTCATTTCACCGCTCAAAGCACTCAATTTCCTCATTCACCAGTTCGATTCGGACATCGTGACCGTGGATTACCGTGTGCGCGGCTTCACCCGTGACGTTGAAGGCAACAAGCATTTCATCGACCACGAGATCAACTCGATCCAGAACTACCTCTCCGAAGACACCCGCGACGCGTACCAGATGACCGACGTGAACGTGTATCAGGAAAACCTGTTCCACACCAAAATGCTGCTGAAGAACTTCGAACTGGATAACTACCTGTTCGGTGATGCCACCAGCAACCTGTCTTCCGAGCAACGCGCTCAGGTGACCGAGCGTGTGAAACACGAAATGCTGGAAATCTTCTACGCGCGCAATATGCCGAGCTAAGAAATCCGGGCACAAAAAAAGGCGACTGCTTTGCGGCAGTCGCCTTTTTTGTGGGCGTTTTTCAGATCCGGTAAGTGCTCTTGGTCATCACTTTGGCCAGCAGGCTCATGCCGAACTTCACCGGCGCCGGGAAACGGAAACCACCGGCCTCCAGTGCACTCTCCGCATGATGTTCTTCATCTATACGCATCTGCTCCAGAATCGCCCGGGATTTTTCGTCCTCGGCCGGCAGTTGCTCAAGATGCTCGTTCAGATGTTTGCAGACTTGATGCTCGGTGGCGGCGACAAATCCGAGGCTGACCTTGTCGCTGATCAACCCGGCGACTGCGCCGATGCCGAACGACATGCCATAGAACAGCGGATTGAGCACGCTGGTGTGGCTGCCCAACTGGTGAATGCGCTGTTCGCACCAGACCAGATGATCGATCTCTTCTTCAGCCGCATGCTCCATGGCCTCGCGCACCTGCGGCAACTTGGCGGTCAGGGCCTGGCCCTGATACAGCGCCTGGGCGCAGACTTCACCGGTGTGGTTGATGCGCATCAGGCCGGCGACGTGGCGGGTGTCTTCATCGCTCATCTGCACATCGGGCTGCACGATTGCCGGCGACGGACGGTACGGCTGGCCGCTGAATGGCAGCAAGGTACGCATCGCGGCATCGGCTTGCAGCAGAAGACGATCAATGGGCGAGTAGTGACGTTGGGTAGTCATGCTGACCTCCGGGAGGAATCTCGGCGGCCAGTTTAACTGAATCGGCCGGGGAAGGTTTGCGCTGGGTCACGTGGGAGCAGGGCGCTCCCACCGATCTTTGGGTTCAATCAGCCCGGAGGCCAGTTCATCTGGCGTTGACCGAGTACGTGCATGTGAATGTGGTAGACAGTCTGCCCGCCCATTTCATTGCAGTTCATCACCACCCGGAAGCCTTCCTCGCAACCCAGCTCCAGCGCCAGACGCTGAGCGGTAAACAGGATGTGCCCGGCCAGTGCCTTGTCGTCTTCGGTCAGGTCGTTGAGGGTGCGCACCGGTTTCTTCGGGATCACCAGAAAATGCACCGGTGCCTGTGGGGCGATGTCGTGGAACGCCAGAACCTGGTCGTCCTCGTAGATGATCTTCGCCGGGATTTCCCGGTTGATGATCTTGGTGAACAGAGTATCCACAGCTGTTTTCTCCGTTGTTTGAGCTGGACTGAGTGTACCCACGAGGGCACACCGCGCCCAGTCATTTGCCTGCCGGCCCTTCAGCGCGGGCAGTAAGCCTTGTTGACCATGCCGACAATTGTGCGATTGAGCCAGCGCGAACCGAGCCGGGGCAGAAAGGCGAACCAGCGGTTTCGGCGTCCGGGAATGATGATCGCGCGGTTTTTCTCCAGGGCGCGCACGGTATACAGCGCGACTTCCTCGGGACTCATCAGCAATTTGCTGGCGTTGAGCTTGTCGTTGTTCAGTTGTGCCGTGCTGAAGAACGCGGTGCGAGTCGGGCCGGGGCAGAGAACCGACACCTTGACCGCGCATTTCTTCAGTTCCACTCGAAGTGCTTCCGAGAAGTGCAGGACATACGCCTTGCTGGCGTAGTAGGTGCTCATCCACGGCCCGGGGTTGAAAGCCGCCACCGACGCGACATTGAGAATCTGCCCGCCGCCCTGCAACGCCATGCTGTTGCCGATGGCATGGCAGAGGCGGGTAAGGGCGAGGATGTTCACTTCGATCAGGTCCTGTTCGGTCATCCAGTCCTGGGCAAGGAACGGGCCGCAAGTACCGATGCCGGCACAGTTGACCAATAGATCGATCTGCCGGTCGCCTTCTTCGAGCTCCAGCAGAAAACCGGACAGGCGCAGCGGCTCACCGAGATCACAGGCGCGGAACAGCACTTCCACGCCGAAGCGTTGAGTCAGTTCAATCGCGATGCTTTCCAGCTGATCACGCTGTCGGGCCACCAGAATCAGGCTGCGGCCACGGCGCGCCAGGGCTTCGGCCATGGCCAGGCCGATGCCGCTGGAGGCGCCGGTGATCAGAGCGTAACGGGTCATGCAAATCTCCATCGCAACAGCGCCGCGCCGTGGACGCAGGTGTCACGGCGGGGAGCGTTGTTCATTCTTTCGCAGAGTCTACAGGGGCGAGGGCGGCTTCGGCTGCATCGTCTGCCGAATTCGCGGCGGGCTCGACTTCGACATCGATTTCATCGGTGTTCACCGAACCGCTCTCGTAGCTGCTTTCAAGGCTGCTTTCATATTCCTGCTGGATGGCAGTGATCCCGCCCAGCATGCCACCCACAAAGAACAACCCGATAAACACGATCCACAGCGAACACAGCACTTTGACTGCCGTGCTGTTCGGCGGCGGCGGCGGGCCATAGCGGTTGGCGCCGGTATTGCCCGGCACGACCATGATCACCAGCGGGAAGAAACTGCCCACGAATGGAACCAGGGTCAGCAGCCACAGCCATCCCGACCAGCCGATATCGTGCAAGCGCTGAATGCTGAACAGGATGCCAATGATCGCGAAGGCCAGAAACAGGAAGAAGGCGAGGAGACCGCCGATGATCAGGCCGGTCGTCGAGTCGGCGCTGACCAGGCCCAGGCCGATCAGCGCGAACACGCTGACGATTGGCAGGGTTACCAGGCTCAACACCATCGACCATGCCAGATAACGCAAGCGGCCGATCCTGCCTTCAGCACCGAACGGCTTCAGCGGCGCAAATGCCGGCAGGTTTTCGCCGACGGCGGCGCGAGGGGGCGCATAAGGCGAATCAGGCTCCGCGACGGCAGCGCTTTGCTCGTGGACATCCGACAGATTCAGTTCGATGGGCGTTTCCGCTTCGATCCGGGCATCGATCCCGGTCTTGCTCAGCGCTTGCAGATAAGTCTGCGCATCGCTATGCGAAAGATCACGCTTGAGCGCGACGGTGCGGCCATTGAACAGGCGCTCGATGGCGGCGACATCGCTTTTGAACAGATTGGCCAGGTTGAGCTTGGCCGTGGTGATGTCGACGCCAGGCTGGAGCGCGCCGTCGAAAACGATCTTGTAACGGGGTTCGCTCATGGCCGAGGCATCCTTGTCGCGAGATAAATTGAAGGGGGGCAGTCAGTGTGAGGCCGGTCAGGCAGCGACCGGCCGGGTTTCATTCAGCGCGGCCAGCGTTTCGGCAGTTGCGCTGCGTGCTCCAGGGCCTGGCGGTATTCAGCATCGAGACGCGTCACCAGTTGATCCACGCCTGGCAGATCATCGATCTGCCCTACGCCCTGGCCCGCTGACCACACGGTTTTCCAGGCCTTGGCTTCGTCGTTGATCGGCTTGAGCTTGTCGCCGAAATTAACTTCACCCTTGCCTTGCAGGGCTGCCATGTCGAAACCGGCGGCCTCCAGGCTTTGGCGCATGAAACTGGCCGGAACACCGGACACGGCAGGAGTATGAATGATGTCGGCTGCTTTGGCAGTCAGCAGCATCTTCTTGTAGGCGTCAGGCGCATGACTTTCAGTGGTGCCGATAAATCGCGTGCCGAGGTAGGCCAGATCCGCGCCGAGCAGTTGTGCGGCGAGAATCTCATGCCCATGGTTCAAACATCCTGCAAGCAACAGAGTCTTGTCGAAGAACTCGCGGATCTCGGCGATCAGCGAGAACGGGCTCCAGGTGCCGGCGTGCCCACCGGCGCCGGCTGCGACGGCGATCAAACCATCCACACCGGCCTCGGCGGCTTTTTCTGCGTGGCGGCGGGTCGTCACGTCATGGAAGACCAGGCCGCCGTAACTGTGCACGGCGTCTACCACTTCCTTCACCGCGCCGAGGCTGGTGATGACGATAGGTACCTTGTGCTCGACGCAGATGTTCAGATCCGCCTCCAGGCGTGGATTGCTCTTGTGAACAATCAGATTCACGGCATAAGGCGCCGGGTTCTCGAGTGTCGCCAGTCCCGCTTCGATCTGCTCCAGCCAGGCCTTGAACCCGCTGCTTTCGCGTTGGTTCAGCGCCGGGAAGCTGCCAACCACGCCGTTGCGGCAACAAGCCAGCACCAGTTCAGGATTGGAGATCAGGAACATCGGCGCTGCCACCACAGGCAGACGCAGACGTTGTTCGAGCAGAGTGGGCAGCGACATCGGAAGTACCCCGGAAAGTTGTATTTGTTGAAGTTAGAACGGCTTGACCACGACCAGAATTACGATAGCCAGCAATATCAGAACCGGCACTTCATTGAACCAGCGATAAAAGACATGGCTGCGGGTGTTCTCGCCACGGGCAAAACGTTTTACCTGCGCGCCGCACATGTGGTGGTAACCAATCAACAGCACGACCAGGGTCAGTTTGGCGTGGATCCAGCCACCGCTGCTGAAGATGCCCGGGTTCAGGTAGATCAGCCAGCCGCCGAAGATCAGCGCGGCGATCATTGCCGGGCCCATGATGCCGCGATACAGCTTGCGCTCCATGATGCTGAAGCGTTCCTTGCTGATCGTGTCTTCACTTTGCGCGTGATAAACGAACAGTCGCGGAAGATAGAAGAGGCCGGCAAACCAGCACACGATGCTGACGATATGAAGCGCTTTGATCCATAGATAGAGCATTTTTGGTTATTCCCCAATTCACGGTAGGCCGGATAGTAGAGGCTTGAGCGTCCGCACGTCACCTTGGCGGTTGTCGCAGGGGCGCGCGGCCCCTATTATCGACGGCTTTCCAGTGGGTTCGTTGAGGGCAGGTTTATGGTCAAGGTCGGTATCGTCGGCGGCACGGGTTACACCGGTGTCGAATTGCTGCGTCTGTTGGCACAGCATCCGCAGGCAGAAGTGGTGGTAATCACTTCCCGATCCGAGGCCGGTCTGGCCGTGGCTGATATGTACCCGAACCTGCGCGGTCACTATGACGGTCTGGCATTCAGCGTGCCGGACATCAAGACCCTGGGCGCTTGCGACGTGGTGTTCTTCGCCACTCCGCACGGCGTTGCCCATGCACTGGCCGGCGAGTTGCTGGCGGCCGGCACCAAGGTCATCGACCTGTCGGCAGACTTCCGTCTGCAGGACGCCGATGAGTGGGCCAAGTGGTACGGCCAGCCGCACGGCGCGCCGGAGTTGCTGGACGAGGCGGTTTACGGCTTGCCGGAAGTCAATCGCGAGCAAATCAGGAAGGCGCGTCTGATTGCCGTGCCGGGTTGCTATCCGACCGCGACGCAGCTGGGTTTCCTGCCGTTGCTTGAGGCGGGCATTGCCGACGCTTCGCACCTGATCGCCGACTGCAAGTCTGGCGTCAGCGGTGCCGGTCGCGGTGCTGCCGTAGGCTCGCTGTACTCCGAGACGTCGGAAAGCATGAAGGCTTATGCGGTGAAAGGTCACCGCCACCTGCCGGAAATTCGCCAGGGACTGCGTCGTGCCGCAGGCAAGGATGTCGGTCTGACCTTTGTGCCGCACCTGACTCCGATGATCCGTGGCATTCACTCCACGCTCTACGCGACCGTGGTGGATCGTTCGGTGGATCTGCAGGCGTTGTTCGAAAAGCGTTATGCCAATGAGCCGTTCGTCGACGTGATGCCGGCTGGTAGCCACCCGGAAACCCGCAGCGTGCGTGGCGCCAATGTCTGCCGAATTGCGGTTCATCGTCCGCAGGATGGCGATCTGGTGGTGGTGCTTTCCGTGATCGACAATCTGGTCAAGGGTGCGTCGGGTCAGGCAGTGCAGAACATGAACATCCTGTTCGGGCTGGATGAGCGTCTGGGTCTGTCCCACGCGGGCATGCTGCCGTAACAGCTGATCTTGCTCGGTAAAAAGGCCCGTTTGACGGGCCTTTTTGCATTCTGATCGGTTGATCAGGTTTATTGATATACCGTAACAATAGTTGACCGATTTTCTAGGACAAGCGGATAATGCGCGTCATCACGCATTATGGCGGCGTAACGCCGGGAGATAGTCAGCATGAGCGTCGAATCCTTCACCCCCACGGCTTTGCAATTCACTCAAGGTGCCGCGCACAAGGTGAAGAGCCTGGTCGATGAAGAGGGGAATGATCGCTTGAAGCTGCGCGTATTCGTTACGGGCGGCGGTTGTTCAGGGTTTCAGTACGGCTTCACCTTCGATGAAGATGTGGCCGAGGACGATACCATTGTCGAGCGCGAAGGCGTCAGTCTGGTAGTCGATCCGATGAGCTTCCAGTACCTGGCGGGTGCCGAGGTGGATTACCAGGAAGGTCTGGAAGGTTCGCGTTTCGTGATCAAGAACCCGAATGCCACCACTACTTGTGGTTGCGGCTCCTCGTTCTCGATCTGATAGCGTTTCACCCTACACAATAAAACGCCGCAGAGCCTCACGGTTCTGCGGCGTTTTGTTGTCTGGGTTTTGTCAGTTGGGGTAGATGGCGCCGAGTACGCGAAGGCCTTTGGCACCGGTAACGCTCGGGCGATTGCCGGCGATCCCTTCCAGACAGCAGTGGGCCAGCCAGGCGAAGGCCATGGCCTCGACCCAGTCCGGATCGACGCCGTGGGTCGATGTGCTGGCGACTTTGGCGTTCGGTAGCAGCCCGGCCAGGCGATTCATCAGTGTGGCGTTGTGGGCGCCGCCCCCACAAACCAGGAGCTCTTCGGTATTCGATTGAGCGCTTTGCAGCGATTCGACGATGGTCAGCGCCGTCAGTTCGAGCAGTGTTGCCTGTACGTTTTCGGCTGCGAAACCTGGCAGGCGCGACAGTTGCTGCTCCAGCCATGGCAGGTTGAAAACTTCGCGGCCGGTGCTCTTCGGGCCTTGGGTCACGAAAAACGGATCGCTGAGCAGGGCTTTCAGCAGGGTCGGTTCGACCTTGCCGCTGGCTGCCCACTGCCCGTTACAGTCGTAGTTCTCGCCCCGTTGCTGATGAATCCAGGCATCCATCAGCACATTCCCCGGCCCGCAGTCGAAACCGGCTACAGGCTTGTTCGGCTCGATCAGACTGAGATTGCTGAAACCGCCGACATTCAGGACTGCGCGGTTACCGGTACGCTCTTCGAACAACGCTTCATGAAAGGCAGGAACCAGCGGAGCGCCTTGGCCGCCGGCGGCTACATCGCGGCTACGGAAGTCGCTGACGACGGTGATGCCGGTCAGCTCGGTCAGCAGGGCAGGGTTGCCGATCTGCACAGTGAAGCCGCGTGCAGGTTCGTGGCGAATGGTCTGGCCGTGGCTGCCGATCGCGCGAATGGCTTCAGGCTTGAGCTGTTGCTTTTCAAGGAGAGTATGGATCCCTTGCGCGGCGAGCTTCACCCAGTTTTGCTGGGCAATTGCCGAGCGGGCAATTTCGTCAGGGCCGCTGGCGCACAAGCCAAGCAGCTCGGCGCGCAGGGTGTCAGGCATGGGTATGTAGTGTGTGGCGACCAGGTTGATCGCCGAGGATTGCTCGATCAGGGCGATGTCCAGCCCGTCGAGACTGGTGCCGGACATCACGCCGATATACAGAGCCATGACTTAACGTTTGCTCGAAGCCAGCATGGTGGCCTTTTCCTGGTCCATGCGAGCCATCAATGGCTGGCTCTGCGCCAGGAAGCGAGCGCGTTCGGATTTGGCGATCGGGTCGGCCATCGGCAGCTTCTGGCCCAATGGATCGACGTGAACACCGTTGACCTGGAACTCATAGTGCAGATGCGGACCGGTGGACAGGCCAGTGGTGCCGATGTAACCGATCACCTGGCCTTGTTTGACAGTCCCGCCGGTCTTCACGCCCTTGGCGAAACCCTGCATGTGGCCATACAGCGTACGGTACGTGTTTCCATGCTGGATGATCACGGTGTTGCCGTAACCGCCGCGACGGCCGGCCAGCAGCACTTTGCCGTCACCGGCAGCCTTGATTGGTGTACCGCGCGGCGCGGCGTAGTCAACGCCTTTGTGAGCGCGGATCTTGTTGAGGATCGGGTGTTTGCGACCCATGGAAAATTTCGAGCTGATGCGGGCGAAATCTACCGGTGTGCGGATGAACGCCTTGCGCATGCTGTTGCCGTCGGCCGTGTAGTAGCTGCTGTTGCCCTGTTTGTTGGTGTAACGCACCGCAGTGTAAGTCTTGCCGCGGTTGGTGAAGCGGGCGGACAGGATCGGACCGTTGCCAACAGCTTTGCCGTTGACCACTTTCTGTTCATAGATCACATCGAACTCATCGCCCTGGCGGATATCCTGGGCGAAATCGACGTCGTAGCCAAAGACACTGGCCATGTCCATGGTCAGGCTGTGGGACAGACCTGCGCGGGCGGCGGACTGCGACAGCGAGCTGTTGATCACGCCGTGTACATAAGCAGTGCGGACAGTCGGTTTGGCAGTAACGCGGTTGAATACATAACCCTTGTCGTTCTTGGTCAGGGTGATGGTTTCAACGTCGCTGACCTTGGTGTGCAGGTTGGTCAGTTGGCCCTGTGGATTCAATTCGAATTCGAGTTTCTGGCCATGTTTGAGCTGACTGAATTGCTTGGCTTGTTTATCGCTGGCCAGCACTTCATGAACGGTCGCGGCCGGAAGGCCGACTTTCTCGAACAGTGTAGAAAGCGTATCGCCCTTGGAAACGAGCACTTCCCTGTGATTTGGAGCCTTCTTTTCTTCGACGGCCGGCGTAGGCGCAGGTGCGGCCTGAGCCGTTTCCTGCGTCTCTTCGGCGCTGTTTTCGATCTGAGCGAAAGGGGAAGCTACGGACTCATTTGTGGCTTGGACTGCGTCGGCAGCGTCTTGATCTTGTGTCAGTTGTTCAGCAGGACTTTCCAGTTCAAGGCTCAGCGTTGTCTTTTTGGCTTCGACATCACTGGATGGAAACACCAGGAGCGCCAGACTGAGAAGGGCGGCGATCCCACTTGCGGCGAGCAGGTGGGTCTTCGGGTAAAGCGGTGGCGCTTTAGACGGTTCAGTGGTCATAAGTAATTTGACTTTGAAAAAGATGAATTGGAAAAGATGAATGACATGATGAAGATGAAATAACTGTATAAAATATAACCAAATCATCTCTGAAGCAAGTCTACGGACGCCCTGTCTGTGGATTGACGTCCGTGCGCCGGGCAAAACTTGTATTTGGTGCGCGATCTTGTATGGTTGGTTCCCTTTGAATCTGAGCCTTGCGGGTCTGTTATGAAGTCGGTTGAAGAGCAGCTAGCGCTGATTAAACGTGGTGCGGAAGAACTGTTGGTCGAGTCCGAGCTTATCGAAAAGCTCAAGCGTGGCCAGCCGCTGCGAATCAAGGCCGGCTTCGATCCAACTGCGCCTGATCTGCACCTTGGTCACACTGTGCTTATTAATAAGCTGCGCCAGTTCCAGGAATTGGGGCATCAGGTGATCTTCCTTATTGGTGATTTCACCGGGATGATTGGTGACCCGAGCGGCAAGAGCGCCACGCGTCCTCCGTTGACCCGTGAGCAGGTTCTGGAAAACGCCGAGACCTACAAGACTCAGGTGTTCAAGATTCTTGATCCGGCGAAAACCGAAGTCGCGTTCAACTCCACCTGGATGGATCAGATGGGGCCTGCGGACTTTATTCGTCTGACTTCGCAATACACCGTCGCTCGTATGCTCGAGCGTGATGACTTTGACAAGCGCTACACCACCAACCAGCCGATCGCCATTCATGAATTCCTCTATCCGCTGGTTCAGGGTTATGACTCTGTAGCATTGCGCGCTGACGTTGAGCTGGGTGGTACCGATCAGAAGTTCAACCTGCTGATGGGGCGTGAGCTGCAGCGTGGTTATGGGCAGGAAGCGCAGTGCATTCTGACGATGCCATTGCTTGAAGGTCTGGATGGCGTGAAGAAGATGTCCAAGTCGCTGGGCAACTACGTCGGTATCCAGGAAGCACCGGGTGTCATGTACAGCAAGCTGGTTTCGATTCCCGATGCGTTGATGTGGCGCTACTTCGAATTGCTCAGCTTCCGTTCGATGGATGAGATAAACGCTTTCCGCGCCGATGTTGAAGCGGGTGCTAATCCGCGTGATATCAAGATCAAGCTGGCTGAAGAGATTGTTGCGCGCTTCCATGGTGAAGAGGCTGCAGCCAATGCTCACCGTGGTGCGGGTAACCGTATGAAGGATGGCGAGCTGCCGGATGATCTGCCAGAGGTCGAGTTGACTGCGGTTGAGGATATGCCGATTGCTGCTGTTCTTAATAAGGCGGGTCTGGTGAAGAACTCGGCGGCTGCTCGTGATCTGCTGGCTTCCGGTGGTGTGCGTGTAGATGGCGAGGTGGTTGATCGTTCCTTTATATACGTACTGGGTGCGACGCACGTTTGTCAGGCGGGCAAGAAAGCTTTTGCACGGATTACGCTGAAATCTGAGTAAAGTTGAAATAAGGGGTTGACGGCGAATTTTAGATGTCTAT